>NZ_FOXO01000011.1 GCF_900115735.1 Butyrivibrio proteoclasticus
CAAGCAACATATCCATATACATGGACTTGTTTCGAAATACGAGAGAAAACGCATACATCAAGATGTTTGAAGGAGATTCACCTTTCAGCTTTTTTACATTAGATGATTTCAATATCGCAGAAACATGAAATTTATTGAAGAAAATCTTGATTGAATCTGTTATCTGCTTAGTATCGAGTTCATTCTGTGATATAATCTTAGACAAGGCGTTGGTCTCCTTATGGTTAATTTTTGGTGGTACTTAAATTATACCAATTTTAGAGGCTTATCGCCTTTTTTGTTGCCAGTTTTTATTGAATTTTCAAGGTTCTAGAGCACTTTTTAATGTGCGAAGTTTCAGTAATCTGATTTTGAAAAAAAATCGAGTGTTCTTCAAGAGTTTTTATGATCTTGGGAGAGTCGTATTCAAACATTACGTCTTTTGTATCGGAAAGAGAAAAACCTAAAGAACGATATTTTAATATGTCAACTATAGAACATACGTCCCAGTAACTATACTCTCTGTATCCATTATTAGGATTGACTCTGGGATTAAGAAGCCCCTGGCGCTCATAGTGCCTTAGAGTTTCTCTGCCGAAATTAAATATCTGGCATATTTCTTTTGTTGAGTATTTTGTTTCAATCATAGGCAATCCTCGTAACTAACTGTATTGACTATACATATTTATGCATTTAATATATTGGTTTTGGAGTAAGACAAATCGGGAGGTAATAAAATGGAATTAAGTCAATGTGTTGCTGCAAAGCTGGAATCATCTCAGGCTTTAATAGCAGGAGTGAGAGATGAAAAGATAGCCATTCCGCTTTCAGCAGTTTTATCAATAGAGAATGTAGCTGTTTCTGAGATCAAAAGCGTTAATTTTGAGGATGTTATTTATCTTAGAGGACAGGTTATTCCATTGATCTATATGGATAAATTGTTCGATTGTGAGGATTCGAATACAGAATCTTCAAATATAAATGTTGTTATCTGCATGTATAAAGATACTTATATTGGTCTTGTAGTTGATGAGCTTTTTGGACAGGATGATATCAACACAAAATCATTGGGAATACTGGACAATAATAACCGCTTTTTTAGTGGCGCGACAATTCTTGATGATGCAGTAGCACTTATTCTTGATGTTGAGTCATTGATTGCATAAGGAGGCTATAAATGTCCGAGTTAACAAAATTTAATCGAAAAGAAGATGAGTCAAAATATATCATCTTTAAAATAAATCAGGAGTTGTACGCTATCGATGTTCAAAGTGTAAATAACATCATTCAGATGCCTGCAATAACAAAAGTTCCAAGTTCACCAAGGTATTTTAAAGGGATTATCAACCTTCGTGGCGAAATTATACCTGTTATGAGCCTTCGCCGTAGAATGAATTTTGAAGACGATTCTTTTACAAGTAATTCACGTGTGATCATCTTAAATATTGGTGAAGGCAATCTGCTTGGAATAGTTGTTGATGAAGTAAGTGATGTAAGAAACATTCCTGGTAGCATGATTGAGCAGCCATCACCATTTCTAAAAAGCGAAGAGTCGGTTGTTCGCGGAGTTGGAAAGATTGATGATATGATAATATCAATTCTTTCAGTAGATTCAGTAGTTGGTCAGAGCGTTGCATCATAATAGTTTTGCTTTTGTTAAAACCTATACTGCCGTATTGGCAGTATAGGTTTTTATTTCTTTAAATGTTCAATCTGGTTTGTGAGTTCTTCCGGAACGTCAATTCCATCTTTATTCAACTTGGCTATGATGTTCAGGATAGGCTTTGCTGCATTGTTTATACGAACAGAATAATGGTTGAAAAGTTCTTTGTACTGAGGATTGTCAGCGTTCTTTTCTCTGACTGCCTTAGCAAAAGGACAGAAGGTAAAAAGAATTTCTCTTGTAACTTTGTTCAGTCTTGGAGAACCGGCAGATTCAAACTTGATATATGAAAGATAATCTGCAATAAATACATTTTTATAATTATTACTGAATTTCTTTAAGTCAGTTCTTAATTTTTCTTTGTTTTCAGTTGAAAGAGCAGAATTCTTTTTATAAAACTGCAAATAATCACAGTACATTGATGTAAGAGAAGGGTCAGTAACATCGTTCCAGTGCACTCCTTGCTCGGTCTTACACATTTCCCATCTGAACTCGCCAAATAGTTTTATCATAGTTTCTTCTGTATTTTCTGTATTAAATATAGAAACAAGCATTCTGGCCTTTGTTCGCCTGTTTTTGCCCTCGATTTCCTGCCAAAGACTGGCTCTGCTTCCAACGTTCGGCATCAATATCATGTATGGAGTTATATCATCATCATAATAAACCTGAGGGATACCGATTTCTGTATTGGAGTACAGTGCCTGTCTGCAGAATACTCCATAGTCAATGCTGCGGATCATATCATAATATCCGTTTACTTTGGCGGCTGTCTGATATGCCATATCAAGTGGTCTTAAGACATTTTGCTCATCAAAAACAGGAACGAAAGAAGAAATTCGTCCAAAGGTCATTCTGTTTCCAAGGGCAAAGAGATTGTGAATTTCGAAATCAAGTCTTTTCTGTGGGTTGTTTTGCATAGCTTCAAGCTGATCCTGACTGATAGCGCCTGTTGATCTTTGCTCTCTTAGATATGAAGGCCAATCCTGATCAAACTCATTTTTTGATGGTTCAACTTCTAACATAAATATTTTTTTGAGCCATTCATAAACAGTCAGTACATTACCGTTCTCATCAGGAACATAAGCCTTTGCCATGTTATGGAGAATACTTGTATTCTTTGCTCCTGCCAATTCTTCATCAACAAAACCGAACATAAAAAACATCTTAACTTCGATTGGGATGTTTTCATCAGTAAGGCTCCGTAAAAAAGCAGGTATGAACACTTCATAAAATGAAGTACTTATATTTCTCCTCAAAGCTCTTGCTTCATCAGAGGAATCATAGCGGTTATTATTTGATTTAAAAGCTGAAATCTGTTCTTCGAATTTAGTAGCAATTTCACCACTTACCCCTGAATAAACAAGGATGGTATTAAGAGCATTAACGATAGTCACACTACCTTCTGTACCTTCATTCTCAGACCTTTCCATATCTGCAAGCTTTAATTTTATTGCTTTTATAGTGGAAGTAAATGATGAGGTTTTCTTTTTTAATACTTTTCGGTATTCATTAAGGAGAAGAACTTGATCTGATATAGTTTTATATATGGTATAGGTAGTCATGATCATTCCGGTTGCAAATTCTATGTTTAAGCCATAGAAAGTCTTCTTTAGAACAGCTTCGTTTTCCTTTAGACTGTTGCTAAAGTCGATTACCCAGTTAGGTATTTTTTCGGATTTTTCAGGAGGAATCAACTCATCAAGTTCTGGAAATGATTTTGCTATTTCGCCGACTTTTATGCAAAGACTTGGATAGTCGGCATAATCAGCCATAATCTGTTCATATTCCTGAAGCGCGTCATCATACTGTTTTTCATATACTGCGCAGGTTTTTGCAGCAATCTCAGATGACTGAGCGGCAAGAATAGGAGCAATTTTGGGATTTGATTTAATTATTTTGGGAAGATCATCTGGCGAATTAAAAGGATAGGAATAAACACTCGTTTCTTCAAGTGCTTCATAATTATACGCGTAGGGATCGCCTGGATTTTCTACAATTCCGATAAAACCGCCAACATTACAATTGATAGAAGAGTACGCATTTGAAATTTGAATACTCCCTTTTATCACAACTTCAACACTTTCTACCTTGCCTTGTCCTGCTTTATGAAGAAACTGGCCTTTTTCAAGTTTTGTAATTCCCATGTATCCTCCAAAGAACAATAAATAGTAAATTACGTATACAATATAATGATATCACGACAACCATTTAACATCAATTAAAAGAAAATTAAAGAATAACAGGCTTTAATCTATACTCGGATTTTATATTGTTCTGAGCAACCCGGTTATAAATTGTTGTGGCAGAAAGTGTCTCTTCAAAAAGTGCAAACTCCAGCGGAGACAGAAACTCTTTTGCATCCTTTAGTCTATGTAAAATCGGTAGAGTTCCTTTTTTTTGGATCATAGACAAAAGGGCTGAAGATTCTTTTTGGCTACCAAGGATTCTTCCATAACAGGTAAAACCATCAAGCTTGTAGGAATCCATGTTTTCTTGCGTTATGTTCAAAAGAATATGTAAAAGACATCTGCTTATGCGGGTGTAAGTAAGATTCCTGGTTTTTAAGCTGTTGCAAAATGAATCAAAATTCGTGTAGCTTTCGAGAACGCCTAAAATGCGGTTTGAAAGATCATTGTTAACATCAAGATATTTTGTATAGCCGCTATTCTTATCTGAAATAAGTTTATAATAAAGAAAATCAGAAAAATCATTGGAATCGAGGTATTTACCTGCATATTCAGTGAAAAAAGCAGCTGATGCAGACGGAAGTTGTGCTTTGATAAGGCTTTTTTCTGTTTCACTATTTGAAAAAATCATATTTCTAATGCCTTGTGCACTTGATATTTCTTCGATTCCTTCGGAATGATAATCTGCGCCTTCTCTTTTTATGGTAAACGGAGTTATTTTACTTTTAATTCGTCGAATAGCTTTTAAATATTCAACTGCCAGAATATTATTTGGGCTTTCAAGTATATCGACATATGCTGAAGATATATCTGATTTTTCAAGAGTAAAATAGTCATTTAAGGCTTTTTTTCTGGAAACAGGGTAGGAATCGCCCATTTTCAAATACTTGCCAAGGGCGTCCTTGTATGACTGTGGTTCATCAGATAGAATTTCTGCGATTGAATTCAAAGATTCAATATCTGGATTTTCACTTCCAAAACAAAGATAGTCTACTACGCCGAGCCTATCAAGAAGTGAGATAGCGCCCGATGCAAAATACTCAGCGCTTCCAAGACTGTAATAAACAGGGAGTTCAAAAACAATATCGGCACCACAACTAAGAGCCATCCTGGCTCTATCGAATTTGCTGATGATTGCCGGAGCACCTCGTTCTACATAATCTCCGCTCATAACAACTACACAGTAGTCAGCGTTTAATTTTTCTTTACATTTTTTAATGAGGTATTCATGACCTTTATGAAAAGGGTTGAATTCTGCGATAATCCCGATGGTTTTCATTGACGATATCCTGATAACAAAATTTTATATTGCGACAATAAATGTTACTGTTCACTCGCATACAGCTCGCTCCAGTAACCACTTCGCGCATTCATTCCAAATCGACTTCGTCGATTGAATGCGCTCACTCCCGTATCAAGTTCTCACGAAATGCGCAGCTTAGTGCGCATTTCTGTCTGAACAGTAACCAATAAATTTCTAATTTTTGTACAGTTTTTTCCTTGTACAAGAATTATAATATAAGTATGATATACATGGAAGATTTTTTGATTCTGCTCAAAGAATAAAAATGAAACTGAAGTTACTATTATAATATAAGTAGATTTCAGAAATATTTTGAAAAGAGGTCAAATATGAAAGTTTTAGTTATTAACTGTGGAAGTTCATCACTTAAATTCCAGCTTATTGATTCAGACTCAGAAGCTGTAATCTGCAAAGGACTTTGCGAAAGAATCGGAATTGACGGAAGCCAGATAGTTTATACTCCTGCTGGCAAAGATAAGATTACAAAGGTTACTCCAATGCCTGATCATAACAGAGCAATTGAGCTTGTTATTGAGGCACTTACAAATAGTGAAAACGGTGTTGTTTCTCTTGATGAGATAGGAGCAGTTGGCCACCGTATCGTTCATGGTGGAGAAAAGTTCACTAAATCTGTTGTTATTGATGAAGAAGTTATTAAGGCAATTGAGGATGTTTCTGATCTTGCACCTCTTCACAATCCAGCTAACCTTATTGGTATCAGAGCATGCCAGAAGGCAATGCCTAAAGTTCCAATGGTTGCAGTTTTTGACACAGCATTTCATCAGACAATGCCTGAAGAAGCTTATCTTTATGGCCTTCCTTATTCATACTATGAGAAATATGGAATCAGAAGATATGGTTTCCATGGTACAAGCCATTCATATGTAAGTAAGAGAGCTGCAGAAATCCTTGGAAAGGATGCAAAAGACCTTAAGCTTATTGTTTGTCACCTTGGAAATGGTGCTTCAATTTCAGCTGTTGATGGTGGAAAATGTATTGATACATCTATGGGACTTACCCCACTTGAAGGACTTATCATGGGAACAAGAAGTGGTGATATAGATCCTTCAGTTGTTGAGTTTATCATGAAAAAAGAGAATTCTACAGTAGCTGATGTTACAAATCTTTTAAATAAAAAGTCAGGTGTATTCGGACTTTCAGATGAGCTTTCATCTGATTTTAGAGACCTTCAGAAAGGATATGAAGAAGGCCATGCGGGCGCTAAGAGAGCTGTTGATGCATTTGTTTACAGAGTTGTTAAGTACATCGGTGCTTACACAGCAGCTTTGGGAAGAGTAGATGCTATTTGTTTCACAGCAGGCGTGGGCGAGAACAGTGGATTCGTTCGTAACCTTATTTGCAAGAGACTCTCATTCCTTGGCGCAACTGTTGATGAAGAGGCTAACAAGGCTCATGGTGAGGACAAAGTCTTTTCAGGTGCTGACAGCAAAGTTAAGCTTCTTATTGTTCCTACAAATGAAGAACTTGCAATTGCGCGTGATACAGTAGCACTCTGCAAATAATGAATTGATAATAAAGATGTAAATCCAAAAGAGGCGGTGATTTTTCACTGCTTCTTTTTTTATACTAAATGTTAATCGTTAAACTAAATTTTCTTGATATTAAATAAACATAACAAAAAACTTGAAAATACTGAAGTAAAACTGTATGATATACTATGTCTTTTGTTTGGGATAATATAGAAAAAGCTGATAATGGGGAAGGTATGAAAGAGTTAAATTCATGTAAAGAGGCAATGGCCTCCAGTATAGAGAATAAATACTTTAGTATTGCTCATTTGTATAAAGATGAAAAGGCGATGGAAATGCATATTCATGATTGCTATGAAGTGTATTTTTCCATTTCTGGAGGAAAGCAGTTTCTTATTGATAATAAAGTCTATGATATAGCCCCCGGGGATCTTTTTCTTATTAATCAGTATGATTCTCATTATCTTACCCAGATTGAGAAAGAAAAGCATGAGAGAATTGTTATCATGATAGATCCAGACTACATGAAGGAGATATCTTCAACAGAGACCAATTTGGATGCATGTTTTCAGGAGAGGAATGAGAAGTTCTCTCATAAGATAAGTCTTACCAGTGAACAGCAGAGTCGTTTTCTTTACTTTGTAAATAAGATACTCACAAGCAACGGATATGGACATGATTTGTTAGAAAGAGCGACATTTACGGAACTTTTTGTGCTAATAAATCAGATAGTGAATGAGAAAACTAGTGATAAATTAGAGGATAAGCCTTCGACATATAATGAACAGGTGGATGCAATCCTTTCATATCTGAACAATAATATTCAGTATCCGATAAGTATAGGAGATTTATCAAAGCAGTTTTATATAAGCGAGTCATACATTTGCAGGATTTTTAAATCTGCAACCGGAACAACTATAAATAAGTATATGACAGCCAGACGTATTTCTATTGCCAAGTCGTTATTGGCAGAGGGAATAGGAGTGAGCGATGTATGCGAGAAGTGTGGATTTAGTGATTATAGTAATTTCCTAAAAGCATTTACTAAGTCTGTAGGAATCTCGCCCAAGAAGTACTCTCAGAATTGCAATAGATGATGAAATGACATGAGTCAAAAAAATGTATTGACAAACACTGCTGCTATGAGTACAATATCAAGGTATGCTAATGAATAAACGTAAACAATTGCCTTTTTAAGGCAGTTTCTTATACGGTTACTGTAAGGAGGTGTTACTCAAATGTCAATCTGCCCAAAGAATAAGTCATCAAAAGGCCACAGAGATCAGAGAAGAGCTAACTGGAAAATGACAGCTCCAACTCTTGTAAAGTGCAGCCACTGTGGAGCTCTTATGCAGCCACATTGCGCATGTAAGAAGTGCGGCTATTATAACAAGAAGAGCATTGTTGAAGTTGAGGCTTGATAACTAAGTGTAACCTCATATGTTCTGAAATTTAAGGCTTTCCAATTTATTTGGAAAGCCCTTTTTTTGCCCAAAAATCAATGTTTTTATTCTATTGATTTTTGATTAGTACTCTTGTATATTATAAGAAGTCAATTTTGATATGGGGGTAATTTTATGGCAGAATTAGTTAGAGTTGCTGTTGATGCAATGGGAGGAGATAACGCTCCGTTTGTCACAGTAAAGGGTGCTGTGGATGCTGTTAAAGAGTCACAGAATCTCAAGGTTTTCCTCGTTGGAAAAAAAGATGTTGTAGAAAAAGAACTATCTGCTTACGAATATGAAAAAGATAAGATTGAAGTTGTGGATGCAACTGAAATTATCGAAATGGCTGAACCTCCTGTTATGGCAATAAGAAAAAAGAAAGATTCGTCTATTGTAAAAGCCATGTATATGGTCAACCATGGCGAGGCTGATGCTTATGTTTCCGCAGGAAGTACAGGTGCAACACTTGTGGGTGGACAGGTAATAGTAGGACGGCTTAAAGGAGTTGACAGAGCACCACTTGCTCCGCTTATTCCTACCGAGAAAGGCAATTCTCTTTTGATAGATTGTGGTGCCAATGTAGATGCCAGGTCTAACCATTTGGTACAGTTTGCTAAAATGGGAACTGTTTACATGGAAAATGTCATGGGTATCAAGAATCCCACGGTTGCCATTGTAAATATTGGTGCAGAAGAGGAAAAGGGTAATGCTTTGGTAAAAGAGACATTCCCGCTTCTTAAGAACTGCCCGGATATAAATTTTATCGGAAGTATAGAAGCAAGAGATATTCCTGCCGGATTTGCTGATATTATTGTTTGCGAGGCTTTCACTGGTAACGTTATCCTTAAGATGTACGAGGGTGTTGCCAAGTCCATGATGCATGTTATCAAGAAAGGGCTTATGAGCAATATTAAAACCAAAATTGGTGCACTTCTTATTAAAGATGACCTCAAGAAGTCTCTTGCTGATTACAGTATGGATAAATATGGTGGAGCGCCGATGCTTGGGCTTAAGGGCCTTGTAGTTAAGACACATGGAAGTGCTAATGATATTGAGGTTAAGAATTCAATCCTTCAGTGTGTAACATTCACAGAACAAAAAATTAGCGAAAAGATCAGTGCAAAATTATCTGATGAGACTTGAGCGCTGACTATATAAATTATTACTTTGACAGTTAAGAAAGGTCGATTATTATGGAATTTGAAAAGATGAAAGAAGTTATTGCAGGCGTTTTAAATGTTGATCCTGAGGAAATTAAGATGGATACAACTTTTACAGAAGATCTTGGTGCTGATTCACTTGATCTTTTCCAGATTATTATGGGACTTGAGGATGAATTTGATGTACAGATCGATCCTGAAAAGACAGAGAATATCACTACTGTTGGTGAAGCTGTAGAGCTTCTTAAAAGCGCACTTTCTACAAAATAAGCTGTAAATAAATAACAGACAATGGTGAGGCAGCTTTTTGACTGCCTCATTTTAATTTAAGTAAAGCACTTGGCGAGGTTTTTATGTTATCAGAGTCAGATATTTCAAAATTTGAAAATACTATTGGATATACTTTTGAGGATAAATCACTATTAATTCAGGCATTTACTCACAGTTCTTTTGTAAATGAACAAAAGATTAATAAAAAGCCTGATTATGAGCGTCTTGAGTTTTTGGGAGATGCTGTCCTTGAAATGCTATCAAGTGAGTACCTGTTCAAAAAATATCCGGATAAAAAAGAGGGTGAAATGTCAAAAATCAGAGCGTCTCTTGTATGTGAGCCTGCTTTGGCCTTTGATGCAGAAAAACTTGATATAAGGCATTACATGCAGCTTGGAAAAGGTGAAGAGGCCACAGGGGGCAGGAACAAGGAATCAATCATTGCCGATATGGTTGAGGCGGTGATAGGTGCATTGTTTTTGGATGGCGGAATAGAAGAGTCCAAGAAGTTTATTTATAAATATGTTCTTACAAATGAAGAGAGCATGCAGATGTTTAGCGATAGTAAGTCTATTCTTCAAGAGATTGTTCAGGGGCAGAATATGGGACAGATTCGCTATGAAATTTGTGGCGAAAGAGGTCCTGAACATGATAAAATATTTGATGTCTGCGTATTTGTGGGCGATAAGAATTTTGGAGAGGGGTCAGGAAAAACCAAAAAAGCTGCTGAGCAAAAGGCTGCTTACAAGGCTATTCTTGAATTAAAGAAAATCAAGTAATGTATTTAAAAAGTATTGAAATTCACGGTTTTAAGTCGTTTGCAAATAAGATAAAATTTGATTTCCATAATGGAATCACCGGAATTGTAGGACCTAACGGCTCTGGTAAGAGTAATGTAGCGGATGCTGTAAGGTGGGTTCTTGGTGAACAGCGAATAAAGCAGTTGCGTGGTGGATCCATGCAGGATGTTATCTTTTCCGGCACAGAGCTTCGTAAGCCTTTGGGCTATGCTTTTGTTGCCATCACTCTTGATAATTCGGATCATTCCCTTGCTATTGATTACGATGAAGTTACTGTTTCAAGAAGGCTTTATCGTTCTGGTGAAAGTGAATATATGATAAATGGCTCTACATGTCGACTTAAGGATGTAAACGAGCTGTTTATGGATACAGGTATTGGTAAAGAAGGATACTCTATTATTGGTCAGGGTCAGATTGACCAGATTCTTTCAAGCAAGCCTGAGGACAGGCGTAATCTTTTCGATGAGGCTGCCGGTATTGTGAAGTTTAAATCCCGAAAAGAGACTGCTATCAAAAAACTTGAGGAGGAGAAGATAAATCTTACCCGTCTTTCTGATATTTTATCTGAGCTTGAAAAACAGGTAGGACCATTGGAAAAACAGTCTGAAGTAGCTAAAGAGTATTTAAAACTTCGTGAACGTCTTAAAACTTTGGATGTCAATATGTTCCTTGTTGAAAACAAGAGCCAGAGGCAACAGCTTGAAGATGCCGAGAATAATCTTGGCATTGCGACTGAATCTCTTGATAAAGCAAAAGAGTCCTATGAAAAAGCCAAGGAAGAATATGAGGGAATTCAGAAAAAACTTGAAGTTTTAGATCGAGAAATAGATGAAGCCAGAGCAAGAATCACTGATTCATCTGTCAAAAAAGAAAAGCTTGAAGGCCAGATAGGCATCTTGAATGAAAAGATAAAGTCTGCTACAACCAATGATGCTCATTTTAAGACGCGTATTAAGGATGAGCAGGCTAAAATTGAAGAAAAAAATAAAGAAAAAGAGAAATATCTTTCTGAAAAAGAGAGTATCGATAAGGAAGTAGGAGAACTTTCACAAAAGCGTGATGAAGCAAGAAAAGAGCTTGAAAGGGTTCTTACACAGATATCAAACATAAATGAGGAAGTAGAGAGCTGCAAGAGCGCTATTATTGAAACCTTGAATACCAGAGCTACCATAAAATCAAAGCTCAGTTCCCTCAATACAATGAAGGAGCAGGTAAATATCAGAAAGGCAGAACTTACTGGAAAGCTTGTTAGAGCCAGATCTGATGAGTCAAAGCAGGAAGAAACAATCAAAAGACTTAAGGATGAGTTTGAACGCATAACTTCAGAGATTTCTGAAATGAATAAAAAGCAGAAAAAGGCTGAAGAAGACGTAAAAGAGATGCGTGAAAACATGTCTTTAAAAGATTCTGAACTTAGAAAGATACAGGAACTTTATCAGCAGGAAAAATCAAGACTTGAAGCTTTGGCAAATATTACAGAGAGATATGAAGGATACGGCGGCAGTGTTAAAAAGGTAATGGAGAAAAAAGACACAACACCCGGAATCATAGGTGTTGTGGCTGATATTATAAAGACACAGCCTAAGTATGAAACAGCTATTGAGGTTGCTCTTGGTGGTAACATTCAGAATATTGTTACCGATGATGAAGAAACTGCCAAGAAAATGATTGCTTATCTAAAAGAAACTAAGGCTGGAAGAGCAACGTTTTTACCTCTTACAGCATTGGACAATCCGCCTGAGCTTAAAGCTAAAGAGGCTCTTAATGAAAAAGGCGTTCTGGGTATGGCGGATGAACTTGTTGATACTGATCCTAAGTACAGGCAGGTTGCTAAGGCCATGCTTGGAAGGATTGTTGCTGTAGACAACATTGACAATGCAGTTAAAATTGCCAGAAAGTATAATTATACAGTTCGTATGGTAACTCTTGAAGGTGAACTTCTTGTTCCCGGTGGAGCTATAAGCGGTGGAGCTTTCAAAAACAACTCTAATCTCCTTGGTAGGAGACGTGAGATGGATGAGATGGAAGCTAACGTCAAAAAATACAAACAGAGTATTGATGATCTCAAGAGTGAGATAGAGGAATGCAGAACAAAGAGGAATGAGCTTAGAACTCTTGCTGAAGAGCTTAGAACAGAACTCCAGGGCAAGTTTATTGCACAGAACACTGCGAGACTTAATGTTGAAAATGAAGAGACAAGACAGGCTGAACAGAAAGCTGGTTATAGTGATCTTAAAGCTGAAAATGATGAAATAGAGAGTAAACTTTTGGAAATTGCTGAGGAAAAAGCAGAGGCTGAAAGACTTCTTGAAACTTCGGAAAACACTGAGAAAGAATCTACTGTTAAGGTTGAAAAATTTCAGAAAGAACTTGAAGGGCTTCATGAGATTGAGGAAACTGAAAACGAAAAAGTTTCAAAACTCGATATTGAGTATGAGAAGATAGCTCAAAAGCATGAATTCCAGCAGCAGAATCTGAATCGTGTCGAGTCAGATATAGAAACTCTTGAGAAGGGTCTTCAGGAGATTCTTGATTCCATGGAAGAGAATATAAGAAATCTCGAACAGAACAAGAAAGATATTGAAGAGATTCGACTTACAATTGAAGCTTCAGTTGATGTGCAGTCTGATGCAAATAAAGAGCTCGAGCAAAAGAAAGAAGAAAAGAACGAGCTTTCAGTTTCACAGAAGGAATTCTTTGGAAAGACTGAAGAACTTAATAAGCAGATATCTGATCTTGATAAAGAAGTTATCAGATTGGGGTCAAAGAGAGAAAAGTGTCAGGAGGCTATTGAGTCACATATCAATTATATGTGGAATGAATATGAAATCACTCTTTCTGATGCAGCAGAGCTTCGTGACGAAAACATGACTGATGTTCCGGCTATGAGAAAAGAAACTAATTCTCTTAAGGATTCAATAAGAAAACTCGGTGATGTAAATGTTAATGCCATTGAGGACTATAAAAACCTCATGGAGAGATATACGTTTATGAAGACTCAGCACGATGATCTTATTGAAGCGGAAAGGCAGCTGAAAGAGATCATCAAAGATCTTGATGAATCCATGCGTAAGCAGTTCATTGAGCAGTTCCACAAGATAAATGCAGAGTTTGATCAGGTATTTAAAGAAATGTTTGGAGGAGGAAAGGGTTCACTGGAACTTGCTGAGGACGAGGATGTCTTAGAAGCTGGAATCAGAATCAATGCACAACCGCCGGGAAAGAAACTTGTTAACATGATGCAGATGTCCGGTGGTGAGAAGGCACTTACAGCTATTGCACTTCTTTTTGCAATTCAGAATTTAAAGCCTTCGCCATTCTGTCTTCTTGATGAGATTGAGGCTGCCCTTGATGAAAACAACGTTGTTCGTTTTGCTAAATATCTTCATAAGCTTTCAAGTACGCAGTTTATTGTAATTACTCATCGTCGTGGTACAATGGAAAGTGCTGATAGATTATATGGTATTACCATGCAGGAGAAGGGAGTGTCTACTCTTGTAAGTGTAAACCTCATTGATAAGGAGCTTACAAATTAATGGCCAATAATTTTTTTGCAAAACTGCAGCAGGGATTATCCAAAACCAGGGACAATATTGCCAGAGGATTTGACAATGTTTTTTCGGGATTTTCAAGTATAGATGAAGATTTTTATGAAGAACTTGAAGAGACTCTTATAATGGCTGATATAGGTGTTAATGCCACCAGCAGAGTTATGGATGAACTCAGAAAACAGGTAAAAGAAAAGAAAATATCAGATCCTAATGCGTGCAGAGAGCTTTTGACACAGATTTTAAGAGAACAGATGCATACTGATGATAATGCTTATGACTTTGAAGATAAGAAGACAATAATCTTTGTGATCGGTGTGAATGGAGTGGGAAAGACTACATCAGTAGGAAAACTTGCTTCAATTTTTAAAAACAAAGGAAAAAAAGTTCTTATTGCTGCAGCAGATACCTATAGAGCAGCAGCTACTGAACAACTTCAGGAATGGGCAAAAAGAGCTGATGCTCCAATAATTGTCGGAAAAGAAGGTGCGGATCCGGCGAGCGTTATATATGATGCGGCATCTTCATTTAAAGCCCGAGGCTGTGATATTTTGATAGTTGATACAGCAGGAAGGCTTCACAATAAGAAAAACCTTATGGAAGAGCTTGCCAAGATGAACAGAATCATAGATAAGGAACTTCCTGGAATCTGGCGTGAGAACTTTATTGTGTTAGATGGAACTACAGGGCAGAATGCAATTATGCAGGCAAGAGAGTTTGGTGAAGCGGCAGATCTTACTGGTATTGTGCTTACTAAACTTGATGGTACTGCCAAGGGAGGAATTGCTGTTGCCATTGTATCGGAACTTAATATTCCGGTTAAATATGTGGGAGTTGGAGAGGGTATTGACGATCTTGAGAGATTTAATTCAGATGAATTTGTTGATGCTCTAATGTAAGAGCTGATAAGGAGACGACATGGAAAACGGGGAAAAAATGACACTTGAAAAATTTGAAGAAGCTTACGAAGATGTAAAAAAAGTTACTTTGGAGACAAAGCTTATCTACAGTGATTACTGGAGCAATTCTACAGGTAACAAGGTATATTTGAAACCTGAAAATCTTCAGAGAACAGGGGCGTACAAAGTAAGAGGCGCTTATTACAAGATTACAACTCTTTCTGATGATGAGAGAAAGAAAGGTCTTATTACTGCATCTGCAGGTAACCATGCGCAGGGCGTTGCGTATGCTGCAAAGCGTTATGGCGTTAAGGCAACAATTGTAATGCCTACATCAACTCCACTTATCAAGGTGAACAGAACAAAAGCTCTTGGAGCTGAAGTTGTTCTTCATGGCAATGTGTATGATGAAGCTTATGAGCATGCTAAAAAGCTTGCTGAAGAAAAAGGTTATACAATGGTTCACCCATTTGATGATCTTGATGTTGCAACCGGACAGGGAACCATAGCAATGGAAATAATCAAGGAGCTTCCAACCGTTGATTATATTCTTGTTCCAATCGGTGGCGGCGGACTGGCTACAGGAGTTTCAACTCTTGCAAAACTCCTTAATCCCAAGATCAAAGTTATAGGTGTTGAGCCATCCGGTGCTAATTGTATGCAGGAATCTATGAAGGCGGGGCATGTTGTTACACTGCCTACAGTTAATACTATTGCGGATGGAACAGCTGTTAAGACACCGGGCGAAAATATATTCCCATATCTTAGCAAGAATATTGATGAGATAATCACTGTTCCTGATGAGGATCTTGTTGTAGCATTCCTTGATATGGTTGAGAACCATAAAATGGTAGTAGAGAATTCAGGACTTCTTTCTGTTGCGGCTCTTAAGCAGCTTGATGTGAAGGATAAGAAGATTGCCTGCGTTTTATCTGGCGGCAATATGGATATTATTACAATGTCTTCTGTTGTACAGCAGGGACTTATTATGAGAGACAGAATTTTTACTGTTTCTGTTCTTCTTCCTGATAAGCCGGGAGAACTCTCAAGAGTTTCAGGTGTAATTGCTGAAGTAAAAGGCAATGTAATAAAGCTTGAACATAACCAGTTTGTTTCCATTAACCGAAATGCAGCTGTTGAGCTCAGAATCACTCTTGAAGCTTTCGGAAGCGAACACAAACAGCAGATCATTGATGCACTCAATGATAATGGATATAAACCAAGAATTGTAAGGACAAATATTTAAGTAATGAATAGGATAAGATCAAAGAAATTAAGAAGAGTAGCGGAGTATATTCTAATCACAATCGGAGCAATAATATATGGAGCAGCAACAAGTCTTTTAGTTGATCCTAATAATATAGCTCCCGGAGGATTAACAGGTCTTGCCATCGTGCTTAACAGAGTGGTGCCGATGGGTACTGGTTTATGGTTTTTGATCATGAATATACCTATTCTGATCCTTTCTATCTGGAAATTCGGTATTAGGTTCACTATTTCAACCATCTATGCAACTGCCGTGATTTCCTGGGTTACGGATATCTGTACTAACTTCTTTTCGGGATACATAATTTATGATGTATTCCTTGGGGCATCCTTTGGTAGCGCAGCCCTTGGTATTGCAATCGGCCTGATTTTTAAATGTCATGCCACAACTGGCGGTACCGATGTTATAATTAAATTATTAAGGATCAAGTATCCGCATATCAAAACTGGAGTGCTATACCTTTTAACAGATATTGTAGTACTTCTTATAGCGGGTATAGTATTTGGTGACTTTGCAGCTTCTTTATATTCATTTATGTCGGTTATGGTTACATCTTATGTTCTTGACCTTGTTTTGTACGGTAGAGATGAAGCTAAACTTATTTATATTATTTCTGACAGGGTTGATGATATAACCAAAAGGCTTCTTGAAGAGCTGGATATCGGTGTTACACATGTATTTGCAAAAGGGGCATACAGCGGGGAAGATAAAAAAGTTATAATGTGTGCCATAAAGAAGAGGCTTTCGCCTCTAGCTGAGGATATAGTAAGAGATGAGGATCCTAATGCGTTTATGATCATCTCTAGTGCAAGTGAGATTTATGGCGAAGGCTATAAAAGTTATTTTGACGAGAGAATTTAAGTATGAATAGTTCATCTGGGGAATTACGTGAGAAAAGGGGTGTCAGGAACACTCATAATATTATATCAATCATATTCTTGAGCCTTGTGGCGCTTTTGGCGCTATCTTTTAGTATTGCACTTTTGATTAAAAATGCGATGCTTAAAAGAGAGGAAGAGGCAGTAAGGAGTGAACTGGAAGCTCTGAACAATGAGGGATATTACACTGAGGTTGAGACACAGATTCTTGTTGATGAGGCTAAAAAAGTTGCTGCCGATGAAACTGAGAAATCAATTAAAAGTACTATACAGAGAAAACTTGAGGCCGGAGAAGGTACTACTTCAACAATAAGATCTCTTTTTCCTGAACAATTGGTTGTTGCCAGTGATGGCAGGTATTACTTTTTCCCTATTACAGATGAGATTGAGCATCATCCCTTTGACGAAGATGACTTTGAATTTGATGAAAAAGGATATCTGCAATATGTTGGTGATGATGAAACGATTAAGACCAAAACCGGTGTTGATGTATCAAGATTTCAGGGCGACATCGATTGGGATAAAGTTGCTGATGCGGGCATCGATTTTGCTATTATCAGGACAGGATTTAGAGGTACTACAGAAGGAAAACTTCTTCAGGATGATTATTTTGAAAATAACATAAAGGGTGCTACAAAAAATGGCATTGATGTAGGGGTTTATTTCTATTCACAGGCCTTGAATGAAACTGAAGCTCTTGAAGAAGTGCAGATGATGCTTGATATGATTGAACCATACGATATAAAATATCCTGTTGTGATAGATATTGAATCTGCAGACTCAGATTCTGCCAGGACTGTGAATCTTTCAAGTGATTCTTATGAAGAGGTCGCTAAGGTTTTTTGTGAGGCTGTTAAAAAAGCAGGCTATAAGCCCATGATTTATGGAAATGTAAAATCATTTACACTCCTCATGGATGCAATAGATGTTGATGACTACGATATTTGGATTGCTTATTACGGAACACCTTTGTATTATCCGTATCATTTTGATATGTGGCAGTATACATCCAGCGGAAGTGTGGATGGAATTACCGGTAACGTTGATTTGAATATTTGCATAACTGATTATTGATTCTATGGATACAAAAGATTACGAACAGAAGGGTTATCTAAACGAGGACTATAAGTTTTTTCATATCTGCGATAATGAGAATATAGATATTCCATTTCATTATCATGATTTTGACAAGCTTATTTTGATACTAAATGGAAATGTGAAATATATTATTGAAGGGCGAGAGTATGAACTTTTGCCCTTTGATTTTGTGCTTGTAAACAGGTTTGATATTCATAAGCCTGTTTATGAGGCTGATAATGGGCAGAAGGAATATGACAGGATAATACTATATCTTAATCATGAATTTCTTGAAAAGTATGGACTTTTAGATGCTTTTCATAAGACAAAAGAAATAGAGAGTTATGTTGTCAGGTTTCCTGCAAATATTAGTACAAAGATATATGATGGCTTTGTAAAAATTGAAAATGATTTAAAGGTAGAAAATGAAGAATATGCCGGTAAGCTTTCTACAAGGATTGATGTTTTGAGCTCTTTGATTGAGTTTAACAAGGCCTGCATATCAGAAGAACTTGGCTTTACTCAGGAAGCACGCTATAACAGAAAAGTTATTGATATCATTGAGTACATCAACAAAAACCTTTCAAAAGATCTTACAATTGAGAGACTCGCTGATCATTTCTATATGAGTAAATATCATATGATGCGTGTGTTTAAGCAGGAAACAGGGTATTCAGTTCATCAATATGTTTCTGAAAAGAGAATCCTTTATGCAAGGACTCTTATAATGTCAGGAACTCCGGCAACAAGTGCCTGTCTTGAAGCGGGCTTTAAAGATTATTCATCCTTTAGCAGAGCTTTTAAATTACAACTTGGGATCTTGCCTTCTGAAGTGAAAATATAGGTGTCAAGAAAAAATACTTGACACCTATACTCTTTTTATATATTATAAACATTGTTGATTTTTAGGAAGAGGTATATCATGGAGAAAATCGTAGAACAGGGTCTTCTATATGATTTTTATGGCGAGCTTTTGACTGATCATCAGAGACAGGTTTATGAAGCTGCTGTATATGATGATATGTCACTTACCGAGATCGCTGATGAGCATGGTATCAGTAAGCAGGGAGTACATGACCTTATCAAGAGATGTACCAGGACATTGCAGGGATATGAGGATAAGCTTCACATGATACGAAGATTTGAAGCTATCAAAGAGAGTGCTAAAGAGCTAAAAAATGTTTCTGATAATTACGGAGATATGTCAGATGATGAACTTCGAAAGAGGCTTGGCAGTATATCCGACAGAATTTTAGAGGAGCTTAGTAACTAATGGCTTTTGAGAGTCTTACCGATAAATTGCAGGATGCCTTTAAAGGGCTCCGCAGCAAGGGAACATTAACTGAAGATGACGTTAAGGCAGCTTTAAAAGAAGTTAAAATGGCTCTTTTAGAGGCAGATGTTAATTTCAAAGTTGTTAAACAGTTTGTTTCATCTGTTCAGGAAAGAGCTGTTGGAGAGGAAGTTTTAAACGGTCTTAATCCTGCCCAGATGGTAGTCAAGATTGTTAATGAAGAGATGACTAAGCTTATGGGGTCTGAAACCACAGAGCTTATGCTTCAGGATAGCAAGTATATAACTGTTATCATGATGTGCGGCCTTCAGGGTGCAGGTAAAACAACTACTGCTGCAAAACTTGCCGGAAAACTTAAAGGTAAAAGGAAACCTTTGCTTGTAGCCTGCGATATATACAGGCCTGCTGCTATTGATCAGTTAGAGGTTAATGCTAAAAAGCAGGAAGTTGATTTCTTTTCAATGGGCACTGATGTAAGCTCTGTTAAAATTGCTAAATCCGCAATGGACTATGCAAAAGAACATGGTCATAATGTTGTGATTTTAGATACAGCCGGTCGTCTTCAGATTGATGAAGCGATGATGAAAGAGCTAAGAGACATAAAGGATGCTGTTACAGTGCATCATACGCTTTTGGTTGTTGATGCCATGACTGGTCAGGAAGCGGTTAACGTTGCTGAACAGTTTAACGAAAAAGTTGGCATCAATGGAATCATTCTTTCTAAGATGGATGGTGACTCTAGAGGTGGTGCAGCTCTTTCGACCAAGGCAGTTACTGGAAAACCTATACTTTTCGTTGGTATGGGTGAGAAGTTATCTGACCTCGAACAGTTTTATCCGGATCGAATGGCAAGCCGTATCCTTGGAATGGGAGATGTGCTAAGTCTTATCGATAAGGCAGTTGAAGCAAACGCAGAGCGTGATGCTGAGAAAGACCGTGAGATGGTCTCCAAGATGAAGAAGGGCAAGATTGACTTCGAAATGTATCTTGAGAGCATGAAACAGATGCGTAACATGGGAGGACTTGCTTCCATAATGGGGATGCTCCCGGGAATGGGTAAGATCAGTGATGATCAGCTCCCTGATGAAAAACAGCTCGCAAGGATTGAAGCAATTGTCCTTTCAATGACTCCTGAAGAACGAAGAAATCCAAAGCTTATGAGTCCACAGAGGAAGTTTAGGATTGCAAAGGGCTCAGGTAATGACATTGCAGATGTAAACCGATTTATAAAGCAGTTTGAACAAATGCAGAAGATGATGAAGCAGATGCCTGGTCTTATGGGTGGAAAGAGAGGATTTGGTAAGTTTGGTAATCCTTTCGGAGGCTTCGGAGGCAAAAAGTTCTTTTGATATGTGATTCAGCAAATAGCTGGTTTATCCATATAAATACAATATTATTTATTTTTTATTCATTTACGGAGGAAATTTAAAATGGCAGTAAAGATCAGATTAAAGAGAATTGGTAAGAAGAAGGTTCCTTTCTACAGAATCATCGTTTCTGATTCAAAGTTCCCTGTACAGGGTAAGTTCATCGAGGAGATCGGAACATACGATCCTAACACAGATCCTAGCACAGTTAAGTTCAATGAAGAACTCACGAAGAAGTGGCTTTCAAATGGTGCACAGCCTACAGAATCTGTAGCAAAGCTTCTTAAGCAGGCTGGTATCAAGTAATAAAACTTGAATTATAAATTTTAATTACTTGTGCCGGAGGTTAATCAATGAAAGAGTTAGTTGAAGTAATCGCAAAATCGCTCGTTGATAATCCTGAAGAAGTCGTTGTGACTGAGAAGGCAGAGGGGCGTAATATTATGATCGAGCTTCATGTTGCACCTTCAGACATGGGCAAGGTAATTGGCAAACAGGGGCGTATTGCTAAAGCAATCAGAGCTGTTGTAAAGGCTGCTTCTACCAGAGAAAACCTTAAGGTAGACGTAGAAATAGTTTAAGCCAAATATATTGAGTCGAATTGGTGTTATTCCAGTTCGACTCAAATTTAAAATAAGCATTTTTGTTTATACTTTTAGTAGGATATAAGATGAATTTTCACATCATGACATTGTTTCCCGAAATGATTCAGGCATCTCTTTCTAACAGTATCACTGGAAGAGCTGAAAATAAGGGATATATTTCTTTTAATGCTGTAAATATAAGAGATTATTCTAATGATCTCAAACATCACAAGGTTGACGATTATACATATGGTGGCGGTGCTGGTATGCTTATGCAGGCACAGCCTATTTATGATTGTTTTATAGATATCAAGAACAAGATTATCGAAAGTGGCGGAAAGTCTCCAAGAGTCATTTATGTTACTCCTCAGGGATGCGTATTTGATCAGAAAAAAGCTCAGGAACTTTCAAAAGAGGATGATCTTGTTTTTTTATGCGGTCATTATGAAGGCGTTGATGAGAGAGTTTTAGAAGAGATTGTTACTGACTATATTTCAATCGGAGATTATGTCCTTACAGGTGGAGAACTTCCTGCAATGGTCATGATAGATGCAATCTCAAGGCTTGTTCCCGGTGTTCTAAATAATGATGAGTCTGCTCTTACAGAGAGCTTTCATAATAATCTTCTTGAGTATCCTCAGTATTCAAGGCCGGAGGAATGGATGGGGAAGAAAGTTCCTTCGATTCTTTTATCTGGAGATCACAAAAAGGTTGATAAATGGAGACTTGAGCAGTCTGTCATTAGGACAAAAGAAAGGCGCCCTGATCTTTATGAAAAATGGCTTGTAGAAAATCCGCCAAAGCCTGAAAAAAAGAAGAGAAAAAGACGTAAGACTACTGAAGATGCAATGCTTAATGAGATTGTTGCATATGATAGTAATGATGATTTAAAAGATGGAGAATGATATGACAGAAACATTTCAGGTTGGTGTGATAGCTTCTACACATGGTCTTTCTGGTGAAGTTAATGTATTTCCTACAACAGAAGACCCGAACAGATTTAAGAAACTAAAGAAAGTTACGCTTCATACTTTGAGAGGCGAAGAGATAGAGCTCGATGTTCAGAGTGCAAGATTTTTCAAGAAATTTGTCATTGTTAAATTTAAACAGTTTAACAATATTAACGAAGTTGAAAAATTCAAGGGATGCGAGCTTACTATAGAAAGAAAAGATGCTCTTAAATTGAATCCGGGAGAGTATTATTGCGCAGATCTTATTGGTCTTGATATAGTCGATGAGGATGGTAACGTTCTGGGGAGTGTAACGGATGTTATTCAGACAGGTGCAAATGATGTATATGAGATGAAAAGGGCAGATGGCGGCGAGAATGTTTATATTCCTGCTATAAAAGATTGTATAAAAGAAATAGATTTAACGAAAAAAAGAATTATTATACATGTTATGGATGGACTTATGTAAATCCTGATGACTTTTATTGTCAAATAAACTATAATTATATGTGTTAGTTTTTTACTAGGATTGTGAGGAAAAGTAATGGTTGATTATACAGAAGGTGCTGGGTACCAATATCATACACACGTAGCTCCGGGAGATGTCGGGAGATATGTTATTCTTACAGGAGATCCGGGACGTTGTGAATCTATTTCCAAATTGTTGGATAATCCCAAGTTTGTTGCGTACAATAGAGAATACAACTGCTACACAGGATATTTGGATGGAGAAAAGGTAAGTGTTATTTCCCATGGTATCGGTGGGGCTTCTACTGCAATTTGTATAGAAGAACTTGCAAAATGTGGTGCAGATACATTTATCAGAATGGGTACTTCAGGTGGAATGCAGGATGATGTAATTGGCGGAGATATAGTTATTGCATCTGGTGCTATAAGAGCTGAAGGTACATCTAAAGAGTATGCTCCAATTGAGTATCCTGCAGTTGCTTCCTTTGAAGTTGTAAATGCTTTAGTTGAAGGGGCCAAAAAAGTCGGGGCCAGTTATCATGTAGGCGTTGCTCAGTGCAAGGATTCTTTCTTTGGACAGCATGAGCCTGAAACGAAGCCTGTCGGACCTGAACTTTTGTATAAATGGGATGCTTGGATAAAATGTGGTGCTCTTTGTTCTGAAATGGAGAGCTCAACTCTGTTTATTGTAGGCAGTTATTTAAGACTTCGTACTGGTGCTGTTTTACTTGTTGTTGCAAACCAGGAGCGAGCTAAAAAAGGTCTTTCTAATCCTCAAGTACATGAAATGGATAAAGTGTATGGTACAACCATTGAGGCTATAAGAAGACTCATTGCTTCGGATAAGGCCTGAAAGGGGTTTATCATATATAGTTTTCATAAATCAAAAAATGGAGGAAGATTATGAAAAAGAAATTTTTAGCAGTACTTATGGCTGCAACAATGGTTTCTTCACTTGTAGCATGTGGTCAGACAGCTACTACAACAACAGAAACAACAGAGACAACTGAGGCTACTCAGGAAACACAGGCTACTGAAACAACTCAGGAGACAGCAACTGAGACAGCAGAAGCTGGAGACAAGATGATGATTGCTATGGTAACAGACTATGGCGATATCACAGACCAGTCTTTTAACCAGTCTACTTATGAGGCTTGTAAGGCATTTGCTGAAGCAAATAATGCTGAGTTTACTTACTACAAGCCAGAAGGCGATTCAACAGCTGAAAGAGTTGCTATGATCGATAAGGCTGTATCCGATGGTTACAATGTAATCGTAATGCCTGGATATGCATTTGCAGAGGCTATTAATGAGACAGCTGATATGTATCCGGATGTTAAGTTTGTTGCTCTTGATGTTTCTGAGTATGACCTTGAGGGTGAGGGATCTGATTTCAATTCAGAGACATATCCTAATGTATTCTCAGCAGTATATCAGGAAGAGCTTCCTGGATACATGGCTGGTTATGCTGCAGTAAAGATGGGCTATACACAGCTTGGTTTCCTTGGCGGTATGGCTGTTCCTGCTGTTATCCGTTATGGCTATGGCTTCGTTCAGGGTGCTGACGCTGCTGCAAAGGAGCTTGGTGCTGACGTTTCTATCAACTATGCATATGGTAACCAGTTCTACGGCGATTCAGATATCACAGCTGCTATGGATACATGGTATCAGGGCGGTACACAGGTAGTATTCGCTTGTGGTGGCGGTATCTTCACATCAGCTGGTGAGGCTGCAGGCAAGGTTGGCGGAAAAGTTATCGGTGTTGACGTTGACCAGTCAAAGACTATCGATGGAATGTTTGAAGCAGGTATGACTGTTACTTCAGCTATGAAGGGCCTTCAGGCTACAGTTAACACACTTCTTGCTGCTATCAGAGATGGTCAGTGGGATTCTTATGCCGGCAAGATTCTTAACCTTGGTCTTGTTTCTGGCGATGACACATCACTTAACTATGTTGGTCTTCCAGAAGATACAACAATTTGGACAGAATCTTTCACAGTTGATGATTACAAGAAGCTCGTTGCTGATATGGTAAGCGGCGCTGTAACAGTATCTAACGATACAACAGCAGCTGAGCCTACAGCAGAGAATGTAAAGATCAACTTCCAGGGCAATATTAAGTAATAATTACTTCAGTATGAAGTTCAGGGACCGGAAGCCTCAAAACTTTCGGTCTCTTTTTACCAGTCAAATGGTGATAAATATTGGTAGGAGGAAAAAGAAGGTGGCTTTAGAAAGCGCGTATGCTATTGAAATGCTGGGTATTACAAAGCGTTTCCCTGGAATAATTGCGAACGACAATGTTACTATTCAGCTTAAAAAAGGTGAAATACACGCTCTTTTAGGGGAAAATGGTGCTGGTAAGTCAACACTCATGAGCGTTTTGTTCGGCCTTTATCAGGCAGAAGAGGGGACAATTAAAAAGGATGGTAAGGTTGTTACTATCAACAATCCTAATGATGCCAATGACCTTGGAATAGGAATGGTTCATCAGCACTTCAAACTTGTTCAGTGCTTTACTGTTCTTGATAACATCATTCTTGGGGTGGAGACAACAAAACATGGATTCTTACAGAAAGATGTAGCAAGAAAGAGAATCTTGGAGCTTTCTGACAAATATGGTCTTAAGGTAGATCCTGATGCAAAGATTGAGGATATTACCGTAGGAATGCAGCAGAGAACTGAAATTCTTAAGATGCTCTACAGAGAGAATGATATTCTTATTTTTGATGAGCCTACAGCTGTTTTAACTCCTGCAGAAATTGATGAACTTATGCAGATCATGAGAAATCTTGCAAAAGAGGGTAAGTCAATTCTCTTTATTTCTCACAAGCTTGCTGAGATTATGTCTGTTGCAGACAGATGCACTGTACTTAGACGTGGTAAGTACATTGGAACTGTTAATATTGCTGACACTAATCAGGAAGAGCTCAGCCGTATGATGATCGGTAGAGATGTACAGCTTGTCGCAACCAAGGAAGATAAGACGCCGGGGGATGTTATTCTTCATGTTGAGAATATGACTGTACCATCCAAACTTCATCATAATAATGCGGTTAAGAATGTTTCTTTTGATGTCAGATCAGGGGAAATCGTATGTATAGCCGGGATTGACGGAAATGGGCAGACAGAGCTTGTTTATGGCTTGTCTGGGCTTGAAAATATTACTTCAGGTAAGATCACACTTTCCGGAAAAGACATTTCGCATGCATCTATCAGGGAGAGATCTCTTAGCGGAATGAGTCATATTCCTGAAGACCGACATAAACATGGTCTTGTTATGGACTATTCACTTGCCTATAACCTTGTGCTTCAGAGATATTTTGAACCTCAGTTTAGCTCAAAGGGATTTCTTAAAAAAGGTGAGATAAATAAATATGCTGAAAAGCTAATTGATCAGTATGATATCAGATCAGGTCAGGGGGCTCCTACAATTGCAAGGAGTATGTCAGGCGGCAACCAGCAGAAAGCTATTATTGCCAGAGAAATTGATAAAGACCCGGATCTTCTGATTGCAGTTCAGCCTACGAGAGGCCTTGATGTAGGAGCGATTGAATATATTCACAAACAGCTTATTGCCAGAAGAGACGAGGGACATGCAGTTCTTTTAGTTTCTCTTGAATTGGAAGAAGTTATGAGTATATCAGACAGAATTCTTGTTATGTATGAAGGCGAGATTGTAGGAGAGTTTGATCCGAAAAAGACGACTCCTGAAGAGCTTGGTCTATATATGGCAGGAGCTAAAAGAAAGGAGGCTGGAGCTTAAAATGGCTGGAAAGAACAATAAAATTGAAAAAGAAAGCTTTTTCTCAAAGCCGGCAGTCCAGTCTATAACTGCATCATTACTTTGTATAGTTATTGGACTATTGATAGGATATATAGCACTTCTTATCATCAACCCAGTTGGAGCTACAGAGGCTATTATTACAATTATTAAGAATTATTTTACATATCCATCCAAGGCTGCTGCTCTTAAATATCTTGGAAATACGCTTGTTAAGGCTGCACCACTTCTTATGTGCGCTTTATCAATTCAGTTCTGCTATCAGGCAGGCCTTTTCAATATTGGAGCTGCAGGTCAGTATGTGGCCGGAGCGGGTGCATCACTTTATTTTGCACTTGGTTTTGGACTTCCATGGTACGCATGTATTCTTGCAGCACTTGTTGCAGGCGGTGTTTTTGGAATTATCGTTGGTCTTTTGAAGGCTTATCTTAACGTTAATGAAGTTATTTCAGGAATTATGCTTAACTGGATTGGCTTATATACAGTTAATATGCTTCTTGGAGGCGTAAAAGAGGTTTCAAGTCCTTATACACTTTCACTTGCAAATACCAATCCTTCTGCTATTATTCCTTCACTCGGACTTGAAAAGCTCTTTTCAAACAATAAGTATGTTACAATTGCTATTCCTTTAGCGATTTTAATTGCAATTATACTTAAAGTTGTTTTGAGCATGACTGTATTTGGTTATGAAATAAAAGCAACAGGTATTGCAAAAGATGCTGCAAAGTACAGTGGAATGAAAGAGAAAAAGAATGTAATCCTTACGCTTTTCATTGGTGGTGGCCTTGCAGGTCTTGGGGCAGCGTTCCTTTTCCTTACAGGATATGAGCAGTGGTCTGTAACTCAGTCATCTGTTCCGGGAATGGGCTTTAATGGTATTGCAGCTACATTCCTTGGAGGTCTTGATCCTATAGGAACAATTTTTGCTTCATATTTTATTCAGCACATTACAAGTGGTGGTTCATATCTTGATAAAAATGTATATCCATCACAGATTTCAGATTTTATATCCTCAATAATTATCTACCTCTGCGGATTTGTTCTCTTCTTTAAGTTCTTCTTAAACAGCAGAATAAGAGCCAGCAAGGAAAAGAGAGAAGGAGGTAATAAATAATGGTATTACTTCTTCAATACACATTATTATTTTCATCAGTACTTATCCTGGTTGCTCTTGGTGGATGTTTTTCAGAGCATTCTGGTGTTATTAACCTTGGACTTGAAGGAATCATGGTAATGGGTGCCTTAGGTGGAGCGCTTACATTAAAAGTTATTTCACCTTCGCTTCCTGCTATAATTATTGTTATTGCAGTACTTTTGGCTTCAACCTTATGCGGAGTATTATACTCGGTGCTTTTGGCTTTTGCCTGTATCAATTTCAAGGCAGATCAGACACTTGTAGGAACGGCTCTTAACATGCTTGCTGCAGCTGCTGCAACAGTCATTGTTAAGACTATTAATATTGCTGAGAATCCTGATAATGTATCATCAACTGTTCAGTATGTAGCTTCTAAGAAGGCTCTTGTTGTTAATATTGGAAGCTTCCAGTTTAACTGGTTCATGCTTGTGGCTCTTATAGCTTTGATAGCAGCTTATGTTATTCTCTATAAGACAAGATTTGGATTAAGACTTATGGCCTGCGGTGAGCATCCTCAGGCTGCTGACAGTGTGGGAATCAATGTTTATAAAATGCGTTGGTCAGGTGTTCTTATTTCAGGAATGCTTGCAGGAATCGGTGGTATTGTTTATATCACAGCAGGAGTAAGTGAGTGGAAGTTTGAAAACGGTGTTGCCGGTTTCGGATTCCTTGCTCTAGCTGTTATGATTTTTGGACAGTGGAAGCCTCTTAATATTGGACTTGCAGCTTTGTTGTTCGGGTTCTTTAGAGCTCTTTCCAATGTTTATTCAGGATTTGATTTTTTGGCAGCGCTCAATATTCCGAGCTCTGTTTATAATATGATGCCTTATATCATTTCTCTTGCAGTACTTGCATTTACATCTGCTAACTCAAGAGCACCTAAGGCAGAAGGAATTCCTTATGATAAGGGATCAAGGTGATATATAGTATGAAAGAAACACAAATTAAAGAATTAATAGAAAAAGCTTTGGATATGAGAAATTTTTCTTATACTCCATATTCTCACTTCAACGTTGGAGCAGCGCTGTTAAGTGCGGATGATAGGATTTTTACGGGATGCAATATTGAAAATGCTTCTTATACGCCAACTAATTGTGCTGAGAGAACAGCTTTTTTTAAAGCAGTAAGTGAGGGAGTTCTCACATTTAAGGCAATAGCAATTGTGGGCGGTCCGGCAAATGCAACAGAACTTGAATATTGTCCTCCATGTGGAGTTTGCAGACAAGTAATGAGTGAGTTTTGTGATGATGATTTTATAGTTATTGTTGCAAAATCTACTGAGGAGTACAGGATGTATACATTAACTGAGATTCTCCCAGATAGATTTGGCCCATCAAATCTTATTAAAAAGTAAGTAAAATTACTGTTGATTTGAATCATTTTGTTGACGTATTAACATATTTTGTGTTATATTATAATACGTTGTGAAAATCAGACGGTCCTCTGTTATGATTAAGAGTCAGAATGTAGCTGATTCTGTAGGATTACATATTAAGAACGTCCATAGAATAGGAGAAAAGATATGAGTACAATTATCGAAGAGCTCGAGAAGGAGCAGCTTAATGCAAATGCACCTCAGTTCCACACTGGTGATACTGTAAGAGTACACGCTAAGATCAAAGAAGGAAACCGTGAAAGAGTACAGGTTTTTGAAGGAACTGTTAAGAAGATTCAGGGTGGTAGCAACCGCACAACATTCACAGTAAGAAAAGAGTCTTATGGTGTTGGCGTTGAGAAGACTTGGCCACTTCACTCACCTATCGTTGAGAAGGTTGAGGTTATCAGAAGAGGTAAGGTTAGAAGAGCTAAGCTTAACTACCTTAAGGGTCTCACAGGTAAGAAGGCAAAAGTTAAGGAACTTGTTACCAGATAAGTTGTTAGTTAAAAGGCAGTTACTTTTTAGTAATTGCCTTTTTCTTTACTTACAATCCATGCCAGATTGAGGATTAATATGTTCAGGAAGAAAAAAAGAAATCTTTATCTAAATCCTAAGAAAAAGATAATTACACCCAGAATGCTTCATGAGATCTTTTCGTGGCTCTTTGTAACAGTTATTGCGGTCTTTTTGGCATTTGTATTTGTAATGGCATTTGGAATGCAGGTTACAAATATTGGAGATTCTATGACACCGACCCTGGCAAATGGACAGGTGGTTTTGGTGAACAGACTTCAGTTTAAGATATTGCGACCTTCAATAGGAGATATCATAGCTTTTCTACCAAATGGCAATGCTAATTCTCATTACTATGTTAAAAGAGTTGTAGCAACTTCCGGTGACAAAGTTCAGATAATCGATGGATATTTATATGTAAACGGCGAAAAAACTGAAGATACTGATGAAATATATGATAAAATGGAAGATGCAGGGATTGCTGCCAATGAGATTAAGCTTGGAAGCGGAGAATATTTTGTCCTTGGCGATAACAGAAATAGTAGTGAAGACTCGAGAAGTGCCAATATTGGTATTGTTAAGACCAATATGATAATTGGCAAAGTTTGGTTTAAACTTGCTGGTAATGATAACAGCGGAGGTTTTATTTTAGAATGAATTTACAATGGTATCCTGGTCATATGACAAAAGCAATCAGGATGATGCAGGAAAACATTAAACTGATCGATATAATAATTGAAGTGGTAGACGCCAGGATTCCGGCGGCATCCAGAAACCCTGATATTGATGAACTTGGAAAAAACAAGTTCAGACTTATAGTTTTGAATAAGTCCGATCTGGCTGATAGTCTGGTGACAAAAAAGTGGAAAGAGTTCTATGAGAATCAGGGCTTATTTGTAATGGAGATGAACTCCAAGACAGGTAATGAAGCAGGTAAAGTTAAGGATCTGGTTCAGAAAGCTTGTGCCGAAAAGATTGAGAGAGATAAAAAGAGAGGAATTGTTGGCAGACCTATAAGAGCAATGGTCGCAGGAATTCCTAATGTTGGTAAGTCAACATTTATAAACAAGCTTGCCGGCAAGGCTTCTGCAAAAACCGGTAATAAGCCTGGTGTTACTAAAGGAAAACAGTGGATCACACTTAGTAAGAGCATGCAGCTTTTAGATACTCCCGGTATCCTGTGGCCTAAGTTTGAGGATGAACAGGTAGGGTTTAGGCTTGCACTTATCGGGTCTATGAATGATGAAAATCTTGATGTTGCAGAGCTTGCATGTGAACTGATCAAGAATCTTGAAAAGAATTATCCAGAAGCCATTTTTGAAAAATATAGTATTACTAAAGAGCAGCTTGCAGAGCTTGAAGAGGATCAGTATTCTACTCCGGCAAGCAGAGTTTTATCAGCAATTGCCATAAACAGAAAGTGTCTTCTTTCAGGTGGCAATCCGGATATCTCAAGAGCGGCAGCTCTTCTTTTAGATGATTTCAGAAATGGAAGACTTGGCAAAATATCTCTTGAAAGACCAAATGAACAATAAACTAAAATATGATGGGCGAATGTTATGAAGAAGTTTCTTAAAGAACTATTAAGCACAATAATTTATCTGGCAGTCATTTTTCTTTTGACATTTCTATTTATTACCTTTGTTATGCAAAGAACCGAGGTAAGTGGTCAATCGATGGAACCAACACTTCAGGACGGCGATTCGCTTCTTATTGAAAAGGTATCCTATAGATTCAATGATCCAAAAAGGTTTGATATCATAGTTTTTCCATATCAGTATGGCAATGACCAGTTTTTTATAAAAAGAATAATTGGTCTTCCTGGTGAGAGCATAAGGATTGATTATGATGGAAATATTTATGTTAATGGTGAGATCTTAAAAGAAGGCTATGGCGCCGAGATTATACTTGATCCGGGCAGGGCTGAGACGGAAGTTGTCCTTGGCGAAGACGAGTATTTCGTCATGGGTGATAACAGAAATCACAGCATGGATAGCAGGGATATTTCTGTTGGTAGTATCAATAAAGCTGATATTACGGGCAGAGCCTTCATTCGTATTTTTCCATTTTCTAAATTCGGGAGCATAAACTAATGGGTTCAATGACAGATATTAAGGCAGCGTTGCAACTTGCAGCAACAAGGGAAGAGTTTATTTCTTTTATTAATGAGTATTCATCTGATGAGAGGGCTGGCGTAAAAAAGCTCGTAGAATCAGCTGAAAAGAAATTAAAGGCTCTTGAAAAAGAAATAGCCCGAATAGAAGAAATGAAAAAATATGAGAAAGAATATGCTTATTTGGGGCCTATCTGCGGAATTGATGAAGTGGGAAGAGGGCCTTTGGCTGGGCCTGTATATACAGCAGCTGTAGTTCTTCCTCCTGATTGTGATATTTTGTATATTAATGATTCTAAGAAATTATCCGAAAAAAAGAGAGAAGAGCTTTATGATGTAATAATGGATAAGGCTCTTTCTGTCAGCATCGGATGTAATTCGCCTGAAAGAATCGATGAGATAAATATCTTAAATGCAACGAAAGAAGCTATGGTTTTTGCAGTGAAAAACCTTAAGGTAAAGCCGGCAACTCTTTTGATAGATGCAGTACACCTTGACGGGCTTGATGAATATAATCAGGTATCCATAATTAAGGGCGATGCAAAGAGTATCTCTATAGCTGCAGCCAGTATAGTGGCTAAGGTTACAAGGGACAGGATAATGAAAGAAGAAGCAAAAAAGTATCCTGAGTATTTCTTTGATTCCAATAAAGGCTATGGAAGTCAGGACCACATTGAAGCCCTAAAAAAATATGGTCCTTGTCCAATACACAGAAGGTCGTTTATAGGTAATTTCGTATGAGTGGTATTTCCAGCGTATCACAATCAAATCAGCCTATAGTTCTGAATGGTAGCAGCCTCCAAGTCCCACAGGGACAGGGAGAGGCTTTAAACCTGAAAAATGGTTCTGTCATTCAGGGAATGGTTATGTCTGTAAATGATACCACCGACGGAAAGATGGTTAGTATAAATGTATCCGGTTATGAGATTTCAGCTAAACTTCAGGATGGGATGGATCTTAAAGAAGGTCAAAGCCTGCAGTTTGCAGTAAAAGGTCTAAGTTCTAAGGCAGTTACCATTATGCCTCTTTATGAAAACACTACGGCTATTCAAAGCACTATTAAGGCTTTGACTGCTGCCGGACTTGAGACTACCCCTGAAAATGTTCAGATGGTAAAAGATATGATGGAAGCAGGACTTCCAATCGATAAAGCATCTTTGCAGGAAATGAGCAAGAATTTAAACTTGTTCTCTGATACATCGGTTTCAACTTTAGTTGAGATGAAAAGTCTGAATATTCCAATAAATGATAATAACATAAATGGTTTTGAGAGCTACAAAAGCTATGAACATCAGGTAGTAAATGAGATGGAGGATATTATGAACGCCCTTCCGGATACATTTAATATGCTGATGTCAGATGGAAAAGAGACGAAAGCCATGAATCTGTATGGCTCTGTATTAAAGCTTTTTGGCAAGGAAAATCCAACTGCTATACAGACTCAGGAAAGTCCAATGGCTTTGCAGACGCAGGAAAATCCAAGCTCTTTGCAGGGGCCGAAAAACCCAACAGTATTGCAAACAAATGAAAATCCAGTTGCGTTGCAGGAACAGGAAAATGCTGAGACATTGCAGGGAATGGTTAAAGAGGCAACGTCAAATAATAGTGCTATTGTTATGGGAGATGTGGTTTTCGAGAATGAAGCCTCTCTCAAAATGACGGATTCCGGTAAAGAAATCATTGATAACAGCGTACCTTCTGAACAAAATCTTTCGGTGGAGATAGATGTTTCTAAACAGAATAATTTAATTGAAAAAGAAACGGCAAGTATAAAGGGGAATATTTTCTCAAATGAATTTATTGATAATCTGAAAAATCTGGGTATTTCTGATGAGAGTATTAGCAAGCTATTAACATCTGATTCAAAAGAACTTTTAAATGAGCTGGCCAAAAGCTTTGAGGAAGCAGACCTTACCAATAGAGTAGAAAGTGCTGCCTGGAAAAAGCTCTTTGTAAGTGAAGAATATAATAGGATCATAAAAGAAAATATATCTGAACAATGGCTATTAAAGCCCTCAGAAGTTGAAGATAAGGAAAATATTCAAAATCTGTATCAAAGATTAAACAATCAGGTTAAGCATCTTGCAGAGACGGTCAATAATTCAGGATTATCTGATACGAAACTTGGGCAATCGCTTAATAACCTTTCTAATAACCTGGATTTTATGAATCAGTTAAATCATATATTCCAATATGTACAACTTCCACTTCAGATGGCAGGGCAGAATGTTCATGGAGATCTTTATGTATATAGAAACAAGAATAAGAGGATGAGTGAAGATGGATCGGTAAGTGCAGTTCTTCACCTTGATATGGATAATCTGGGGCCTATAGATGTTTATGTGAAAATGCTTGAGAAGAAAGTTACGACTAACTTCTATGTGTCAGATGATTCAATCTTGGATTTGATAAATGATAATATTCATATTTTGAATGAGAGACTGGAAAAACGTGGATATTCCATGAATGTAATTCTAAAACTCCAGGATGACATGGATGGAGAAGATGCTGCTGTTGATGAGATGTTTGAAGTCACAAAAACTCCAATATTATCGACTACGTCATTTGATGCGAGGGCATAATTATGTCTTATGAGAAAAAAGAAAAACCAAAAACTGCGGTGGCCCTTGCCTATGATCCAAATGAGGATGGAGCACCAAAAGTTATTGCTTCAGGTAAGGGAGTCCTTGCAGAGAAGATAATTGAGCAGGCAAAAGAAAACAAAATTCCTGTTCATGAAGATGATAAATTGGCTGAGACGCTTTCTAAACTTGAAATTGGGGAGATGATACCGCCTGAACTATATGAAGTTGTAGCTGAGATACTTGTTTTTGTTGATGCTATGGACAAAATAAAGGCTAAAGAACGCTCGAAAAAGTAGCATATTTATTTTTTAAGAAAAGGATATTTTATAGTAGTAGTGAATAAAAGAACGATGGGCTCATGGTATGAAGAACTTGCTTGCATGTACTTAAGGAGCCAAAACGCAAGGATTTTAAAAAGAAATTTCAGGGTAAGAAGTGGTGAGATAGATATTGTTGCTTTTGATGAAGGATATTACTGTTTTATAGAAGTTAAGTATAGAAAAGACAATAAATATGGCGGCCCTGAGGCCGCCGTTGGTTTGTCTAAACAAAAACAGATCTGTAATGTATCAAAATTCTATCTTTTATTGAATCACATTTCGGAAGATGTTCCTGTCAGATATGACTGCATAGCCATAAGCGGTGAACAGGGAATGGCAGAGATAAAATGGTATAAAAATGCATTTCAATATAGGCTATGACTTTTATACGCTGTATAGCCATATTTTATAAGGTGAAGTCTCGTTTTCGTACTGTCCGATAAGTTCTATTCCAAGCTCGTTAGCATTGCTGATTTCAATTCTTGAAAATATATATTTTCCATTTAAATTTTTAAAGGCATCTACATCAATAAGGAGTCTTTTATCATCTACATTTTTGGTCCTCAAAGGAGACCAGATAGAATCAACAGTACCGGAATAAATATAGGCTCTAGCTCCCCAGTCATCGTAATATTCTCTTGCGGAAAGAGATTCATCAAGTGCCGGTGCAATAATCTTCCTGAAGGAATCTTTGTAGGATTGGTAATAGTAGCTAAGACACCCATCAAGAGTTGATATGCCGCTGTATGATAAAACTGCAGGGTGAAAACCATAGGCAACAGAGTATTCGTTATCATAGTTTATGTCATTTTTTATCTCTTCAAATAAATCTGCTGAATAGAATTCTCCATAGGAGAGGGTTTCCGATTTGGCATGTTTTATCAATTGCCATGCGTTTACATAAATGGTGTTATAGAAATCATTGTACAAAGACTGGGTGCCAATTACAGACACCATAGTCAGAAGCATAATGGTAGCAGGAAGTTTTTTATAATGTTTGGCAAGCTTTATTGAAATGATGACTATTTCCAGATACCACAAAAAGGGATTAAAGAATACAGTTCTGTTAAACTGCCAGCCTTTTAATGGAGAAAAAATAGTCTCGAAAAGAGTTCTTATTGGTTCGCAGTAGTATAGACCATATACAATACAATTAAAGATAATAAAGTAAAGTACAAGATTAAAAGGATCTGTAAGAAGCTTTCTGTAGTTCTTATTTTTTATAAAAATAAAATTTATGACAAAAAATGAAATGATAACTATTGGCATAACAATGAATCTGTGAAGATCATCGCAGTGGAACATGTTTCTAATAAATACATTGTTTATTGTAGACAGAGTCTCGGAGAAGCTAAAGTTCTCAATGACCATTTCATCCCTGATTGTTGGTTCATTGCCGGCAAAAATCAGTAGAAATAGTCTGTATTCGATAAGAATGAATGAAATCGAAATAAGAATCATGCTTATGAGAAGTGGAACGTTTATTTTTTTATCTTTTATCAGTCTGTAGAGGAAATAGATAAAAATATAGCCTATAATAAATGGTCCAAAGAATGTGAAATAAGACAAAGTCGGATAAATGAAAAGAAGGATATTGTACTTGAGCTTATTTTTTTCCATTACTTTTCTTACGAGATAGATAAGCAGCGGAATAGACGCAAAGGCAAAAGAAAATGCGGGATAAAGTGGAAGAAGGCCATAGATAAAGCTTCCAAGTACAATAGCCCATTCATTTTTCTTGTAATTGGCTTTTAATATATCTTTTCCAAGTAGTATTCCGGAAAAAGTGGCAATGAAAATTTTTATAAAATATCCGATGACATAGGCTGTGAAATTAGGAAACAGCATATATAAAACAGCATACAAATAGAACTCTGAAAGGAGGAAGTTTCTATTAATTCCACCAAGCAAAGGTACAGTTACATTATGCGAAAAGAAAGCGTTATTTAGTTTTAGTATCTGGTAATCAGCGATGTGAATATCAAGATTATCGTGAACACCAATATATGTGTGATTTTTTCCTGCAATAACGAATGTTATAAGTTCGATAGCAGTAATAAGGATGACAATTCCCCAATACCAGTTTGATTTAATTTTTTTCATATTTTCCTCAATAAAAAACAGAATACAAAAATTAAGCATATTAAATATGCTAATTAAAGTATTCTGCTGCTTTTCACATTTCTTTTCACGATGAACATTCTCTGGTGTATCATCCAGACATAATGTAACATCATAAAAGCTTTAACCACTTTGGCTGTGTAATACTGCAAATTCAATTTAAAAAAATTATATCACAGCTTCAGTAACATTTACAATTATAAGAGGCTTTCGCATAGTCTTTTTCCAAATGGATGCCTGCAATGTACGTTTAATGTTGGTCTCAAATCTGGAACTATCGATATCCTGTGCTATCATTCTGGAGACTTCTGAGGAAACATCATCTGTCAGTTTCAAAATTAGAGAAGCCGATTTTTGGCGGTTTACGAAACCTTGTGTTACTATTGATGGAGGAGCTATGAGTCTTTTTGACCCATGAGAAAAGCAAAGAGTAACGATAACTACTCCCGCCTGGGACATAGCCTTTCTTTCGGAGAGAATCTGTCCACTGATATCGCCTATTCCGAGACCGTCAACAAGTATTTCTTTTAACTCAATGGAACCTGTAACTTCAGAAAAAGATTCAGAGATTTTCAAAATGTCCCCGTTTTTTATCATCAGAACATTTTCTTCCGGTATTCCACATGATATGGCAATTTCCTTGTTGGCATTTCTTATTCTGAATTGACCATGAGCAGGTATTATGTATTTGGGACTTAACAGATTATAGATTAGTTTTAACTCCTCGATACATGCGTGACCGGTTACATGAAGATCTCTGAAAAGTATTTTGGCACCCTGTTCTTCAAGGCTATTTATTGTTTCTGAAAAAATGCTTTCATAACCCTGCACTGGAATTGAGCTAAAAAGTATCACATCGGACTCTTTTATCTTTATATTCTCATTGAGACCATTTGCTATATCCGACAGACAACTGATAGGTTCACCGTGATTTCCGGTTGTGAGAAATACTAATTCGCTGTCTTTATAGCAGGATGCTTCATCAGGCTCAATTAAAACATCATTTTGGAGGGAAATATAACCAAGTTTTTCTGCTGATTTAAAGATTTCAAGCATCACATCGCCCTGAAGGATGACTTTTCTGCCGTATTTCTTAGAAATATCAATTATTTGGCTTACTCTGTCCATGTTTGAAGCAAAAGTTGCAATGATCAGACGCTCATTTTTGTAATTATTAAAGAGTCTGTCCATTGAGATACTTACTTCATTTTCTGAAGGAGATGAACCTTTTATGAGGGCGTTAGTACTATCGCTTAAAACAGCAAGGACCCCCTTTGAACCAATTGCAGCAAGTCTTCGTAAATCTGTAGTGTCACCGATAGTAGGAGTTAAATCTATTTTGAAATCTCCGGTGCATACGATTATTCCTGCGACGGTGTAGATTGCAAGCATAACAGCGTCAGGAATACTGTGGTTGGTTTTTATAAATTCAATTTTAAAATCTCCAAGAATAAATGTATTTCCCTGGCGAATTACTTTTGTTTTGGGTTTATTGATATTGTATCTCTTTAATTTATCTTCGATTAAAAGAATTGTGAGAGGGGTTCCATATATTGGAATATCAAGTTCGGGCAATACATAAGGAATTGCACCTATATGGTCTTCGTGACCGTGAGTTACAACTATACCTTTCACTTTTTCTTTGTGTTCTTTAAGGTATGAAATATCAGGAATTGAGGTGTCTATACCAGGCATGTCATTGGGTGGAAAAGAGGTCCCGCAATCTACTATGATAATAGATTCATCGCTTTCAATAATAGTCATGTTCATGCCAATTTTATCAAACCCGCCAAGGGGAATTATTTTTATTGTATCTTTCATTATGTTAAGCTCCCGATTTGTCTATATGGTAGAGTTTATCAAATTATGATAAAGTGTGTAAATACGATAAATACTTAATGAGGAAGAAAAATGACAGATAATAAATTGATCAGATATGGGAAAAAAGAAACAACCAAATTAAAAGAAAAAAACGGTGTGACATATATTGTGTTTCCGGAAATCGAGAAGATAGGCTTTGTAGATCATCTTTTTTCTACAAGGATTGGTGGCGTTTCAAAAGGTGACTATGCCACAATGAACTTAAGCTATACAAGAGGCGATGATAAGGAATGTGTTGATGAAAACTATAGAAGGATAGCTGAAGTTTTAGGACACGGCAAGACCTTAGATGACTTCGTGTGTACTTTTCAGACGCATACAACTAATATACGTGTTGTAACAGAAAGTGACAGAGGGAAAGGCCCCGCAAGAGTAAGAGATTATACTGATATTGATGGACTGATTACAAATGTTCCTGGTATAATCCTTGGAACCTTTCATGCAGATTGTCCGCCAATATATATTATTGACACTGTAAAAAAAGCTATTGGTCTTGCGCATTCCGGTTGGAAAGGTACTAGGGGAGAAATTGGTAAAAAGACTATTGAGAAAATGAGTACAACTTATGGAACTGACCCTAAAGATTGCATCTGTGCTATAGGCCCGTCGATTTGTGGCGAATGCTATGAGATAGGTGAAGACGTAGCTTTGGAATTTTCCAAGGCTTATACGGAAAGAGAACTTGAAGATAATAAAATTTTAGTGCCTTATCCAAATAACAAGTACAGATTATATCTTTGGAATGCGATAAAGTTATCTCTTTTAAAGGCCGGAGTACCTGATAGCAATATTATTGTCACGGATATATGTACAAAATGTAACCCCGACCTACTTTTTTCACACAGAGTACATGGCGAAAAACGTGGAAATCTCATGGCATTTTTATGCATTAACGATAATGCGTTAAATTCTTAAGAAATCTTAAGAATTTTCGTAGGTAAATCTTAAGAATTTTCTGATTTAATAGAATTATAAAGATATGGAGCAGAGGATGGAAAACATATTAGTTTGTGATGATGACAAGGAAATAGTTGATGCGATTGAAATCTATCTTTCCCAGGAAGATTTCAGAATTTACAAGGCATATGATGGGATTGAAGCTCTTGAAATCATTAAGAGTAAGAAAATCTCTCTGGCAATTGTAGACATTATGATGCCCAGAATGGATGGTATGAGAATGGTTATGGAGCTTAGAAAATTCAGCTCCATTCCTGTTGTATTTCTTTCTGCAAAATCTGAGGATTCTGACAAAATACTTGGACTTAATATAGGTGCCGATGATTATGTCACCAAGCCTTTTAATCCATTGGAACTTGTGGCAAGAGTAAAGTCCAATTTAAGACGCTACACAACTCTTGGAAGTATGGAGGATAAAGAGAATATTTATAAGACTGGAGGCCTTGTCATTGACGACAATTCTAAAGAATGCTTTGTTGATGGTGAAAAAATCCGCCTTACGCCTATTGAATATAATATTCTTGAATTTCTTGTTAAAAACAAAGGAAAGGTTTATTCCATCAATCAGATTTATCAAAGTATCTGGCAGGACTCCGGGTCTTTTACAGCAGACAATACTATAGCTGTACATATCAGACATATCAGAGAAAAAATAGAAATCAATCCAAGAGATCCAAGGTACCTCAAGGTTGTGTGGGGCGTAGGATACAAGATTGAAGACGAGGAACCATGTTAAAAAAGCCTATTAATTTTAAAATACTAATTTTAGTTCAGCATGTATTGGCTGCATTTGTAGCCTTTGCACTTGTCTTTGTATTTGCCGGAACAAGCATAATCATTTCAGGTGCGAAGGGAGATTATTCCTATACGCTGTATGAATCAGACAGAAACAGAGCCTACGAGGACTCTTATCTGTTCAATAACATACTTGGCAACAATCTTGCAGATGTTATCAGGCTTATAGCGATAAGGAGTCAGCTTGAGACCGCAGGCGAGTACGATAGTGAAAAGACAATTGATGTTACTGCCTACGTGAACAGAGGTACAACGCTTCCCGGGGATTATGTAACAGCTGTATACACGGTTGCGGATCTTTTAAAGTGGGCACAAAGCGGGTTTACTTATGAAACAAGAAATTTCACAGAGGAAGAGAGTAGATCCTTTTTAAGCGAAAGAACAACATATACCCATTTGAAAAATAATCTTATGTCAGGAGGAATGAACTCTTACTTAAGCTCAGGACTTTCTGATAACAGTGTGGCTTTTACAGTTTCAGGGAATTCAATTCCATCAGGTGGAACTCACAATATTCTTGTTTCAAGGTATCAGACCACAGATGGCAGAAATATCGAAGATCTTGTTTCAAATTGGGAAGAATACAGCCTTTTATGTAGTAATGTTGAAGAGGCTGCAAAAACTCTTTTATATAACTTTGAGGAATATGGCAAGCTTCTTTCTTATTATGGATATCAGTCAAGTAACTTAAGATACTATATTTCAAGAACAATCAATGGTAGTACTTCGGTGTATACAAATATCTCGGAACTTTCAGGAGAGACAACCGGTATAGACATAAAGAGTGTTTTTGAAGCGTATGGTAGATACATATATTATTGCCCATACGAACTGAAGTATGAGACCAATACGCTTATAAAAGAAAATGTTGTCAGGAGCTTTCTTAAGACATATAGCTATGCTTATCCGGATCAGATAAAAGTTTATGTGGCTGTTGATACTATTGGTTACCCATGTAGTGACGATTTTTATCAGGGCAAGAGTAGTTTTACCAAATATATGCCTTACAGAACACAAATCTTGATATTGTGCTTTGTTGCGGCATTTATCTATATTCTTCTGTTTATAATAACTCTTAAGTCTCCTTTAGTTGTGAGCGGAAGTTCAATAAAAACTGAAATTGCCTGTCTTAAGAATATAATAATAATGGCAGTTCCATTGGGGGCTTTTGTGATGGCATCTGTCCTTACACAGATGAGTTACATGAAGATGATTCGGCTTGAGAACTTCCCCGTATATGCGGCCCTTGGTGCATTTGTATTTAATGTTGGTTTTCTGGGACTTATTTATGGTATTGCAGATAAGGTAAAAGAGAAGTCTCTTTGGAAGGATTCTATCCTAAGAATGCTCATTATAGGGGCAAAGAATCTGATCCTCACAACTACTGACAATGGAAATGTTATTATAAGGACTTGGATACCATATATCTTTTTTGTGGTAATAAATCTATGTTTGTTTAAGATAGGCCTTGCAGGAATAGTTATTGCGGCATTTTTGGACATTCTTATTGGCATTTATCTCTACAGACAGAATTTGGATAGGGACAGTATTATCAAGGTTATAGAGAGAATAAAAAATGGTGATGTGAAATCAAAGGTCGATGTTTCATCACTTCATTCAGATAACATAGCACTGGCAGAAGCGGTTAATTCCATTGGCGAAGGAATTGAAAAAGCAGTGGATACCAGTATGAAGGATGAAAAGCTAAAGGCAGATCTTATTACAAACGTATCACATGATATTAAGACTCCGTTGACCTCCATTATCAACTATGTGGACCTTATAAAGAGAGAAGACATAGGCAATGAGAGGGTAATTGAGTACGTAAATATATTGGATCAAAAATCTCAAAAGCTTAAAAAACTTACAGAAGATCTGGTTGAGGCTTCAAAAATAAGCTCAGGAAATATAAGTATTGAGCTTTCTAAAATAGATTTTGTTGAGCTTATAAATCAAACAATTGGTGAATTCTTTGAGAAGTTTGAAAAGAGTGGACTTACTCCAATTTTTAAAGCTAATGAAAAGAATATATCCATAGTTGCGGACGCAAGGCACCTTTGGAGAGTGTTGGAAAATCTCTTTAACAATACCTGTAAATATGCGTTTCCTGGAACAAGAGTATATTTGGAAATGTATACAGCAGAGGATAAAGAAGGTAAAAAGAAAGCCTTCTTTTCGATAAAGAACATCTCAGCGAAAGAACTTAATGTAAGTGCAGAAGAACTTACAAAGAAGTTTATTAGAGGAGATGAGTCAAGGACAACAGAAGGAAGTGGCCTTGGACTTTCAATCGCCAAGAACCTTACTATTGCACAGGGAGGTACCTTTGATATCAGGCTAGATGGAGACCTTTTTAAAGTAATAATAGGATTTGATATTGCCGAATAATACATGGAAGGAAGCAATTTCTTATTACATAATAAAAGTGCCCATAACTAAGTTCTAATCTAAGTTATGGGCACATCTTTTAATTAATCAAAAAGCTCTGTTGGAGTCTTACATCCTGAATTGTATTTACCTACAATTTCATGGATTTTGTCTGTTGGCATATTTACTGTAGACATTGAGGAGTCGTGATTAAGGAAATCAATAATAGTTGCAAGGAACTTACCCATATCTGCGATAAATATGTATTCTTTTGATGTAACTTCCTCATTCATGTAAGTAAGGTTAGTAGTAATAACTGCGTCAAAGTATCCTTTTTCATAGCCATCATCAAACTTGCTCATTCCGTCTGTGAAAAGACCGAAAGTAGTGCAGATAAATACTCTTTTAGCACCCATGTTTTTGAGCTGTTTGGCTGTATCTATCATGCTTGATCCTGAAGATATCATGTCATCGATGATGATAACATCACGTCCTGAAATATCAGAACCAAGGAATTCATGAGCAACAATAGGGTTAGTTCCGTTAACAACGTGGGCATAGTCACGCCTCTTATAGAACATTCCTGTATCAGCGCCGATTACGTTTGCAAAATAAACGGCTCTGTCGAGAGCACCCTCGTCAGGGCTTATAACAGTGAGATGATCCTTATCAACGATGAGGTCATCAATGTGAGATAAAAGAGCTTTCATAAACTGATATGAGGCAAGGAAGTTATCAAATCCACCAAGAGGCTTGGCATTTGATATTCTTGGGTCATGAGCATCAAAAGTAATAAAATTTGAGATACCCATATCATGGAGCTCAGCAAACATCTGAGCAGCATCTAATGATTCCATTCCGTTTCTTTTGTGCTGACGTCCTTCATAAAGGAATGGCATGATAACATTTATTCTTTTTGCTTTGCCAGTAATTGCACCTATAACACGTTTAAGATCCTGATAGTGATCATCAGGTGATTTATGATTGACGTAATTGTACATCTTGTAGGTTATGCTGTAATTGCATACATCAGTAAGAATATAAACGTCATTTCCTCGAACACTTTCCTTGATAGTAGCCTTAGCTTCGCCACTGTTAAACCTGTCAAGGTTAATATCGATTTTGTAATTGTCTTTTACATAGCCATGAAAAGCGGGATCGTTTTCAGGCATTTTGTAAAGCTCATGTCTGAACTCTGAGATATAACGATTGACGCTGTCACAAAGTTCTTTGGCTGAATCCATTACAATTAGATTAAGAGGTGCAACCGGAATAGTACCTTCCAGTTTTCTAAAATCTGGCATATTTTTCGCTTCCTTCTTTAAAGATTTATATTAGAACATAATTCTACATTTACTGTTTTAACATCTATGGTGCTGACACGTCAAGGACAAGATGGTATAATACAGGGCATGAAGAAAAATATAGGACACCTTATCGGCAGTGTCGATGAGGGAAGCATAGCAGAAGAATTAAATATTGAACCGGGCGATAAGCTTATAAAAATTAATGACCAGATCATAGAAGATATTTTTGATTTTCAATATCTGGTACAGGATGAACATTTGGATGTTTTGATTGAAAAGTCTGATGGTGAACAGTGGTTGTTAGATATTGATAAGGAATTTGATGAGGATCTTGGAATAGAATTTGAAAATGGTCTTATGGACGATTACAGGTCATGTAGTAATAAGTGTATTTTTTGCTTTATTGACCAGATGCCTAAGGGCATGAGAAAAACGCTCTATTTTAAAGATGATGACTCAAGACTGTCTTTCCTTCAGGGGAATTATGTAACACTTACCAATATGTCTGATGCAGATATAGACAGAATTTTGAAATATCACCTTTCACCTATTAATATATCATTTCAGACTACCAATCCTGAACTCAGGTGTAAGATGCTGGGCAACAGATTTGCAGGTGAGGCACTAAAAAAAGTAGACAGGTTATGTGCTCCGGGGACAGGAATTGAAATTAATGGACAAATAGTTCTTTGTAAGGGAGTAAATGATGGAAAAGAGCTTGAGAGATCAATCTCAGATATGGCCAAATATATCCCAAATCTTCAGAGTGTATCTGTTGTTCCTGTGGGACTTTCTAAATATAGAGACGGTCTTTACCCACTAGAGCCATTTAATAGTCAGGACGCCGGTGAGGTCATCGACCTTATAGAACGCTGGCAAAAGAAGATTTATAATGAGCATGGAATGCATTTCATTCATGCAAGTGATGAGTGGTACTTCCTTGCAGGAAGAGATTTTCCGGAAGCTGAAAGATATGATGGATATATACAGCTTGAAAATGGCGTTGGTATGATGAGGCTTCTTATAGATGAGTTTAATGAGGCTCTCGAAAAGGCAGTTTCAGAGCACAAAAACCATCTTGATTGTTTAAACAGAGAGATATCAATTGCCACGGGAAGGCTTGTTTACCCTTGTATAAAAGACATGGCAGAGAAGGCCATGAGTATTTGTACTGGACTTAAAGTGCATGTTTATGAGATAATTAACGAGTTTTTTGGCGAGAGGATTACTGTTTCAGGGCTTCTTACCGGCACAGATATCATAAATCAGCTAAAGGGCAAGGAACTTGGAAGTGAGCTTTTTCTTCCTGAGAATCTACTCCGAAGTGGAGAGGATTATCTTCTTGATGATGTAAGGATATGTGATATCGAGGAGAAACTAAACACAAAAGTAGGAATATCAAAGTGTGACGGTCATGATCTTGTTTCGGTGTTGTTTGATATTCCGGAAGATGAACTAATATAAAGGATAATTATGAGTAAGAAAAATATTGTTGCGGTAGTTGGCCGCCCAAACGTTGGAAAATCAACACTTTTTAATGCTCTGGCAGGTAGCAGGATTGCTATTGTTCAGGATACACCGGGAGTTACCAGAGACAGAATTTATCAGGATGTTGAATGGCTTAATCATAGCTTCACTCTTATCGATACAGGTGGTATCGAACCTGATTCCAATGACATCATTCTTTCACAGATGAGAGAACAGGCGCAGATAGCCATTGATACAGCAGATGTTATCATTTTTATGGTAGATGTTAAGCAGGGACTTACTGATTCTGATTCAAAAGTAGCAGATATGCTCAGAAGATCAGCAAAGCCTGTTGTTTTGTGTGTAAATAAGGTAGATAACTACAACAGGGATTCACTTGATGTATATGAGTTTTACAATCTTGGAATCGGAGAGCCTTTCCCTATTTCAGCTGTTAATAAGCAGGGAATTGGTGACCTTCTGGAAGAAGTTGTAAGTCATTTCAGCAAGGATTCAACTAATGATGAAGATGACGATACAACCAAGATTGCAATCATTGGTAAGCCTAACGTTGGTAAGTCATCCATCATCAACAAACTCATTGGAGAGAACAGGCTTATAGTTTCTGATATTGCAGGTACGACACGAGATGCAATCGATACTGAAGTTAAATACAATGGTAAAAAATATATATTTATTGATACAGCAGGTCTTCGCAGGAAAAATAAGATAAAAGATGAACTTGAGCACTACATGATCGTAAGAACTGTTGGAGCGGTTGAAAGAGCTGATATAGCAATTCTTGTTATAAATGCCGAGGAAGGCGTAACAGAGCAGGATGCCAAGATTGCCGGAATAGCTCACGAAAGTGGTAAGGCCGTAATAATTGCAGTTAATAAATGGGATCTTATCGAAAAAGACAATCACTCTGTAAAAGAGTTCACAAAGGATATCAGAAATACACTTTCATTTATGAACTATGCAGAGATTATCTTTATTTCTGCAGAGACAGGACAGCGTTTAGTAAAACTCTATGACCTTATTGATATCGTTAGTGAGAACCACTCGCTCAGAGTTGCAACAGGTGTACTCAATGAAATCATGACACAGGCCGTTGTAATGCAGCAGCCACCGAGTGATAAAGGAAAAATATTAAAGCTTTACTACATTACTCAGGCATCTGTAAAGCCACCAACGTTTGTTATATTTGTAAATGACAAAAAGCTTATGCATTTTAGTTATACCAGATATATTGAGAACCAGATCAGAGAAGCCTTCGGTTTCAAGGGGACTCCTTTGAGATTTATTATCAGGGAGAGAAAAGAGGATAAATAAATGACCACATCAGGTTTAGTTGGGGCGAGAATTGTCTGCATTATCATTGGATATGTTTTTGGAATGATACAGACAGCTGTTTTCTACGGAAGACTTAAAGGAGTAGATATAAGAAAAGTTGGTTCGGGAAATGCCGGAACCACCAATACGTTAAGAGTGCTTGGACCAAAGGCAGGCGCTGTTGTTTTGCTTGGTGACATGCTTAAATGTATGGTTGCGATATTTATAACTTATCTTATTTTTGGAAGATCCAATCCGGAATATATTATATTGTTTATGACTTATACTGCTGCAGGAACTGTACTGGGGCATGACTTTCCTTTTTTCCTAAAATTCAAAGGCGGAAAAGGAATTGCATGTACTGCAGGATATACTATTTATCTTAGTATTCAATTCAATATTCTGTTCCTTATTATGGGACTCATTTCGTTCTTCCTGCCTTTTAATCTGTTCCATATTGTTTCAGTATGTAGTTTGTTTTATTATTCTGCACTTCTTGTTACAACAATTATCTACGGACAGATGGGCCTGTTTTTTGCACCTCAGGGAGCTCTTATTGAAGTTTATATTATAGTTGCAATTTTGACATTACTTGCTTTTTATCAGCATAGGGGAAATATTAAAAAGCTCATAAATGGTCAGGAACGCAAAACCTACATATTCAAAAAAAATAAAGTGGACTAATGTAAGATTTAACGGGAGATAAGACTTGGACAATCAGCAAATTGGCGTCATAGGTGCAGGTAGCTGGGGAATAGCACTTGCGTATCTTTTATCAAATAATGGACATAACGTTACTGTATGGTCGCGTAGTGAGACTACAGTAGAAAAGCTTAGAAGTTATCACGGTAATGAAGACAAGCTTCCGGGAGTCAAACTTCCAGAGAGCGTTGTTTATACTTCCGATATGAAGATTGCAGTTGAGGATAAGGATATTTTGGTTTTAGTAGTTCCATCTGCACATCTTCGTGAGACTGTAAAGCTTATGAAAACTTACATTATAGGTAATGAGGAACATAAGCAGATCATAGTAAACTGCACGAAGGGAATTGAAGACGACACCCTTATGGTAATGTCAGATGTGATTCTTGATGAGATCCCCGGATGTAATGTATGTGTTTTATCTGGTCCGTCCCATGCAGAGGAAGTCGGCAAGGGAATGCCAACTTCAATTGTTGTTGGAGCCTTTGAAAAAGACATTGCAAGATATATTCAAAATGTATTTATGAATAGCGTTTTCAGAGTATATATTAGCCCGGATATGCTCGGAATAGAAATAGGTGCGGCTCTTAAAAATGTTATTGCTCTTGCTGCAGGAATGGCTGATGGATACGGACTTGGCGACAATGCCAAAGCAGCTCTCATTACAAGGGGAATAGCTGAAATCGGCAGACTTGGAATGGCTATGGGCGGTAAATTTGAGACTTTTAGTGGCCTTTCAGGAATAGGAGATCTTGTTGTCACCTGTGCTTCAATGCATTCCAGAAATAGAAGAGCAGGTATTCTGATTGGACAAGGAAAAACCTATCAGGAAGCCATGGATGAAGTACATATGGTTGTTGAGGGGGTATATACCGCTAAAGCTGCGCTTAAGCTTGCTCAGAAATATGAAGTTGAAATGCCTATAGTACAGGCAGTAAATGATATATTATTCAATAGTAAAGCACCGGGAGATGCACTTAATGACCTGATGCTTAGAGACAAGAAAATAGAGAACAATTCACTAGATTGGTAGTTATTTAAGTAACAGCATTTAAGATTAAATGTTAAAAAAACTTTGACCTTACTGAGGTTATGATGTATTATGAATGGCAAATAATAAATGCAGAGTAGAAATTTAAGCGTTAAGTGCCGGGTGAACAGGGAGTTGTCATCAGGACGAAGGATTTTTCCGCGGTTTAAGTTTCGCATCCCGCTGCTACATCAATGGAATATCTGAAACTTTGAATATCCCCCGATGTGGTAATGGAAAAACTGCAAAGGAGGATATTTTTATGTTAAATCAAACAGCTAAACAGACAGTAACAGGCAAATCTTATTTTTCATCAGTTTCAAGGCTTAAAGAAACAAAAGTCCTTACTTTTTGCGGTATGATGGGCGCCCTTTCCGTTATTTTGGGCTATGTTGCAACCATCAAATTCGGACAATACATAAGAATTGGTTTTTCCGGCCTTCCTAATCAGATAGTTGACTATCTCTTTGGACCATGGATTGGAGCAATCTTTGGTGGCGCAATGGATGTTATTAAATGGTTTGCATCAGGAGATGGTGACTTTTTTATAGGATTTACCATAACAGCAATGGTTGGCGCTGTTATTTATGGGCTTTTTATCTACAATAAGCCTCTTAAACTTTGGAGAGTAATTGCAGCTCAGGCTTGTGTAAAGATTGTATGCAATATTATTCTTAACACTCTTTGGCTTAATATGCTTTATGGAAAGGCGATTGCTGTTATTCTTCCGGGAAGACTTGTATCTAACGCGATCATGCTTCCTGTTGATACTATTATCATGTATTTGATGCTTCAGGTTGTAAAAAAGGTTATTAAGCCATATTTTGATTGATATTATTTTTTGAAAGGTGGAACTTCAGGCAGATGAGAGGAATTGATCTTCATACCCATTCAAATTGTTCAGATGGTACATATAGCGTAAAAGAGCTAATAGATTACGCTCATGAGAAAAATCTTGCTGCGATTGCTCTTACAGATCATGATACAGTAATTGGCCTTGATGAAGCTATTGGTTACACCGGTAAAAAATATAGTGATATTGAATTTATTCCTGGAATCGAATTTTCTACGGTTAATGAAGGAAAAGACGTTCATGTAGTCGGACTATACATTGATCATCATAATAAAGAATTTAAAAGGAGGCTCCAGGCTTTTGCTGATTCAAGGCGTGAACGCAATGAAAAAATGTGCAGGAAACTGACTGAAGAAGCAGGACTCCCCATAAGCTATGATGAGCTTCTTGAGGCTTTTCCCAATGCTGTTATAACAAGAGCACATTATGCAAAACTCATGCTTGATAAAGGTTATGTAAATTCAAGGCAGGAGGTTTTTGATAAATACATAGGTGATCACTGTAAATATTATGTTCCAAGGGAAAATATCACTCCTGAGGATGCAATTGAGCTTATTCTTTTAGCGGGCGGAGTGCCAATTTTAGCTCATCCTATTTTGTACCATATGAGTGATGAAAAGCTTGAAGCTTTGGTAGTAAGGCTGATTAATGCCGGCTTAAAGGGAATAGAAGCAATTTATTCTACTTATGAACCGGCAGAAGAGAGACAGATAAGAAATCTTGCCCAGAAGTATGATCTTTTGATAAGTGGTGGTTCAGATTTCCATGGAGCCAATAAACAAAAGATTGATCTTGGGGTTGGTTTTGGAAAAATGTTCATTCCTGAAGATATTCTTACAGATATAAAAAATGCAAGAGCAAACTAAATAGGACATAAAAAAAGAATGTCGCAAGCGGCATTCTTTTTTTGTATCATAGGAAATTGCTTTCCTATGATATAAAAAAACGCTCCGCTAAGGATGCGCACCTCGCGGCAATGAAATTAATTGCTTCGCAATACCGCTCGGGCGCGAAGAGTCGCGAGCGACTCTTTATTTTAAATTATAAATCACTGCAAAGCTGGTTTTTGCCATTGTTTTTGGCTTTATAAAGAAGTTCATCTACGCGGGTAATTGTCTGAAGAACAGTTTCATTTTTTTGATGCATTGTTGCACCGGCACTGATTGTAAGCTCATAATCAATGCCTAAAAGATTGTTTACTTTTTTGATCATCTCTTCAGCATTTGTTTTTACATATTCCGAAGAGCGGTCTGATATGATCATTATAAATTCTTCGCCGCCCCAACGACCACATTCTATGCCCTCATTGCAGATGATCTTTTCTTTTATATAATTGGCAATATTTTTTAGAGCATTATCACCTTCAATATGTCCATATGTGTCGTTGATGTTTTTAAAGTTATCTATGTCAAACATGATAAGAAACCAGTCTTTGGAGTTGTCTGTTTCATAGATAAGTCTTTCAATTGCACCACGGTTTAATAAATCTGTAAGCGCATCATGCGAGGCTTTATAGAGCATATCATTTAGCTGATTGTTTTTCTCCATAAGCTCTTCAGTAATAGTATTGATAAATACTGCAAGCCTTGCTGTTATAGGCATACTTGAAGAAGCCATATTTGAAACTTCTTCAATATGGTCTAATTCCTGTTTTTCACCCTCACGCATGGAAGCAGTAACTATGGACAGATTATTTAAAATGGTCTTTCCTTTAAAGCGCATTATTTCGCCAAGGGCACTAAAACCGGCTGCATCCATATGCTTGGAGATCTCAACGATCTCAATATTATCCTGTTCGCCCCAGAAGAGTTTTCTGCCGAAACAGTTATATATAGTAATTGCCTGTGGCGCAAAGTCTCGTATAAGCTGGCCTGCCTGCTTGGTATGCTCCATTATTCTTAATGGATCTCCATAGGTAAGACGGATATTGCTTCCAACAGGAACATTAGTAGACATAACGATCGATCCGTCAGGATTTACAGATTTGGCATGGCGGATGTATACAGTTTCTTCATTGACCTGAACTTCCCATGGGAATTCCAGAGCATCATAGAAAAAGTTTGGACCTTTTTTTATGTTGAGATAATGGCTGTAAACATCATAAGCAGGCTTTCCATCAAGCTCATATACAACGTTTCCCTCTGCCCTTGTTACATGAAGAGGGTAGCCAATAGCTTTCCATCCAAACATTCTGTTTGTCTGGATATGCAGCTCTTTTCCGCTGTATAGAACAAGAAAAACGCCTTCTGTATGGTAGTCATTGTCATCAGTAAAAATAAAAGGCTTGTTATCATCATCACCTACAGCAATGGCGCCGAATACCTCAATGTTATCAGGGAGAGAATCGGCCGTATGACTTGCCTTATCAAACATCACGTCAGAGTTTGCACATACGATCTCAAGTCCCTTTAAGTCAGGAATTTCTTTTATGATATCAAAGAAAACTTGTGAAAAGTCTTTGTTGAGATCATAAAAAGACAGAACCTTAACCTGGGTAGACGTATCATCAAATACTGTAAGCGTGATAACGCATTCGTTGTAATCTATGCTTCCATTAATGATTTCTCCTATTGCACTACAGCCGACAATAGGTACACCGGGAAGTTCTATATTTAGAATTTTTTGGATTCTGTCCAATTTATAATAGATTGACTTATCGGTATAAGGAGCATATATATGGATGATTGCACTATTTCCATGCAAATTTGTCTTTTGTGCCCAATCTCTGATGGTTGGTATAAATCTTGGATTAAATGTTGTTTGAAATAGTTTCAATTGCATTACTCCCAATGATTCTAATTTATTGTTGGTCTTATTTTACTACAAATCTATTATTAAAACTACAAATAAACGCTTGACATATTTTTTTTTAATTATTAAAATTTGTAAAGTAATTAAATATAAAAAGCTATGATCGGAATAAGTAAGAATCGAAATCTGACGACAGAGAATTGCTGGTTGGTGAGAAGCGTAAGTTAAGAGCGATGATGAATACCTCCGTGAGCTGCTGAGATGAATTCTTTTTACTACAAGATATTAGTTTCAGACGGGGACTGACCGTTATATCAGTAGAGTATCATTCATTTTTTGAATCGTACTTGATGAGGCGCTTTGCGTGAGCATAGTGTGAATGAAGGTGGTAACACGGATTATTTCGTCCTTCGCAACAAAATATGTTGCGAAGGATTTTTTTGAGCAGAGCACTTGCTGAAGTTTTTTTGAAGCTAGTGCGAGCCATGGGTGAACACTTAACGAGGTCTTTTCGAGTTTAGTGAGAATCCCAATATTTCTTTGCAACGACAATCATTTGGAGGTGCATTATGCAGATTTATGAGGAACTAAAGGCAAGAGGACTGATTGCGCAGGTTACAGATGAAGAGCATATCAGAGACCTTGTAAACAATGGTAAGGCAACATTTTATATTGGTTTTGACTGTACAGCAGATTCACTTACAGCAGGTCATTTCATGGCACTTACTCTTATGAAGAGACTTCAGGAAGCTGGAAATAAGCCAATCGCTCTAATCGGTGGCGGTACCACAATGATCGGTGACCCATCAGGAAGAACTGATATGAGAAAGATGCTTACAAGAGAAGATATTGATCACAATGCTGCATGCTTTAAGCGTCAGATGGAGAAATTCATTGATTTCTCAGATGGAAAGGCTTTAATGGTAAACAATGCTGACTGGCTCATGAACCTTAACTATATTGAGCTCTTAAGAGAGGTTGGTGCTTGTTTTTCTGTTAACAACATGCTTCGTGCAGAGTGTTATAAGCAGCGTATGGAAAAAGGGCTCAGTTTCCTTGAATTTAACTACATGATCATGCAGTCATACGATTTCTATTACATGTTCCAGAAATACAACTGTAATCTGGAATTTGGTGGAGACGATCAGTGGAGCAATATGCTTGGCGGTACAGAGCTTATTCGCAGAAAGCTTGGTCAGGATGCTCATGCTATGACAATCACTCTATTAACTGATTCTCAGGGCAAAAAGATGGGTAAGACAGCCGGAAACGCTGTATGGCTTGATCCTAACAAGACATCACCGTTTGATTTCTATCAGTACTGGAGAAACGTTGATGATGCTGATGTTGATAAGTGCATCAAGATGCTCACATTTATTCCTATCGAAGAGATCCTTGAAATGGAGAAGTGGGATCCTAGCAGAGTCAATGAGAAGAAAGAAATCCTTGCATTTGAGCTTACAGCACTTGTACATGGAAAAGAAGAAGCTCAGAAAGCGCAGGATGGAGCAAGAGCTCTTTTCGCAGGCGGCGGAGATGCTGCAAATGTTCCTGCTACAAGTCTAAAGGAAGAGGATTTCAGAGATGGAAACATCGATGTCCTTCAGGTTCTTGTTTCTGCAGGCCTTTGTGCTACAAGAAGTGAAGCTAGACGTGCTGTTGAGCAGGGCGGTGTAACTGTAGCAGATGAGAAGGTTACAGATGTAAAGGCAACTTATGACAAGGCATTCTTTGCAGATGGAGTTATGGTAAGAAAAGGAAAGAAATCATTTAAGAAGGTTTCATTCTAAAATAAATTAACAAAAAGCCGTAGTATTAAAAACTACGGCTTTTTTAGGAGAGGTAAAAAAATGGGGTATGAAAATTTAAGACCAGATGAGATTGAGTCAGCAGGAAGGTTTGACTCTTTTGATGATGGCAAAGTAATGTTTGGAAAACAAAAAAATAAGCTTCCGGCAATGGGGTGGAACAGCTGGAATGCATTTGGAAGTGGCAACACAGAGGCTCTTACTAAAATAATGGCTGATAAGTTTATAGAACTTGGCCTTGATAAACTTGGCTATAAATACATTATTTTGGATGATGGATGTTATAAGACGGAAAGAGTTGAAGATAAGCTTTCCAATGAAGATGTCAAGTTCCCAAGTGGATTTAAGGCTCTTTCTGATTATATACATGAAAGAGGCCTTAAATTCGGAATGTACAATGACATAGGAACCAATCTTTGCGCAGGCGCACAGGTTGGAACCTGCGGGCACGAAGCCATGGATGCCGCAAACTATATTGAGTGGGGTGTTGATTTCTTAAAGGTTGATAACTGCTATTATCCTTTTGATAATGCAACTTTCTCAAATGCTGAAAATGCAAGATATACCTTTGCTCCAAATATAAGAGCAGTTAAGGTTTGCGCTAGTGATGGCTCTTTTGAAAAGATATACTCTGCTGTTAAAGATGGTGTAATTGTAGGAAGAAGGGCAGAAAAGGTAAATGATGATGGCTATGTTACAAAAATAGGAACTTTCGATGGGACAGGACCAGATGCTACACCGGTAGGACTTCAGAGCAGTGAACTTGTTTTTAATGTCGATGTTCCAAGCGATGGAGAATATTCTATTTTCGTACAATATGCAACCGGAAAAGAGGAAGGCGTTGGAGAGTGGCTTCAGATAATGGTCGAAGGAGAAATGATATTTGACGGCTTCCTTAAAGAAACAGAAAGTCCTGCTTCTTTTGTCTGGTCAACATCACCTTCTGATGAAAAAAGCGGTTTTGTATGCAGGTTACATAAGGGCATAAACAAAGTCAGAATAATGAACCATAGAAGGCAGGAGAATACGCTTAATTCATATGGTCGCTTGTTAAAAGAACTTAAGAGACTATCACCTGATAAGGATATCTATTATTCAGCCTGTGAGTGGGGAAAGACTCAGCCTCAGAATTGGGGCAAAAAAGTCTGTGATTCCTGGAGAATCTTAAATGATATCACTTTTAGAGTTGGAAGTGATGGAGATCCGGGACATGGTGACTGGACTTCTGATTATACAACTGGTGTAGCTGTGCAGTACAATAAGGCAGTTATCATGGATGAGTTTGCTGGTCTTTCAAAAGGATGGAATGATCCTGATATGCTTATGATCGGCATGGATGGTCTTAATGAAATCCAGTGCAAGACACATATGGCTATGTGGTGCATGATGAACTCTCCACTGATGCTTGGCCTTGATCTAAGAAGAGTAAGTAAAGGAGACTGGATCTATAAAATTATCTCCAATGAAAAACTTATTTCTTTAAATCAGGATACGCTTGGAATTCAGGCAAAGAGAGTTTATTCAAGCATTGCAGTGGGAGATCCTTCAAAAGAGTACATAAGGGACAATGACAGAGTTGATATTCTTGTTAAGCCTCTTTCTGGAGAAAGATTTGCAATTAGCTTTATAAATGTAAGCGAAAAAGATAAGGAAGAGACATTTAAGATAACTTTAAAAGATATACTTAAGGCCTTTGCAGATAATGAAAAGAGCGTTTATTTGAAGGCATTTGAAAATGCAAAGAAATTGGAAGCTCTTGATGTTTACACTGATGATACATTTACAATTTTGGATGGATGTATTGAAGTATCAAACCTTAAGGCTTTTGATAATATAACTTTTATTGTTTCGCTTTCTGATGAGAAGTAATTATGAATTGTAAGGACTTTACAAATAAACTTATAGATTTATATCAGAATAAAAATAACCAGGAGCTTTCTTATGAGGCTCTTGGTCCATTTTTATGCGAAATTATTGATAGCAGTGCAGACATATATAAAATGCCTCTTCGAAGAAATACCATGGCCAGAGTGCTCCATGAGTTTTATAAGAATGTCCTGAAAGTAAAGGATCTTGACTGGAGAGATGCAGGGAAGTTTCCTGATATTTATGATTGTAAGCTTTGTGCTAATCCACTTGCACAGTGTTATGTAAGAGGCCTCATAAAACCCAGAAAAGAAGGCAATGTACTAATTCTGGGAGCAAATGATATCGTTACAAATGAAGAAATTATATATATTTTTTCTCTGATTTAGAAAATATTTTGCCGCATATTTTTTTCCTTCGTATAAATATTTGTAATCATAAATATGACCTTTTGGAGGAAAAAATTATGAAGAAAATCGGATTGTTAATGGCAGGTGTTGTTTTAGCAGTATCTCTTACAGCTTGTGCTAGTGAATCAACATCAACAACAAGCTTTAATGTAACAACAACTACAGAAGATGGCACAACGGAATACAATTATTCATCTGAATTTGCAAATGGTGAATTTTCATCAACAGAAGATTATACAGAATACAACAATGATATTAACTGCAACATAGTAGATGGCGTTGCTTATATATCTGCTCCATATAGAACAGACCTTTGGTGTGAAGAAATCGTTTATGTAGATGATGTAGAGATCTGTGATACAGATGCTGAAGATGGTGTTTATTATGCATCAAATTCTCCACTTATTCAGGATGGAGCTACAAAGATATTTGTTGCTCAATATGATGAAGAGAACAATGATGCTTTTGCATATGCAGTGTTTACTTTATCAGTAAAAGATGGACAGTTTGCAACTGTTGATGAAGCATATATGGTTGACAGCATTGACGATGTGCTTTGATTAAAAACATAAATAAGTGTAAAAAAGGTCCAAATCAGTGTAACTGATTGGATCTTTTTTTGAAATAATAGTCTGTATGAGTTGACAAATGAGGGAAGGGGTTTTATATTAATCATATGAACAATTATTCATATGTTCATTGAAATTAAAATCAATTCATTTTTATGGATATTCGAAAGGAGGCGTTTTGTGGCAGTTACAGATGTAGAGTGCTGTGAAGAACACCATGTACATATTCAGGTTACTAATAAAGCTAAAAGAAAAATGCCAGACGAGGATGAATTATATGATCTGGCTGAGCTTTTTAAGGTGTTTGGTGATTCAACCAGAATAAAGATATTGTTTGCTTTGTTTGAAGAAGAAATGTGTGTTTGCGATATCGCAGATACTCTTAATATGACACAGTCTGCTATATCTCATCAGCTTAGGATTCTTAAACAGAGTAAGCTTGTTGGTAATAGGCGTGAAGGTAAGTCGGTTATATATTTCCTTGCCGATGATCATGTGAGAACAATTATCGATCAGGGACTTAATCATATTGAGGAATGATCGAAAATAATAAGCCAGATGGCGAAAGGGGTTAAATTATGAAGAAAACATATAAATGTGAAGTTGATTGCGCAAACTGTGCAGCAAAGATGGAAGATGCTATCAAAAAGATTGATGGAGTTGTAAATGCAAGAGTTAATTTTATGACTCAGAAACTTATGCTTGAAGCTGCAGATGATATATATGAAAAGGTCCTTGATGAGGCAGTAAAAGCATGCAAAAAGGTTGAGCCTGATTGTGAGATTGAGATTGCATGACATCTTGAACTAAATTCCAGAAATCCGCATATACTGCGGATTTCGTGAGAATATGAGTGAAGAGTCAACCAAGCCTCATCGACGAAGTCGATTTAAATTGGCTTGGTTGATGCATTCTTGAATTGTTGATTCAAGAATGCATAAGAACATAAAGGAGTCATAGCAATATGGCTCCATTTTTTTTAATAAGAGTTTTTCTTTAGAAATGGCAGGTAGTGATTATGACAAAAAAGCAAAAGAAGACAAGAAACAGAATACTGATAGTGCTTGCACTTTTTATTATATTGCTTATTGCTGATAAGACAGGACTTTTGGATAACATTCCTGAAATCATCATATTTTTTGTTTATCTGATTCCATATATAATCATCGGATATGATGTTATCAGAAAAGCCTTTATAAATATCAGTCATGGCCAGGTTTTTGATGAGAATTTCCTTATGATGATAGCAACATTTGGTGCATTTGGAATCAGAGAGTATTCAGAAGCTTTGGCAGTTATGCTCTTTTACCAGGTAGGTGAGCTTTTCCAGAGTGTTGCTGTTGGAAAATCAAGACAGTCTATCTCAGATATGATGAGCATTGCACCTGACTATGCTGTGATCGTCAGGGAAGATGGACAGACTGATGAAGTTGATCCGGAAGAAGTTAGTGTTGGAGATACACTACTTATAAAGGCAGGTGAAAAGATTCCTGTTGATGCTATTGTCCTTGAAGGTGAATCCTTTATTGATACGGCTGCACTTACCGGCGAATCAGTTCCAAGGAAAGTTGTTAAGGGTGACGAGATCATAAGCGGCTGTGTTAACGGCGAGGGAGTACTTAAAGTTCAGGCAACAAAGGTTTACGAAGACTCAACAGTTGCCAAAATCTTAGAGCTTGTTGAGAACGCAAGTAATAAAAAGTCCAGAATGGAGAACTTTATTACAAGGTTTGCACGTTACTATACACCTGTAGTTACGATAGGTGCAGTAATTCTTGCGATACTTCCTCCAATCCTTGGCCAGATGGCTTTTTCAGACAGCATAAGAAGAGCCTGTGTATTCCTTATTGTTTCATGTCCATGTGCTCTTGTTATTTCTGTTCCTCTTGGATTTTTTGGAGGAATTGGTGCAGCTTCTAAGATCGGCGTTCTTGTTAAGGGAAGCAATTTCCTTGAAGCTGCTTCACTTATTGACAGAGTCGTTTTTGATAAGACAGGAACTCTGACACTTGGAGAATTCAAGGTTGCAAGCGTTAATCCCTTTAACGGAGTAACAGAGGATGAGCTTTTAAAGATTGCCGCTATCGGAGAGAGCATTTCCAATCATCCAATCGCCAAGTCAATCATTGCCGCATATAAAGAGAAATTCTCAGGTGCTACAGTTGACGCATCAAATGCCAATGCAAAAGAAATTGCGGGACATGGAATATCAGCTGTTTATGAGGGAAAAGAACTTCTTCTTGGAAATGCAGGGCTTTTAGAAGAAAACAATATCCCGTTTATGGCCCCCAATGAGTATGGAACTGTTGTATACGCATCTCTAGGAGGAGAGTTTATTGGTTCTATAGTAATATCTGATGTTATAAAGCCTGAGGCAAAAGAAGCGATACTGGCCATGAAGAAGGTCGGAGTTAAGAAGACGATAATGCTGACCGGAGACAGAAAATATACCGCTGATTATGTTGCTGCACAGGTTGGAATTGATGAGATACATTCAGAGCTATTACCTGCTGACAAGGTCGACAGGGTTGAAAAAATGCTTGATGAAGCGGATAATAAAAGTAATTTAGCCTTCGTTGGAGATGGTATCAATGACGCTCCGGTTCTGATGAGAGCAGATGTAGGAATTGCAATGGGCTCTCTTGGAAGTGATGCGGCAATTGAAGCAGCTGATATTGTTATTATGGATGATGATATCCGCAAGATTTCATCAGTAATAAAAATTGCACGTAAGACCATCAGAATTGTAAAAGAAAACATTGTTTTTGCTTTGTTTGTTAAAGTATTGATACTTATCCTTGGAGCCCTTGGAATTGCTTCTATGTGGCTGGCTGTTTTTGGAGATGTAGGTGTTGCAGTACTTGCAATCCTCAACTCTATGAGGGCTATGAAAATAGATAAGTGAGGTAATTAAATATATGGCGAGAGCAGGACTTGACGTTGGAGAACTTCTAGTGAAGCTGATGACCAGGGAAACCGGGGAAATCAGTAAGGTTGATTACGCTCCTCAAAAACCGGAATTTATTACTAATCCGGTTTTGGGTGAACAGTTCCTTGTAAGAAAAACACCAGAATCTCAAGGTTTGAGTTCTGCTTTTTTTACGGAACTTATAAGATTTTTATCTGAGAACAAAGAGTGCAATATGCATAAGCTCATGTTCGTAAGGCACGGCTTTGTTGTGGTAGAATGTGCCTTTGAGCCGTACGAGATGGATATCTGGCATGTTTCATATTCCATGTGCAAGAGTATTGTTGGAATGGCGATAGGTCTTTTGGTTGAAGATGGAAAGCTAAGTACTGACGATAAACTCAATGATATATTCAGCACAAGGATGGGACCTCTTGGATTCCTTAAAAAGAATGTAACTGTAGAAAATCTCCTTAATATGTCCAGCGGAGTTGAATTTAATGAGGCCGGTTCTATTAGTGGCAATGACTGGAGAAAAGAGTTTTTGAACTCTGGGTTTAAATTCGAGCCAGGAACTTCTTTTGAATACAATAGCATGAATACCTACATGCTGTCGGCTATCGTAACCGAGATTACAGGTAAATCTCTTTTTGAATTCTGTAAGGAAAGAATATTTGAACCAATGGGCATAAAGAGAGTGTATTGGGAAAGCTGTCCTCAAAGCATAACAAAAGGCGGCTGGGGACTTTTTATGCGTACTGAAGATATGGCAAAACTCGGAGTTATGTATCTTCAAAAGGGCAGGTGGAATGGACAGCAGATAATCCCTGAAAAGTGGGTTGAAAGGTCAACAGCCTGGCAGATTGAAACAGGCAAAGATGACAATGAGCACTATGGCTATCAACTTTGGATAAATGATGACAGGCCAGGTTCTTATGCCTTTAATGGAATGCTTGGACAAAATGTGTTTGTATATCCTGATCTTGATATGGTTGTTGTGACCAATGCCGGAAACAGCGATGTTTTCCAGACAAGTCTCATGGCTGTCAGCATTAGAAATCATATGAAAGAACTTACGGAAGTTTATGATAAACCTCTGCCGGAAGACTTTGCGGCATTATCAGAACTTAAGGCAATTTGCAAATCAGTCAGCGGAAGAACGGTAGATTTTCCGCAAATCTTAAATGGTGGTTACAAGAGAAAAAGTATCGCTATGACCAAGGGCCGCCCTCAAAAAACTGAAGTTATGGTGAATTCAAAGAGGGGAGCATTTAAAAAATCTCTTTATTCATATAACAATGTCAGCGAAAATATTTTAATAGACAGATGGCTCTCAAAGCTTGATGGGAAAACATATGATCTTGATATTAAAGGTATTGGACTGTTTCCTTTGATGATGCAGATAGTTCACAACAATTTTACTGATGGTATTCATAAGATTGGTTTCAGGAAGGGATACAACAATTCTTTTTATATTGAAGTTTATGAGGGTGAAACCATATTTAGCTTAAGGTGCGGATTTGGTGGTCGCAGATATAAAAGTGTAATTAATATGCATGGTGAGAAGTATATCGTATCTCTTTCTTCTGCATGTAAAAGAGATGAATATAACAGGCTGGTTCTTAGGAATGAGATCTATTTTCTTGAGGAAGCCTGCACCAGAGTTATGAATATTTACTTTGAAGATGATGCTGTGGACAGAGTAGATAGGAAAGGAACCTTTATACATCCATCAGTTCCGGGCTCTATTGAGATAAGATTTCATGAGATTCCGGGCACGGATATGCTTATGACAACCCTTGATAATCTGGCTCCTGATACACTTGGCGGAATGACAGGTATGATCTACAGCAGATTTTTAAAGGGCGGAATGAAGGGAATCCTCAACGAGGCAATAAAGACAACAATGCAGCCCGTTGTTAAGGGGACTTTGTGCAGCTTTTTACCTGATACCGAATAAAGGCTTAATATGCTATACTTTATCTGATGTTTGAAAAAGAAAGTAAGAGGTGACAAAACTATGAGTTATGAAAAATTATTAGCTTGCAAAGAAGCTGTTAGAAAGAAGACAGATTTTGTTCCGGATGTAGCACTTGTACTTGGCTCTGGACTTGGCGGATTTGCAGATAATATAAAGATTGAGACAGAGATTGAATATAAAGATATTCCGGGATTCCCTGTTTCTACAGTTCCTGGCCATGCAGGAAAGTTTATTTTTGGCTATCTTGGAGATGTTAAGATCGTATGCATGAAGGGACGTGTGCATTTTTATGAGGGATACGACGTTCATGATGTTGTTCTTCCCGCAAGACTTATGGGACTACTTGGAGCAAAAATACTATTCCTTACAAATGCTGCAGGAGGTCTTGGAGAAGGTTTTAATGCAGGTGATCTGATGCTTATTACAGACCATGTTTCTATGTTTGCTCCTAATCCGCTTATCGGACCTAATCTTGATGAGCTCGGAGCAAGATTCCCTGATATGTCTGAAGTTTACAAAAAGGACCTTCAGGATATCATCAGAAATACAGCAAAAGAAAATGGCATAGAGCTTAAAGAGGGCGTATATTGTCAGCTTACAGGTCCTTCATATGAATCACCTGCAGAGATCAGACTTCTTCAGAAGCTTGGAGTATCGGCAGTTGGTATGAGTACTGTCAATGAAGCAATCGCAGCTAATCATATGGGACTTAAGGTGTGCGGAGTATCCTGCATAAGTAATCTGGCTGCAGGTCTTTCAGAGAATCCTCTTTCGCACAAGGAAGTTCAGGAAGCAGCTGACAAGGCAGCTCCTTTATTTACAAAATTAGTTACAGAATCAATCAGGAAATTCAAGTAATATAAAGGAAAAACTTACATCTATGGAGAGCATAATTTTTTTATCTGTCCTTGTAGGCATATCTTTGATCGCTTATCTGCTAGGACTTAGAGACAGTAAAAGAGCTGAAAAAACTCTATTAACCAGATTAAAAAAGAACTTTGGAGAAGCACCAAAACGAAACTACAAACAAGATGACCTTGATCATTTGCAGGGGTATTTTAAAAATCATAAATCAGATTATCAGATTGATGATACAACCTGGAATGACCTTAATATGGATGGTGTATTTGCCAGGATGAATTACTGCCTTAGCGCTACAGGAGAGGAGTACCTTTATCATATGTTAAGGACACCCCTTCTTGATGATGATTTTGATTCTTTGGAAAAAAAGGTTTCTTTTTTACAGAAAAATGAAGATGCAAGGATCAGCCTTCAGCTTATTTTTTCTAAGATTGGCAGAAACATAAGGTATTCAATTTATGATTACATTGATTATCTCAAAGATGCCGGTAAATTCAGCAATAGAGAGCATTATTTGATGCTTGTTATGATGGCGCTCTCTATATGTGTCTGTTTTTTCAATTTTTCTATTGGATTTGTAGCTTTTGTTGTACTTGTAGTTATAAATCTACTTAGATATTTTGCCGTAAAGGGTGATATTGAGCCATATCTTGCTTCATACAGGTATATTCTAAGGGTCATCAGATCTGTTTCGTTTTTTGAAAAGGTGAATATTCCGGAACTTGAAGATGACATTTCAGCGCTCAAAAAAGCGGCTTCAGGATTAAAGGGCTTTTCAAAAGGCTCATATATTCTTATGTCTCAGAGCAGGATGAATTCAGGCGGCAACCCGGCCGAGCTTATTCTTGATTATATCAGGATCGCTACACATATTGATCTTATTAAGTTCAATCAGATGTACAAAGAGATAAACCTTCACAGAGATGATCTTGATACGATCCTTACTATTACAGGCAGGATCGAGGCATACATATCAATTGCCTGCTTTAGGGAGTCATTTAATGGTAGTTTTTGCATTCCTGCATTTGAAGGTGATCTCTTTGATGCAAAAGAGCTGATCCATCCGCTCATTCAAAATGCTGTAGCCAATGATATAACCACCAAGGAAGGAATACTTATTACGGGATCAAATGCTTCCGGTAAGTCCACATTCCTTAAAACCTGCGCTATAAACACTGTTTTGGCGCAGTCCATACATACAGTTCTTGGAAAAGAGTATAAGGCTCCTCTTTTTGAAGTTTATTCATCTATGGCGCTTAATGACAACATTTTTGAGGGCGACAGCTACTATATTGTAGAGATAAAATCGATCAAGAGAATTCTTGATGCTGCAGCAAAGTCCGGTAATAGAGTGCTTTGCTTTGTAGATGAGGTACTCAGGGGAACTAATACAATTGAAAGAATTGCAGCGTCAACTGAGATTCTGAAAACTTTTGTAAAAAGAAATGTGACCTGCTTTGCAGCTACTCATGATATAGAGCTTACATCTTTATTGAAGGACAGCCTTGGCATTTATCATTTTGAGGGCAATGTAACTGACAATGATGTCCATTTTGATTACAAGATGAAATCAGGACCTGCCACAAACAGAAATGCCATTAAACTCCTTGGAGTTTTGGGCTACGATGAGGCAATCGTTGATAATGCACAGGCTCTTGCTGATAAGTTTTTAGCTACAGGAAACTGGAACTGATTTTATTTTTTTGAATTTAGAGGTAATGAATTGAAAGTTGAATTATATTCAGATGGGTCTGCCAGGGGAAACCCGGATGGACCCGGAGGATTTGGAACAATACTAAGGTACGTAGATACCAAAGGCGCTATCCATGTAAAAGAGCTCAGCGCCGGATTTGACAAGACCACAAATAATCGAATGGAACTTTTGGGCGTAATATCAGGGCTTGAATGCCTTAACAGACCCTGTGATGTAGTTGTTACTTCGGATTCACAGTACGTACTTAAGCCATTTACTGATCATTGGCTTGATAACTGGATTAAAAAAGGCTGGAAAACTTCCGGCAATAAACCGGTTAAAAATGTGGAACTATGGAAGAGACTTCTAGAGGCAACAAAGCCTCACAATATAACCTGGAACTGGGTTAAAGGGCATAACGGACATCCGGAGAATGAGAGATGTGATGAGCTTGCAACCACAGCTGCAGACCAGCCCAAAGAGCTTTTGAGGCATGATGATGGTGGTGATCTTAGATGATTTACTATATTGCAGATTGCCATTTTTTTCATGCTACTCTCAATACCAAGATGGACAAGCGTGGCTTCGCAGATGTAACCGAAATGAATGAATACATGATAAAAAAATGGAATGACAAGGTTACAAATGCGGACACTGTTGTTATTTTAGGTGATTTGTCACTTGGAAATGTTCAGGAGACCAATGAACTTATTCACAGACTAAAAGGAAAGCTTTGCCTTATTGTTGGGAACCATGATAAATATATCGGAAAACCTGACTTTGACTTGGGGAGATTTGAATGGATAGATAATTACAAAGAGATTACAGATTCTCAAAAGAAAGTTATCTGCTGCCATTATCCAATACCATTTTATGAAGGACAATACAGAAAGCGTCATAATGGGGATACTAAGACGTATATGTTGTATGGCCATGTGCATGAGACGAGAGATGAAATGCTCATGCAGAGGATCATAGAGATGATCAGAAATACATCTTATTTTCCTATTGGGAGTGAAACAGAAGGGTTCATTCCCTGTAACATGATCAATTGTTTTTGCAAAAGATCCGATTACACACCACTAACTTTGACGGAATGGATCAGGTATGAAAAAGGGGAAAAATAAATTTAACTGTATAATAGCATCTTTAGCTTTAGTGTTCAGTCTTACAGGTTGTCTGCCGGGATATAATTCCGCAGATGTTTTGATAGTTGATGCAAAAGCTTGGGTAAATGGAGCAAGTTATCTTATTACCCATGAGGCATTTGCATTTCTCTACGATATTGACCATATTTCGATTTTTAATTTTTTATCAAAGAACCCTCTGCTTAATGTTTGCAGAGGGAAGTACTTTTATAAGTTTAAATCTCACAACTTATATGTAAATAATAATGATGGAAAAGTATATACAGATGAGCTCTTGCCTTACGCAAACAGCTGTTTTGAAGATCTGTTTAGAAATAGTCTTGAGCTGTCTGACTCTGAAAAGCTTGTCGTAGACTATGATCCAAACTATGAAATTCAGACTACAAGCTATATTAGAAATAATGGCTCTTTTTCAAAGAAATACTCAGGTAGTACAGATTATTATGTGAAAGCTTTTCCTGCTGAATATACCAAGGCAAATGTAGATAACTATATCTATTCGGAATACCCCTATTGTGGAGATATTGATGAATGCCACATCATTACTGATAAATCTTGTGAAAACCTTCAGGAGATAATCTCCCTAAAGGAATATGCAACGAATTTTAAAGACAGTGAGAGTTTAATGATCTATTGTCCTGATGGATATATGGAAGTGAATGTTATAGGCTTCGGTGATGATGGGGACATGGATATTTCTGCAGAAATATATAAAAAGGAATCAATTGTTTTTGATGATAAGGTGAAAATTGAGTTTTTTAATGAGTTTTCTCAGCATTATTCCTATGTTCGATCAGCTGACGATTATGAGCTTATGGAATCTGATTACTATTCGGCTAATAGAGATTTCAGAGTGATCTTTTCGAGTACTGATCCGGAACAGATATGTTCCATACATGTAAACGGTGATGAACCCTATGATATATATCTGGCCAATGCGCCCTACAGAAGGGTGCAAATAAAGAAGGCTTTAACAAATGAAGCTGTTTACTCTGAAAAATGTGCGACAAAAAAGTATGATGATAACTGGACAAAGCTGGTAACTTCTTCGCTAAGAGAGAAGGAAATTCATGAAGAGGGCCACCTGCAATCCAAAATGGATACAATGTTTTCCAATGATGGAGGATATACTTTAGAATTATATAAATAATGATTTTGAATTTAGAAGATTATAAATAAAGAGTCGCTCGCGACTCTTCGCGCACGAGCGGTATTGCGAAGCAATTAATTTCATTGCCGCGAGGTGCGCATCCTTAGCGGAGCGTTTTTTTATATCATAGGAAAGCAATTTCCTATGATATTAAAAAAGTCCACGCACCAAAAGCCGGTGTGTGGACTTTTTCTTTTTGAATGCAAATTTTTATTTTAAATGATTACTCGCCAAATACTGCAAGGTAGTCTTTCTGGAACTTCTCGATTCCTGCATCTGTAAGAGGATGATGAGTCATCTGCTCGATAACCTTGTAAGGAACTGTAGCGATATCAGCACCGGCAAGAGCACAGTCTGTTACGTGCATTGGATTACGGATAGAAGCAGCGATGATCTCTGTCTGAATGTTGTGGATGTTGAAAATCTCTGCAACTTCTGAAATAAGGTCTGTTCCACGAACGCTGATGTCATCAAGTCTTCCGAGGAATGGGCTTACGAATGCAGCGCCTGCTCTTGCACAAAGAAGTGCCTGGTTAGCAGTAAAGATAAGTGTCATGTTTACTTTAATTCCTTCACTTGAAAGAACCTTACATGCCTTAAGTCCTTCAACAGTCATAGGAATTTTAACAACCATGTTCTTGTGAAGCTTTGCAATTTCTCTGCCTTCTGCAATCATGCCTTCAGCATCTGTAGTTGTTGCCTTTACTTCTCCGCTAATAGGTCCGTCAACAATAGAAGCAATCTCTTTTACAACTTCATATACATCACGACCTTCTTTTGCTATGAGTGATGGGTTGGTTGTAACTCCGCAGATAACCCCCATGTCATTAGCTTTTTTGATTTCCTCAATGTTTGCTGTGTCAATAAAGAATTTCATACCTGTAACTCCTTTTATAAATAAATAGTTTCCGCATATGTAAAATAGTTTAGCACTTTTTGAGCATTATTTATGGCTTTTTATTGCTCAATTTCTATCATTTTGTGCTTAAGCGTCTTTTTTACGTGTTTGATGCAATTGTTTGAATTCTTAGATAATGCTTATTTTTTATATTGTGTACGATACATCGAATCCTTTCACACAATCTACACAAATCAAACACTATTTTTTCAATAAAAGTTTCCATAATACTAGTAATGAGTAGTATACAATTTAATTCATTTTAATTATGTACAATTTTTTAAAGGGGACTGTGTTAATGAAAAGTAGATTCGTAAAGGCATGTTTATGCCTTATTTTAAGTTTTAGTTTTAGTTTATTTGGTAGTAGTATCGTTACTTATGCAGAGGAAACTAATGAAATTTTTGATATTGAGAATATAGATGAGGAGAAATCTTCAAATGAAGAGAAATCTTCAAATGAGGAGAAATCTTCAAACGAGGAGAAATCTTCAAATGAGGAGAAATCTTCAAATGAGGAGAAATCTTCAAATGAGGTTCACGATATAGAAGAGATTGATAACGAAGAGTCTGATGACGAATCCAATGATAAGTCACAAGATATAATTCTGGATGATGATCAGGAAGTTGAAACTGAAGAAGCTGTAGATGATTCTGAGGGCAATGACTTTTTTGATGAAGTTAAGATTGATGATGTTAATGTATCTATAAAAGCAAATGATGGTGTTATTCCAAGCGGGGCATCACTATTGGTCACAGCTGATGATAACGAAGAGGCGGCTAAAAGTATTGTTCTTACACAGTTATCAGAGGGCGTAAGTATTTCATATGCCAAGATATTTGATATAAGTATAAAAAGTGGTGAAGACAGCAATTTTCAGCCAAATGGTGAAGTGAAAGTATATTTGGATTGCGATGATATAGAACAGGTCCTTTCCGATGAAACAAAAGAAATAAAGGTTTTCTATGTTACGGACAATTTTGATGGTGCAAAGCCTGTTGAATCCGGTATTGAAGATGGCAAGCTTTACTTTTCTCCAATGCATTTTTCTAAATATGTACTTGTTGTATTAAATAAAACTGAAAGTACTTCAAATGACGTAAATACAGGTAATGGCGATCAAGATGAGGAAAAAATTGCCATTTCTGATTTTGTTGAATCTATTAAAGTTTATGCTGATGGCCAGGAATTATCCAATGATCAGGTGGTTTCATTAAATGATACAACGTTTAGAGTTGAATACAAATTAAAGAGCAAAATTGGTGTAAATTTCCCTGACGATGAAAAATATGAAGACATTCCATATGTGAATACTGGTGATGTGTTTGTTATTCCAAAGATTGATTCTTTCTTTTCATTGACTACAGATAGTATTCCTGAAATTGTATCTAATGGAGAAAGTTTCGCAACTTTAAATGTAGAGGATGATGGGATTCACCTTACTGTTATAGATGATAACGAAGAAAGATTTATTACAGATGCTACTTTTGGATATGCATTCAGATTTAATTCATCTAATGAGGAGATAAAAGATAAAGGAACAATTAACATAGTAATTGGTGATGTGACATATTCAGTTCTAATAGCTGAGAATCAGCCCAAAGCGCCTAAAATAACAAAAACAGGTGTTTATAACGAAAATGATGAACTTATTCACTGGACTGTAAACATTACAAATGATTCCAATCCAATTCAGTATGAAAACGGATATAGTTTAGTTGATATATTTGATGATAAGCAGGAATATATTGTCGGGTCTTTTGAGATAAATGATGTAAATTCGGACGAAGTTGTATTCGATTCAGAGAATAATAAGTTAAGCTACTCAATAGATAACTCTTCTGCAAATGTGGCTGGCAGAAATATTAAAGTTTCATACAACACAAAGCCCTCTTTGGATTTTTTGGAGACTTCATTTAAGAATAATAAAAGTGGTGAGAACAGTGTTACATTTACAAATAAAGCTTCACTATATGATGGAGAAAAAGAAATTGTATCCTGTGATCCTGCTTCAGTTAAAATAAATAAGAATTTTGTAACATGGGTTACAAAGGACAAAACAACAATTAATGCTGATGGTACAGCAGATTGGAAAGTAACTGTAAATACTAATGGTTACGTACTTAAAAAGCTTACTCTATATGATAAATTCAATACAGATGATAAGACATCGATGAAGCTTGTTGAGGGCAGTCTTAAGATTGATGGAAATAATGCTGATGCAAGTTTATTTTCAAGTGGAGATACTTCCTATGATTTTAGTTATTGCTTAGGAAATACAACTTCTGCAAAAACAGAATACGTTATTACATATAGAACACAAATAGAAAACTTTGATGATTTCCAAAAAGGAAATCATACTATTCCCAGCAATAAAGTATGGCTATCCTATGAAACAACTGATGGCCAAAATGTCGAAATGATAGTTCGCCCCACTGCAGTAATTGATGGAATCAGTGCAAATGCAGGAATTGATAAAGTATACACAAGTTATGATGCCGCAAATCATCTGATTACCTGGACTGTGACTGCTAATAAAAATAAGCAGTTATTAAATGATCCTCATATTATTGAGACACCTGGCGAAGGCCTTGAGCTTGTTGAAATAAAAAACATTATTTTAACAGATGCTGAGGATCGTACTGAGAAAATTGATGATATATCACTTGATGATCAGGAAGATTATGATTTTAAGCTTGCCAGTCTTAGCGGCAAAACGGTTACTTTTGATGTAGTTACAAGGATTACAGATAAAACATTTTGGTCCAATAACTCAAAAAGATTTTTTAATAACAGTGTTGTTCTTAAAGGTAATGTAAGTGGAAACGATGAAGTGATTGCTGCGGATTCTGCGACTAAGGAACTAACCAGTACAGTTATTGAAAAAGAGGCAAGACCTTATAATTACATAGATCATACAATCGATTACACTATAAGTGTCAATCATAACAATATGGAAATGAAAGACACAGTTATTACTGATGATCTTGGAACAAATGGCCTTGAACTTGTCGAAGGAACTGTAAAGCTTGGAGGCGAAAGCATTTCATCAAATGGATCTGACGGCAACAGTTATACATATAACAATGGAACATTAGTGGTGAATCTTTCAGATATGGATGCTGATAATTCGCTGTCAGGTGCAAGAGCTGTGCTCACTTTTACTGCAAAGGTAACTGATGATAAGTTAAAATCCATTGAAAATAGTGTTGATGAAACTCTGGGATTGACTAATAAGAAATTTAAGGTTAATAATACAGCAAATATAACTTTTGATAATAACACATCAGGGCAGAATGTCTCTTGTGAGACTGATATAAATCACATCGTTCTTGTCAAGGAAGGTTCATTTGATAAAACTACAGGTGTGGCTAGTTATAGAGTTTCTTATAATGGTTCTGCATTGGAAATTCCTGTAGGAACCACAATTCAGGATACACTTGGTGCTAGTTTTGTACTTGATAAAAAATCTGTTAAAGTTTATGAAGCTACAGTCGAGTCCTCTGATGGTAAACTTAATGAAACCGATAAGGAAATTGATACGGATACAGCAGTAATCAGCTTTGAAAAGACCGAAGATGATGGTAAAAGTCATGATGTCATGAAGGTTACGTTCAAAAAGCAAATTAGTGTACCAATTATAATAAAATATAATGCAGCAGTTGAGTATCCGGAATACAACGATATTACTAATTCTGTTAGTGTCTATAGCGATACTGAGAGAACAACATCAGTTGCTAAAAAAACTATTTCATTAACAGGCTATTCTTCAGCTGGTGGATCTAGCCTTGTGAAAATTGTTGTGACAAAAGTTGATGAGGAAGACAGTTCTGTACTTTTACAGGGAGCAACATTTGTAGTTAGTAAAAATGGTAATGGTAGTGACCCTATAGATACAATTACAACCAATAAGAAGGGTATTGCAAAATGTCTTAGTGGTCTTACTGATGGTGAAACCTATTATCTTATTGAGACTGTAGCGCCTGAAGGTTATGTACTATCAAGTGTGCCTTACAAAGTAACTATTACAAACAGAGTTGGAAATGTAAAAATTGCAAATAAAAAGATTACTACAAGTGTTTATGTAGAGCTTCAAGACACATTTGGTGAAAAACTAAATGGTGGTTCTCTTGTATTAAGAAGAGCTGAAGATAACAAAATAATTGAATTAAACGGTGATAAAGGTGAAGTTAACTATAATACTGAATATATAGTTAGCGAAGAAAAAACACCTTATGGATATAATACGGCTGAGGATGTTTCATTTAAGATTGTAAAAGAAGATGAAAAAGACGTTATTTATATTAAACAGGATAGTGAGTTTAAAAAGATTACTGATGATAAGGTGATTCTGCAAAATTCCAAAAAAGAGAATGTTGAAGTTACGATCAATCTTGTATCCGATAGCCATAATGAGAATCTTACTGATGCAGAGTTTGTGGTTTCAATAAATGAAGATGGTCATGATCCTATATATGAATGGACAACAACGGGAATTGATAAAAAGTTAGAGTTGACACCTGGAACGTATTATTTGGTGCAGACGAAAGTTCCTGAGGGCTTTATTACATCATCAAAGTACAAGATTGAAGTATCTGATGGAAATAAAATATCTATATCTAAGAAAAATACTGAAACAGGTACTTATTCAGACTTGGTGGAAGATGACACGATTAGTGTAGTCAATGAAGTTGACGTATCAAAAACGAAAGTTGTAACATTTGTGAACAAAGATACAGAAGGAGTTCTTTTAAAAGGATCATCGCTTACTGTTTCTGAAGATACAGATGAATCAAAGACATTTAAGTGTGTGGTAGCAACTGAGGTTGAGCCCAATGTTGACGAGAAAGATAAAGTTTCACTTAACTATCAAACAGCTTATACAGTTGAACAATATGTTACGCCTGAAGGATATATTACTTCTGATCCTGTAAAGTTTAAAATTAGTAATGATGGAAGTGTTTTAAAACTAGTCGATGGTGTATATAAGCCAGATAATTCATCATCTGAAGTGTTGATTGTAAATGATAAGATTGTCGATGATGATGAAAATGAAGATAAGCCATCTGATATACCACAGTTTGGAAATGTTCCAAAGCCTGGTGATAAAGAACAGACTATAACACCTCCTGGGGATAAAGGTGATAAAGAACAGACTGAAACAAAGCCTGACAATACTGGCGATAAGGATAAGACTGAAATAAAGCCGGAAAATCCGGGCGATAAGGATAAGACTGAAATAAAGCCAGAGAATCCGGGCGATAAGAGTAAGACTGAAATTAAGCCAAAGAATCCGGGCGATAAGGATAAGACTGAAATAAAGCCAGAGAATCCGGGCGATAAGAGTAAGACTGAAATAAAGCCAGAGAATCCGGGCGATAAGAGTAAGACTGAAATTAAGCCAAAGAATCCGGGCGATAAGGATAAGACTGAAATAAAGCCAGAAAATCCGGGCGATAAGGGTAAGACTGAAATAAAGCCAGAGAATCCGGGCGATAAGGGTAAGACTGAAATTAAGCTAGAGAATCCGGGCGATAAGGATAAGACTGAAATTAAGCCAGAGAATCCGGGCGATAAGAGTAAGACTGAAACAAAGCCAGAGAATCCTGAAGATAAGAGTAAGATTGAACTAAAGCAAGAAAATCCGGGCGATAAGAGCAAAACTGAAATAAAGCCGGAGAATCCAGCTGACAAGGTTCAGATATCATTAATACCTGAAAATGGTAAGCCTGTAATGGATAGTGCTTCAGTTGAAAAAAATGAATTGACATCTATATTTGAGCCATTTGGTAATGATCATCAAGAGGATTCAAAAGATGAAACAGATGATGAAGAACAGAATAGTGAAAAATCTGAAAGTAATAATACATTAGTAATTGTTTCATCTCAAAAGGATTCTTCAGAGCAGGTTGTAGAGAAGAACAATGATATTTCAGATGGTGGCGAAACAAATACGTCTCAGGGTGATGTTAATAATGCGAAAAGACTTGCTAAAACAGGTGGATTTATTGGTACATTATTTGGTTATGCATTTGGTATTGCCTTCCTTATTGGTGGTTTGTACTTGATGTTTGGTAAGAGAAATGAGAAAAAATAATATTAGAAAACTGTCAGGGATTGCCCTGACAGTTTTTGGAATCATAATGATATCTGCTTCAATTGCCACTAATATTTATCAATACACTAAAAAGCAGGAGATTATAGCAACTTTTGATAATACTGTGAGTCATGAAGATATTCTTTCACCAATTCAAAGTAATCAGGATATTGATGAACAAGATAATAGTGATATTTCAGAATTCTCAGCAGACTATATTTTAGAGATACCATGTATAGATTCTTTGGAACCGGTTGTAGAGGGCACGGATAGAAGTGCCTTGTCTGCAGCTCTTGGACATGAAGAATCAACTGTTTTACCCGGTGAAGTCGGTAATTGCGTAATTGCAGGCCATAGAAATTATACTTTTGGTAAATATTTTAATAGATTAAATGAAGTTGAGATTGGCGATATGATATATATTCATACGCCTACAGACGAATACAGCTATCAAGTATCTGAAATAAAAACGGTAAGACCTGAAGATGTTGATATTCTTGAAAATACTGAGAACGAAATATTGACACTCTATACATGTACTCCAATCTATATTGCAACACATAGATTAGTTGTAGTGGCAGAAAGAGTCTATAACTAAAAAAGAAAAATAAAAGTTCCAATCGAAGTGAAATTGCACGATTGGAACTTTTTTGTTATATTTATTGACTTGTACGATTTAAAGCGTTAAAGTATTAAAAGAACATATCAAACTGATTGGGAGGTTTCTATGATTATTAAAGTATTGTTGCTTGTGGTGTTTTTTGCAGTGATGCTCTTTATTGGTTTTACCTGCAGGAAAAATTCGACAGATGTTAATGGATTTGTCCTTGGTGGAAGATCTGTTGGTCCATGGGTGTCTGCTTTTGCCTATGGAACAAGTTATTTTTCTGCTGTAATTTTTGTTGGTTATGCAGGACAGTTTGGATGGAAGTACGGAATAGCTGCTACTTGGGTAGGAATTGGAAATGCTATAATAGGATCGCTTATGGCATGGTCAGTTCTTGGCAGGAGAACAAGGATCATGACACAGCATCTTAATTCTGCTACAATGCCGCAGTTCTTTGCTTCCAGATTTGGAGGATCATCACTGAAAATTGCTGCATCTGTGATCACATTTATTTTTCTTATTCCATATACAGCATCTTTATACAATGGCCTTTCAAGACTCTTTGGAATGGCATTTAATATCGACTACTCTGTTTGCGTTGTAGTTATGGCAGTTCTTACCGGAATATATGTAATTGCAGGTGGTTATATGGCTACAGCCATCAACGATTTTATCCAGGGAATTATTATGCTCTTTGGAATATCAGCAGTAGTTATTTCTGTTCTTAACAGTCAGGGCGGATTTCTTGCATCACTTGACGGACTTGCAAGGATCTCTGATGAGTCTGTAAGTATAACTCCAGGTATTTTTGCTTCCTTCTTTGGACCGGATCCTTTGAACCTTCTCGGAGTCGTTATCCTGACATCTCTTGGAACCTGGGGACTTCCACAGATGGTACAAAAATTCTATGCAATAAAGAGCGAGAGAGCAATCTCTAAAGGAACTATAGTTTCTACATTCTTTGCCTTCGTTGTTGCTGGTGGATGCTATTTCCTTGGCGGTTTCGGAAGACTTTTTTCAGACAGGATAGATATTGCTGCAAATGGATATGACAGCGTGGTACCTGCAATGTTATCAGGACTTCCGGATATTCTTATTGCAGTTGTAGTAGTGCTTGTTTTATCAGCTTCTATGTCCACACTTTCATCACTTGTTCTTACAAGTAGTTCAACGCTTACTCTTGACCTTTTAAAGGGCCATATTATCAAAAAGATGGATGAAAAGAAGCAGATTCTCATAATGAGATGCCTTATTGTTGTGTTTGTAGCTGTTTCAGTTATTATAGCAATTATTCAGTACAAACAAAATGTGACTTTTATAGCTCAGCTTATGGGAGTTTCATGGGGAGCCCTTGCAGGAGCCTTTCTTGCACCTTTTTTATATGGACTTTACTGGAAGGGGACTTCTAAAGCCGGAGTGTGGTGTAGTTTTATCTTTTCAACTGTTGTAATGCTTGCAAATATGCTTGTAAGACCAAGTTTTCCAAATCTTTTACAGTCTCCTATAAATGCCGGATCTTTTTGTATGATAGCAGGACTTGTAATAGTTCCTCTGGTTTCTTTATTTACTAAAAAGCCTGATAAAGCCTTGGTTGATAGCGCCTTTGCATGCTACAATAAGGAAGTTATGGTTCATCAGAGTACATCACTTTCTGATGAAGAAAACATAGCTTAAAACTTATTTAGGAGATTTACTTTTTTATGATTAGAAGAGCAAAAGAAACAGATATTCCACGCATGATTACATTACTTAATCAGGTGCTTGAGATACATGCAAAGATAAGACCTGACATTTTTGTATCAGGCAAGACTAAGTATTCAGTAGCAGAGTTAAAAGAAATCCTGGCTGATGATAATAAGCCTGTTTACGTTTACACAGATGAAAATGATGAATGTATGGGCTATTGCTTCTGCGTTCTTAGGGGGATTCCCAAGGCAGATTTTATGGCTCCTATAAAGATTCTTTTTATTGATGATCTGTGTGTGGATGAGTCAAAAAGGGGAGATCATATAGGAAAGAAACTATTTGACCATGTTAAAGAAGAAGCTAAAAAGCTTGGATGCTATGAAGTTACTTTAAACGTCTGGGAAGGCAATGACAACGCTATTGCCTTTTATAACAGCCTTGGCATGAAGGTAAAAGAGTATCAGATGGAATTGATTTTATAATAGATACCTTTGTAAAAAGAGCTGACGAGGCTTTATACAATGCAAAAAAAACCGGAAGAAATAAAGTAGTATTTGCAAAATGACATAAATAAACCCTCTGGCCAAATGGTCAGAGGGTTTGTCTTTTAGATGTTTGCAATATCTTCCTGTGAAAGGAGCTTTAATCCTTTTCCTGTAAGTTTTGCTTCAGCAGCCTTTGTATCAGCAACTCTGAAGATCATGTAAGCGTGGTTGGAAGAACCTCTTCCGGGAAATGCATACATATACTCGATGTTAACAGATGCATCGGCAAAAACTTCCAAAAGCTTATCAAGTCCACCTGCCTCATCAGGAATCTCAACTGCAAGAACTGAAGTAAGGCTTGCGACGAAGTCATTTTCTTTTAAAGTATTTACAGCTTCTAAAGCGTCATCAACGATTATACGGGCAATTCCAAAATCCTTGGTCTCAGCAAGGGAAGTGGCACGCATATCTATGTTGTTTTTGGCCATTACGCTTGTGAGCTTTTTTAATGTGCCGGGTTTATTTTCAAGGAAAACTGATATCTGTTTTATACTCATGATAGAATCCTCCTATATTTCTAGTATAGAATAATTTTTGAATAAATACTGCAAAAATATAGATAAAACTCAGATTTTTCTCTTATCGATAACTCTTACGGCTTTTCCTTCGCTTCTTGCAATTGACTTTGGTGCAAGGAGAGAGATCCTTACCTTGATTCCAAGCATTGAGTACATATCTGTAGCAAGTTTTTTCTGACGTTCCTCGATTTCACCGACATTATCTGTGAACATCTCAGGTGTCATTTCTACCTGAACATCAAGAGAGTCAGTGTTGTTGGCTCTGTCAACAACTATCTGGTAGTTTGCAGCATATCCATTGTTCAAAAGAACTGTTTCAATCTGGCTCGGGAATACATTTACACCTCTTACTATAAGCATGTCGTCTGAGCGGCCCATTGGTTTAGCCATTTTGATGAATGTTCTTCCACAGGAGCACTTGCCTCTTGTAAGTTTGCAGATATCTCTCGTGCGATAGCGAAGCATTGGGAAAGCTTCTTTATCTACGGCTGTAAATACCAGCTCGCCCTGTGAACCTTCAGGAAGCACTTCCTCAGTGTCAGGATCGATGATTTCTGCAATGAAGTGGTCCTCATTTATGTGCATACCGTTTTGTTCACAGCATTCAAAGGCAACTCCGGGACCTGAAAGCTCTGTAAGACCATAAATATCATAGGCTTTGATTCCTAAAGTGGATTCTATTTCCTGACGCATTTCTTCACTCCAGGCCTCTGCACCAAAGATTCCTGCCTTAAGAGGAATATCTTCAGGCTTGTAGCCTTCTTCTTTGAAACGCTCTGAGATATATGCAGCATAACTTGGTGTGCAGCAGAGGATAGTGGCCTTAAGGTCATTTATAAACATCATCTGTCTGTCAGTGTTGCCGGAGCTTATCGGAACTGTAAGGCAACCAACTTTATGAGAGCCACCGTTAAGGCCGGCGCCGCCTGTAAAGAGACCAAAACCATATGCAATCTGGCAAATATCCTCGTTAGTTCCACCGGCAGCCATGATAGCTCTTGCGCAGCAGTCTTCCCAAAGATCAATGTCATGCTGTGTATAGAAAGCGACAACTCTTTTTCCTGTTGTTCCGGAAGTTGAGTGGATTCTTACGCAGTCCTTCATTGGAGCACCAAGAAGTCCTGTCGGATAAGCATCTCTTAGATCTTTTTTTGACAAAAATGGTAGCTTATGTAGGTCGTCAACTGACTTTATATCATCGGGAGTAACGCCTTTTTCCTCCATTTTTTTCCTGTAGTAAGGGACGTTATCCCAAACTCTTTTTACCTGCTTTACAAGCTTTTCACTCTGAATCTTTTTTATTTCTTCATAAGGTGCTGTTTCAATTTCTTTCTGAAAATATTGCTCCATATCTTTTTCTCCCCAAAACAATTCTTATTATGCGAAGTTTTTGCCAAGCTCGAAAGCTTTTTTATTCATATCGAGGAATTTGGCAGGTACATTGGCTTCAAGGCTCTTCATCCATTCATCTTCAGGAAGATCGAAGTAGTGTGAGAGTCTTCCAAGTAAAACAATATTTACAGCCTTTGAGGAACCGGCCTTTTCTGCAAGAGTAAGGCAGTCGAGAGCATCCACCTTTGCACCTGTAGATCTAATCTTATCAATAATATTTTCAGGATATTCAGCTGCTCCTGTAATTACCGGCATAGGATCTATCTGCTGAGTGTTTGTGACGATCTGTCCATCCTTTTTAAGGTATGGAAGCCATCTTGCAGCTTCTAAAGCTTCAAAGGAAACAATGTAATCAGCCTGACCTTTATCGATGACAGGAGAGAAGACTTTATCGCCGTACCTTACATAAGTTACAACACTTCCTCCTCGCTGGCTCATGCCGTGTACCTCAGAAACTTTTACATCAAATCCCTGAGCCATTAAAAGATGTCCTAAAAGTTTGCTGGCAAGAAGTGAACCCTGTCCGCCTACACCAACGATCATAATATTTTTAGTTTCCATTGTTTCAAGCCTCCTTTTCCGGAGCATTAAAGGCTCCAACCGGACAGAGCTGGCTACATACATTGCAGCCTACACACAGTGTTGTATCAATTCTGGCCTGTCCATCTTTCATGGAAATTGCAGGGCATCCAATTCTCATACAGGATTTGCAGCCCACACATTTATTCTTATCCACGCTAAGAGGAGGATTGTGTTTTACGTATTTTAACAGTGCACAAGGGCGTCTTGATATTATTACGGAAGGAGCGTCCGCAGAGAGTTCTTCCTTGAGGACTTTATCACATTCTTCAAGATCATAAGGATCAACTACGCGAACTCTTTCAAAGCCCATAGCTCTGCAAAGGGCTTCAAGATCGATCTTTCCTGCAGGGTCACCTTTTATGTTGTAGCCGGTTGTAGGATTTTGCTGGTGACCAGTCATTCCGGTGATGGAATTGTCGACAATTATGATAGTTGAGTTTGACTGGTTATAAGCAACGTTTGCAAGACCTGTCATTCCTGAATGCATAAATGTAGAATCACCGATAACAGCAACAGTTTTGTGCTCACTTTCGGCACCTCTTACTTTGTTAAAGCCATGGAGCGCGCCAATTGAAGCTCCCATACAAAGAGTCATTTCAATTGCACCAAGAGGTGGAACGGCGCCTAATGTATAGCATCCAATATCGCCTAAAACAGTGCAGTTATTCTTTTTAAGGGTATAGAAGAGTCCTCTGTGAGGGCAGCCTGCACACATAACAGGCGGACGATTAGGAATCTCGGCATCAAGGGCAAAAGAGTTCTCGACTTCTTTTCCGAATTTCTGTGCAATGAGGTTCTGTGAAAATTCATCAACGATTGGTAGAAGCTCTTTTCCTGTTACTTCAATTCCAAGAGCTTTTACATGATTTTCAATGATAGGATCAAGTTCTTCTACAACAAAGAGCTTCTCAAACTTTGCAGCAAAGTCCTTTATAAGCTTTTCAGGAAGAGGATTGGTCATACCAAGCTTAAGAACGCTTACGGAGTCTCCAAAAACCTCTTTTACATACTGGTAAGAAGTTGAACAGGTAATGATACCTATCTTTGTATCACCCATTTCAACTCTGTTGAGAGGACTCTCTTCAGCATAAGAAATAAGGTCTTTAGTTCTCTGCTCAACGATAGGATGGCGCTTTTTGGCATTGCCCGGCATCATTACGTATTTTGCGATATTTTTTTCGTATGGCTTATCGGGAACAGTTCTTTCGCCTGTACTTACGAGAGACTGAGAGTGTGCAACTCTTGTGCACATTTTTAAAAGAACAGGAGTGTCAAATTTTTCAGAAATTTCATATGCAAGCTTTGTGTATTCAAGGGCTTCGCTTGAATCAGAAGGCTCGATCATAGGAACTTTGGCAGCGATAGCGTGGTGTCTTGAATCCTGCTCGTTTTGAGATGAATGCATCCCTGCGTCATCAGCAACTACGATCACGAGACCTGCATTAACTCCTGTGTAAGACATTGTGTAAAGTGGATCTGCAGCCACATTAAGACCAACGTGTTTCTGAGCGCAGAAAGCTCTTTTTCCTGCAAGTGATGCGCCGAAAGCAGATTCCATAGCCACCTTTTCATTAGGAGCCCATTCACAGTATATATCATCATATTTTGCAGCTTCTTCAGTTACCTCTGTACTTGGAGTACCGGGATAGCTGGAAATGAAGCATACTCCGGCTTCATATAATCCCCGGGCAACAGCCTTGTTGCCAAGCATGAGCTGTTTGCCATTGTTTTTGCTCATTTATAATCCTCCTACCTTCTTGAATATTTCGCACAATTATATAAAACAGATATTGTTCTGATTTAAAGTGATAAAGTGCATATACAATTAGGATAATAAAAATAAAAAAATAAATCAAGGATGAAATAATCGAACTTCACTTGTATTGACCTTTTTAGCAAATGTCTTTATAATTAACTTTAGCGCTTTAAAGCGTACAAGAAGGGGATTACAATATGCCGATTACAGATTTACTAGAAAGAAACAGCAAACTTTATGGGGAAGAGGTTGCTCTTGTGGAGATAAATCCTGAAATAAAAGAAGAGCAGCGAGTAACATGGAAGGAATATGAGCTTATTCAGCCCACAAGTACTTCCTATTACAGAAGACAGATCACATGGTCTGTATTTGATGAAAAAGCTAACAGAGTAGCCAATATGCTCATGGAAAGAGGCATAAAAAAAGGACAGAAGTGCGCTATCTTGCTTATGAACTGTCTCGAATGGCTGCCTATATACTTTGGAATATTAAAATGCGGAGCTGTAGCTGTTCCGCTTAATTTCAGATTTACATCTGAAGAAATTGATTATTGCCTTAAAGCTTCTGATTCTGATGTCCTTTTCTACGGACCAGAGTTCATCGGAAGAATCGAGGATATTGCTGAAAAGTTGAAGAAGGAGATGCTTCTTTACTATGTTGGAGACCAGTGTCCATCCTATGCTGAGGATTATTACAAGCAGGTTTCAAACTCATCTTCAACAGCGCCAAGAGTCCTGATTGAAGATAAGGATGATGCAGCGATATATTTTTCCTCAGGAACTACAGGATTTCCTAAGGCAATTTTGCATATACACACTGCACTTATGCAGTCTGCCAAAATGGAAGCAATACATCATGAGACGACACATGATGACAATTTCCTCTGCATTCCGCCGCTCTATCATACAGGAGCCAAAATGCACTGGTTTGGATCACTATATACAGGAAGCAGAGCAGTTCTTTTGAAGGGCAATTCACCGGAAGCGATATTTAGAGCAGTTTCTGAAGAACACTGCACAATTGTATGGCTTCTTGTTCCGTGGGCGCAGGATATTCTTGCTGCACTTGATAGCGGAAAGCTTAAGATGGAAGATTACAAATTAAGTCAGTGGCGTCTGATGCACATAGGTGCTCAGCCGATTCCACCAAGTCTTGTTCGCCATTGGCTTCAGTATTTTCCTCATCATAAGTATGATACCAACTATGGCCTTTCAGAATCAACAGGCCCAGGCTGCGTGCATCTTGGAATGGAAAATGTCCATAAGGTAGGCGCCATAGGTGTTCCAGGTTATGGCTGGAAGACCAAGATAGTAGATGAAGAAGGAAATCCTGTTAAGCAGGGCGAAATCGGAGAGCTTTGTGTCAAAGGTCCGGGGGTTATGGTCTGCTATTATAAAAATCCTGAAGCAACAGCTGAAATCCTTAAAAACGGATGGCTCTTTACCGGTGATATGGCTCGTCAGGATGAGGATGGCTTTATATTCCTTGTTGACCGTAAAAAGGACGTTATTATTTCGGGTGGTGAGAATTTGTACCCTGTTCAGATTGAGAGCTTCCTGATGAAAAATGACAAGATTCACGACGCCGCTGTTATAGGTCTTCCTGATCAGCGTCTTGGTGAAATTGCTGCTGCAATTATCCAGGTGAAAGAGGGAATGACTCTTACTGAGGAAGATGTAGATGCTTTCTGTGTTGACCTTCCAAGATATAAAAGACCAAGAAAAATTATTTTTGACAAAGTAATCAGAAATGCTACCGGCAAGATTGATAAGCCTAAGCTCAGACTAAAGTATTGCGGCGATCATCTTGTAGAAAAGCAAAATCAGGGATGATCATATTACGGGCATACGTATTTGTGACAAAAATAAAGGGAAGTACCTTATTTGGCGCTTCCCTTTTTTCATTAGATTTTTTTATCTTTATCGGCAATCATCGCAAGGGTAAAAGAGATATCATTAAGAGTCTGAGTCATATTCTGTATCATTAGTTCTATTTTCTTAGAATCTGATACTTCTTCTTTTTGGAAGCGTTCCTTCATTTCTTTGATTCTCTTATCCTGCAATGTTTTAACTTCTGATACTCTGCTCATCACTACCTCCTTGATAATATGATTGATATTGAATAAATATCTTTACATTCAATTATAAAGGTTTTTCGATGGAAAAACTGATTTTATGTTTAATTTAATATCTTTTTAACTATTTGATAATCGATTATCTGTGATCCCATGATGCAACACTTAAATTTATTTCGATTTCAATTGCGATAACTGTTGCAAATGAGATTGAAATAATCTAAAAAATGTATAAAATTTATTGTTTGGTTTAATTTAATTTCAAAATATTCGTATAATAAAGTAATAGAGCACTTTAATTTGCAACTATTTATCTTTTTGTGCATATTAAAGGGATTTATAATCAAATATAAAATAATATTTTTATGGAGGAGTTATTATGTGGAACAGAAGTGAAGTTAAGGAAAATGGTAAAGCTAGTTTTAAGAGGAATTATTGGAAGTCTGTAATAGTTGCATTTATTTATACACTATTTTTTACATCAACTTCAGCTACATTTAAGAACAATCAGGAGCAGCTTTCAAGTTCTTTCTCTGAAGAGGCTGCAAGTGATCCATCATTTATGGTAATACTTCTTATTGCTCTTGGAATTGTTGGTACAATCTTACTTATCCTAAAGTTGGTTGACCTTTTTGTTTTCAATCCATTGGAAGTTGGATGCAACAGATTTTTCCTTGTTAATCAGGAAACTGATGCTGATTTTCCTGAATTATTGCATGCATTCAAAAACAATTACATAAATACAGTTTTAGGTCTTTTTATCAGAGATATAGTGATCGGACTTGGATGTATCTGCTTCCTGATTCCTGGATTTATCCTCATGTATTCATACAGGATGGTTCCATATATTCTTGCTGAAGATCCAACAATATCAGCTATTGATGCTCTTAAAAAGTCAAGAGCCATGATGAAGGGACAGAAATGGGCATGCTTTGTATATGATCTTTCATACATTGGATGGTATATTTTATCACTTATAACTATTGGAATTGTTGGTTTGTTCTATGTTAATCCTTATAAGCAGAATGCCGATGCTGAGCTTTATAGAAGAATCAGAGGGTAAAAGATATATAGCAACAATTTAATAATTACTGACATATCAAGGATAGGCTTGTAAATACGAGCCTATCCTTTTTGCCATTACAGGTGATCACTGCTCAATAATATTCCAAGAAAAAAATACTTGCATTATACCCCATGGGGGTATATTATGTTTTCAACAAATAAATTTTGTAAAATCTATCGTGTACAGGAGATTGTTTATGTCGTGTCCGAAATGCGATGCTAATGCATCAGTTAAGACAAAGGTTAGGGAAGAAAAAGAATATAAAGATCTTATCAACAGGCTTAAGAGAATTGAAGGCCAGATAAGGGGCATAGAAGGAATGGTTGAAAATAATTCCTACTGTACAGATATCCTTACTCAGGTCGCTGCTGCAAATAAGGCACTCAACAGTTTTGCAAAAGTTCTTTTATCTAATCATATAAAAACCTGTGTGACAAATGACATAAGGGCAGGCAAGGATGAGACTGTAGACGAACTTCTGGATGTTTTACAGAAAATGATGAGGTGATAAAAATATGGATAAATACATTGTTACAGGCATGAGCTGTGCAGCTTGTCAGGCAAGAGTTGAAAAGGCTGTAAGCAGTGTAGAAGGTGTTAAGAGCTGTAATGTTAATCTGCTTACCAATTCCATGGGTGTTGAGGGTTCTGCAAACGAAGCGGATATTATAAAAGCAGTAGAAAATGCCGGATATGGCGCACAGCCTATGTCACATAAGATAAATGCTCAAAGCGGTGAGTCTTCTGAAAATTTAAAATCAAATGATTTTGCGATGGAAGAAGAGGCTCTTAGAGATAAAGAGACTCCTATCCTTAAGAAAAGACTTATCACATCAATTGGATTTCTTGTGGTTTTGATGTACTTTTCCATGGGGCATACCATGTTTGGATGGCCACTTCCTTCATTCTTTGAAGGAAACCATGTTGCTATGGGTATGGTACAGATGATACTTACGATCATTGTCATGTTTATAAATCGCAAGTTTTTTATAAGCGGATTTAATGGGCTTTTCCATGGCGGCGCCAATATGGATACGCTGGTTGCCCTTGGAAGTTCAGCAGCTTTTGTGTACAGCCTTGTAGCTCTTTTTCTTATGACAGACGCACAGGTAAAAGGCGACTCGGAAGCAGTAATGTACTTCATGCATGAGTTTTATTTTGAATCTGCTGCAATGATCCTTACACTTATCACTGTTGGCAAGATGCTTGAAGCAATGAGTAAGGGCAGAACAACAGATGCCATAAAGAGCCTTATGAAGCTTGCCCCCAAGACTGCAAATATCATCAATGAGTCAGGTGAAGAAAAAGAAGTATCAATCGAAAATGTTCAGATCGGAACAGTATTTGTAGTAAGACCTGGTGAAAGCATACCTGTAGATGGCGTAGTCATTGAAGGAAACAGTTCTGTAGACGAGGCAGCCCTTACAGGCGAGAGTATTCCTGTTGATAAGGCTGTTGGAATGGAAGTATCTGCAGCAACCATTAATCAGTCAGGATTTATCAAGTGCAGAGCTACAAGAGTTGGAAGAGATACAACGCTTTCACAGATAATTCAGATGGTAAGCGATGCTGCATCAACAAAGGCACCTATCGCAAAAGTGGCAGATAGAGTTTCGGGAGTATTTGTCCCTGTAGTAATGGGAATAGCTCTTTTGACAATTATAGTCTGGCTCTTACTTGGAGCAGATTTTGGAAACGCACTTGCAAGAGGAATAGCGGTTTTGGTTATCAGCTGTCCATGTGCCCTAGGTCTTGCGACTCCTGTTGCCATAATGGTTGGTAATGGCATTGGTGCTAAAAACGGCATTATGTTCAAGACAGCAGCTTCACTTGAAATGCTTGGAAAGACTCAGATTGTTGCACTTGATAAGACGGGAACTATAACAAAGGGCGAGCCTATTGTCACTGATGTATTTTCTGCAGACTCAATTGATAAAAGTGGATATACCCCCAGTAAGTATGAAAATTTTGATGACAAACTAATTAAGATAGCAGGTCTCCTCGAGTCAAAAAGTGAACATCCTTTGGCAAAAGCAGTAATGAAGCATGTTAATGACCTTAACGTTGAGCTTGATGAAGAAATCACAGATTTCAAGGCGGTCTTTGGTAATGGACTTGAGGCAAACCTTGATGGTCACATTATACGAGGTGGTAAAAGACATTTCATAGAAAAATACGCAAGGATTCAGGGAGAAATACTTGAAAAGGCTGACGGGCTTGCAAGTGAAGGAAAGACACCACTTTATTTTTCTCAGGACAATAAACTTGTGGGCATAATCGCTGTTGCAGACACTATCAAGGATGATTCAGAAGAAGCAATCTCCCAGCTTAAGAACATGGGAATTAAAGTGGTCATGCTTACAGGTGACAATGAGAAAACTTCGATTGCTATTGGTAAAAAGGCCGGAGTTGACAACATTGTTGCAGAAGTCCTTCCTGAAGAAAAAGCGAAGGTGGTAGCAGACCTTTCAAAGCAGGGAATTACAGCCATGGTCGGTGATGGTATTAATGATGCGCCTGCACTTACAAGGGCTGATACAGGTATTGCCATAGGGGCAGGAACTGATGTGGCGATTGACGCTGCAGATGTCGTTTTGATGAAGAGCAGCCTTCTTGATGTTTCAAAAGCAATACGACTTTCAAGACAGACTCTTAAGAATATCCATGAGAACCTGTTTTGGGCATTCTTTTACAATGTAATAGGAATCCCGCTGGCCGCAGGCTGTTATATAAAGCTGTTTGGCTGGTCACTTAGTCCAATGTTTGGAGCTGCAGCCATGAGTTTATCAAGCTTTTTTGTAGTTACAAATGCTCTAAGACTTAATCTTTTTAATATAAATGATTCATCAAAAGATAAGGCTATCAGGCATAAAATTAAAAATATAGTTATAGAAGAAAGGAAAGATAAAATGACTAAGACACTTAAGATTGAAGGAATGATGTGTGGCCACTGTGAGGCTACAGTAAAGAAAGCTCTTGAAGGAGTTAGCGGAGTAGAAAGCGCTGTAGTAAGCCACCAGGACGGAACAGCTGTTGTAACAGTTTCAGAAGATGTTGCAAATGATGTTCTAAAAAAGGCAGTAGAAGATAAGGACTACAAAGTTACTGATATAGCATAAATAATAAAAAGGATTGGTTTGCCTCTTATGGCATACCAATCCTCTTTTAATAATAAGATTATATTTTTTACTGTTTTCCTGTTGTTCCAAAGCCGCCACGGTCTGTGTTTCCAAGGTGTTCACATTCATTAAAGATTATTTTGGGCTGGTTTTCCATAATGCGGAATTGGCAGATCCTGTCGTTGAAAGAAATATGAGTATCACGCATAGCGATAGCTGCCATGAACCATTGATCATTGTCACCACAGTATGAGTGATCAACTACGCCCATATGATTTGACTGGATAATGCCAAAGTTCTTATAAGTTGAACTTCTTGGTACAATGTGGGCTTCATAGCCTTCAGGTATTTCCATGGCTACGCCAAGCGGTATGAGATGAAATTCACCTTTTTTCAGGTCTACATCTTCGGCACTTCTTAGATCGATCCAGTCTGATTTTCCATCAATGTATGTAAGCTTTTCGATTTTGTCATTTAAATATTTGATCTTGATTTCTTTTTCCATTTTCTCTCCCAGCGTTATTCTTAATAGATATTATTGAACCATTATACAACGTCTTATGATGATTTGGGTAGAAGAGTAAGTATTGAAAAATATATTTGATATGGTAGAATGTCATTTGTTGTTTTGTTATAAAAAACGTGATATTACTATATAGAGACGCTTAAAGATAGTCATTTTCGGCGCCTCTAATAAAGAAGATAGGAGCAATTATGGTTAAGATTCGTACAAGATATGCACCGAGCCCAACGGGACGTATGCATGTAGGAAATTTAAGAACAGCTCTTTATGCTTATCTTATTTCTAAGCATGAAGGCGGTGACTATATATTAAGAATCGAGGATACTGATCAGGAACGTTTTGTAGAGGGTGCAACAGAGATCATCTACAGAACACTTAAGGAAACAGGTCTTATTCATGATGAGGGTCCGGACATTGGCGGACCTGTTGGACCATATGTTCAGAGTGAGAGACAGAAGGCCGGCATTTATATGCAGTATGCAAAAGAACTCATTGATAAAGGTGAGGCTTATTATTGCTTCTGCGATGAAGATAGACTTAAGACTCTTGTTCAGAAAATTGAAGTTGATGGTGAGACAAAAGAAATCAGTGTTTACGACAAGCATTGTCTTCACTTATCAAAAGAAGAAGTTGAGAAAAACCTTGCTGAAGGTAAGCCATTTGTTATCAGACAGAATAACCCAACAGAGGGAACAACTACATTCCATGATGAACTTTACGGAGATGTATCCGTTGAGAATAAAGAACTTGATGATATGATTCTCATTAAGTCTGATGGATATCCAACATACAACTTTGCTAACGTTGTAGATGACCATCTTATGGGAATCACTCATGTTGTTCGTGGTAATGAGTACATTTCATCATCACCTAAGTACAACAGACTTTATGATGCATTTGGCTGGGAAGTACCTAAATACATTCACTGCCCACTTATTACAGATGAAGAGCATCATAAGCTTTCAAAGAGATCAGGACATTCATCTTTTGAAGATCTTATCGAGCAGGGCTTTTTACCTGAAGCAGTTGTTAACTTTGTAGCTCTTCTTGGCTGGTCTCCTGAGGATAATGAAGAGATCATGAGCCTTGAAGACCTCATCAAAAAGTTTGACTACAAGAGAATAAACAAATCTCCTGCAGTATTTGATTATACAAAGCTTAAATGGATGAACGGCGAGTACTTAAAGAGAATGGATGATGACAGATTCTTTGAGCTTGCAAAGCCTTATCTTGAGAAAGCTATCACAAAGGATCTTGATCTTAAGAAAATCGCCAATATGGTTAAGACTAGAATTGAGATCTGGCCTGATATTGCACCAATGGTTGACTTCTTTAACGAAGTTCCTGAATATGACACAGCAATTTATTGCCACAAGAAGATGAAAACTGATGTTGAGAGCAGTTTAAAGGTTCTCAAGGAAGTTCTTCCTGTTCTTGAAGCACATGATGATTATACAAACGATGCACTTTATGCTTGTCTTTCAGATTTTGTTAAGTCTCACGAGTACAAGAACGGATATGTTCTCTGGCCAGTAAGAATCGCTCTTTCAGGAAAAGAGATGACCCCTTGCGGAGCTACAGAACTTATGGAAGTTATTGGCAAAGAAGAGTCAATTAAGAGAATTAAAGAAGGAATAGCATTACTTGAAAAATAATAATTTTCAAGGTAATTCCGCTCAAATGATGGCTATAAGTCATTACAAAGGCCCTGCAATGGTACTTGCAGGGCCCGGTAGCGGAAAAACCTTTGTTATAGTTTCGAGGATACGCTATCTCATAGAAGAAAGAGGCGTTGTACCATCCGGTATTCTGGTAATCACTTTTACCAAAGCGGCTGCTTTAGAGATGCAGCAGCGATTCATGAAAAATACGGATAGTTCTTATCCGGAAGTGACTTTTGGAACATTTCATTCTATCTTTTATCAGATAATCAAAAACTCTGGTCACTACAATTCCAAAAATATAGAAATTGCAAATGAAAGCTTTAAGCAAAAGATCATTTATAATATTCTTTTTTCTATTGCAGAAAAAGATCCGCTATTGAAAGAGGAAATGGACTCGGATACAGACATATGTAAGAATGTGCTCTCTGAAATATCAAGAATTAAGAACAGCTCTTTAAAGAGTGATGACTGCAACAGCTGTTTTGCCTTTTCAAAGTATTTTAATGAGATATTTGAGAAGTATAAAAGGGCATTAAAGGAATTTGAAAAAATAGACTTTGATGACATGATACTTTTGTGCTATGAGCTATTGTCTGAGGATGAGGCACTTCTTGAGCTGTGTAGAAAAAAGTATAGTTTTATCCTTATAGATGAATATCAGGATATCAATTTAATGCAGTATAAAGTTATTGAACTGCTGATGGGACAAGATAAGAATCTTTTTATTGTTGGCGATGATGACCAGTCAATTTATGGCTTTAGAGGTTCTGAGCCCAGGTTCATGCTTGAATTTGAGGATTCCTTTAAAGCTCATGACCCTAAAACCTATAATCTTAACATTAATTACAGGTGCGGCAGTGATATACTAAATAACGCACTTCTTGTTATTGGTGAAAATAAAGAAAGACTTTTAAAGAATCTAAAGGCAGATGGCTCAAATGGCACAGGATGTCTTGTTCCATTAAAGTTTACAACAAAAGAAAAACAGTATAATTCTATAAAATCTTTTCTTCACAGGCAAAAGGATAATCTTTCAAATATTTCTATAATCTGCAGAACCAATTCTGAATGTATGTCTATAGCAGCAATGCTAAAAGAAGAGAAAATCCCTACTAATCTTGATGAGTGCTCAAAGAGCTTTTTAGAGGCAGAAAGCGTTATGGTCTTAATTAATTATCTTAAGTTTTCGTGTGTAGAGAAAAGAAGAGAATTCTTTTACAAGATCATGAATAAACCTCTAAGGTATATTTCAAGAGAAGCAGTTCCTACAGAGATTGTAAATGAAATGGAAGTTAAAAGATTCTATAAGTCAAACAAAAGAATGCTTGAACAAGTTAATAAGCTTTTTTCCCAGATAAATATGATTTCGCATATGAGGCCGTCCTTGTCAATCAGGTATATAAGAAAAGAAATCGGGATAGACAGAGAATTTCAAAAAGAAAAAGAGCAACTTGATGAATTTGAAAGGCTTGCAAGAACATTTGAAGATACTAAGAGCCTTTTGAATGAAATTAACAAGAGATTTGGTGAAAGAGCTGATGAAAAAACTGTGATAAAAAGAAATAACGGAAATTTTGTAAAGCTACTCACTATGCATGGTTCGAAGGGGCTTGAATTTGATATGGTCTGGATTCCGGATGTTAATGAAGGAATCATTCCGAGCAGAGGTGCGGCTACAAACAATCAGATAGAAGAAGAGCGCCGCATGCTCTATGTTGCAATGACCAGGGCAAAAAAGGCGCTCATGATAAGTTATGTTACCGGAACTAAAGAAAATGCTATTCTTCCATCAAGATTCCTGCGGCCGATAAGATCAAAGTGGATGTTAAAATATGGTGATCAGCCGTCAAGTCCTTCTTCAGGAAGTTCTACAAGTTCATCAAATTCTACATCATCAAGATAGAGGTTGAAAGCTTCGGCAACAGCCTCATATTCAGCATCGTCACTTATATATCCAAGTTCAGGATCTTCATCCTCACCCTTGTAAATAAACTCATAAAACCAAACATTGCCATCGTTATTCTGTCCATTTTTATCGAGAGGAAGAAGCACAATGTAGTCTTTTGAATTAAAAGTAAGGACGATGATAATAGCACAAGTTACTACTTCGCCTCCGTCAAGCTCTACATCTACGGTCATCTGCTCATCGTTTTCAATCTTTGTATTCATGTCTGTGGCAATTTTAGAAAATTCCATTAATAATCCTCCTGAAAAAACTTTTCGATTTATACATCAAGATTATAGCACGATACGATGCAGCATGAGAAGTTTTGTGGTAAAATATTATGGCTTATGTTATTTTAGAGTTACTGTACAGACATAAAATGCGCACAGTGCTGCGCATTTTTAGATAATATGATCCAATGCAGAATGGAGCAAAGATGTCAGAAAAGCTAGAAATAATTAAGGAAAAACCTTATCCGCTTGGTTGTTATATTGATTATGATAAGAGTCTTGTGGTGCGAACAGTTTTTGAAGGTGATAAAAACTGTGGAATTGCATTATATAAGGGAACTTCGAATGATGGAGAAACCGCTCTTAAGATTAAGCTACCCAAATCTTTGAAGCGAGGCTCAATATATGCTGCGAGGATCAAAGGAATTAGTAATGTTGACGAATACTCATCTTATAACTATTTTGTTGATTCAACTTATTTTTGTGATTCCTATGCCAAGCATTTGATTGGACTTGAGACTTTTGGGCTTGATGTTCCAGATTGCGATATAAGAGCTAAACTTGATAATAGATCAACGTTAAAAGCTTCTGAGTATTCTTTTGACTGGGAAAATGATTCTTTCCCGGAGGTGCCATATGAAGACAGTTTTGTATATCTTCTTCATGTAAGAGGTTTTACAAAATCTTCCGGAAGTGGCGTTCCTGCTCAGCACAGAGGAACATTTCTGGGAATACTTGATAAAATACCTTATCTTAAATCAATAGGCGTTACTACTGTAGAAATCATGCCTGCCATAGAGATGAATGAAATTGAAACACCAAGGACTCATGGAGGTATTTTATCAAAAGAACTTTTGTATTCGAAGGATGGAAGCATTTCAAATACTAACAGTATCAAGCCAAGGCTTAATTTTTGGGGTTATAAAAAAGGCTTTTATTTTGCACCAAGGACGGCTTATTGTTCAAATCCTTATGATGCCGAAAATGAGTTTAAATTTTTTATTAAAACAATGCATGCAAACGGCCTTGAAGTCATTATGCAGTTCTTTTTTGAAGAGAGTGAAAATGAGAGCCTTATTATTGATGCATTAAGATACTGGAGATGTTCTTATCATGTTGATGGTTTTCATTTAAAAGGTGCCAGAATTCCTATCAGACTTATTACGAAAGAGCCTTTATTTTCAGATGCCAAGATATGGTATGACTGGTTTGAAGATGGTCCTGTTCCGTCAAAACGTTATCTTGCTATTTACAATAATTCATTTTTGTATGCCGGCAGAAGATTTTTAAAGAGTGACGATAACTCTGCAGGTGATTTTTTTCACGCAATGATTGCTAATGGAAATACACATGGTGTTATCAATTATATCTGCGATTATGAAGGGTTCAGGCTTTCTGATCTCGTTTCTTATGAACATAAGCACAATGAAGAAAATGGTGAAAACAATAAGGATGGAACCGACAACAATCTTAGCTGGAACTGCGGAATTGAAGGAAGAACCAGAAAGCAGAGTATATTGGAACTTAGAAAAAAGCAGGTAAAGAACATTCTTACTATGCTTCTTTTGGCGCAGGGAACACCGATGATATTTAGTGGTGATGAGTTCTGTTCTTCTCAGGGAGGTAATAATAATCCATATTGTCAGGATAATGAGACAGGATGGGTCGATTGGAAGGCACTTGAAAAAAACACTGAGATTTTTGAATATTTTAAGTTCCTGATCAGGTTCCGTTTTGAGCATAATATTCTTCATAATGCATCAGCATTTAAATTAATGGATTATATATCATGTGGTTATCCGGATTTATCATGCCATGGAAGAGAAGCCTGGAGACCGGATTTTACAGGACATAGTCATATTTTAGGGATGCTTTACTGCGGTAAATATGATAAGGACGATAAAAATAGTCCGTTTATATATGTCTGCTATAATATGTACTGGATGAAAGAAGAGATTGCCCTTCCTAAGCTTCCGGATGGACTTAGATGGAAGATGATTTCTGATACAGAAAGAGTTGACAAGATAGATAGTATAGAAAAAAAGGACAAAGCAGTTGAAAAAATGAGTGAAAGGTCAGTTAGAATCTACATGAGTGAAATTGACCCTGATAATAAAAGTAAAAGGAAGTTGAAAAGAAAATGAATAGACCCGATGTTATTTCAAAATTTTTAAACTATGTAAAATATGATACTCAGTCTGATGACACAACAGGAACTTCTCCTTCCACAATGAAACAGCATGAACTTGCGCGTTTCCTTGTAAAAGAATTAAATGAGATAGGTGCATCAGATGTTTATTATGATGAGGACCATTGCTACGTTTATGCTTCAATACCTTCTAACATAAACGACAACGTTGACAGACCTGCAATTGGTTTTATCTCTCATATGGACACATCCGATGAAGTTAGCGGTAAGGATGTTAAGCCTAGAAAAGTTGAAAATTATGATGGAAAAGATATTGTTCTTAATAAGGAACTTGGTGTTGTATTATCACCTGAAGATTTCCCTGAGCTTTCTAATCATGTGGGCGAAACACTTATTGTTACAGATGGAACAACACTTCTTGGTGCTGATGATAAGGCCGGTATTGCCGAGATTATGACTATGGCAGAAGTTCTTTTGACAAATCCTGATATTCCTCACGGCGATATCAAGATTGCGTTTACTCCTGATGAGGAAATTGGTGAGGGAACAGCTCACTTTGATATTGAGAAATTTGGAGCAAAATTTGCTTATACAGTTGACGGCGGAAAGCTTGGAGACCTTGAGTATGAGAACTTCAATGCTGCAGAAGGCAAGATAGTAGTAAATGGAAGAAGTGTTCATCCGGGCGATGCAAAAGATAAAATGGTGAATGCTTCACTTATCTGCTATGAGTTCCATTCTCTCTTACCTGTTCAGATGAATCCTATGTACACACAGGGAAGAGAAGGGTTCTTTCATTTGACAGAAGTAAGCGGATCAACAGAAAAGGCAAGTGCAAGCTATATTATTCGTGACCATGATGAAGCTTTGTTTGAGAAAAAGAAACAGCTCTTTATTGATGCTGCTGAGTATTTGAACAAAAAATATGGCGAGGGCACTGTAGAGGTCAAAGTTAGAGATCAGTACAAGAATATGATCGAAAAAATCAGACCTCATATGCATCTTATAGAAAATGCTAAAAAGGCTATGACAGATATTGGTGTTACACCTTTGGAATTCCCAATCAGAGGAGGTACAGACGGAGCAAGCCTTTCATATAAGGGACTTCCATGTCCAAACCTTTGTACAGGTGGTTACAACTATCATGGCAAGTATGAGTATGCATCAGTACAGGAAATGGAAAAGACTGTAGATATTCTGTTTGGAATTGTTAATGAGTACGGAAAGAGTTATAAGTAATGGAATTTAAGAAAGATATAAATATTTTAAACGCAAACAAAGAAGAAGTAACTGATGCCGAGAGCTTAAAGCAACTTGGCTTTATTGAAGAAGCAAAGGGCTATGTTGAAGAGCTGAAAAAAGAGCTTGGAAGAACACCAAAGGCCTGTGTTGTGACTTTTGGATGCCAGATGAATGCAAGAGATTCTGAAAAGCTTCTGGCTATCTTAAAGCTTGTTGGATATGAAGAGACTGATTCCGAGGAGGCTGATTTTGTCCTTTATAATACATGCACAGTCAGAGACAATGCAGATCAGAGAGTCTACGGACGTCTTGGTGCATGTGGAAGCCACAAGAAAAAGAATCCTCATATGAAAATAGCTATTTGTGGCTGTCTTATGCAGGAGGAGAGCGCAGTTGAAAAGATCAAGAAGAGCTATCGCTTCGTTGACCTTATTTTTGGAACACACAACATTTATAAATTCGCTGAACTTTTGTGTACAGCCCTTGTATCTGACAGAATGGTTATAGATATTTGGAAGGAAACAGACAAGATTGTCGAGGATCTTCCTGTTTTCAGAAAGTATCCATTTAAGTCAGGTGTGAATATCATGTTTGGATGTAATAATTTCTGCACATATTGTATCGTGCCTTATGTACGTGGTAGAGAGCGTTCAAGAAATCCAAAGGATATTATCAGAGAGTGTGAAAAGCTTGCAAATGATGGCGTAAAAGAGGTTATGCTTCTTGGACAGAATGTAAACTCCTATGGCCTTGATTTTAAAGAAGGTGATCCGGAGCGCATATCATTCCCTGAACTGCTTGAAGAAGTATCAAAGGTCAAGGGAATTGAAAGAGTGAGATTTATGACTCCTCATCCTAAGGATTTTTCTGATGATCTTTTGGATGTAATTGCTCGTAACCCTAAGATTGCAAGACATATTCATCTTCCTTTGCAGTCTGGAAATACTGAGATATTAAGGCGAATGAACAGAAAGTACACAAAGGAAAGTTATCTTGCACTTGTAGATAAGATCCACGAAAAGCTCCCTGACGTTGCTATAACTACGGATATTATCGTTGGTTTTCCGGGAGAAACAGAAAGTGATGTTGACGACACAATTGATGTAGTCAAGAAGGCTGGTTTTGATAATGCGTTTACCTTTATTTACTCAAAGAGAACAGGTACACCTGCTGCCACTTTTGAGAATCAGGTTCCTGAAGAAGAGGTAAAAAAGAACTTTGATAAGCTTCTTAAAGTTGTTCAGGAAACAGCACGAGCACAGTCTGAAAAGATGACAGGAAGAGTTGATAATGTGCTTGTTGAGAGCGTTAATGAACAGGATAGTTCGCTTATGACAGGACGTCTTTCAAACAATACATTGGTTCATTTCCCAGGAGATGAGTCACTTATTGGTTCATTTGTTGACGTCAGCCTCGATGAGTGTAAAGGCTTCTACTTCATGGGCCACATTGTTTAATGGTTTAGATGAATTACTATGGCTGTAGGTGAGTGTTAAGTGCGTAGGCAATTTTGCGAGCCTTTGTGCTCGTCGGTACTTGCGAATGTTTTTTATGAGCTAGTACCGCTACGAAGCACGAAGGAGCGGGAGCGTCCGCAAAATGAATACGCACGAACACAAACCTACATCATTGCGTTACATTGCACAACATAAAATAGAAATGGGGATATAAACGTGGAGAACACTACCATGTTTGAAAGTATAGATATTGCAAAAGTTTCACCTATGATGCAGCATTATCTTCAGACGAAAGCTGAATATAAAGATTGTATTCTATTTTACAGATTAGGTGATTTCTACGAACTCTTTTTTGATGATGCGCAGATAGCTTCAAAAGAATTGGAGCTTACTCTTACAGGAAAAGCCTGTGGTCTTGAGGAGAGAGCTCCAATGTGCGGAGTTCCTTTTCATGCAGTTGATTCTTACCTTACAAAGCTTGTTTCAAGGGGCTATAAGGTTGCAATTTGTGAGCAGACCGAAGATCCTAAACTTGCAAAGGGAATAGTAAAGAGAGATGTAACAAGAATAGTCACACCGGGAACGAATCTTAATATGCAGTCCCTTGAGGAAACAAAGAACAATTATATTATGAGTGTTCTTTATTCTCCTGACAACATTGGAATATCCATAGCGGATGTGACCACAGGTGATTATTATCTTACAGAGGTTGATAATTTAAGGGCCTGCAATGATGAAATCGTAAAATATATGCCATCTGAGATCATCTGTAATGAGGCCTTTACATTTTCCGGAATTGATATAAATGATCTAAAGAACAGACTTCAGATTTTTGTAAATCCTTTGGACTCAAGATACTATGATGAAGATTCCTGTAAGAAACTTCTTTTAAAGCATTTTAAAGTTTCTTCACTTATCGGTCTTGGTATAGATGATTTTCCTAATGGAATAGTTGCTGCCGGTTCACTGTTACAATATTTAACAGATATGCAAAAATCGGATATATCAAACATTACACACATATATCCGTATCTAACAAGTAAGTATATGCTTCTTGACAGTTCTACAAGGAGGAATCTTGAACTTGTTGAAACTATGAGAGACAAGCAGAAAAGAGGGACGCTCCTTTGGGTTCTTGATAAAACAAAAACTGCAATGGGAGCAAGAACATTAAGAAGCTTTATTGAGCAGCCGCTTATTGAAAAGGATGAGATTCTTTTGAGACAGGGGGCGGTAGATACCCTTTTAAAGAATGTTGTGACAAGGGAAGAGATAAGAGAGTACTTAAATCCTGTATACGATCTTGAAAGACTGATGTCCAAAATTATTTTCAAAACGGCTAATCCAAGAGATCTTTTAGCATTCAGGAATTCTATCAAGATGATACCTGCGATCAAAACAGCTCTTTTGGACATTCAGGATGATCCTGAAATAAAGAAACTTACTGAAAGACTTGATACTTTAAGTGATATACATGATCTTATTGATAGTGCAATTGTTGAAGAACCACCGCTTGCTATTAAAGAGAGTGGAATCATAAAAGATGGTTTTGATGCAGATATTGATCATTTTAGGGAAGCCGGAACCAATGGAAAAGTATGGCTTTCACAACTTGAAGAAGAAGAAAAAGAAAAAACCGGAATAAAGAACCTTAGGATCAAGTACAGCAATGTGTTTGGCTATTCCTTTGAAGTTACTAACTCATTTAAGGATAAGGTTCCCGATTACTTTATTAGAAAGCAGACTCTTACTAATTGCGAGCGATATACTACGCCTAAATTAAAAGAACTTGAGGATACCATTCTGAATGCACAGGACAAGCTCAACAATCTTGAGTATGATATGTTCTGCAAAATAAGAGATTCTATAGCACTTGAAATAAATAGGATACAGAGTACGGCAAAATCTATAGCTCTTTTGGATGTATATGCGTCTCTTGCTTATGTAGCTGAGAAAAACAGATATATAAAGCCTTCAATCAATGAAAAAGGGATAATAAATATTAAAAATGGAAGACATCCTGTTGTTGAGAGAATGCTTGATTCATCAGATATGTTCATATCAAATGACACATATCTTGACAATAAAAAGAACTGTATTTCAATCATTACAGGGCCTAACATGGCAGGTAAGTCAACATATATGAGGCAGACAGCATTAATTGTGTTGATGGCACAGATTGGCTGTTTTGTACCTGCAGATAAAGCGGATATATGCGTTGTAGACAGGATATTTACAAGAGTTGGAGCTTCTGATGATCTTGGTAGCGGTCAGTCTACATTTATGGTTGAGATGAATGAGGTTGCAAACATTCTTAGGAATGCAACACCGGATTCACTTCTTATCCTTGATGAGATAGGACGTGGAACCTCAACATATGACGGACTTGCAATTGCCTGGGCTGTTATAGAGCATATAAGCAACAGAAAGATACTTGGTGCAAAGACTTTGTTTGCAACCCATTATCATGAACTTACAGAGCTTGAAGGTAAGATGGATAATGTCAATAACTATTGCATTGCAGTCAAGGAAAATGGTGATGATATTGTTTTTTTACGTAAAATTATAAAAGGTGGTGCAGATAAGAGCTATGGTATTCAGGTTGCCAAGCTTGCAGGCGTGCCTGACATGGTAATTGACAGAGCGAAAGAAATAGTCACTGAACTTACTGACAATGATATTACTGAAAAGGTGCAGAGTATTGCCAAAGAATCCAAAAGTGATAAAAAAGTCAAAGTTCAGCACTATGATGATGTAGATATAGATCAGATGACTCTTTTTGATACTGTTACCGACGAGGATGTATTAAAGAGGCTTCAGGAAATTGATATAACAACTCTTACTCCAATGGATGCGCTTAACACACTTTATAAGCTTCAAAGTGATTTGAAAAACAGGTGGAAAAACTAAATGGCTTTCATAAATGAACTTGATAAAAATACCATAGATCAGATTGCTGCAGGAGAAGTTGTAGAAAGGCCTGCAAGTGTAGTAAAAGAACTTGTTGAAAATGCTATCGACAGTGGGGCGAATGCAGTTACTGTTGAGATAAAAGGTGGCGGAATCGATATGATTCGCGTGACAGATAACGGCAGTGGAATAGAGAAAAGTCAGATTCGTAAAGCTTTTAAGAGACATGCTACAAGTAAACTTACTTGTATAGATGACCTTTATACCATTCATTCACTCGGCTTTAGAGGTGAAGCACTCTCTAGTATTTCATCTGTTGCGCAGGTTGATATGATCACCAAAACAGCAGATGATCTTACCGGTACCAGGTATACAATAAATGGAGGAGAAGAGATTTCTTTTGAAGAAATCGGAGCTCCGGATGGGACTTCTCTTATTGTTAGAAATCTTTTTTACAATACTCCTGCAAGGAAAAAGTTCCTTAAAACTCCTCAGACTGAAGGAAGTTATGTTGGAGATGTCATGGAGCATCTTGCTCTTGATAACCCAACAGTTTCTTTTCACTACATAAATAATAAAGAGGATAAATTCTCTACAACAGGAAACGGTGATCTGAAGGAGATAATCTACAGGATCTACGGGAGAGATATTTCTGTAAGTCTTGTTCCTATAAATGTTTCAGATAATGGTTATACTCTTGAGGGGTATTTGGGCGAACCTTCCATAAACAGATCGAACAGGAATTTTGAAATCTTTTTTGTAAATGGAAGATATGTAAAAGATAAGGTGATGTCCAAGGCTTTGGAAGAAGGCTATAAGCAATATCTTATGATGCATAAGTTCCCTTTCGCCGTGCTACATCTTCGTCTGGATCCTTCTATGGTAGATGTTAATGTTCATCCAGCCAAACTTGAAGTTAGATTTGGCAATCAGCCTGCGCTTTATGACTTTATCAAAACGCACGTGGAAAACACGCTTCGAAGCCATGAAATGATACCGGATGCACTTCTTGGAGAAGATGAACCTGTAAAGAAAAAAGATGAAGCGTTAAATCATGACAAAAATGTTCAGGATGTTTTGAAGAGTACTAATAAGGAGCCGGAAATTATCAGTAATTTTGATGATGATAATGATGGCAGTAGGAAAACTGAAAAACCGCAGAAATACAATGCTCCACAGCCTTTTGAAAAAGTAAGGTTCGAAGAGAATAAATTAAAGGAAGATGAGCCGATATATGCAACAGGTATAAAGGCAGAACCTATAAAGATTGAGGATTCAAATAAGTCTGCAGTCTGGACCAGAATATTTGGTGATTCTGCTGGTTCAAAAGCAAAAGATTCATATAGATCATCACCTATAATCAAACAGGATGAGGCTATTATAGTTGAAAAGCCTGTTCAGCTTAATCTTTTTGATGAAAAAGTGCTAAGCAGAGACAATGTAAAAGAATATGATATAATCGGTCAAATCTTTGGAACATATTGGATAATAGGCTTTAAGGATAAGATTTTTCTTATGGATCAACATGCTGCTCACGAAAAAGTCAACTATGAGCGTATGATGAAAAGATATAAATCAGGAGAACAGCTTTCGCAGATGGTAAATCCTCCTGTAATTATTTCTCTTTCAGCTTCTGAAGAAGAATTGTTTCTTAAGTATAGACAGTATTTTGAAAAACTTGGATTTAATATTGAGAACTTTGGTGGACATGAATATGCCATGAGAGCAATTCCGATTGATCTTTTCGGTTGTGATAATGAGAAAGACATGTTTATTGAGATTCTTGATGAGCTTTCACATGAGACAAATCTTGACAGGACTCCTGACGTTATAAATTATAAAATTGCAAGTATGGCATGCAAAGCTTCAGTTAAGGGTAATACAAAAATGTCAAGGGCTGAACTTGAGGCACTTCTTGACGAACTTTTGACTTTGGAAAATCCTTATAATTGTCCTCATGGAAGACCAACAATTATATCTATGTCCAAGTATGAGATTGATAAGAAATTTAAGCGAGTAGTGGAATGAGTAAGCAAAAGCTTGTTGTATTAACAGGGCCAACTGCTGTTGGCAAATCCAAATTATCAATTGAACTTGCAAAAGCTATTGGCGGAGAGATAATCTCCGCTGATTCTATGCAGGTTTATAAATACATGAATATCGGAACTGATAAAATATCTACTGAAAAAATGGGAGGCGTGAAGCACCATCTTATTGATTTTCTTGATCCCAAGGAAGATTTTAATGTTTTTATGTTCCAAAAGCTTGTAAAAGAAGCTATAGAAGACATTTCCTTAAGAGGCAAAGTCCCGATTCTTGTGGGAGGTACAGGATTTTATATTCAGGCAGTCCTTCGTGATATTGATTTTACAGAGACTGATGAGGATGATTCTTACAGGAAAGAACTTGAAAAAAGAGCAGAAAATGGTGAAGGGCATGAACTTTTTGAAGAACTGAAAAAGGTTGATCCCCAGTCAGCTGAGATAATTCATGAAAATAATTCAAAGCGTGTTATAAGAGCTTTGGAGTATTATAAAAAAACAGGAAAGAAAATATCAGAGCACAATAAAGAACAGAGTAACAACAATTCTCCCTATGACTTTACATATTTTGTATTGACAGATGATAGAAAAACGTTATACTCACGCATAGACGCTCGTGTCGATAAAATGATATCTGATGGACTTGAGCAGGAAGTCAGAGAACTTGTTAAGATGGATATTCCTATGACTGCTACCTCAATGCAAAGTCTTGGCTATAGGGAAATGATCGGATATTTAAATGGTGAGTATGACCTTGATAGAGCTGTTTATCTGATAAAGCTTAACACAAGACACTTTGCAAAAAGGCAGTTGACATGGTTTAGACGTGAAAAAAATGTCATATGGTTGGATAAAGCAGCTTTCGGCCATGATGAAGATATAATATTGAAAGAGATGCTTAGGATTTATGGAAATGAACAGTAATATGTATGAAAACCTTGGTATTTCCAAGGAAGTTTATGAATTTGGTGAAAAGATTTTAAAGGAACTTGAGCCAAGATTTAAGGCTATAGATGAAACTGCTGAATATAATCAGCTTAAAGTTCTTAAAGCGATGCAGGATAACAAGGTTAGTGAAGCCTGTCTTCTTGGCACTACAGGTTACGGCTACAACGACATAGGAAGAGAAAAACTTGAAGCAGTCTATGCATCAGTTTTTCATGCAGAGGATGCTCTTGTAAGACCGCAGATTACATGTGGGACACATGCACTTGCACTTGCTCTTATGAGTAACCTTCGCCCTGGAGATATGCTTTTTTCTCCTGTGGGAAAACCATACGATACTTTGGAAGAAGTTATTGGGATAAGACCTTCAAAAGGTTCACTTGCTGAGTATGGTGTTTCATATTCACAGGTTGATCTTCTACCGGATGGAAGTTTTGATTTTGAGAATATCAAAAAGGTATTGCTTGAAAACGACAATATAAAGCTTGTCACTATTCAGAGATCAAAAGGATATCAGACTAGACCTACACTTTCTGTAGAGAGGATTGGAGAACTCATAAGCTTTATCAAGGGCATTAAAAAGGATGTACTTTGTATGGTAGATAACTGCTATGGTGAGTTTGTTGAAAGAATTGAACCTACAGATCTTGGAGCAGACATGGTTGTTGGTTCACTTATCAAAAATCCCGGTGGCGGACTTGCACCAATAGGCGGATATATTGCAGGTAAAAAAGAGTGCGTTGAAAATGCAGCTTTCAGACTTACTTCTCCCGGACTTGGTAAGGAAGTAGGAGCTTCTCTGGGAATCCTTCCTCAATTTTATCAGGGGTTTTTCCTTGCCCCTATCGTAACAGCTTCAGCTTTAAAGGGAGCGATTTTTGCAGCAAATATCTACGAAAAGCTTGGCTTTGAAGTTTGCCCAAATGGTAGTGAGGACAGATTTGATATCATTCAGGCAGTTACATTTGGAAAACCTGAGGGAGTTATTGCTTTTTGTGAGGGAATTCAGGCGGCAGCACCTGTTGATTCTTTTGTTACACCAGAGCCTTGGGATATGCCTGGTTATGATGCACAGGTTATCATGGCTGCAGGTGCGTTTGTATCAGGCTCATCTATCGAGCTTTCAGCAGATGGGCCTATTAAAGAGCCATATTCAGTATTTTTCCAGGGGGGACTTACATGGCCTCATGCTAAATATGGTATTTTAAAGACTTTGCAAAAGCTTTATGATGTAAAAATGGTATCTTTGTGATAAACTATTAGCTGTACCATTTTGTACTTTTCTGATCGTCTGGAGAAGCGGCGCATTGCGTTATGTCAGAAAGGTTGAGATGAATACAATTAATAAAAAGATATTTGGTAGCGATGCATATAAAGAAATGCTTCCTTATGAACGCTTTTTAAGTGCGGGACCAGAGAGTCTTACAGATGCAGAGCTTCTTGCAATCATTATTCGTACAGGCAGTGGTGAGAATTCTCCTATTGAGATTGCTCACAAGGTTTTATGTTTATCCAATGGCAAAGAAAGAGGACTAAACGGTCTATTTTCTCTGACAGTCGATGAGCTAAAAAGTATACACGGTATTGGTGAAGTTAAGGCTGTTAAACTTAAATGTCTTACGGAACTCGCCAAGAGAATGTCTGTTCAGAGCTCTTTTAGTGGTACTTTTTTTGATTCTCCGAAGCAGATTGCACTCTTATATATGGAAAAGATGAGACATGAAGAGCGTGAAAAAGCGATACTTCTTTGTTTAAATAACAAGCATAAGCTTTTAAACGAAACTGTTTTATCCATAGGAACAGTCAATTCAGCTTTGGTGTCTCCAAGAGATATTTTTACACATGCGCTTAAAAGTGGAGCATCTTTTGTAATTCTTTTACATAATCATCCCAGCGGGGATCCAACTCCTTCAAGGGCTGATGCGGAACTTACCAAAAAGATCAGCGAATCAGGCATTATGCTTGATATCAGGCTTATAGATCATATTATTATAGGAAATCAGTCATATTACAGCTTTAGTGAAAAAGGGCTTTTATGGCAATAAGGAGAAGAAATGGCTAATATTTTTGGAATTGATCTTGGAACCAGCAATATCAAAATCTTTAACAGAGATGAAGACAGTCTTACAGTAGAAAAGAACATGATTGCTATTGAGAATAAGACAAATATCTTCGCTTACGGAAATTCTGCATATGAGATGTATGAGAAGGCTCCTGACAAGATTAAGATATCATATCCGCTTAACAGCGGTGTTATTGCGGATATTGAACATATGGAAACCCTTGTTAAACTTTTTATAACGGATCAGATGAAGGGCAGTGTTAAGCCTTGTGATGTTTATATTGCTGTACCTAAGGATGTTACAGAAGTTGAAAGGAGAGCTTTCCATGATCTGATAAATGATGCAGGAATTAAGGCTAAAAAGATCATGATGGTTAAAAAACCTCTTGCTGACGGACTTGGTATGAATGTTGACGTTATGAACTCTCAGGGTGTCTTAGTTGTGAATGTTGGATATGACACTACAGAGATTTCGATATTATCTCTTCGCGGTATCGTTGTAAGTAAGCTTATTAAGGTCGGCGGCAAAAAATTTGATGAATCTATAAGAAATGTTATCCGTAAGGAATTTGGCCTTTTAATCGGTGAAAAGACATCTGAAAGTGTTAAGATTTCATTAAAAGAGCTTGAAAAAGAAGGCAAGGATGCTGTTGTTTATGGCAGAGATATCGTTACAGGTCTTCCTGTTGAAAGAAAGATACCTATCGATCTTCTTAATCAGGCGCTTGTTGAGAACTTTGATGTTATTCTTGATAATGTTAAAGCTACTCTTGAGAAAACACCACCAGAACTTGCTGCTGATATTTTTAAGCATGGCTTATATCTTACAGGTGGTGCTTCACAGGTTTGCCATCTTGCACAGAGACTTAGCAATGGCGTAGGTCTTAATGTGAACCTTGCAGAGAATCCAATTGGTTCAGGTGCTCTTGGACTTGCTAAGATTATTAAAGATGATCAGTACAAACCTCTTGCATATGGAATCGAAGAGGATAGATAAATGAGTCCCATCATAAGGCAAAGAGGAGAAGAATTTACCCTTCCAAGTAAATATCTCCTCTTTATTTTGACAATTCTATGTACAGCGTTAATTGTAATTACATTTAATACTAATCTGTTTACGGGTCCATTGAATTCGTTTGCAGGTATTTTTGTTGTACCATTTCAAAAGGGAATAACTATCTGCTCAAGTTATATTAAAGAGAAAACAGATAAGCTTGCATCTATAACACAGCTTCTTGATGAAAATGAACAACTAAAAAATCAGATTGACGAACTTACTATTGCGAATACGAATCTCGAGCAGGAAAAGTATGAACTTACTGAACTTAGGGAATTGTATGAGCTTGATTCCAAATATAATGATTATCCTAAGACAGGAGCCAGAATAATCGCAAAAGATGCCGGCAACTGGTATTATTCTTTTGTTATTGATAAGGGTTCTGATGACGGAATTACTATTGATATGAACGTTATTGCCGGAGCAGGACTTGTTGGAAGAGTTATTGATGTGGGACCGGATTGGGCAAAGGTTCAGTCTATTATTGCTGATAATTCAGCAGTGAGTGGAATGGTTCTTTCTTCTTCTGACAATCTTATTGTCACAGGCGATTTGGAGCTTTACAGAAGTGGATATATAAGTTTTTCAAAACTTGTGGATGATGCAGACAAAGTTAGCATCGGCGATAAGATAGTGACTTCTAATATCAGTGACAAGTACCTTCCTGGAATTTTAATCGGATATATATCTACTTTGGAAGATGATTCAAATAATCTTACCAAGTCAGGAACTCTTTCTCCTGCAGTAGACTTTGAACATATGAATGAAGTACTTGTAATATTACAAGTCAAGAATAATGGCGGAAATTAAGATTTTTTATGAATATTAGGCGTATACTTGTAAACTTCATATTTATAATAGTTTCGTTTATTTTACAGACTACGCTTTTCAGGGCTCTTGATTTTGGTGGCATAGCGCCCAATATCCTTATGATAATGACTTCTTCTACTGCATTCATCAAAGGAGATAAAGCGGGACTTTTAACCGGCTTTTTTTGTGGCCTTCTAATCGATATTTTCTTTGGAACATATCTGGGCTTTTTTGCACTTATCTACATGTATATTGGATTTATTGTAGGAAAGCTTCATATTATCTTTTTTTCACAAAACGTTGCAATCCCGATTTTGGTAATAACGATATCAGACTTTGTTTATGGCTTTGTCTGTTATATTCTCATGTTTTTGTTTAGAACAAAATTTAATATTGGCTATTATATGCAGACGGTAATAATACCGGAAGTGGTTTATACGGCGATAGTGGCAATATTTATTTATCCTATCATCCTAAAGATCAATAATATTATTGATGAAAAGGAACAAAGGAGCGCTAAGAAATTTGTTTGATGAAATAAAAGAAAACATTATTAAATTCATAACTTCCAGAGCAGTCATAGTTTCTTTTGTTCTGTTTACTTTGGCATGTGTAATGATATACAGGCTTTTTTCGCTACAGGTTATTAATGGCGAATACTACCTTGATACATTTAAACTCAGAATTAAAAAAGAGAAGACTATAGCTGCAGCCAGAGGTAATATTTATGACAGAAATGGTAATCTTCTTGCTTATAATGAGCTTGCCAACTCTGTCACAATAGAAGATGTATATAAGTCTGGATCAGGCAAAAATGCGGCAATCAATCAGACATTAAATTCACTTATCGATATTATCGAAGAAAATGGTGATACGGTTGATCAGGATTTTAATATAGTACTTAATGAAAGTAATGAATATGAATTTAAAGTAACCGGTAATTCACTTTTAAGATTTTTGGCCGATGTTTATGGACATACATCAGTCAATGATCTTAAATACGAAGAAAAAACTAAAACACCGGAAAATGTAATTGATGATCTGTGTAAAAAGTTTGGAGTTGGGGAGTACGAAACCCCGGGTGTTTCATCTTCTTTCGTGGCTCGTAGAGGTTACACCAATGACAGAGCACTTAAAATCCTGACTGTTCGTTATAATATGGATTCAAACAGCTATCAGAAATATATCGATACAACAGTTGCTTCTGATGTAAGTGATCAAACGGTTGCTGATGTAATGGAGAATCTTGGCATGCTTGATGGCGTTTCCATTGAGGAAAGCACAGCAAGAAAGTATGTTGATTCCCAGTATTTTTCGCATTTACTTGGTTATACGGGTAAAGTTTCAGAGGATGAGCTTGCTGAACTCCAGCAAATAAGCTCCAGCTATGGAATTAACGATACTGTCGGAAAGTCCGGTATAGAGCAGGCAATGGAATCTGTTCTACAGGGAACAAAAGGATCTGAAACAGTTTATGTTGACAATACCGGTCAGGTAATAGAAACCAGCAATTATGTTGATTCAATTGCCGGAAATGATGTCTATCTTACTATAGATAAAGACCTGACAGAAGCCTGTTATGATATTATTGAGCAATCACTTGCGGGTATTCTGGTTTCAAAAATTCAAAATGTAAAAACATATACATATACTGAGACAAGTAGTTCAAGTAGTATTGTAATTCCAATATATGATGTATATTATGCAATATTTGATAATGATGTTGTTGACATTCCTCATTTTGCTGAAGATGATGCAAAAGATACTGAAAGAGCTGTATATGAAGCTTTTATTTCAAAGAATGCATCTGTTCTTGCAAATTTAAGAGAAGAATTTGAAGTAACAAAAACACCATATAATGCACTTACCAGTGAATATCAGTGGTATATGAGCCATATTGCAGCAATGCTTTATTCTGATGGTGTTATCAATTCTTCACTTGTTGATAAAGAAGATGATGTATATGTTGCATGGACTACAGATGAGACAATTTCACTTACAGAGTATTTAAAATATGCCATAGCAATGAACTGGATTGATGTTTCAAAGCTAAGTATTGATAATCAGTATGCTGATTCTGAAGAAATCTTTGCGCAAATTGTAGACTATACTATCAATGAATTGTCTTCTGATTATGATTTCCAGACAAGACTTTATAAATATCTTTTATTGGAAGGCACTATCAGCGGCACACAGGTTTGTAATCTGCTTCTTGAACAGGGCAAAGTTACTTTATCTGATGAAGAACAGGGAATATGGGATAGAGGAGGAGAAACTGCTTATTCCTTTATGACAAACAGGATATCCAATCTCGATATTACGCCTGCTCAGCTTGCTCTTGATCCATGTACAGGATCAATGGTGGTTACTGATGTTAATTCAGGTGATGTGCTGGCTATTGTTTCATATCCAGGATATGACAACAATAAGATGGCCAATGGAGTTGATGCTGAGTATTATGCAAAGCTCAGAAGTGATAATTCAAATCCTTTGTACAACTATGCTACACAGCAGAAGACGGCTCCAGGTTCAACATTTAAGATTGTTTCGGCAACAGCTGGACTTACAGAAGGTGTTATTACAACGGATTCCACAATCTTTTGCGGTGGTATTTTTGATAAGCTTGATCATCCACCGAGATGTTGGATTTACCCAAGTGGACATGGTAATTTAAATGTTTCAGGTGGTATCCGCAATTCTTGTAACGTATTTTTTTATGAAGTTGGATACAGACTTGGCCTTTTAGGAAACTCTTATTCCTCAGAGACAGGTCTTGAAAAACTGGCAAAATATGCTGATATGTATGGCTTGACAGAAAAGTCCGGTATAGAAATTGCTGAATCAGAACCGTCAGTTTCTGATCAGGATGCCGTGCGTTCAGCAATTGGTCAGGGTAGTCATTCATATACCACTATTGGACTTGCAAGATATGTAACGACTATAGCTAACAGCGGCACTTGCTATAACCTTTCTCTTATAGACAAAACAACTGACTCAAATGGTAATCTGCTTGAAGAATATAGTGCTTCTGTCAGAAATACAATTGATATGCCTCAGTCTTATTGGAATGCTATTCATTTAGGTATGAGACAGGTTGTACAAGATAAATCATATTATGCAAATCTGGGAGTTAATGTAGCAGGTAAGACAGGTACAGCTCAGGAATCAAAGAGCAGACCTAACCATTCACTTTTTATTTGTTATGCTCCATATGAACAACCTGAAATTGCCATAGCAACAAGAATTGCCTATGGTTATACATCCAGTTATGCGGCTCAGATCACTAAAGAAGCTCTGGCATATTATTTTGAGCTTAGAGACGAGGATGATATTCTTTCAGGTACAGCAAGAGAACTTCAGGATGGCGCTACCAACGCTGACTAATGGAGGAGAAATGTTAAAGAAATACAAGATAATGGATTATGACTTTCCTCTGGTCATAATGGTAATGAGTCTTACAATATTTGGAATAATGGCCATCAGTTCTGCCAACCCATCATATGTCTCTAAGCAGACAGCTGGTATGGTTTTTGGTGTGGTTTTGATGGTGTTTATATCACTGCTTGATTATTCTGTTCTGATAAAATTATATATTCCGTTTTACATATTGAATGTAGCTCTTTTGGGGCTGGTTTTATCACCTTTGGGAAGTAGTACAAACGGTGCTCAAAGATGGATAAATCTGTTTGGGATAACGTTCCAGCCATCAGAGGCAGCCAAAATTTTATTGATTTTATTTTATGCTCAGTTTATCATGAAATATAAAGACAAAGTTAAAACCATAAGCTTTGTGATGATTTGTTTGGCGCTACTTGCACTTCCTTTAGGGCTTATTTTTAAACAGCCTGACCTTTCTACCTGCATTATGGTCATGATGATATTTTCATCTATGATATTTGTAGCAGGAGTAAACTGGAAATTAGTGGCCGTTGTTTTATCAGTTTCCATTCCGTCAGTATTATTTGTTATTTATAATGCTGTTCAGGAAGACAGCAGTATTCTTAAGGATTATCAGCAGCGAAGAATTCTTGCCTGGTTGCATCCTGAAGAGTATGCTAATTCAGAAGCTTATCAGACACTTAATTCTATGATGGCTATAGGTTCAGGGCAGCTTTACGGCAAAGGTTACAACACAAATGAGATAAGCTCTGTTCTAAATGGCGGATTTATTTCAGAATCCCAGACAGACTTTATTTTCACTGTTATTGGTGAGGAGTTTGGTTTTATTGGGGCTTGTATTGTTGTGATTTTAATTCTTGGAATTGCTGTAGAGTGCTTTATGGTTTCCATGAGAGCCAAAGATAAGGCCGGAGAGGTTATTGCCGCAGGTGTTGGCGGCTGGATTGGTTTTCAGGGTATTATAAATATGGGAGTTGCAACCGGAGTTCTGCCAAATACAGGACTTCCACTTCCTTTTGTTAGTGCCGGTCTGACGTCACTTTTAAGTGTTTATGTTGGCATTGGTTTTGTGCTTAATGTCAGACTTCAAGGAAATAAATATATTTTGGGGAGAGGTTAAAGTATATGAATATAGCTTTAATTGCACATGATGCTAAAAAGAAACTTATGCAGAATTTTTGCATAGCTTATAGAGGTATCCTTAGTAAAAATGATCTTTATGCTACTGGAACAACGGGCAGACTTGTTGAAGAAGTAACAAATCTTTCAATTCACAAATATCTTGCAGGACATCTTGGAGGAGCTCAGCAGCTTGGTGCAGCTATCGAGCACAATGAAATCGACCTTGTGATCTTTTTAAGAGATCCGCTTACTGTAAAATCTCATGAACCTGATATCAGTAATATCATGTCACTTTGTGATATGCATAATATTCCTGTTGCCACTAATCTGGCCTCAGCAGAGCTTTTACTTAAGTCATTGGATAGGGGAGATTTTGAGTGGCGTGAGATGTATAAGTAAGTTAGCTTTATTATGTCTTCTAGTAGGAACAATCGGACTTACCGGCTGTTCTTACTTTTCATATTCAGCAAAGTATTCGGTATCAACATCAGATGAAGATACCAGAAAAACTCTTTTTTACCCAACTTTTGCTTCAGAACTTTGTGTTGCAGACGGTGATATTTCAGGAGAGGAAGATACAATTTCTTCTAATATCAGCGCTGGGCTTTTTGACCTTAATAATAGGGAAACATTATACGCAAAAAATGTTAATATTCAAGTTCATCCCGCAAGTCTGACAAAGGTAATGACGGCGCTTGTTGCTTTAAAATATGGTAAACTTGATCAGGTTCTCGTAGCAGATAACAATGTATATGTGAACGAGAGTGGGGCACAAAAGGTTAATCTTAAAGAGGGTGACAGACTTACTCTTGATCAGGCGCTTAGGATTCTTCTAATTTATTCTGCAAATGATGTTGCAAATCTTATCGCAACAAATATTGGTGGTTCAATCGAAGGGTTTGCTGATTTAATGAACAAGGAAGCTCTTGCAATTGGTGCTACTAATTCTCATTTTACAAATCCTCACGGATTAACTGATGAAGATCACTATGTAACAGCATACGATATGTATCTGATTTTTAATGCTGCAATGGAATATGAAGCATTCAGTGAAATAATAAACATGACTGAATATAGCACAAATTATCTCGATTCTTCCGGTAATTCCATAGAGGTATCAGTATCTACTACTAATGCATATCTTTCAGGAAGTCAGTCAGCTCCTATGGGGGTGACTGTTATTGGTGGTAAAACAGGTACGACAACAGCTGCAGGGCATTGCCTTATTCTACTTGCAAGGGATACAAATGGAAGTCCTTACATTGCAGTTATTATGCGTGATACAGACAGTGGCACACTTTACTCAGATATGTCATCATTGCTTGGAGAAATAACTAAATAGAGTTGTTTTTTAACATGTAATATTCTATAATTAGTACAAGAATTTAAATTCTAACTAGCAGGAGGGTATGCCGATGGTTCAGTTAATTGTTGGGAAAAAGGGTAAAGGAAAGACAAAATGTTTATTGGACAAGGTTAATACCGAGGTTAAGAATGTACTCGGAAGCGTAGTATTTCTTGATAAGAACACCAAGCACATGTATGAATTAAACAATAAGATCAGACTTATTGTAGTTCCAGAGTTTATGATTTCAAATTCTGATGAGTTTATCGGATTCGTAAGTGGTATTATTTCTCAGGACCACGATCTCCAACAGATGTATTTTGATGGATTTTTAAATATCTCTTGTCTAGAAGGTAAGGACATAACAGATACTATTGAAAAACTCGAAAAGCTTTCTGAGAAGTTCAATATTGATTTCATTTTAAGTGTATCAATGGATGAATCAGAACTTCCAGAAAATGTTAAATCCAAGGTTGTAATTTCGCTTTAATTTTAAAGTATATGTATATAGGCCGCGGGCTTTCCGCGGCTTATATATTGTGAAAAAGTATAAAAGGTTAGGACAATGGCTAAGAGGAACAGCCGAGTAACAAAATATCCGGGCAATATAAATAATATAAACATTGGAATGATTTTCTTTTCTGTAATGGCTATATATATCATTATCAGTGTTGTTACTTATATGCGAAGGGATCATATGGTCGGATATCAGGTCAAAGAGGGAGCTCTTTCAACTAATAATATCTATGATGCAGTGGCAATACGTACAGAAAAAGTTATAACAAGTGATAATGCCGGTTACGTAAATTATTTTGCAACAGAGGGCGGAAGAGTTGCAGTAGGTAACCTGGTTTATACAGTTGATGAATCAGGACAGCTTCTTGAGTATCTTAAATCCCAGGGTTCTGAAGAAGTCGCTCTTGGAGATGAGGATTTATCTGAATTACGAAGTCAGATTGTAAATTTTGATTCATCATTTGATCCTCAGAATTTTTACACTGTATATGATTTTAAAGTCAGCATAGACGGAACTGTACAAAAGTTATCAAATAGTAGTATTTTACAGAATATCCAGTCTCTTAATTCAAATAGAGGAACGCTTTCATCAATTGTATATAAAAACGCTCCTGATACAGGGATTGTAGTTTATTCCATTGATGGCTATGAAGATCTGACGCTTGAAACGATGACTTTAGATAAGCTTGATCAAAAGAAATATGAAAAAACGCAGCTTATCAATAATACACTTGTAAAACCAGGAGATCCTGTATACAAACTTTGTACAAGCGAAGAATGGTCCATTATTATAAATGAGCAGGATCCTGAAAGATTGCAAGAATTTGAAGATCTTGAATATATTAAAGTAAGATTTATTAAAAACCAGGATGAATCCTGGGGGAAAGTAACTACCTACACAAATGTTGATGGCGAAAGTTTTGTGCAACTCACATTTACCAATTCTATGATCACATTTTGTAGAGACAGATTTTTAAATGTTGAGCTTATCACAGAGGATGAAACAGGACTGAAGATTCCGAATTCCTCCATTGTAAATAAAAGCTTTTTCCTTATACCAAAGGCTTATCTGATTAATAATAATGACAATACTTCAGGCGTATTAAGAGAGAAATATGACGAGCAGGGTAACGCAACAACTGAGTTCGTTACTCTGGCAGTATACAATGAAACAGATACTGAGTATTATATTGATACGGACACTTTGAGGGCAGGGGATACTCTGATAAAACCTGATTCTAATGAACGGTATACAGTCAGTAAGACTGATACTCTTATTGGCGTTTATAACATTAATAAGGGTTATGCAGATTTTAGACAGGTCAAGATTCTGTATCAGAATGATGAGTATGCAATCGTTCGATCCAACACTATGTATGGATTGAATGTCTATGACTATATTGTTCTTGATTCATCTACTGTTGATGAAAATGCAGGCAAAGCTGATGTGGATACAGAAGCTACTGTTGAAGAAAACAGTGATAATAATGAAAGTTCTTCTGATGGAAGCCTTGATTTGGATGGTAGTGGTGATGATGCATCAACAGAGTTTTCGTCAGAAACACTGGTTGAAGATGTCCAAGAGTCTTCATCTGAAAGTTCATCTACAGAATCATCAAAAGGCGCATCGGATAATTCATCTGAAGCAGTCTCAGATGGGATGTAAAAATTTAGCAAAAACATCATATAAATTTGACATATTACGTAAAACTACGATAATATTATATGTGATTTTGTTGGGAAAATAATTGTGAGGAGCATTAGATAAAATGAATGTAATGGATAAATTCTTAAAAGCAATTCAGCTTAATGGGGATGAAGATGGTTATTATGACGAGGACGATACCTATTATGATGGTGGATCTAAAGGTGAGTCTATAAATAATCAGTCTCCAATAGGCAAGGATGATCCTACTATAGATGTTTCCGAGGATAAACCAAAGAAATCAGCGCCTAAAGTTGTTCCTTCCAGATCAAAAAAGGCTTTATCAGCTGCCGGAATGGAAGTTTGCGTGATTAAACCTACATCTGTTGAGGATGCCAGGGAGATTACAGAAACGCTCTTGGCTAATCGTACTGTAGTGCTTAATTTAGAGGGGCTTGACATGGATATTGCGCAGAGAATCATTGATTTTACTTCTGGTTCTACTTTTGCAATTTCAGGTAACCTTCAAAAGATATCAAGATATATCTTCATTATTACACCTGCATCAGTTGATATTTCAGGCGATTTCCAAAATATTTTGAGTGGCTTTGGGAATGGAATACCAGAGGGACCTCATCAAATTGATTAATGTTTAAAAAGCTGCTGCATTCGCAGCAGCTTAATTTTTGTTTAGAAGAATAGAGGGTACTAGGAATGGAAAGTTTAGTTGTTAACTATGGTGGGAAGCCATGTTATGAAATTATGTTTGAAAAGGATTTTGGGGGCCTTAGTGATAAAGTTAGAGAGCTTGGTTTTGAGGGCAGGAAAATAGCCATTATTACTGACAGTAATGTTGAGAAGCTCTATGCTAAGGATGTTGAGGGTGAGCTTTCAAAGGTTTCAGATAAGGTATTAACTTATGCAATCCCTGCAGGTGAAGAGAATAAGAATCTTAAAGAAATTGAGAAAATATATAAAGTTTTGATCGATAGTCATTTTGACAGACATGACCTTGTTGTTGCACTTGGTGGCGGTGTAGTCGGTGATATGGCCGGATTTGCCTCAGCTACATATCTTAGGGGAATTGATTTTATTCAGATTCCTACAACTCTTTTGGCACAGACAGACAGTAGTATTGGTGGTAAGACAGGAGTTGATTTTGACGAGTATAAAAATATGGTAGGCGCTTTTCATATGCCCAGACTTGTTTATATGAATATTTCTACACTTAATTCCTTAAGCGGCAGGCAGTATGCTTCAGGATTTGCTGAAGTTATGAAACACGGCCTTATCAAAGACGCTTCTTTCTATACATGGCTTATTGAGAATATGTATGAGATTGAAGATAAGGATGCAGATGTTGTTCTTGAGATGGTAAAAAGAAGCTGTGAAATAAAAAAAGCTGTCGTTGAAAAAGATCCTACAGAAAAGGGAGACAGAGCTCTTCTTAATTTTGGGCATACACTTGGACATGCAATTGAAAAGGCAAAAGGATTTTCGTTAACTCATGGCGAATGCGTAGCTTTGGGCTGTATTGCGGCAGCATTTATCTCATGGAAAAAAGAGCTGATTGCTATGGAAGAATATTATGAAATAAGAGATATGTTTGTTCCATTTAATCTTCCAATATCTGTAGAAGACCTTGAGCCTTCTGATGTAATAAAACTTACAAAATCAGACAAAAAAGCTGATGGTGATAAGATTAAGTTTATTCTTCTTAAAAAGATTGGAAAAGCATTTATTGATACTACAGTTACAGAAGATGAGATGGATGCTGCTTTAAAAGAGATTATCTACGTTGAGAATGGAGACTGATAAGTTATTTATGAATACAAATTTATCTAAAAAGAAAAAGATTTTTTTACTGGTTGATTTTTTGATGATAATACTTTTGGTTTTTTTAGACCAGTTTACAAAATATCTGGCAGTTATTCATTTGGAAGATAAGCCTGCAATTAATATCGTTAAAGGTGTATTAGAACTTAACTTCTTAAAAAACAGTGGCGCTGCATTTGGTCTTTTGCAGAATCAAAAAGTTTTCTTTATCCTGGTTGCTGTAATGATACTTTTTATTATAGCTTATGTGCTTTTCAGGATGCCGGATGATAAAAAATACAATATTATGCACATCTTGCTCGTATTGATAGCCAGTGGTGCTGCAGGGAACATGATTGACAGAGTTCGCAACGATTATGTTGTTGATTTCATCTATTTTGTTATCATTAATTTTCCGATATTTAACGTAGCAGATATATATGTTACTGTTGCAACGTTTTTGTTTGTGATTCTCTTTCTTTTTTACTACAAAGAGAATGATTTCAATTTCCTTAGCTTTAATCAGCAAAAGAAATTCAGGGAAAAATAATGGATACTGCAAACAAATTATTTGAATATGTTGTAAGTGATGAATATGAGGGGTTAAGAATAGATAAGCTTTTATCTGAGCTTAGCCCTTCTTTTTCTCGCACTTACATAAAAAAACTTATAGATGATAAAAAGGTCTTTTGCAATGGTAAAAATGTAAAGGCCAGTTTTTCCATATCCGAAAATGATTATATAAAAATGGAGATACCACCTGCTGAGATTCCTGAAATATTACCACAGGATATTCCGCTGGATATACTCTATGAAGATAATGATGTGCTGGTTGTTAATAAGCCCAAAGATATGGTTGTACATCCTGCTGCAGGTCATTACAAAGATACACTTGTAAATGCTGTTATGTATCACTGCCATGATAATTTATCAGGTATTAATGGCGTTATGCGACCTGGAATTGTTCACAGGATAGATAAAGATACTACCGGTTCAGTTATTATCTGTAAAAATGATAATGCCCATCAGAATATTGCTTTACAGCTAAAAGAACATTCAATAAACAGGGTTTATCACGCTATATGCTACGGCGTTATCAAAGAGGATGAGGGAACAATCAAAACGCTTATTGGCAGAAGTCCCAGTGATAGAAAAAAGATGGCTGTAGTTACAAATGGCGGCAAAGAAGCAATTACTCATTTTCGTGTTTTGAAGCGATTTGAGGAAGACAATATGACTTATATAGAATGCAGGCTTGAAACAGGAAGAACCCATCAAATTCGTGTTCACATGTCTTATATAGGACATCCTCTTTTGGGCGATGAAGTATATGCGGGAAACAGAAAAAGCAGATTCAAATTAGATGGTCAATGTCTGCATGCAAAAACTCTTGGTTTTATACATCCTACAACAGAAGAGTATATAGAAACGGATGCGCCGCTACCTGAGTATTTTTCACATTTGCTCAATGTTCTTAAATAAGGTAAAATAAGAAAAAGGGGAAAGGGGTGATGATTTTATGAATACTATAATCACTATTGGAAGACAATTCGGATCAGGCGGAAGAGAAATAGGAGAAATGGTTGCAAATCATTTCGGGATTAAGTGTTATGACAAGGAGCTTCTTTCTAGAGCGGCAAAAGAGAGTGGCTTTTGTGAGGAGATGATTCAGAATCATGATGAGCGTCCTACAAATTCTTTTCTTTATAACCTTGTAATGGACACATATTCATTTGGATATAATTCTTCAAGTTTTGTTGATATGCCAATCAGCCATAAAGTATTTTTGGCGCAGTTTGATACTATCAAAAAGATTGCTCAGGAAGGTCCTTGCGTTATTGTTGGTAGATGTGCAGATTATGCATTGTCTGATTTTCCAAATGTTCTTAATCTTTTTATCACGGCTGATGAAGAGTGCAAGATAAAGCGTATTAAAGAGCGCTTTGAGGACATCACAACAGATGATAAGGCAAAAGATATGATGAATAAAAAGGATAAACAACGTCAAAGTTATTATAATTATTATTCATCCAAAAAATGGGGCAGAGCTGACAGCTATGACCTTTGCATCAACTCAAGCATTCTCGGTATCGATGGTACCGTGAAATTTATTACTCAGTATATTGAAGACTATGAGCTTTCCAAGAAACTTTGATTCACCTATAGAAGGCCTGGCTTAATTGTCAGGCCTTTCATGGAGGATTAGCCATGTGGAAGCGTGCGCAGGAAAGATTTAGAACACGAAGCCTGATTGCTACACTCATTCTTATGCTGATCGTGTTCCTGTATTCTACTGTCTACGTTGTCTATGTAAAAAATTATACTAGAGACCAAAGTTATTTAGAACTAAAAAAATCCACCGATGAAGCCATTAGTTCCATCGAGGGTGAGTTTCGTGCGGACCGTAATATGTTACGGCTTATTTCTAAAATCATCTCCGAGTCCGGAGAATCGTTACATTCCCTAGGTGTTACCAGATATTTAAATATCTATTATGTCAATTCAAATATTTCAGAAGCGGCTATTCTTACGTCCCAAAATGAAGTAATCAGAATTTCAGGAAAAGATATTGATGCAACAGGAATACTGGATTTTGACTTAGTGCTTGAAAAAGGAGAACATATTTCCACGCTTCAACGAGATCTTGAAATACCATCACTTCTTGATATAAGAAGCTTTGTTCCCATAAGAAAAGAAGACAAAACAATAGCATTTATCTATGGTACAACAACACCCTCAAGTATTATTGATGCATGGGCTCCTGAAGTTTATGGAGGGCATGGCATTATATCCATCATAGAAAGAGATACAGGAAAGTTCCTTATAGATGGCCAAAACCGTGTCAATACCTTTTTTGATGAATCAACTCTAAAACTCCTTGCAATAAGTACAGGGAAAACTCTTGATGAGAATATAAAAAATGGAAAAAGTGGCTATGCTATTGCCCGGGACTATTCGACAAATGAAATAATGTATTATTGCTATCTGCCAATGACAATAGCTAATTGGGAGATGGTTCTTAGCGTTCCTGAAAAATATGTGTTTGAGGCAGTAAGGCCAATGCATATAGGCTTATACCTGCTTATTGCCGCAGAGGCTATTTCTCTTATTATTTATTTCTTTTACATTATCCATATTACTACCGGATCCCTTAAAGGTATGGAAAGAAGAGCCAATATGGATGCTCTTACAGGCCTTCAGAATAGAAACAGGTATGAATATTTTTGCCAGCATCTTCAACAGGGAACTGATGGAATGGCTTGTATTTACTTTGACGTAAATGGTCTTCATGAGTTAAATAATACACAAGGTCATGTTGCAGGCGATAATATGCTAAAAACCATAGCATCCATTATCAGCGCAGAATTTGGCGAAAATAACACCTACAGGATTGGCGGCGACGAATTTGTTGCATTCAGGTATGAGAGGGATGAGCAGGCTGTAAGAAAGGACCTTAGAAGGGTTCTTGATGATATTGAAAAAGAAAATTATCATGTTGCAAGTGGCCTTGCCATGGCAACACCTGATAAGAAACTTTTAACAATAATTAAACTTGCTGAGGAGGAAATGTATAGGAATAAAGAGATCTATTACAAATCAATAGGAAAGGAGATGCGAGGATGAGGCGTTTTTCTCAAAAATGCATACTTTTTTTCCTGTGTTTTGTGATGACTTTTTTGACCGGTTGCTATGGCAAACTTCCTGATCTTGAAAATCATACGCTTGAAGATGCTTACGACAACGAGGCAGTTGTATTTAGAACAATTTATTCCTCAGAGGTTGTTAATCTAAACTATCTTGTAACCAGTTCCGCTGTTGATACAGCAATCTGTGCCAATGTTATAGATGCTCTTGTTGACTATGACACAAAGGGCAATATTATCCCCGGACTTGCTGAGAGCTGGGAGTCTAATGATGATTTTACTGAATGGACTTTTCATTTAAGGAAAGGGATAAAATGGGTCGACTACAATGGCAATTATTATGCTGATGTTGTAGCTGATGATTTTGTATGCGCTGCAGAATATGTTAATAATGCCGCCAATGATACAGATTGCCAATACATGTATTCGACAGGGGCTGTAGTTTTAAATGCTCAGAAATACTATGATTTTACATCATATGTCTTAAAACCGGATGACTATGAAGAAATACCGGAAAAAATTATTCCCTCAGATATTGGCGTTATCGCAGAAGATGATAAGACTTTGAAATACATCCTGGAAAAACCATGTCCATTTTTTACAAGTGTTTTATCCTACACAACGTATCTTCCGGTTTGTCGAAAATACCTTAATGAAATCGGAAGTGTCTTTGCTACGGACAATGAGTTTCTTCTTTATAACGGAGCTTATATACTCCATTATTTTAATCCGCTTGAGAAACAGATATTTGTAAAAAATCCCACCTATTGGGATAAGAAAAACGTTTATATTGACAGAATTGAAAATTATTACGATGCAGATGCCCTGTCAATAGGACCGGAGCAATATATGAATGGCTCTGTTGATAAGGCAATCATAAGTCCTGATCATCTTGATGAGTATATGAGTAACCCTAAATATGCAGAGAATATTCACAGGTCAAGACCGGATAGCTCTTTTTCATATTTTTATTCTTTTAATTTTGAGCCATTATTTGATAAAAGATATGAACCTGATAACTGGAAAAAAGCTGTAGAAAACTTGAGTTTTAGAAAAGCTGTCATGTCTTCCATAGACAGGGTAAGTATTTTAAAGCTCTATGAACCATACGATCCGGAAATTCTTCTAAATAACACGATCACTCCTAAAGGATCTAATTCTTTTAACGGAAAAGATTATACATCTTATGGGAAACTTGCGTATCACGCAGGAAATGACTCTTTTGACCCTAAAAAAGCAAGAATTTACAGAGATCTGGCGAGGCTTGAACTTACGCCAAAGGGGGCGACTTTTCCAATAAAAATGCTTATGCCATACAATCCTTCAACAGAAGGGGGGAAGCAGGAAGCATATATGATGGAGGAACAGATAGAATCGACTTTGGGTAAGGATTTTATCGATGTTATAGTAACTCCCGGGAGCGATATGGGGTTTTTACTATCAGTTCGCATGGCAGGTAAATATGCTTTTATGAAATGCCGATGGGGCGCGGATTATGAGGACCCTCAAACCTGGACAGAGCCCTTTGAAGATGATGGAGACTACACATTCTGGCAGCTTTCAGATAATTCAGAGATAAAAAAGATACATAAGAAGTGGCGGGAGCAGATTGATCTTGCTTCTTCAATTACTGACGATAATGACAGGAGGTTTACTGAGTTTGCAGAGGCAGAAAACATTATAATCAGCAATGCGATTGTAGTACCATTTTCTATAATGAATGGTGATGGATATATCATGTCAAAGCTAAACGAGTTCGAAGGTGAGTACTCATCCTATGGTATGGCGAGGCAGCGATATAAATACTACAAAAAGCATGAAAAATCAATGAATTTGGAAGAATATGATAAAGAATATGCAGAATGGATTGAATGATATTTTCATGGTATGGAATATATTATGAAATATTATTGCGTAATTTATTCTATTTAATATAAATTTAATTGGTTGGCTATAAATTAGATGCTAATCTGAAGTTGTAAATACGGAATGTATATTCATTTGTAACACTCTTTTGCATAGAAAGGATTCTGTGCTTTTTGATTCTTCAAGGAGGAAAAACTATGGCAGCAAGTATTAGTAATAATGTCAGTCAAATGTACCGTAACGTCGCAAATGCCACCAAGACAGCAAAAATAACAGGCAAAAGCGATGTAAAATCTGCAGATAAATCCAAAGGTATTAGTAATAAAGATTCAATATTTGGAACAGGTGTTGGTAACAGTGCCACAGTTTCTTTTTCTCCGGAAGCTGAGATGTATGGCAAGGTTGTTGATCTGCTTCAAAAGAAATATGAAAATGCTGATGTATTCGTAGCAGGACCTGATGATGATCTTTCGCAGATAGGCGGAGACCTTGAATATAGCATTATTCTATCCGAAGATGAAATGAAACTTCTGGCTTCTGATGATGAAAAAGATAAAGAGGCGAAGGATAAGCTTTTGGGGAAAATTGATGATGCAATGAATAAAATCAGCGATATGAGCCAGAAAATCAGCGAAAATACTAATGAAAAAGATTCAATTTCTAATTTCGGGATAAGTATTGGCAAAGACGGAAAGCTTAATTTCTTTGCCGACATAAATGGTAATTCATATAGTAATAATTCTTTGGATGAAATAATAAAATCACTTGTGACTGATAAGACAAAAGCATGATCTGTATATTGAAAAAAAGGGCATAGAAATGCTCTTTTTTTTATAGTTTTTTAATAATTTGAGTATCACAATTTAACGTATTATTAGTATAGAGTAAATTATTTTAGGGGAAAAACATGCAGGGACTTTCAAGAAATAAACAGCGAGAAGCATTTATTATTTCAGTAATATATCTTTTACTGGTAATTGTTATAGGATATCTGGTTCATTTGAGGGGAATAAAGGATCTTGTTGATATTTACCTTATCAATATCGGTATAGATGCATTTGGAATGTTGATAGGTTACGTTTTATACATCTGCTGCCTGGTGGATGTGCAAAAAACAGGTGCTAACCTAAAACATTTATTGTCACTTATTAATGTTGCATATCTTGGCCTTTTTACAGATGCCTGTGCATGGCTTCTTGATGGCGTTCCCGGATTAAGAATATTAAATATTGTTGATAATACATTTTATTATCTCTGTGCTCCGGTTGAAGCTTATTTTTTCTGGCTTTATACAATGACCTATTTAAAGGTCAACAATGGCATAGTCAAAAATCTTGGTATTATTACAAAAATCGGCTTATATATTGCTGTAGGTATGAGAATTTTAAATCTCTTTACAGGTATTTATTTTACAGTCGATGAAATGGGGATATACCACAGAAGCGCTTATTACCCATTATCAATGATATATGCTTTCTTTACTGCATTTTCAGCTCTTGTGGCTGTTATTATTGAAAGAAAGCAGCTTGAAAGATACCAGATTTATACGTTTTTTGTATATGTGCTTGCACCTGTTTCCATGGGAATATTTACCTTAGGTGTGTATGGACTTTCGCCAACAGCGGCAACAGTAATGCTGACAATTCTTCTCATGTACTGCATATTAAATGTTTCCCAGGGGCTTGCAAAAGCTATCGCAGACAGAGATCTTGCTCTTGCATCGTCAATTCAGGAAAATGTACTCCCTAAAATTTTTCCATTCAGGCCTGATAGAAAAGAGTTTGATCTTTATGCCTCAATGAATCCTGCTAAGGAAGTAGGCGGTGATTTCTATGATTTCTTTATGGTGGACGATAATCATATCGCCCTGGTTATGGCTGATGTTTCAGGAAAAGGAATACCTGCTGCACTTTTCATGATGGTTGCAAAGACTCTGATCAAGAACAGAGTCCTTGCGGGAGACGGACCTGCGAAAGCTTTAATTAATGTGAATGAACAGCTTTGTGAAGGCAATTCTGCTGAGTTATTTGTAACAGTATGGCTTGCAATTCTTGATCTTTCAACAGGAAAGGGAACAGCAGTTAATGCAGGCCACGAGCATCCTGCATTTAAGGAAAAGAATGGTGATTATGAGCTTGTTGTATATAAACATTCTCCGGCAGTTGCAACAATTGAAGGTATAAGATACAAGGAACATGATTTTGAACTTAATCCTGGAGATACTATTTTTGTATATACTGATGGCGTTACAGAAGCCACCAATATAAACAATGAGCTTTTTGGTGAAGAGAGACTTATTAAAGCCCTTAACTCAGATAAAGATGCAGACCCACAGCAGGTTCTTTCAAATGTGAAAAGTCATATTCAGGATTTCGTAAAAGATGCAGATCAGTTTGATGATATAACTATGCTTTGCCTTAAGTATAATGGTCCGGCATAATGACATCTTGAATCAAAGATTCAAGATACAAGCAAATAGGCCATTCCAAAGCGACTTCGTCGCATGGCCTATTTGCCACCTAAATCATATTCTCACGAAACCCGCAGTAAATGCGTGTTTCTGTAATTTCATCTAAGATGTCATATTTTTTTATCATTTTTTTCTCATATGTGATAGCTTTTTACCCGATAATATCTTTAGAAGTGTGTTGATTTTTATTGCTTTCTATGGAGATTATTTATGGGTAAAAAGCTAAAGAGTATTTTCGTATTTTTATTATCCACAGTAATGATATTGACATCACCTATAATTATAAGTGTCAATTCATTTACTTCTTATGCTGCCGGTGTAACAGAACTTGATCAGTTACAAAAGCAGAATCCAGTTGGTACAATCCTTACTTCAGATTCTTTCCCGGGATTTAAGATTCTTTATGATGGTAAAGAAAAATATGAAGTAAAAAATGGAATAAACAAAGTTTCTCTTAAAATAACGGTTATTGATGAAATACTCGCTAAGAGAAGTGTTCCATTTCTCAAATTCTTTTTTGGTGCATTTAATATTGAAATAAAAACAGGGAAGACTTTAGTACTTAATGCTTCATTTAAGGGCGTTTCAAATGAAACATATAAAGAATATAATTCCTTAGCGCATAATAGTAATGATAAGGAATCAGAAAATGCTTTTGAAAGCGCGACACAAATTCTTATAAGCTTATTTGGTGTTCTTGCAGATGAAAAAGAATACCATGCTTTTGATGAAGCAACTAATGAATCTTCAAGCAATATAAATGAAATTCCTAAAAAAGAAAATGTAACTCCTAAGAACGCGTCCGAAGTTCCCAAAAATGTAAACGATACTGTAAAAGAAGAAAGTAAAGAAAATGGTGAAGAAGATTCTGACGACGATAGTGAAGAAGATTTTGACAACGATAGTGAAGAAGATTCTGATGATAGTACAACAGAAGAAACAGATGAGGACGATTCCTATGCAAGAACAGTTATGATTTTCCTAAATGGAACCGATCTTGAAAGTTGTAATCATCGTGGTTCAAAAAACATGTTGGATCTTTTGAGAGCTAATCTTCCGGATAACACAAAGGTTTTTATAACTACCGGTGGTACATTGACCTGGCATATGGCAGATGCCGATTATTATAAAGAATACGCTAAAGATTTGCTTTATCCTAACATACAAAATTTAAGTGATGCCCAAAAGAAAGAAGTTGACAGATATGCCAATGAACTCTATGAAGACTATGCAACAGAAATATCTCAGGATATACAGATATATGAAGTAATTAAAGCAAATGGTAATGATAATGTGAATTCACTTTCTTTACTTGATACTTTTACTGATATGTATTTCCTTGAAACGACTTACCTTACATATTTTATAGACTATGTTACTGCTATTAGTAATTCAGAGTTTTATGATCTTATTTTTTGGGACCATGGAAGTGGTATAGAAGGATATGGCGTTGATGAAATTTATAAACAAGATCTAAATGATCATATTACAGAAAAAAGAGAGGATATTGGCTTTTCTCTGGCTCAGTTGATGACTTCTATTGAAAACACTGATCTGATAAAAAATGGTAATAAATTTGATTTCATAGGATTTGATGCTTGCCAGATGGCAACAATAGAAGTTGCAGGTGCTCTTCATAATTATGCTGATTATCTTATTCTTTCACAGGAAAATATACCCGGAGAGGGATGGGATTATAATGCATTCGTTAATTCGATTGGTGATAATCCTGACATTAATACCATTGATCTGGGATGTGACATTGTTGATTCATTTATGGATCAATACAAAGACTATGAAGGTAATACAACTCTATCACTTATTGACTGTTCAAAGCTTGATGGAGTAAATGAGTCTCTTTCAAGTTTTGCGTATGCTTTGATAGATGAGATCAAAGACATTAACGGTTATGAAAATGTAATAGCAACAATTGGAAAAGAAGGCGATTATGGTATAAAAAAGGGTTTTAAAAATGAATGCCTTTTGGACATAGTAAAGCTTTGTTCTAATTTAATTGAGTCTGGTGATATAACCGATAATCTAAAGAATAAATGTACAGATCTGATAAATTCAATTGAAGGTAAGGCAGTTATATACACTAAGGGAAAAGATACTGATGCCGGAAATTGTGGCCTTAGTATAAATTTTCCAACACAACCATTTTCAAAAGCTTATGGAGGAGTAGATAAAGAAGGAAAAGAAAGGAATTACTATCAAAGCAGAGCAGAAGCAGTTGATTCAGTTTATGCAGATATTAATGCAAATGAAGTCTATATGAAGGCCTATGCTCAGTTAGCATTAACTACTATCGCCGCCTATGCTGTAGGAGATCTTTGGACGAATAGTAATTCTTATACAACTGATGACATAATCAATATTCTTGAAGATAAGGATTCAGTATATGATGCGGAAGGCCTGATTGAAAGAGCAGGAGTTGATTTTGGGCAAGACCAGGATTTAAGAGGAAAGATTGATTATTTCTTGGAAAACCGTGTACGCAAGGATGAAATCGCAGTTGAGATAGATGATGAGCAACAAACAGCAACTATAACAATTACCGATGTTGATCCTGTTGTTATTGATGAGACTGTAAATGTGCAGGTAGCTCTCACAATTGATGGAACAGATCATTTTATTGGACAAACACCTCTCTTTTCAGAAGACGCTACGAAAGACGAAGAAGGAAAAACCGTTGATCTGACAGTCGCTCCTTTTGATCAAAAATGGTATACCATAAATGATCAGATAACAAGTTTTTATTTGACTGATGTTGTTGATGAAAACGGTGTGATTACATACTATGGATATATACCATTATCAGTGTGGAACGATGCAAAAGACGTTCAGACTCCTGAAGGATATGATTCAAGAGACGCATATTTTAAAGAAGCTGCATCAGATTCTAAAGTAAAAACTGTATTTATAAATGTATCTTCAACCAACGAAAACGAATACTCATTTGATTCATATCAAAATGCAGATAATGGATCAATAGGTCCATACAGTAATATCAGTGAAATAGAAGGGCATTATGCAGAGCTTTTGAGTGGAGCAGAAAGTATTGTTAACAATGCAGGCGATGATCAGATTCATTCTATAGGAACCATATTCTTTGATAATGAGGCCACTTTAAAACTACAAACTGTTGCTGACCTATCACCTATATATACAGTAAGTGATTCTTATGGCAATGAGTATGAAATATGTAAAGATAATTATGGTAATGACATTCTTGATAAATTTGTCCAAGAAGTTGATTTATATGAGACAAGTTATGAGAATAGTAACTGAAACTTCGCACATTAAAAAGTGCTCTAGAACCTTGAAAATTCAATAAAAACTGGCAACAAAAAAGGCGATAAGCCTCTAAAATTGGTATAATTTAAGTACCACCAAAAATTAACCATAAGGAGACCAACGCCTTGTCTAAGATTATATCACAGAATGAACTCGATACTAAGCAGATAACAGATTCAATCAAGATTTTCTTCAATAAATTTCATGTTTCTGCGATATTGAAATCATCTAATGTAAAAAAGCTGAAAGGTGAATCTCCTTCAAACATCTTGATGTATGCGTTTTCTCTCGTATTTCGAAACAAGTCCATGTATATGGATATGTTG
>NZ_FOXO01000035.1:0-18608 GCF_900115735.1 Butyrivibrio proteoclasticus
GATCCCAGGATGCAGCAATCATGCTTATCCTTTGCAACATCGATACCAACATAGATCATACATGTGATCCTCCTTAAAAGTATTTGACGCTGTATTGGATCCACAGGACTCTCTGCCGATGTAACCTCGTTCTACATAAACCGTCATGCGGTATCTAACTGATTAACATTGTGACAAAGAGGCTGTGGTTGGAGCCTATTCGAAACCGTCTATGCGGTAGTGGGACAAAACCAATCCACAGCATCTTCAACAGCATACCCTATACCTATAGAAAAGGTAAAGAATGGGTATGACTATATAATACGAGTGGGATAAAAAGAACAAAATTCAAACACTTATCCTACGCACGAGCAAAATCCACTATCAGGATTGTTAAATCCGTAGGATAAAAAGCGCTAAAATCAAGCGTTTATCCTACTCATGAACAGATCCACTATCAGGATTGTTAAATCCATAGGATAAAAAACATATTACGTAAGTACTTATCCTACATCTTGCCCCCTAGCTCTGGATTGTCACAGTGAAATGGGTATATAGCTATACTTTTTAAGTTACCACACCCCTCGGGAGAATTTTCTGGAAGTGAAAATGGGTATATACGAGAAAAAATAGATTTACACACCAATTGGGTGAGTGATTCGAGACAATCAATCATCTATAAAAGGATGTGTAAACTTCAAAAATGCCGTATATACCCAAAATCGCAAGTCAAAAACATTGGCGAAGGGTGTGGTAATCTTGGAAAACAGGAAATATGCCCAAATCACGTTTTATTGCGGGGTCGAGCTTTAAAGCAAGCTATATATCAAAGCAACTCTTTAACGCTTTGTATGCAGCATTCGAAAGCTGCGTCCATGGAGCCTTGAAAGTAGCCATCCCTACTGTTCCCATCATCCTCACCGTCGGCGAGGTATAGACGGCGTTTTCCTCAGGCTCAGTCAATGGTGGCGTACGCCACCGCAATCTAAACTTATCAAAGTAAGTAAGGTAACAGTTCAAGTGCCTTATGTTTAATAAGTCATTAGAACCGTCACCCTGTCTTCCCTTAATTGATCACGCCATTAAAAAACACTGCCACAGGTCCAATGTAGTTTTCTTTTCCGGAAAGTGAGGTGTATAGGATCCTGTTTTCGTTGTAGGAAGGATCATACTCAATGCAATAGGGAATAAGCTTCTGGCGCAGTTTACTATCTACAAATAGTGGCCCCGACAGGATAGATTCGACGGTTATATATCAATTTAAACAAATGTGTCGGAAAATGCAAAATATTTTAAAGAAAATGCAGATACTCAATTTACTCGCAAAGGAAATAATCTATGATATACTATATAGATAGTAACTATGATGGAGGTACTGGGATGAATGAAGGAAATAGTAACGGAAACGGGCTCGTTGAGGATAATGAGGCCGTAAGCAAAAATGAAGCAACCGATGTTACTAATACTATAGAAAAAAATAAAACAGCAAAGAAAAAAAAGAATCTCCTATTAACTGTGATATTTTCAATGATAGCTCTTTTAATTCTTGCTGGATTCGTATTATGGGGCATTGCAAATATAAGTGGAAAAAGCAATCTCTACAATAAAGCATCGAGCGAAGGTCCAATATTGGAAGGCATTCAATCCGAGGAAACTTCTAATGTTGAATCAGAGAAAGATATCACCTGGAAGAAGGGATGGATAAGATATAACGATGAAATATATCAGTATAATGAAGATATTCTGACTTTTCTTGTCATGGGGATTGATAAAACAAGCGAAGTGAAGGTTTTAGAATCCGGTGTGGATGGCGGACAGGCAGATCTTATTATGCTCGCAGTATTCAATCCCCACACAAAAACAACTTCTTTAATAACCATCAATAGAAACACAATGACTACGATAGATGTATATGACGAAAATGGTGACTACGTGGGAAGTGGAGAGGGGCAGATATGCTTACAGCATGGATATGGCGATGGTGCAACACTTTCATGTGAAAGAATGGAAAAGGCAGTTTCAAATCTTTTCTACAATTTGCCTATTCACGGATATATTTCAATAAACATGGGAGCAATTAAGGCCATCAATTCAGCTGTGGATGGAGTTACCATGACTCTGGATGAAGATTTTAAGGCAAGCCTTGATGGAGTGAGTGTATCGATTCCAAAGGGTGAACATACTTTTACTGATGACGAGGCGCATGTTTACATCAGATACAGAGACCATGCAGAATTTGATTCCGCGACTACAAGACTTAACAGGGAAAAGAAGTATATGGCTGCGTTCCTTTCTAAGTTGAAAGAGGAAACAGCCAAAGATATCACGGTGCCACTAAAAGTTTATAATGAATTATCACCATATATAGTTACAGATATCAACACCAGTGAAATGACATATATGGTCTCAAATACACATAATTACAAATTTGATTTTAATAATATCTATTCTCTTGAAGGAACGACGGTTATTGGAAAAACAGAACATGAAGAATTCAATTATGACCCTGATCATCTGTATGACATGATAATAAAGATATTTTATGAAAAAGTATATTAGAAACAACAGCGCAGCGGCTTGTATATGCCTGCTGCGCTTTTATGATTCTTCTATTTGATATTTTATTAAATCTTCAGGTTTACAGTCCAACACATAACAGAACCTTGCCAGAACATCGAGATCTATACTTGTTATTGAATCGTCATACCATTTCTTAACTACCTCAAACCTTGTATCGGTTGCTCTGGCAAGAGCATTTCTGGTCATATGTTTTCTTTCTATTATTTCTGCAAGACAAACATGCATTTTCCCATATTTTTTTACGTAAAATATATTTTTTGTATCATGTTCTTTTTTGTATTCGGATGTTCTACTCATAAAATAAACCTTTACTTTACTGGATCAAACTCTACAACTGGAGATAACTATGAAGAGAGTATTGAATCTAAGCCTCCTATAAACATGATAATACGTGAAAAATAATCTTTTCACAATAAATATGGACATAGTATATTAAAACGTTATATAATAATTTCGTTACTATGAATATAGTAATGTAAATAGAGTAACGATGAACATATGTAGCTACTTTAAGTAGAGTGGTGGACAACACAGATTATGAGAAAGTATGGATTTTGGGGTATTACACTTCTGGTAGCCATGGTTTTAACAGGGTGTGGCGATACAGATACTGAAAAGAATATCTTGGAGAATGTACCGGATGTTGCAGATGAAGTTGAGCCAGATGCGAGTAGTAATGAAACGGCATCATATTTAAGTAGTAAAGAACCAGAGAGTGAGCTATTTGCTGATAAAGATAATCTTCCGGAAGAAATGGAAGAAGGTGAGGCAGCAATGGTAGCTTACAACAATTCAGATGAAACAATTGTAGAGACTATTCCTGACGCAAGTATTGACCTTGGCTTATTAAGAGAGAAAAACTCAGATGTTAGCGCTTATATTATTATTCCAGGAACATCCATCAATAATCCTATCCTTAAGAAAAATGATAGTAATGAGTATTACCTGAAGCATAATGCGAAGAATGAGGAGGACTCTAACGGATGCATATTTATGGATATGGGCAATGAAATAGATTTTACAGACCCTGTCACATGCCTTTATGCAAAATCCGGTGAGGGGCAACCTTTCGGAGATCTGGTTGCATTCTCTGATCCGGACTTTATGAATGAGAATAAATACATATATGTATATTCTGATGAATATATTTCTCAGTATAAGATTTTTGCAGCATATAGTACGGATGATACAGAAAGACCTCTTGTTAAATACAACTTTTATGACTTTTCAGAGTATCAGCAGTATATAGATGAGGTCTTTTCAGTCAGGGATATGACAGCTGTAATAGATAACGATCTTAAAGATAAGGCTCTTACAACCTGGAACACTATTACACTGATTGGCATAGATAACGATGGTAGTAGACAGCTTGTTCAGGCGGTATTTAATGGGAGAACTACCATTAATTAGGTATTAGGTCCTTCTATAGGATTTAATATAGACCACATGATTATGAGCAAAGGAGGCAACCAATGAAGAGAAAAGTTACATCAATTATTGCTGCAGTTTTGGTTGGTTCAATGATTGTTGGATCAACTGTGTTTGCAGCAGACAGTTCTACAACAACTAATACTGACAGCACATCAATTGTTGCATCTCAGGAAGTTAAGGAAGGCAAAACAATGTTTGCTGTACCTACAGGAAAAAATGAAGGTACAGCAACCGTTGACGGAACAAGAATCACTGTTAATTACGGTGAAGTTTCTATTCCTGGCTCAATTGAGACAGCAGTTACAGCACCTGCCAAGGAAGCAGCTACAAAGGTTCTTGAAGACTATGTTGCATCAAAATTCAGTGGAGCAACAGTTGCCCTTAGAACAAAGCTTCGCCTTTACAAGGCTGGAAAGTCTATCAATTCCGGTTTCGGTGTAATAAAGCAGGCTTTTGGCGTAGGTAACAAATACGATGGAAGAACAGCCGTAGTAACCCAGATTCACCAGGACGGAACTATTACAGAAACAGAAGTTGTTGTTACAAATGGTAAAGTTAACGTTAGTTTGACAGACCTTGGCACAATTTTTGTTGTTATTAAATAAAATTCGTGAATTAAAAATAAGGTACTCCATTCCTTAAATGGAGGTCATGCATGACACTATTTTCTCTAACATGTGGTTTGGGCCGGACTAACCTCCGGCCCTAATGATGAAAAATGATAGATTTTGATTATGTTTTATGTAATATGGGTTCAAACTCAAAAAGAGTATGAATTTAAAATAAAATTCAAAAAAAAAGTTAATACTTCTCTGTATGGGAGATTACTCCTGATAACAAGAATAGAAAAACAGAAACACAGAAACAGTTTTTTAGAAAAAGAAAAAGTAATGTTTCCGGGATATCTGTTTGTTGAAACGGATTATCCTGAAGAAATACATGAAATAATCTGTTCACAACCGGAATACATAAAGATTCTGAGAAATGATGGAGTGTTCTTGCCTCTAACTCAGAGGGAAGAGGACTTTCTAAACAGAATCACGGGTCACACCGAAAGAGTGGATATGTCACTTGGGATTATTGATGATGGAATAGTCAAAGTACTAAGTGGTCCTTTGAGCGGATTTGAGCAGTATATTGTAAAGGTTGACAGACATAAGAGGAAAGCCTACCTAGAGATGGAGCTGTTCGGTGAAAAAAAGAAATTAGTTGCAGGACTTGAAATAGTTGCTAAGAGTTAAGAACCTTTATCTGAAGCAATCGTTGCCGTTGGCACGTTGATGAAGATAGAGCGGAATAATACTTGTCATCCAGAAATCATTAGATATCTGGAATGGCGAAGCCTGCATAAAAATATAACATGAAAGTGTATGAAAAGGTAAGTGGATATTATAAATAGTAATCGGAGAATAATTGAATCAGAATGTAGAGAAAACAGTGCCAATGCTAAAAGCAGGGGCATTTTGTTTTTAATAAAAGCCTTATGGGTAGTTGCGTGTACTGCTATCTTTTTGTTGGTATGGTTTAAGTTTTATGAAGATCAGTTATATGAACCCTTCTACAGAAGAGGTAACTACGCAGTCTCACTTATATATGCTTTTATATTCTGGAGATTGTCAAAATTATATGGTTGTTTTGACATAGATTTGAAAAGAACAAGTGAAATACTGTATTCAGCGGTAGTTTCATTGATGACATCAGCATTTGTTATGTATGTAGTTACATGGCTACTTGTGAGAAAACTCCCAGCAGTAGCTCCTCTGTTGTTTCATTTGATTGTGTGTTCACTCTTAGCTGCAGTATGGGCAAGAGTTGCCGTTCTGTTATCCAATAAACTGAATAAGCCTAAAAAAATACTTCTTATATATGACAATGAACAGGCAAAAGAAAATGGTATTAACATTATAAAAAAACTAACATGGAGATTTACTCTACAGAATGAAGAGCGCGTTAATGAGGACGTTTCCGAAACGATTAAGTATATAATGTCGGTGAAACCGGAAGCTTTAATGTTGTGTGGCATTCATTCTACTCCAAGGAATGCGATTCTGAAGTTTTGCGCGACTAGAAAGATACCGGTTTATATAAGACCAAATATAGGAGACTATCTGATAGGTGATGCCAAGGAAATCCAGATGGCGAGCTTGCCGGTGAAGGTCTATGAGAAGAGTGAGAAAGATATCGCTTATCTATTCATTAAAAGACTATTTGATATAGTCTTGTCTGTGCTTGGAATGATCATTGCGTCACCTATAATGCTTATTACAGCTGTAGCTATCAAGATTTATGACGGTGGGCCGGTTCTGTATAAACAAATAAGACTTACAAAGGGAAAAAAAGAATTCTATATTTACAAATTCAGAAGTATGAAGATAGATGCTGAAGCTGACGGTAGAGCCAGACTTGCCAGTGTTGCAGATGACAGGATAACTCCTGTTGGAAAGTTTATACGAGCGACAAGGATAGATGAGATCCCTCAGATCATATGCATATTAAAGGGGGAAATGTCTATCGTTGGTCCTCGCCCTGAAAGACCGGAACTATGTGCAGTATATGAAGAAGAAATGCCGGAATTTTCTTTGAGAACTGAAGTTAAAGCAGGTCTCACAGGCTATGCGCAGGTTTATGGAAAGTACAACACACAGCCATATGATAAGCTCCAGATGGATCTTATGTATATATCAAACCAAAGCATTATTACTGATTTCAAAATAATACTGGCAACAATTAAGGTTCTATTTATACCTGAAAGCACGGAAGGTGTGAAGAATTAGAAAAATAGTTACAACGAGGAAAATAAAGATGAAACGTATCTTATCACACATATATATAGCCTTGATAATCAGCTGTGGATTATTTGTTGTATGTCCTAAGATGGTTGTTGAGGCAAAAGAATATACAATTTCAGGACAAACTTCACAAAAGTTATACGAATCAGGATCAGAGAACAGTAAAGCTGTTGCCAATGTCATTCCGGGAAATACATTTACCATTTTAGAAACAGTAAAAGATTCGCAGGGGAGAAACTGGCATCACGTGTCTCTTCCGAGTGGTGTTGAAGGATATATCATCGCCAGCAAAGTAATTGAAGTAGAAGAACAGGCAGAACAGCAAGTATCGACAGATGAAGAAAGTTCAGATGGTGATTCACAAGAAGAGGAGCAGCAAGATCAGGAAAATGTAGAGGAGATTCAGGAAGAACAAGAAGGGGAAGAAAACCACCAGGAAACAGAAGATACTGATAATAATGAAGAAGCAACTGAAGAAGCTGAGGATGAAGGTTTAGCTAATATATCTGTCAAAATACTTTCAAATTCTAACCTAAGAGATGAGCCGTCATTAGATGGAAATATTCTTATTGTGATACCTGGAGGTGTTACTATAAAACCTCTTGAGAAGATTGAAAGTGGAAATTTCTATTGGTATAGACTTACATATCTAACACAGACAGGATTCATCAGGGCGGATGCAGTTGAGGAAGTCATGGAAGAAGCTGAAGAGAATGAAGAAATTACAGAAGTAGTTACTGAAGCGAGTTCTTCGGCAATATCTAAACCTATGATTATGAGCAGTAGTGGTGCATCAACGGTTTCATATGAAGACAGCTATGACAGAAGACATAAATGGGATAATAATGAAATTGCAGTTACAGATGAGAAAATAGCAAATAAACGTATTCTGGATATATATACTTTTATATTTTTGATTTTTGCGTCTGCACTTATGATAGTTGGCATATTTTTACTTGAAAGTGCTACTCGAAGTATGAGGAAATCTTCTCAAAAAGATAAAAAGAGAAGAAAAAAACATTAACCCGGGAGAGGACAAATGGACAAAATAATGGGAGATAATGGGCAAAAAGTAATACTGGAAGTACATAAAGAAAATAATAACAGCAACAACCAGTATATTGACCTTATTGATGTTGTTAGAAACATGAACAGACATAAGAGATTATATATATATCTTTTGGTTGCTGCTATTATTCTGGGAGGAGCAATAGGATTTATTAAGGTAGCTTATGATCATTATTTTAATCACACTTCATATGCCAGAGCACTCATAAGTTTTCAGTATGATGGAATAGAAAGTGGACTTGATCCCAATGGAGCGTCTTTTGATATCAACAAGATAAAGAGTCCGGCAGTAATACAGAAAGCTTTGAATAATCTTGGTATATCAACAGAATATATTGAAAATGTAAGATCTAATATTTCGGTTGAAGGAGTTATTCCTGAAGATGCAGTTGAAAGAATAACTGTCATCAATAAGATGGCTGAAGATGATGCCAAATATTACGAACAGTTACTTGATGTATCATATTTTCCATCTCAGTATGTTGTATATTTTTATGATGATAGAACTTTCTCTGTGGGTCAGGTTGATCAAATATTAAATGCTATCTTAGAAAGTTATAAGGAATACTTTTTTGATACATATGCAAATAATGAGGCGCTGACAGTTACAGCGGGGCTATTGTCCGGAGATAGTTATGACTATTCAGAAAGTGTAGACCTGCTTAGAACACAGCTTAAACTGATGAAGAATTTTGCAGAAGCAAAAGCTTCTGAGGCACCGGATTTCAGAGCTTCAGGCACAGGTCTGTCTTTCACAGATATTGCAACATCTATAGGCTTTATCCAGGATGCTGATCTGGCAAGGCTTTCATCCTACATTGAGACCAACTCACTTACAACTGATTCAGCTAGGCAGATTGAATATTACGAATACCAGATAGAGGAATATACAAACAGGTTGTCAGAACTTCAGGTAAATCTGTCAAATGTAACCTCGGCTATTAATTCATATCAGAAGGATCCTGTAATCATAGTAAGCAATCAGGATACCACACAGGAAACAGAGCAGAGCAATGAGTATTATGATAAGCTCATCGCTCAAAAGCTAGAGCTCTCTTCAAAGATATCAGAGATAAATACAGAAATAAACAGATATTATAACTTGGCGAATAAGATGCAGTCTAAAACAACTTCTGCGACAGAAGCTGAAATAAATTATGCAAATACTCTGATCAGTAATCTTCAGAATAAGATTACTGAGTGGATTGATCTCATAGAAGAGACAACTGAAGAGTACAATGATACAACAAAATTTTCTAATGCATACCAGGTGTCAGTTCCTGCTCAGTACTTTGCAGGAGGTGGAATAGTAAATATTGCTAAGACTTCCATCAAATTCATAGCAATTTTCATGGTATTAGTTGTAATAGCGTGGACTGCAGATGGAGTAATTAAAGAAATGAAGGATATAAAAGACGCTGATATTTACTGATAAAAATATAGTTTTCTATTTTAATGATTGAATTATGATGTTATGCGGCTTCTCTTGTTTCTAACGAGAGAGCCGTTTTTTGATTGTTCTGAATTGGGAGTAAAAAGATGACAAGTGGTTCTATTGCAGGAATTGTAGACGAAAAAGCAACACTTGGTCAGGTGCTTCGAAGGCTTCGAAAAGATAGGAAACTTAAGCAGGAAGATGTTTCAAAATATCTTGGTGTTGAGAGAGTAACATGCTCCGCTTACGAAACCGATAGAGTAATTCCACCTCCAGACAAGTTATACAAACTTGCGGAATTTTATGGGATAAGTATTGAATTGTTGGCTTCTAAGACGCTTACCAAGCATAGTGATGTGATTGAAAACAAACGCGTAAAGTCTAATGAAGCTGATCTGAAAAGTGCAGAGATGATGTATTACTACACAAGATTAGATGACACACAAAAGAGGATTATTTTTGATCTTATAAGAGAGTTGTATGGGAAATAAAGGGTAAAAAAGAAAACATGTATGAACAAAACCTCAAAATGAAGAGGGAAATCGATGTTATCAAAAATATATCGTTGTGGAGATACAGGTCATGAAAATTTTGCTGGTCACATTTTCAGATAATGCAGACCATCAGGATATTACTTTCGGAATGTTTGAGAGCCTGTACAGAGCAGAACGTTCTGATTGTGAAGCATGGGTTATGGGAATAAGTACCCCCAAGGTTCCTGTGTTGAATACTCCCAAGACGCATCTGGTGGATTGCCCCAAACGTCCAGGTATTGAAAAGAAGACATTTGATGTAAAAACTCTTTTGAGTATTATCTCATGGGTAAATGAACAAAACTTTGATGTTATATTCTTTGAGACACTTCATGTATGGAATCTGGCTATTATGATGTGTTGCCATAAGAACACAAAGATATTTCAAATGATTCATGACCTTATTCCACATGATGGTGACAGGCATGCAAAACTTGTTAATCTTATGAATAAAGCTGTCTGCAAGCTCGCAGATTATATTATTTTAGCGAATCGTAAATATGTTTCCAAGGTAACAGAAATATATGGTGTTCCCGCTAATCGGGTGTTGTTCATAGACATGTGGAGACGCTTCCCTGAGTATATTAAGCCCAGGTTTACAAAGCGTGTGTTATTTTTTGGGCGCATGAACCCCTATAAGGGCATTGATAATCTGTTGGAAATTGTTAAGCTCTGCCCCGACATACAATTTGATGCAGTAGGGCGAGTGGATCCCCTTATGAAGGAGCATGTTGACCAACTAAAAAAAATGCCAAATGTTACTGTAAAAACCGGTTACGTTACTGATGATGAAATGGCAGAAGCATTTATCAATGCGGACTGGGTTGTTCTTCCATACAACTCAGCTACACAATCAGGCGTAGTAATAGATGGATATCGGTATGGAAGACCATGCATTGCATTTAATGTTGGTGCAATTGCAGAACAGGTGAGTGATGGAAGAAGTGGTTATTTGGTAGAGCCAGGAAATAATGAGGCCTTTGCAAAGAAACTAAGAGAGGCAGTTGATATGGAACAGAGGTCGTATACTTCTCTTTCTAGAGCTGCTTTTGAGTATGGATTATGTAAATATTCTTCTGAAAGAGCGGTTGAGCGCTTTGTAAAGATATTGGCAAAATGAGACATTGAGTGTTGTTTATAGAAAATATATTGATAACTGGATGTAACGAAGCTTATTTAACGTATAAAACAGAAAGTGGGTATTACAGTGAAATATAAAGGAAAAGGTTATGAAAACTAGTAGTAAGACTAAAGTGATAATCAGATTTTCATTGCAACAGGTGCTAATGATTACTCTATTGCTTATTTTTTTGTTTGGCCCCGATGATTTGTTCAAGGCAACAAGTATATATTTATCATCAACGCCACGAAATATTGCTTATAAATGGTTAAATTATTCTTTTAGCTACTTATATTTTATTCCAATTTGTTTTGGGGTACTAATTTCTTTAGTACAGAATAATGTTGTAGTATTTTTATTTCCTGTATTACTGTTATTGAGGTCTTTTTTTAGATATATTTGTGGATATGAGAGTATTATTCAGGAGGGCACATATGAAATTGTATTAGCAATAGTAGTTGGGGCATGCCTTTTTGTGTGGGTACAGTACATGATTAGTACAGAAAAGCTTGTTAGTCAACAATCTTTTTTTATTTGGTATGTTTTATTACATGTTGTTAGTCAACTTGTTTCAACTGCATACTCTTTATCGAGGTTAACTGGACGGTTTAATGCAATTAATTTAGATGTAGAATGTACAGGAATGCTATGTGGTTTTGCCTTTCTATATATTTTCTTTATGCGTCAGATTAAATATAGATATCTACTATTATTAGTATTTGCCATAGGTGAATTGTTGAGTGGAGCAAGGATTCCATTAGTAATTGCATTTACATTGTTAATTGCCTATATTATTATTTTACCTAAACAATATGATGCTAATCTAAAAAAAGAACATGCAGTATTCGGCATTTTCATGATAATTGTAGCGATAGTATTACTAACGCTTACTCCGGATTTAATTGACTATTTGGTAGGTAAAGGGATGTTTTCATCTATGACAAGAATCGTAGATTTTACTTCAAATGGAGATACTTCTTCCTCAATAGGTAGGATAAAATCGATATTTGCGGGGATAGATATTCTTAAGGAGAATCCGCTTGGACTTGATTGTGGATTCATTTTTCTTCAGAGAAGAATGAATAGGCATGGCTATCCGACATTTCCACATTCACTTATATTAACATATTATCTTCTGATAGGTCCTTTTTGCCTTTTTTTTGTTTTATATTTATTTATAAAAAAAGTACGGAATTCTTTGCAAACACTAATGTATAATACAGATGCGAAGCTTTCGAGTAGTATTCTATTTGGGTATCTGGCGCTGTTCTCCATATTCACAGGAGGTCCTGTTGTAAATTACAAAGTAATATTTACATATTTATTGTTAGTCAGTGTTGCGTCTTTAAATTTTTCAGAACAATTATTCGAAGTATAATAAGCATAATTATGAGTGATCAGAGTATTTACGGTTGGAATTAGTATTTTTCGTAGATGAAAGAGCTTATTGTAGCCTTTGACAAGACGAAGGAAACTATGTCAATACTACAACAATGGTTTTGCTAATAGTTTTGGGGAAAAATGACAATAAAAAATGGTGTTTTGAAGACAATTTCTGGTGTAATAGGATTGACTGTATTATCAAAAATTTTTGGTTTTTTGAGAGAATTACTTTTATCTTATTATTTTGGAGCTAGTGGATTAAGCGATGCCTATATCATTTCTCAAACAATACCAGGGACGATATTTCAATTTGTAGGTACTGGTCTTATTACATGTTTTGTTCCAATATATATCAAAGAATTATATGATTCTGGCCAAGAAGAAGCAGATGATTTTTCGAATTCAATTCTGTCACTAATACTGATTTTTTCTACAGTGGTAATGCTTATAGTGATGGCATTTCCCGGAGTGATAGTGGGGCTATTTGCATCAGGATTTGAAGGTGAAACATTACATTGGGCTGTATTGTTTACTAGAATCGGAATTTGCAATCTTTATTTTTCTGCTTTTCTATATTTATATAACAGTTATCTACAAGCACACAAAATATTTTACCCAGGAGTTATAAGTGGCTTAATTAATAGTATTGTAATTATTTTAGGAATAATAGTAGGTGCAAAAAAACATGTTATATGGTTGTGTGTGATAAGCACTAGTTGTCCAATTATTCAGTTAGTATATATTTCTCCATTTATAAAGAGGGAAAAGTTTAAGGTCAAGCCAAATTTTCAATTTAAAACATCGGTTTTTGTGAATTTTTTAAAGCTTCTTATTCCTGTTATAATTGGGGTTTCTGTTAATGAAGTTAACATATTAGTAGATAGAACCTTGGCATCACGTATAGCCGTTGGTGGAATATCATCTCTTGTTTATGCTAACAGCTTAATAAATTTTATCCAACAGGGAATTTCTCAACCGGTGGCATCGGTGTTTTTTCCGCATCTCAGCGAAAAAGTGGTTCTTCAAAGAGATGCTGATGTGAGAGCTGTAACACAAAGATCCTGTATGTTATTAATAGAATTACTTGCACCAATAACCGTTTTAATAATACTGTTTTCTAAAGAGATAACTATTATGTTGTTTGGAAGAGGAGCGTTCAACGGTTCAGCAATTAGCTTGACATCAGAAGCTGTGAAGTATTATTCAATTGGGATAGTTTTTGTAGGTGCAAGGGAATTTATATCAAGATATTTTTATGCATATAACAACACTAAAATTCCAACGATTAACTCAGCAATTGGGATGATTGTTAATATATTTCTAAATCTGGTTTTATCAAAAATTATGGGATTAAGCGGATTGGCACTTGCAACAAGTATTTCTGCTGCAATTACAGTATTGATGCTAATTCTTAAAAGTGGTGAGGTGAATAAGGAAAATAAGAAATTGGTATTCAACATTAAAGAATTATTAAGAAATGTTGCAAGCTTAACTCCAATAATACTGGTTTATTTAATATTTATAGAATTTACGCGTTTTGAAGGATTTACGCTTATGGTCGTTGTGGCTATTATAGGTATGCTTTTATGGTTAATTTGTAATTTTATCTTTAATACACTAGTAAAAGATTTTGTAGAGAGATTTGTAAGTGAAAAAAAGAGATCTAATTTAGGAAATTAGGTTAGAACGTGGGGATGTTATGAATAGACGATCTACTGGGAGGCAGGCAAACTATGATCTATTGCGTATAATATCAATAGTTGCTGTAATTTTAATTCATGCAAATTATGGATACTTAGACGAATGCATGAAAACTCAATCAAGTATGTTAGAATGGACATTACTTTCACTTATTAATATCATTACAAGATTTTCAGTTCCTTGTTTTGTAATGATTTCTGGAGCGTTTAATCTTCGTAATCAGCGTAATATAGAATTTACATACTTTTATCAAAAGATTTTTAAGAAAATTCTTTTTCCAACAATGGTATGTATCCTTTTGTTTATTCCTTTTAGTATTGCTGATAAGATTGTGTCAAAAGAAAGCATTTGGCTTATTTTGATTCAACTATTTGAAGGTCGTTTTTTTAATCTGTGGTATATATATATGCTTACGGGACTGTATTTGATTACTCCTATACTGATTAGAGTAAAACAAAGCATTACAGTCAAACAATATAAAATACTTGCGATTAGTATGATTGTTTGGGCTGTGGTTTCGCAAGCTACATCTAAATATAAAATGGCATATAGCATCGGGGTTGTTTTTGCTTTTCTTGGTTATTATTTGATAGGTGATGTTATTAAGACAGATATAGATGAAAGAAAAATGGCTTTTAATATATCATCTTCAGTTATTCTATGCTTGATTTGTGTTTTGATTTCATATATATATCGATATTTTGGAAATAATTATTACATTTCTGATGCTTATGTTGCTTTTTTTTCTCCGACAATCACTATTTATTCTATCCTGATTTTTGAGCTTTGTAGCAATATTAAAATTAGTATGAGTTTCGAAAAGCTTTCAAACTTCATTTTTGAAATATATCTACTTCATTCAATAATTTTAAAAATAATAAAAATATTAGTAAATTCACTGAATTTAAGTGTTATTTTATCAGAAATTATCTTGGTAATATTTACATTTTTCATATCGTTAATTTGTGCTGTGATATTAAAAATATTTTACACAGTGCTTTATAAAAGGTTATTCAAGGAACAATAAAGTGAATGTAGAAACTTTATTGAATATGATTTTTGATATTTGTGAGTAACATGGGGGAAAAGGTAGAAATTTGATTGGAGAATGCATTGGTATAATGCTCTATAATACACAAAGGTAAGAATATAAATATGACTCATCCCCAAATTTTAATTATCATTCTCAATTACAATACATACGAATTAACATTATCAATGATTGAAGAACTGAAAAAACTTGACTATTCTTATTACAATATTCTGGTTGTCGATAATAATTCGCCCAATAATTCAGGAGAGATTTTATCAAGGAAGTCTTCAGAGGACAATTCGTATATCTTTATACAAAATGATAAAAATGTTGGTTACGCCGCAGGTAATAACATAGGACTTCGATATGCTGTTGAACATGGATATAAATACTCATGGGTTATTAATAATGACATTCTTATCAAAGATTCCAAAGTTTTATCCCATATGATTACAATTCTAGAAGAACACCCGGAATATGCAGGTGTTGGTCCAATGATATACACACTTGATAATCATATATGTGGTCCGTTTTGTAATAGACCTACGCCTTTTAGCATGACTTTAGGAATTGGAATAGACTTAAAATATCGCAAATCTCAGATAAACACATCACGTCCTGTATATAGGCTTTTTGGGTGCTGTATGCTATTGGATAATGAGACGATGAAGCAGGTTGATTATTTGGACGAGAGGACGTTTCTGTACTGTGAGGAAGACATTCTAGCAGAAAGAGTTTTAAAGGTTGGAAAAACTTTTTACTATGACAGTAATGTTAGTATTAAGCATATGGAATCTTCATCACTTAGATATTCGGTAATTAAACTAAAGACCAATATCAAGTATGTAATAGATAGTAGGAATATTTATATGAAAGAGTATAGGAATTGGAATTGCGTAATAAGGTTCCTTGTAAATACGACGTATGCTTTAAAGCGTTATTATAGAAATGCAAAAAGAAATCGTAAGATTTAGCTTTGAGTACGAGTATAAGATAAGATCTGAATAATCAAACTTATAGGTGGATTGTTAGACAAATGGCAAAGGAAGAAATGAGGTATGGGAGCAGTCCTTTTTGTTGATTGGCTTACAGATGGATTTACAAGATATGCAGAGCCATTATCTTTGGAATTGAGAAAGCAAGGCTATGATGGTCAATTTATTGGTGTTTACATGGAGAGGGATGGTAAAAGTAGACCTTCGAAATTTGATTCGTTGATATTCGCGGGAAAATATAGCTGGGATGCAAGGAGAATCCTTGATGAAATAAAACCTGAGATGGTTGTTGTTTTTGCACATCGTTTTTTTGACTATATGTTCACACTTGAAGCACATAAAAGAGAAATTCTGGTTGTGAATTTCCAGCATGGGCTATATATGGACAAAAGTACTATTTCGGCATTTAATGCAAGAATGGCTGTTCAATTGATGAAAAGAAAAAAAGAGCAGGTGAGATTGTACTCCAAATGTATCTATGTCATGAATCAAAATAATATATTAAATACAATCTCAACATTTATAGATCTTGCCAGAGGAGTTACCATTTATTCGTATATTATTAAGCGCTTTGGCTATGATAGTAATGCTGATATTTCATTTATCTTTGGAAAGTATTGGAAGGATTACTACGAAAATCAATACAATGAAACAAAAACAAAATATTATATAATCGGATATCCAGAACTTGAAGGGAATTCTAGGGATACAGATGGATTATTCTGCGAAAAGATTCCTGTTGTATGCTATTTAGCTCAAACATCTGTAGAGGATGGCGTAATCGATAAAAGTGTTTTACTTGCTTTTTTGAAAATTCTTGAAAATAGTTTAGGAAAGTTTAACTTAATCCTTAAGTTGCATCCGCGAAGCGATAGAGACATGTATAAGGATATTATAAGGAATGAAAAGCATGTTTTCGTTTGGAATTTTCCTGAATTTCCTATATGTGATTGTTATATAGGTCATGAGTCAACGGTTGTAGCTAGGGCATTATATATAACAAACAAAGTTCTAGTTTATCGTTTACACAAAGAAAGAATTAGCCCTTTTGAACAATATTCTGACTTTGCTTGCACTAATAGTGGACAATTTCAGGGAACATTAGAGGAAATGCTTTCTGTTACTAAGAATTCTAATGTATCGCCTGAATTTGAAAAGTATATGTATAAAAATCCAAATGGGGCAATAAAGCAAGCAGCAATGATAATAATGGATTTTTTAGTTAAGAAGTAAACATTTGCAAACAGCAACTAGAGAAAAAATGCAGCCATGAAACGAACTGTTTTCATGGCTGTTACTGTGAGCGGGAAAAATGATCAAGAGGAGGGATTTATCATGAAAGTAGTAGCATTGCTTACTGGACGCGGAAATAATACATTAAAGGACAAAAATGTCTTAGATATTTTAGGGCATCCGGTTCTTTATTATCCTGCGCATGCAGCAAAAAAAGCGGAGGTTATAGACTCATATTATTGTAGTAGTGATGATGAAAAAATATTAAGAGCGGCTGAAAAAGAAGGATACGAAAGAATAGTAAGACCGGAATATTTAAGTTTAGCTACTTCACAGCATGTAGATGTAATTAAACATGGCATAGATATCATATCCAAAAAAGAAGATATTGGAGACATTCTTGTAGTAATTCTTGCTAATAATGTAACAATAAAGGCGGATTGGATTAATGCATGTGTAAAGATGATGCAAGATGATCCGTCACTTACAGCTGTTGTGCCGATATACGAAGATAACGACCATCATCCACTTAGAGGTAAGAGAGTAGAAAATGGTCGTTTAGAGATGTATGAAAGGGGAATAACTGGAAAGCTATCTACAAATCGTCAAGATTTACCCAGTTGTTACTTTTTGTCACATAATTTCTGGGTTTTAAATACGAAAAAAATGATTGAAAGCAACTATGAGGGACAGCAGCCTTGGGGATTTATGGGAAATAATATAGGCTACTTTTTAATAGATGAATCGATAGATATTCATAAAGAAATAGATCTCTTTATAGCTAAAGAATGGATTAAGGAGCATTATAAAGAGTAGTTTTTTGTAACTATATTGTCATGATAGATGAATAAAAAAACTTGGTGATTTGAGCAGTGGAATTATTTGATAGATTTAAGGTGAGTAAATTGTTGTTTTTATATGAGATTAAAATAATATGAAAAACACCAGCCATGCAATAAGGCTATGATTAGTCTTGGTATATACGACAGTTTTAGAAATCTGAACAAGATGTGGGCGTGAGAAATGATTAATGGAGTAAATAGGCCCAGTGACAACGTCATTTTCGATTAAATTAAAATATAGGTTACTAATAGTGGTAGCCCATACTGCTAATAAATTTGAATTTAATGATTAAGCTTTAATACCATTTTCTGCAAGTAATTTGTGAAGGCGAGCAATTTCATCAGATTGAGAAGCATTCTTCTCAGAAAGAGTTGATATTGTGGTGTTAGCTGAATCAAGCTCTTCTTGAAGCTCATCCATCATGTATTTAACTGTATTCTGATCCATGAGTTGAAGCTCTTTTGAGAACATGTTCATTACTCCTT
>NZ_FOXO01000035.1:20367-34163 GCF_900115735.1 Butyrivibrio proteoclasticus
AGATTTGTGTGATTCAATTCTATCACGAAGATGTTAAATTTGTCAGTATATAGAAAGCCATCTTTGACGTTTTTTAACTGATATTTGGCGAAGAACTCAGGATGCTCTTTGAATAAGGTGAAATCAAGAAAACCTACCTGATAAACGGGTTTTACTTCTGAGTAATCGTTTCCTTTTTGAAGGTTATCAAATTTTCTGCAGAGATATGATAGTGATCTTAAAGGCCAATTGTTATAGTTCAGCACCTGCATTTCGAGGTTTATATAGGAGTTGTTGTTTAATGATACAAGAATATCAAGCTGAAATTCTTTATCTTCAATTGATTCACCCGGGGTAATAGGGTTCTCAATAGTTACATCTATTACTTCGTCTCTTGACAGGTGGAGTATAGAACAGATGAGACCAACCAAGGTTTCTCGGTCACGCTGAAGTACGATTCGAAACATATAGTCATTGGTCATATTGTAAGGAAGTCTGCCTTTTGCAGACATAAATTGATAGTTAGTTTGAGATTGCATATGGTTCCTTTCATATATCATTTTTTCCAGTAATCTGCATGCAATGATTTGTGGAAAATCTGGCGAAATGCCAAGTGAATAATAAGTCATAGAAAATGACCTGTAGATGAAAGAGTAGCAGATTTGAAATGGAATGTAAAGAACATTAATGAAATCTTAAGAAATTAACGGAATTACAAAAAATGATAAATAATTGGAGTTGATTATGAGTCCTGAGTTTTATTCCAGATGGAAATATCATCAAAAGATTGGAATCTTTATGCTTGCAGTGATGCAGGCTTTTTTTTCATGCGTTTTGATATGCTTTAATTTATTCTCGAATGAAGGCATAGTCATGATTATTAGTTTTGCCATATACATGACATTTGTAGTTACGCTAAAGCTCTACGATTTGTATAGCAGAAGAGTTTATGATCTTATCAGAGTTGAAGCGGGCGTGGCAATTGCTATTGGTCTGGTGGCTTCAGCTGTTTTGTTTGTGCAAGAGGGTAGTAGTGCAAGTATTCATGCGGTATTTGAATGTCTTTTAACCATCGTATTATACATTTTGTGGATGAATATTATGAAGTTCTGGCTCAAAAGACATTTTTGTCCGCGCGAGTATGTATGTGTCGGAGAAGGCAATGAGAGCACAAGTGAGCTTATGGATTTAAACCATCTTGATAGAAATATATTTTCATCTGGTAAATATTTCAAATCTGATGATTTACAGGGAATTACTGGTTATATGCAACTGTTTAAAATCGGATTTATGGTGATAGCACATGTTTCTCTGGATACATATAGAAACATGCTGGGAATTTGTCATAATTACAAAGCGATGGCTTTTTTGACTGAAAAACCACTACTTCCCGAGTATGAGGGTAGTATTAGAGAAGTTTATATTGGAGGTAGGAAGTTATGGCTGTATCTGCCTCAGAATTAGTCAGTATAATAGTTCCTGTCTACAATGCAGCAGAGTATATTGATGCGACAATTAATAGTGTAATTGAGCAGACCTATACAAGTTGGGAGCTCATACTTGTAGATGATTGCTCGAATGATGGCAGTGACGAAATTATAAGTAAAATAATATCTGAATTTGAAAGTGAGCAAAAAAACGAAGACCAGAGTATTATTTTTTTGAAAAATAAGGAAAACTCGGGTGCTGCAAAAACCAGAAATAATGGAATTGATGCAGCAAGAGGGCGTTTTATTGCATTTTTGGATGCTGATGATATTTGGCATCCGGATAAATTACAAAATGAGATTTTGTTTATGCAAAAACATGATGCTTCTTTTGTATTTTCCGGATACGAATTTGGAGATGAAAATGCGGTTCCTACAGGCAAAGTCGTTCATGTTCCTAAAAAGTTGGATTATAATGCAGCGTTGTCACGAACAGTGATTTTTACTTCTACAGTACTGATTGATACTGATAAAATAGATAAAGAGCTGTGCCATATGCCTGAAATTGGAAGCGAAGATACAGCAACCTGGTGGAATATATTAGGCAGTGGAGTTATAGCATATGGACTTGATCAGGCACTTGTGACGTACAGAAGGCCGGCCAAATCTCTTTCATCTGACAAGAACACTGCCGTTAAAAGAATTTGGAATTTATATAGAAATCATGCAGGTCTTACACCAATATCTGCATCCATCTATCTTTTTTTGTGGGCATTCAGAGCGACGTATAGGCGAGTTGTTACAGATACATTCCAAAATCATCTTGAATCTGTCAGGAGATTTACGGTTGTTCAGCTATCTACACTTGGTCTTCTTATAAATACAATAATATATGCATATACTTGGTTTGAAAGCTATTATCCTGCTATAAGTGCAATTAGAATAAGCCAGGATGGATATGTATTTGGTGCGGGTTTAAAGTTGTATTTTAAAGGGCATATTCTTATCCTGTTTATTTACTTTGCACTTTTACTGTTTTGTTCCAAGCAGGTTGGAGCCACTAAAACTGGCTATTTTAAGCCTATCAATATATTTGCTTCAGAAACAACTGCTATTATCGTAACTAATGCTATTACATATTTTCAGCTTTCTTTGATGAGAAACTGGCTGCTTCCGGTAAGACCAATATTGAAAACGGTTTTTTGGCAGTTTATTGCAGCACTTATATGGTCTTTTGTAGCAGATGCAATTTTCAGAAGAGTTTTTCCGCCAAGTGAGACTCTTATAATAAGCGATGGAGATCTGGCAAGTCTTTGGGAAAAATTTGATTCTAGAAAGGACCGTTTTAATATACTGAAAACAATGAATCTGACTTCCGGAATTGAGCAAATAAAGAAGGAGTGCCTCAGATGGTATGGAAGTATAGTAGTTGGCGAGATGGATTCTGTATCGAAGAATGAAATTGTAGATTTTTGCTACAGGCATTACATAAGAGTTTATATACTTCCTGACATCCAGGATATTATTCTTCAGGCATCGGACCAGATGAACCTATTTGATGCTCCAATGCTTGAAATAAAGGAATACAGTGTTCGTTGGGATACCAGATGTATAGTAAGGCTTATGGATAGTCTACTTTCCGGAATTATGATAGTATTGGTATTTCCATTGTGGATAAGCAGATTTGTCTTTTCCAAGGGAACTGAAAAAGGAAGCATAATAAAAACTCAATGTGTTGGAAAAGACGAAAAAGTAATTGAATTGCATTCATTTGGAGGTAAAGAAAAAAACAAGTTAAGCCACGTAAATAACAGGCTACCTGTTTTATTTGATGTGTTTATTGGGAAGATGTCAATCTTTGGCCCCAAAGCAGTAACAGTTCATGATGCAGAAATATCAAAAAAGCATAATATTAAGTATTCTTATCGCTTTAGGGTCAAGCCCGGAATCATAAGCTATGCAGATGTGTACAGTACAGAAAAAACATCTGACATGGATAAGCTTAAGATGGATATATATTATATTCAGAATTATTCTATTTCTCTTAACTTGAAACTTTTGTTACTTTATGTGAAAAAAGTGATGAATACATAAAGCAATATCTTTTCCTATCGTAATTTCTGACTTCAACAATCAGATAAGAGAACAGCCAAAAAATTAACTCAAAATTTATCTTTATTTTTAATAAAATGATAAACGCAATATGGTATAATAAATAGAAAATTCTAATTCTGTTGAGGCCTTAGCGGCTGGAGGAATCAAATGGCAGGAATACTTATTGTGGATGACTCGCCTGTTAACCGGAATTTATTGAGAAACATGCTCGAAATAGAAGGCTACGAAGTTGTCGGTGAAGCAGAAAACGGCAAAGAAGGATATGACAAATTCCTTGATTTATCACCATCAATAACCATTTTGGATATTTCCATGCCTCAGCTTAACGGCATAGATTTGCTAAGGCTTATCAAAAGCCGGGACCCTTTGGCAAAAGTTGTAATGCTCTCCGCAAATTCCGAGAGCGAAAAAGTCAGGGAAGCAGCCCAGCACGGAGCTGATGAATATGTTACTAAACCTTATACCAAGACTGCCGTTCTTGAAGCCATAAAAAGATGTGTAGAAAGCGCCAATTCGTGATGAATTGGCGCTTTATTTTAACTCACTCGTTTCATATGTGATCTTGCAAAGAGCACTGATGTCTTTGGATTCCCAGTTCATGGCAATCCTCTCCGTGACAATTTCCAAATCAGATGAAACTGCTTTTAGTAGAAGGATCATCACCTGATTGCTTCCATATCTTGTTATAACATCACTTTGTCTTAACGACATCTGAACAACTTCAACGAAAGCATTTGCTGCTTCCTCCTGATCCACATCCTTTTTTGTCGGAATAACAGAGTAGAGTATTACATGAATGGTATTGTGATAGTTGCCCACTACTCTCGACAGAAAATGATATATCTTTTTAAAATCCGATGTAGGAAGATTAAATGCTCCTTTTCCCGGGGATCTTTCAGCCATAAGAGTCATTGCATATTTAAGCGCAGTCGCCTCATCTGCCTCATCGCCTGATGACGCTTTTTCCTCCCTGTAGACCTTATAGCCATGTTTACCGTTTTGCTTAACAAAATATAATGCTTTATCTGCTTTTTTATAAAGATTTACATAATCAGCTCCTTCATCAGGCGCAAATGCACAGCCGATTGACGCCCCAAGAGGAATATTCATGCTTTGTCCCATCAGTTCTTTTGCGGAAAGAAGAATCTGTTCATTTATGTATGCAGCCTTATCGGCTATAACGTCCTCATCAAGGACTGATTTACAAAAAACCACAAATTCATCCCCGCCAATTCTTCCCGCAATATCCGTTGCTCTTATGGATGAGCGGATTATTTCCGCAAATCGGATAAGTACTTTATCTCCCATAGCATGGCCATATATATCGTTGACAGGTTTAAAGCTGTCAAGATCAATCATCATCAAAGCTCCGGGAGTAGTTTTGACCAAGAGGTCTATTTCTTCCTGAGATGATGCCTTATTGAGAAGGCCGGTCATTGAGTCTGTGGTGGCAGCCTTCTGAAGTCCCTGTATCTGCTCAACATTTTGAAGAATATTAAATACACGCTTTAGCAAAACATCAGCTCTGAAGGGCTTTCTGATAAAGTCAAGCGCACCGATGGCAAATCCTTTGCTTTCAGCCTCATCGTCCTTATCAGCTGTCATAAACATAAACGGGATTTGTTTTCCATATATATCCTGAAGTTTTTTCTGAAGCTCAAATCCGTCAATTTCAGGCATTCTAAGATCAGAAAGAACCAAATTCGGTCTTTCTGTTTTATATATTTCAATCGCATCCCTTCCATTTGAAGCACAGACTGTGTCATATTCACTGGACAAAATATGCTGTGTCATGCGAAGAGATATCTTTTCATCATCGACTATGAGAATTTTGTGTTTTGCCATAAATATCCCCGACCTCCATATGAAAATTCTATCAGAACAAAATAAAAACTATCTATAAAAAGTATATAATTTAACTAAAATAACACATTTTGTCGCCTGAATTGTGTATAATTATTTTGCTTTGGCAAATAATAAAAATTCTTTTTATCGAGGATGCAGGAATATGAATATTGAGAAATTAAGAGAATTGGGAGCAAATGTTGATGAAGGTCTGGAAAGATGTATGGGCATGGAAGACTTTTATCTGGAAATGATAGAACTTGGACTTTCAGATGACCGTTTTGAGGCTTTGGGAAAGGCTTTGGAAGAGGGCAATCTTGATGGTGCGTTTGAAGATGCACATGCTTTAAAGGGAGTTGTAGGAAATCTTGCTCTCACTCCTTTGTACGAAACAGTGAGCGAGATAACAGAAAACCTCAGAACAAAAGTACAGACAGATTATGAAGTGATTTATAAAAAAATTCTTTCACAAAGAGAAGCCTTTTTGCAATAAATATTTCGCGATACCGGTAAGGAGGCAAACTATGAATGGTGATACCCCAAAAAATGATCAGGCATTAGAGCGATATCTCTCACCTATACATGTTTGGGCGTTGTCCTTTGGGTGTGCTGTGGGCTGGGGAGCCTTCGTCATGCCGGGAACCACGTTTTTACCCATCGCCGGTCCCCTGGGAACAATACTCGGGTTATTTATCGGTGCCCTTCTCATGTTTGTGATCGGTATCAACTACCATTACCTCATGAACAGATATCCGGATGCCGGCGGAACTTTAACTTACACTATAAAGGCCTTTGGATATGATCATGGCTTTATAAGTGCATGGTATCTGATTCTTGTTTATATGGCAATAATGTGGGCAAATGCCTCAGCTCTGGGCCTTATAAGCAAATATCTGATTGGTAATGCCTTTAATCTCGGATTCCATTACCGGATTCTTGATTATGATGTTACCTTTGTAGAAATAGTTCTTTCAATTACAGCTGTTCTGGTAGCTTACGGCATATGCAGTAAGGAAAAAAAACTGGCTGTAAATCTGCAAACATTTTTGTGCATAGCTCTTTTTCTGGGCGTGGCAATCTGTGCCATAGCTGTATTTAGTCTTGGCGAAAGTAAAGAAATTATAACAAGACCCTATTTTGCCCCCAATGATAATTCCCCGGCAAAACAAATAATAAGCATCGTTATGCTTTCTCCTTGGGCTTATGTAGGCTTTGAGTCAATTTCAAATTCCGCTGCAGGATTTAGCTTTTCTCCCAAAAAAACTTTTCCTATTATGAGTGTAGCCTTGCTGTCATCGGTATTTTGCTACGCTGCTCTTGCTCTGATCGCATCCTCCGGTATACACGGCAATTATACAGGATGGGTCGACTATATCGCCGATCTGCCAAATATCAAAGGTATTCTTGGCCTTCCGACATTCCATCTGGCGCATGATGCAATGGGCGATGCAGGCATTATTATTCTTGGAATCGCAGCTTTTGCAGGGGTTATGACCGGGCTCGTAGGAAACCTTATAGCTGCCAGCAGGCTTATATATATAATGGCCAAAGACGGAATAATGCCATCGTGGTTTAGTCGTTTGAATGATAATAATGTACCGCAAAATGCACTATTGGCTCTCACCGGAATATCCGTACTTATTCCATTCCTTGGGAGAAACGCCATCGGTTGGATCGTAGATGTTACTACGTTTGGTGCCATCATAGCATATGCCTATACTTCATCCGCAGCAGCTATCGAAGCCAAATATGAAAACAACGTAAAAGTTATATTTACAGGCATCTTGGGCTTCATTATTTCAGTCATAATCTTTTTGTATTTTATGCTGTTTTCTGCCGGTGCCATGTCTACAGAAAGCTATCTGCTCCTTGTAATATGGAGTGTTATCGGATTTATGTATTACCGCTTTGTATTTGAATACGATAACCAAAAAAGATTCGGGCATTCTCCGATTGTCTGGATCACATTTATGTGCATGATTTTCTTTACACTTCTCATATGGGTTAAGAATGCCACCAATGATATCACAAAGGCTGTTGTAAACGGCATAAATGATTATTACCAGAGGCAGGATGCGGAAATGAGCCCCGATGCCATTGACAGAGCCAGCAGCTTCGTAAGCAATATGATGATCAAAGCAGACCTGGCTATTACAAGAAACATCATCATTCAAATGGCTCTGATCTTATTTTCCCTGCTCATAATGGTAAAGTTATACAGCATCATGTATAAACGTGAAAGACAGGCGCAAAAAGAGACCATAAAGGCTCATGAGAGAAGCAAAGCCAAAACAGTATTTCTTTCAAATATGTCCCATGACATAAGAACCCCGATGAATGCGATTATCGGGTATATAAATCTTGCCAAGGAAGACAATGTTTCCTATGAGGAATTAAAAGAATATCTGGGTAAAATTGAAGCTTCAAGCCACCATCTGCTTGCACTTATCAATGATGTTCTGGAAATGAGCAGGATTGAGAGCGGAAAGATAGAACTGGAAAAGACACCGCTGAATCTAAAGGCATTTTTTGATGAGATAAGAGATCTTTTTACCACCCAGATGTCCGAAAAGGGAATTAATTATTCGGTCGATACTACACAAATTAGAAATGAATACGTTTATTGCGACAAAAACAGACTAAACAGAATGCTCCTTAATCTGCTGAGCAATGCATATAAGTTCACTCCGACAAACGGGGAAGTTTCTGTGAAGGTAATTCAAACAAATACGTCAGAGCCGGCAAAAGCCTCATATGAAATCAGAGTTAAAGACAGTGGAATAGGAATGTCAGATGAATTTGCCCAAAAGGTATTTGAGGCTTTTGAAAGAGAAAAGGATTCCACTGTAGATACAATTCAGGGTACAGGTCTTGGAATGAGCATAGTAAAGGGCATTGTTGATCTGATGGGAGGCACTATAGAGGTCAATACCAAAAAAGGCTCAGGAACAGAGTTTGTAGTAAATCTGTCATTTTTAATCCAGACAGAAGAAGATATAAAGAAAAATTACGAAGACGAAAAGCAAAAAAATCTTGCCAAGCTCGATTTTACCGGTAAAAGAGTGCTTCTTGTGGACGATATTCAGGTCAACAGAATGATTTCTGCCAAGCTTCTTGAAAAATCCGGTTTTGCCGTGGAAACAGCAGAGAATGGACAGGAAGCAGTTGACAAGGTAAAAGATGCCAAGGCCGGTTACTATGATGTTATCCTCATGGATATTCAGATGCCGGTGATGGACGGCTATGAAGCAAGTGCAGCCATATTAAAGCTGAAGGATAAGGAAAAAGCTTCTGTGCCAATCATTGCTATGACAGCCAATGCCTTTGCAGAAGATAAAAAAAGAGCTCTGGATGCCGGAATGAAAGGGCATATAGCAAAGCCTATTGATATAAAGAATCTTCTTGATACGTTATCAGAAATTTTGTCTTAGGATAAATAAGTTAAAAGGATTAAATTTGAATAAACATTTCAGAAAATCCATTAGTTATTGAAATAATTAATCTATAATAGTTTTGTAGCTATAAAAAATTGCTATCCGGGAATATATGATAGGAGGTACAAAATGAGTATCAAGAATTTGGTTAATTTGGATGATAACAAGTTGCTTGAGATGAATGTAGGTAAGAAATTTGCGCATACTTTTACACGCATATACATATATCTTGGCTTATCTCTCTGCCTGCTTATCATTTCAATCGCAGTTGGTATATTAGGATATCATAAACTTTATAACAACTATTACAATCAAAATACTTATCAGGGGCTTCTTCGTATTCACAACCAGAATCTCGGAAAATCTGCCTGGTGGGCGCTTGCTACTCGTGTATCTGAGACAAGACAGGAACAAATAGTAGAGTTCCATGAAACAATGCTTAACAACATGAAAGAAGATCTTACTAATTTAAGAGCATATCGTGGCGAGACAGAGCTCATTAAGTCCCTCGACGCAAATATAAAAAATATGGAAGCAACAACCAATAAACTCGCCTCCATGTACGCACAGGCTGAAGAACTTGAGGACGGAAGCCTTAGTAACGGAAATGAAATATACGCGGTCATGAGAGATGAGCTTCGGCCTGAAGTATTGAAAACAGTGGAAAACACAAGGCAGATGACCTCCAATGTAACTAATGAGGTAACAAACTCATATGATTTGACAATTGTTATAATGACAATAATGGTTGTTATTAGTATTATCATGGTAATTCTGCTGATCGTATTCATGAGAAATGCCCAAAACACGCTGACAAAATGCGTTGTCATGCCTGTTGACGAGGTTGCGAAGGCTGCAGAACAAATGGCCAGAGGCGATCTTAACGTAGCTATTGATTACCATGCCAATGATGAATTTGATATACTGGCCAGAGATCTTGAAAACTCAACTCGTGCATCCATGAATATCGTAAATGACATTTCAAATTCGCTTAATGAGATTTCTGAAGGCGATTTCAGTAAAGGTACAATTACCCCGAATCTTTATCATGGTAATTTCAGCCCAATCAGCGAGTCCATGAATACCATTACAGACAAGCTTTCTAACACCATGAATGATGTTAAGGCTGCATCTGCAAGAGTTTCAGAGGGTGCCGAGAACATGTCCAGAGGCGCCAATGAATTGGCTGAAGGTGCTACTGATCAGGCTGCAGCTGTCGAGGAGCTTACAGCTTCAGTAAGTACAGTAACCGAACAGACAGAAAAAATGGCTGAGGATTGTGCAAAGGGCGTTCAGATGTCAATTGCGGCCCAGAAGGTAGCAAAAGACGGTGCTGATAAAATGGATCAGGTTACGGAAGCAATGCAGAGAATCACGGCTGCTTCCAAGGAAATCCAGGAAGTTGCAAACAGTATTGAAGCTATTTCATCCCAGACCAAGCTCCTTGCTCTCAATGCTTCCATAGAAGCTGCCAGAGCCGGAGATACAGGTAAGGGCTTTGCAGTTGTTGCTCAGGAGATAGGACAACTGGCTCAGCAGTCGAATGACGCTGTACAGCGCACCCACGCACTTGTTAGTTCCGCTCTTGCAGAAATTGACAGCGGTAATGAGATTGTTGCAGAAACACAGATTACATTGCATGAGATAGGTGATTCCGTAAATGAGCTTGCTGAAATGATGAGAACCTCCGGAGACATGGCTCAGCATCAGGCAAGCAATATGAGAGAAATTAATCAGGGTATCGAGCAGATTTCTGAGGTAATTCAAAATAATTCAGCAACTGCCCAGGAATCAAGTGCTGTATCCAGTGAACTTTCTGATCAGTCTAACCAGCTGCATAACCTTATGTCACAGTTCCAGGTAAAACTGGTATAAATGTTCGGGTTGCCCTATAAAGGCTGCGTGAAATAGCAGAACTTTTATTTTGAGTTAGATTCTTTTGAGTCTAACTCTTTTTTTATATCATAGGAAATTGCTTCCTATGATATAAAAAATCGCTCCGCTAAGGAAGCGCACTCGCGCGATTGGAAGATGTTGCATAAATGCAACCGCGCTCGGCGCGAGAATGTCGCAAGCGACATTCTTTTTTACAATCTGCACCGAATCATAGTAATTGTAAACCCTGCTGCTGTGGGCACCACAAGTGATGGCTATTTAATTTATTTTTAACAAACTAATTAACACAATATGGTAAAATTAATACGCGTTCGTACATTGAATATATACTTGCGTGGTGGAAATATATGAGAAAAAACAGCATAGGAACCTGTATTGGAAAGACGAACTATCAGCTGTTTGGAATATGATCATAGGATAGGTGAGTTACATGAGCAAAATTCAATATAAGTATGAAAATCAATTCATAAGGCATAGCGCTGCACGTTACATTTTTCCGCCTATGGTCGGAATGATATTTGCGCAGATTGCACCATTAGTTGATGGAGTATGTGTATCAAACTCTATGGGGGAGGAAGCTCTATCTGCTATCGGAACAGCCGGCCCAATTGGTTATGTTTTCAATATTATTGCAGCTTTGGGAGGAATCGGATGCGGAGTTTTGATTTCAAGATGTTCAGGAAGCGGGGAAAAGGCCAAAGCTGCCCGGATTTTTACTCGTACGATACTCATGTTGGTAATTGCTTCTCTCCTTTTGAGCATTGCCGGGATTGTATTTATAGATCCGCTGCTAAAGCTCCTTTGCGCTACACCTGAAAATTATCCATATGCCAAAATTTATATTATGGTGAATCTGGCGGGAGCTGTATTTTTGGTTTTGAATTTTTCCGGAGATTATATTCTCGCAAATGACAATAACCAGAATTTAGCTATGGCTGGTGATATTACAGGTGCTGTAGTAAATATCCTAATTGATTTTGTAGGTGTATATGTATTTCACCGAGGAATAGAAATTGTTGCATTTGGAACGGTATTTGGTTCTGTATGCTGCGTTTTTGTTTATCTTTTGCATTTCAGAAGATCTGACAGACTGTGCAGATTTGTTCCAATTAAAAAAATTGAAACGGATCCTAGTGATCTTGAAATAATCAAGCCAGGATGTGCCGAGGCAGTAATGTATCTTATGGTCTCAATACAGCTTGCAATTCAGAATTTTGCACTGCGTGAAAATGCCGGAACAGTAGGAATAAGTAATTCGGCTGTAGTAGAGAATCTTCAGCTTGTGATCACTATAGTAATCGCCGGTGCAACTGATGCAATATATCCTATGGCAGCGGCTTATGACGGAGAGCAGAATCAAAGTGGAATGCTTATGGTCAAGCGCATGCTGACAAAGTTCGGATTTGCTATGCTGTTCCCGATAGTTGCGATCTTGTGCCTATTCCCACAACTTATGATCATTCCCTATGGCATAGATGATCCGGTCATGTTGGCGTCCCTTCCTATTGCTATTCGCATTATCAGTGTAGGTTCGTTAATAACACTTATAACCATGCTTTTAATTGATTATCTTTCAGCTATTGAGGAGGAAGGAAAAGCAACTTTGGCCTTAATTATTCAGTCAATCGTAACGATAGGCTTTATTTTACTTTTAAATCCATTTTTGGGAATGGATGCACCCTGGTATGCTGCGGTTATTGGCAGTATTGCAGCCCTTATTTATTTAAGCTTTTTCTGTAACAATTTAACCGAAGGAATATATAAATATCATCAAAAGAATCTGCTTCTTTTGACAGGAGGCAGGTTTGATAAGACCAATGCTGATGACTGGAAGCACGCTGCGGAAGGCATTCTAACCGGACAAGAGATCGCTATGGTAGAAGATAAAATCTTTATGCCATTGATGAAGTCTGTTCCTGCCGGGATTTTTTTGCAAACCAGTTTTACAATCTTGGAGCGTGATGATGGGTTGCGGGCAGCAATCCTGCGTTATAAATCTAAAAAGGATTACATTGGGACAAATTCAGATATACCTGAGCATGATGAAGATGATGACGATTTTGCACCCAATATTTGTATAAGATCAGAATTTCTTGGAGCACGCAGACTGATGATAGTTCTTAGCGGAGAGGAAAAAGCAGATAATTCTTGAAGCATGGAGGGTAGATGCAGTCATGAAAGAATATAATATTGATGAATTATATACAGGATGCAGTGAAGAGACAATACCTGTAAAAGACAGCAATACAGTAGAATCTTCTTTTGTAAAATATGATGACCACTATTTCGCAGAGGATTGTAATGTAAAAAGTTTTTGCAAGGATAAAAATATTAAGATGCAGGCTTTTCTTACTACTGCTTTTGCGTTGGCATTAAAGTCGTATACTGCATCGGAAGGAGCTTTTTTTACATGCATAAGTAATGGCAAAAAAGTTGCAGTCTGGCTTATATGTGATGCTAAGAAATCCATTCTTTCTGAAATCAAACACTGTGAGAGTTTCTTTGAAAGTGATGAAGACAGTTATGAGGATATTGCCAAAAAATATAACCTGAAAGGCACTATATGCCTTGATTTTGATGGTAATTCATCAATTACTCCGGGAACACAACTTATGCTCAGAGTCATTACGAAAGACGATAATATTTCTTTGGAATGTGAGTATGACTCGGCTGCTTTTTCAGAATATACAATAGATGGTCTGATTCGTATGCTTGGCAATATCACCCATGAGTTCATGAATAAAGAACGTCTGGGCGATGTATGCCTTACCACCAAGGCTGATGAAGAGAAGATAAAAAATCTTCATGATAGCGATTTTCCTGTAAAGGAAAGACCTGCTTATCGGCTTCTTCAGGATGCCGCACATAAGAATCCTGACAGGAAGGCTCTTGTTGCCAAAGACAGGACGCTTTCCTACAAAGAACTAAATGAGGAAGCAAATGCTCTTGGATTTATATTAAGGAGCAAGGGCGCGAAAGCCGAGAGCATTGTTGCTGTAATGCCTGACAGGGACAGCTATGCCTACGTCATGAGGCAGGGCGTACTTAAAAGCGGCGGAGCATTTCTTCCGATAGATTCTGAGTATCCTGAGGATAGAAT
>NZ_FOXO01000036.1 GCF_900115735.1 Butyrivibrio proteoclasticus
ACCGGATAGAGATTATCGGCTTCTGATCCCAGGATGCAGCAATCATGCTTATCCTTTGCAACATCGATACCAACATAGATCATACATGTGATCCTCCTTAAAAGTATTTGACGCTGTATTGGATCCACAGGACTCTCTGCCGATGTAACCTCGTTCTACATAAACCGTCATGCGGTATCTAACTGATTAACATTGTGACAAAGAGGCTGTGGTTGGAGCCTATTCGAAACCGTCTATGCGGTAGTGGGACAAAACCAATCCACAGCATCTTCAACAGCATACCCTATACCTATAGAAAAGGTAAAGAATGGGTATGACTATATAATACGAGTGGGATAAAAAGAGTAAGAATCAAACACTTATCCTACTCAGGAGCAAAATTCACTATCATGATGGTAAATTCGTAGGATAAAAGGCACTAAAATTGAGCATTTATCCTACTCATGAGAAAACACACTATACGGATTGTTAAGACCATAGGATAAGATGAACAATATCTAAGCAGTTATCCTACATCCTCTCCTACATCTTTCATACATCACTCAAAAATCTTCTCCTATCTCCAGGTTGTCACAGTGAAATGGGTATATAGCTATACTTTTTAAGTTACCACATCCCTCGGCAGAATTTTCGGGAAGCGAAAATGGGCATATACGAGAAAAAATAGAACTACACATCCATTGAATGAGTGATATGAGACGATCAACCACCTATAAAAGGGTGTGTAAACTTCAAAAATGCCGTATATACCCAAAATCACTAGTCAAAAGAATTGGCGAGGGATGTGGTAATCTTGAAAAACAGGAAATGTGCCCAAATCCCGTTTTATTGCGGGTTGTGAGCTATTTAAAACAAGCTATATGTCAAAGCAATTCTGTAACGCTTTGTATGCGGCATGCGAAAACTGCGTCCATGGAGCCTTGAAAGTAGCCGCCCCTACTGTTCCTGGATTCAGAGCCTGAGGCACTTGTACCCAGACACACCGAAGGTGCTTGCCATTGACGGGGGGTTGAGGAAAACGCTACAATGCTGAATCCGACGGTGCGAGAAAATCTACTGTTCCCATCATCATCACCGTCGGCTCGCAGACCAAGGCGTTTTCCTCAGGCTCAGTCAATGGTGGCGTACGGAGCCGCAACTTCAGCTTTTCTAATAAATGAACTATTGCTCCTGATACATATATCTGTTTTCATCAATTTTTTGATCTGTTTAATAAATGATGAACTGACAACTAAAGAATGCTCACACTAATCCACAACATAAAAGCAGCTGTGAAAAATGAGAAACCATTTTTCACAACTGCTTTTCAGTTTTTTCTTTTATTACTCCAGTGCCTGAGCAATGTCTGCGATTAAATCTGCAGAGTCTTCAAGTCCGCAGGAGATTCTGATAAGACCTGCAGGGATACCTGCTGCCTCAAGCTGTTCATCAGTAAGCTGACGATGTGTAGATGTTGCAGGGTTAAGGCAACATGTTCTTGCATCTGCAACGTGAGTTTCGATTGCAGCTATCTTAAGCTTCTTCATGAAGCTTTCTGCTGCGGCTCTTCCACCTTCAAGTTCAAAGGAAACTACGCCGCATCCACCGTTTGGAAGATACTTCTTGGCAAGCTCATGGTACTTGTCTGATTCAAGTCCCGGATAATTAACCTTAACGACTTTCTTGTGACCTTCAAGGAATTTAGCTACTGCAAGTCCATTTTCAACATGCTTTGGCATACGAACATGCAAAGACTCAAGTCCAAGGTTGAGGATAAATGCATTCTGTGGAGACTGTATGCATCCAAAGTCTCTCATAAGCTGTGATGTACACTTTGTGATAAATGCACCTTCTTTTCCGAATTTCTCAGCGTAAACAATTCCGTGATAAGACTCATCAGGCTGTGTAAGACCGGGGAATTTATCTGCATGAGCCATCCAGTCAAACTTGCCGGCATCAACAATAGCACCGCCAACTGCTGCCCCATGGCCATCCATGTACTTTGTTGTAGAATGTGTTACAATATCAGCTCCCCACTCGATAGGCCTGCAGTTTACAGGAGTTGGGAAAGTATTGTCAACGATAAGCGGCACGCCATGAGCATGTGCAACCTTCGCAAATTTCTCGATATCAAGAACTGTAAGAGCAGGGTTTGCAATTGTCTCTCCAAACATTGCTCTTGTGTTTTCCTTAAATGATGCGTTAAGTTCGTCTTCATCAGCATCAGGTGAAACAAATGTAACCTCAATTCCCATCTTAGCCATTGTTACAGCGATAAGATTAAATGTTCCTCCATAGATTGAAGAAGAAGCCACAATGTGACTTCCGCACTCGCAGATATTGAACAGTGCAAAGAAATTAGCTGCCTGACCTGAAGAAGTGAGCATTGCTGCGCTTCCGCCTTCCAAGGCTGCAATCTTGGCAGCAACATGATCGTTAGTAGGGTTCTGAAGTCTTGTGTAAAAATATCCTGAAGCCTCAAGGTCAAATAACTTACCCATATCTTCGCTTGTGTCATACTTAAATGTTGTTGACTGAATAATAGGTATCTGACGAGGTTCTCCGTTCCCCGGTGTGTATCCCGCCTGCACACATTTTGTTCCAATTTTCTGGTTGTTCATACTATCCTCCGTTATTGTTTTCCAAAATATCTAAATGCCAGCATAGTTATATCATCAAACTGAGGTGCCTCCCCGACAAACTCATCTATAGCCAGCTTCATATTTTCTAATATTTCTGCGGAATTGCTATCTTTTTTTCTATTGAGAGCTTCAAGCATCCGCTCATTCCCAAAGAGCTCATTATCTGAACTTGTAGCTTCAGGAACTCCATCCGTATAAACAAAAATATTGTCCCCCGGGTGAAGCTCAAATTCATGCTCCTTAAAATGTAAACCTTCAATTGTAGCCACAGCAGGTGAATGGCGATACTCAACAAGTTCATAGTCGCCACCGGCTCTTTTTAAGACAGGGTGCTCGTGGCCTGCGTTTGCAGCAATTCCTTTACCTGTGGAAATCTCAATAATAGCTATCCACACAGTAACAAACATATCCGAATCATTGCTGCTGCAAAGCTGTTCATTGGTATACTCCAGAATCTCTGAAGGAGAACCGCCCATGAACGCCCGGTTCTTGATAAGTGTCTTGGCAATGACCATGAAAAGCGCCGCCGGAACTCCCTTGCCGGAAACGTCAGCCATTACCAGAACTATATGATCATCATCCAGTAAAAAGAAATCATAAAAGTCGCCACCTACTTCTTTAGCAGGATCCATGGTCGCATGAAGATCAAACTCATTCCTATCTGGAAACGCCGGGAATTTTCTGGGAAGCATATCTTCCTGAATCTTAGTGGCTACAGAAAGCTCCGCTCCGATCCTCTCTTTTTCAGCAGTCATAGCTGTCAGATTGGCAATGTAATCCTTAAGAGAAATAGCCATGTTGTTAAAACTTACAGCAAGATCTCCAATCTCATCATTACTATAAATCTTGGCCACATGCTCGAGATTTCCGTTACTGATCTCTTCTGCATCTTTCCTGAGCGCAAAAAGCGGCTCCGTAAAATTCAAAGCAAAGCTTCTCACTATAGCTGTGATCATGAAAACTACCAGGATAAAAATAAGAATAAACCAGACCATGCTTGTAAGAATCTTGGAACTCATATCCTGAACCGGCTCCAAGATCATGCTCTGCGGCACTCTGATGCATAATTTCCAATTGGTACTCTCTATTGGAGAATATGCAAAATAGCAATCTGATATTTCAGAATAAGTTACCCCTGTTTCCCCAGACATGATAGCTTCTATGAGTTCATCATTCATCTCTTTGTCATCTTTGATGTTCAGATCCTTATATTTAGGTAAAACTGCATATCCTTTTCCATCCACAAGGAAAGCATAGTCGCCGTCTCCTGCCAAAACATCAAAATCAACAATAGCTGAATACAGATCATCAATAAGCATATCCATGCACACAACGCCCTTGAACTCGCCTAGTTCGCTGTAAAAGGGCGCTGCGCATGTTATCATCATGCCTCTGTTGTAATCATCCATATAGACATCAGTAAAGCAGACCTTACCTTTTTTCCTGGCCAGGTCATACCATACTCTGCCGTAATAGTTGTAATAAACTTCGCTGCCATCACTATTGGCTGTCATCTCGGAATCAGCATCATAGGATATCTGAATTCCTGACTTTGTGCTCAGATAAATAGCTACAATATTACTTATGTCACTGTTATACACAGGAACAAATATCTGCTCGGCGTTCCCCAAAAGACCTATCTCGTCTTTCACATTTTCATAGGAAATCTCCCTTGTAGCCAGATATCTTTTCATAACTTCCTTGTTATTATCAAGGGGCTGCGGAGGCAAAACCTCTCTTGGCTTATATTTCTCCGGTGCCCCATAAAGCTCAGATATATAATCCGAAAGAGCTGTTGTATATTCCGCATATCTAAGAAGCTCAGCATTGGCTAAAGTTGCCTTGTTTACTACTGTATTAGAAAGATTTCTCTCCATTCTGGCTTTCAGTATGTCTTTTGCCTGCGACCTGATTCTGAGCATGCTAATTACACTAACTGTGCTAGTTATCAAAAGAGCTACGACAATGATAGCCATGACCATTATCTGTATTTTACTTCTAATAGACAGTCGCTTCTTAGTTTTCATGACTTATACCCTGGATCAAAGAAGATGTGCTCTAAGCTCTTCTCCACTCTTGTCTGAAAGATAAGCAGGTGGAATATCAAGGATTGTCTTGCATCCCTTGAGACCCTCGTCATTCATGCGCTTTGCTGCTCTTGCAACTGCCACGAGAACGCTTGTTGTAAATTCAGGGTTTGAATCAAGCTTTAAGCTATATTCAATAATATGATTGTGCTCCTTGTCAGCGCCTGTCTTGCCGCTTCTGAACACAAATCCGCCGTGTGCCATTCCACTGTGGTTCTTTAAAAGCTCTTCTTCGCTGATAAAATGAACTGTTGTATCATAATCAGCAAAATAGTTAGGCATTTCCTTGATCTCTTTTTCTACTGCTGCAGCATCTGCACCATCTTCAAGGACAACAAAGCACTCTCTTGTGTGCTTCTGTCTTGTTGTAAGCTCAGGATTCTCTCCGTTTCTAACTGCCTCAAGAGCGCTCTCTACAGGGATTGTGTACTGCTTTGCATTCTTAACGCCTTTGATTCTGCGGATAGCATCTGAATGTCCCTGAGATACTCCCTTGCCCCAGAATGTGTAATCATTTCCATCCGGAAGAATAGCATTTGAATAAACTCTTGCAAGTGAGAACATTCCCGGATCCCAACCACATGATATAACTGCAATCTTACCGCTTTCCTTTGCAGAAGCATCAACGTTTGCAAAATGCTCAGGAATTCTTGCGTGTGTGTCAAAGCTGTCAACTACATTGAAAAGCTTTGCATATTCAGGAGTCTGAACAGGAAGATCTGTTGCACTTCCTCCGCAAAGGATCATAACATCGATCTTATCCTTGTAATCAGCAACATCCTTAACAGAAACAACAGGAACACCTTCTGTTGCTATCTTTAAAGAAGAAGGATCCCTTCTTGTAAAAACAGCTACAAGCTCCATGTCTGGAGCAGCCTTAACTGCAAGTTCAACACCTTTACCAAGGTTTCCATAACCCAGGATTCCAATTCTAGTACTCATAAACTCCTCCTTATCGCTTAAAACCTGACCCTAATCCGGCCTAAATTAATTTCGATTATACAACAATCAAAACTCCAGCCAAAGATATTTTTTACCATCGTTTCCAAAAAGAATACACTTGCCTATGGTCTCACGCTCGCTAAGCTGCTCACGCCAGTAATCACCAAGGGCATTTAACACTTCATCGGGAAGTGAAGAAACCGGAGTATCGGGCAAATACAAAGTAAAGTTTTTGCCGTCGTCATCCACACCCGGTGGTGTCACAAAATATGTATGTGTCTTAACGCCGGTCTTTGTCTCCTTTACAACCTCCGTCCCTGCTTCATTCTTGAGGGTAAGGTCAGAAAGAGTGATTGCAAACTCAGTGTCACTAACCTTTTTCTTTAAGGCAAACTTGCCTGTGAACTCGTTCTTTTTTGACTCATTTCCATTTTCACTTGAATAATTAGATGAATAATAGGAACCTTCCACGCTGCCATCAGCATTTATATGAAGGATCGTGCTTGCATCCTCATTATTTCTGAGAGAAAGATATATCGGGAAAAAGGCACTTGTTTCAATAAAATTGTCAGCATTAAAGGTCTCTATGTCAGGATCAAAAGTGTACTCAAGGTCCTTCCACTCAACATCCTCAGCGCTAGCAATTTCCGGTGTGAACCCTTCCGCCTCTGCCTTCTCCCTAATGAGTTCATTGAGTTCCTTTATAGAAATGGTCTCAATTCCCACTGCATCATAGAACTTCTTCAGAGGGTACTCATCGTCATATATGCCGTCGTCCTCAATAAGCTTGCAGTAGAAATATCCCCCAAGACCGTTGTCATTTTCATAGTCGCCGCTATACTGCGCGTAGCTGAATATATTGTCCTTCTCATCTTCTGTATTATTAAAATCAAAGCTAAAGAAAACAAAACTTCCAGGAAGTGGCATTTCAAGACTTACATGCTCACCTTCGCCGCCCCAGATATCTCCAGGATATTCTGTATCTGAACAGTCAAAAACTGTAGTCTCATCACCGTAGATATAATGCCAGTTTCCGCGGGCATCTATGTAGCTCTTTTCAAAATAATGATTGGAAGCTCCGCCTGATCCGTCGCCGTAAATATATCCGTATTTATTGATTCCGACTCTGCTTCGTGACCAGCCCTCATTGGAATAAAGGCACTCAAGCTTACCATCAATTTCTTTTATAACAAGGTACTCCGCCCAATCTTCTATAGAAGGTGTGTGGATGCAGACTGCCAGCTCCTCATTGCCATCATTTCCACAGTCAAGATAAGAGTATTCGATTCCTTCAAGCTCAATCTTGGCTCCCTCAAACTGCCCAAGATAATTGGAAATAATCACATTTGTAAGTTCCTCAAGAGTGTAATTTAAGTCTTTATCCTTTTCAAAAGAAAAATATGTTCCAAAGTCCCTGTCCTGATTTATATGAACTTTTGCCTTGTTCGCAAGGAAGTTTGCATATGTAGCCTCAACAGCATCCGCCTCAGTTTCTGCCTTAGCTGAAGTCTGGACATTTTCCGATGTATCTTTTGACGCATCTTTTGTTGTAGCCTCCAAAGAAGTGGCCTCACCCGCACTTTTCTGATCAGTCCCGCATGCAGAAACTAAAAATGCACAGGCCAACATGATTCCAATCAGTTTTTTCTTCATATAATCCTCCCTGCAAACTTTTGCATTTGCACATTCTTCCTCAATTATACTTCCTTTAATTATTTCTGGCACCATTGAATAGATAAAAAAAGTATGATAACATTCATAGACACTTTACAGATTTTTTGATTTATATAATAAGGAAAAGATATGTTATACACAAAAACAATAGAAGAAATGATTGAAGACAGCAGAGACAAGCTTGTCATCGATGTTCGTGAAGAAAAGGATTTCAATAAAAGTTCATACCCGGGAGCTTTGAATATTTCCTGGGAAACATTTTCTGATCATGAAAATGAACTGTCAAAAGAAAAGCCAATTTATCTTTTGTGTTACTCGGGAAAGCACTCAGTAGAGATCTGTGAAGAGTTTACTCCAAAGGGCTACGAGATTTACAGCATAGAAGGCGGTATCTACAGCTATTACAGATATACTATAGAGCATCAGCTCTCTGACGAAGATGAAAAAGAAATGCGTTGCAAAGAAATCGAGCGAAGCATCATCAAGAAGTTCAGGCCTGAGCTTTGGAGCCAGTTCACAAAAGCGATCAACACCTACGACCTCATCCAGGACGGGGACAAGATTGCTGTCTGCATATCCGGTGGAAAAGATTCCATGCTGATGGCTAAGCTATTCCAGGAGCTTTCAAGGCATGGTAAAAAGAACTTTGAAGTAGTATACATGGTAATGAACCCCGGCTACAACGACATAAACTACACCACAATTATCAACAATGCCAAACTGATGCAGATTCCTATAACTGTTTTCGACTCAGATATCTTTGACATTGTAGATAAGGAAGTTTCAGGCTCACCCTGCTACCTGTGTGCAAGAATGAGACGTGGTGCCCTTTATAGTAAGGCAAAAGAGCTTGGATGTAACAAGATAGCCCTTGGTCACCACTACGACGATGTCATCGAAACCATACTGATGGGAATGCTCTACGGTGGTCAGATACAGACTATGATGCCAAAGCTTCACAGTACAAACTTTGAGGGCATGGAACTTATAAGACCTCTTTACCTCATCAGAGAAGAGGACATCAAAAAATGGATGGCATACAATGATCTCACTTTTATCAACTGCGCCTGCAGGCTGACAGAGAGCTGCGCAAGCTGCGGCGGTACAGATAAGGGCAGCAAGCGCGCTGAGATAAAATCTCTTATTTCAGAGCTCAGAGAAAGAAGCCCTTATATAGAAGCAAACATCTTCAAAAGTGTGGAGAATGTTCATCTCAACGCCCTTGTTGCCTACAAGACGCCTGATGGAAAGCGCCATCATTTCCTTGATAATTACAGTGAATATTCTGAATAAATATATGCATTCTGATGCGTATTATCCATTTCAATAACCTTTTTAAGGCAGTCCATTGCTTTTTCTTTATCTCCAAGGCCTATAAACCCTAGTCCCATGAGATAATAGCAATGGGCTTTATTTTTTTTGTCCATATCTGCATCAAACACTGACATATCCGGCATTGATACAGCAAAATAGTCCATTTTGAACTTATCGTGAAGATGCTTTTGCCCATAATCAAGGAGCTTATAGAACCTTGAATTGGCTTCTCTTTTATTTCCAAGCTTCTCAAATGCAAGTCCCTGGTAGAGTATCATATCAGCAGGCTGGTCGTAGTAGTACATCATTCCTGCAACTTCCATGGCTCCAAGGGTGGCTTTCTCAAAACACTCTTTTGCCTTATCATTGTCACCCAGCATTTCTAAGCAGCATCCAAGGTTGTAGTAAATATGGTTATCCTTCGTGCCTTCAAGTCTGCCTTCACCAAGATTTTCAGGATATGAAAGAGCCTCAAGGAGCTTGTCTTTTGCTTCACCTGCCCTACCTTCTTTTATCAGCTCTTTTGCCGGCTCTAAAAGGCACACCTTAAACTGAGTTGTGATCTTCCCTTCTGCGCCTTCCCAGGTCTGGAAGCTGTGGCCTGTGATCCTCTCATGGGCCTCTTCATGCATCTTAAGCGAGTTGAGCAGTGTCACATACTCTGTATAAAGGTCATCTCTCTTCTCGATAAGGCCAATGTTTTCCTTATATTTTTCCAGTCTCTCTTTTAAAGGTCTGTTGAGCTTTTGATAGAGCTGGTCAAGTTCGAGGAACACCCTTGCGTCCTGCCTGTTAAGGTCAAAGGCTTTCTCAAGGCAGCTAAGGGCTTTCTCAGGGGCGCTTTTCTTGTTGTAGTAGGCAATTGACAGGTTCCTTAAAACAGTTGGAAATGTATCGCATATCTCAAGGGAGGCCTCGTACATCTCAATTGCCAGGTCGTACTGAAGCTTGTCGTAGTACAGACATCCCAGATAATACCTTGCTTTTGAGCCCTCATCATCAGCAGCTATCGCAGCTTTCAAAACTGCTATGTCCTCAAGCTTATTAGGGAAACAGTAAGCAGGATCTGCCTTTTCCCCTTTCTTATATGCCAAAAAAGCTTTCTCTTTTTCACCCAGTTTCTCAAAATATGCGCCGCGATAATAATGGACCATTGGATTATCACCGTCGTAGATATCAAGGGCGCTTACAGCCTCTTCATAGAATCCGCCTTCAGCAAGGTCCCTTGCCACCATAAGGAAGGTCTCATGGAAGTTCCTTGTAAATTTTCTGAACTGCTCTGCTCCTTCGCCCACAAGCAAAGTCCTGATATAAGCTGACACAAAATCAAAAGTATCGTATTTTAAGTTCTCGCAGGTATAGTCTAGAGCCTTGGTTTTTCTTCCAAGCTTATAGAGAATAGCTGCCCTCAAAGCTCTCGCCTTTGTGCTATGACTGTTTTTCACAAGAGCCTCGTCTATCAGATCAAGGGCCGTTTCATACTCATGTTTTCTTGCCGCAATAGCCGAAAGGTAGTAGAAAGATTTCTCCTTCTGCTCATCCGACCAGGTTGCCTTGTAGAACGCATCATAAGCCTCATCATATTTTTCCAGGTAAAAAAGACATAGTCCCAAATTGTAGAAGCTCTCGGAATCGTAAGGATTGGGATGAAGCCTTGTAAGCCTCTCGATCGCTTTTCTAAAGTACTTCTCCGAAAGGTCGAATCTGCCTCTTTTAAGCAAAAGAAGTCCATAGGCATTGTTGATCCTGATATCCCCGGGATCGCGCTTCAAGCCCTCAAGGTAATATGGGTCAGGTAAAAATGTTGCGTGGCGATACTGCTCAATATGGTTGCCTGCAAGGAAGAGCTCCTCATTGGTCTGAATATCGCAAGGGTCCTTTACTGCCTCTGCAGGCTCAGCAAACTCAGGGTCTTTTTCCTCAAGGATTTTGAAGGAAACAAGCTCTTTTCCCGAAATATTATCTGTAACTGTCACCCTGATCCTGCTCTTATCAAAGTCCTCTTCAGAACCTTTTCCTTTCAGAATCTTGCCAAGTTCAAGCTCACGTTCACAGATATCCACAGGAGAAATTGCAACCTTCTCTGAAAAAAGAGTTTCACCACCATAGAGGACTGAAAGGGTAGCGTCATTATACTTCTCCGTCGCGTAAGCGCAGATGTAGAGCGCCTTGTCGGGCTTCACCTCAACATTAAGTGCCGCATGGATCGTTGCATTTTTTACCTGGCCGACCTTCTTGTATGGCATAAAGTACTGCTTAAATACCTTCTCCTCATAGGGCTTAAGCCAGGAGAAATCAGGCTGATTGTCGCAGAACATGCCGGTCATAAGCTCGATATATGGACCATCCTCGTCTGTAAGATTTCGGTCCCATGCCTTTCCAAAGTCACCGCACCCCCATGTCCACTGCTTTTTGCCCGGTGATACGTGATGGTCAGCAACATGCAAAAGACCTGCTTCTTTCTTATAGTCATAGCCTCCAACAAAGTCAAAATCAGACTTCTCAGCCATATATGAAGTAGGCACAGGAATATTCTTATATCTTGAAATATCCACACCCTCGCTGTAATCATGCTTGTAATACTCACCTGTTGCGATAGGGAACCTTGAAACAGCGCGCTTTCCGTGGTCATATACGTTGTGAACATCTGGCGGAAAAATTGACTGTGTGTAATCATTTACAGAAACCGCAGGGTTAGCCCACCACAAAAAAGTCTGCGGAAGCGGTGTTCTGTTATAGAGCTGCCCTGTGATTTCTATAAAAGCCTTCCCCGGATAAAGGGTAAACTTGGTTATCTCTTTTGTTCCATACATCTGGTCAACATCGCCTGTGATCAGAGTTACACTGCCGTCGCTGTTCTGCGCAAGCTTATAATCTACAGGAGAATAAGTTGTAGGTCTGTGATGCTGAGGCCAGTTAAACTCAATGCCTCCTGAGATCCATGGCCCCGTAAGTCCGACAAGAGCTGGTTTTATCACCTGATTGTAGTAGACAAAATCATAGCCGTTTGTCTTGTCATAGGCTCTCTGGATCCTGCCTCCAAGCTGTGGAAGGATCATCACCTTTATGTACTCATTCTCAAGAAAAACTGCCTTCCAGGCCACATCCTTTTTGGTGCGGCTGATCTCATTGGTTGAAGGATAAGGATATATTTTTCCTGTGCTTCCCTGATACACTCTCTTCTCCAAAAACATTGGATTTATATCAGGCTTTCCGACCTCGTAAGTTGGGATTAGAACGCTCTCTTCCCATATTTTTGCATCTATCATGTCTATTCTCCTTTGCGGATACTATTGTTATTTCATTCGTAACTATTCAGAGCAAGCCCCGGACTAGTTACTTACATTTTCAGTTACCCAAGAGCTATCATCAAGTGAAAAAATTGGTAATTTTTATTAAAATATTGCTCTATTGTGCGAGCCACCTGCCAGTGCTATAATTCCTCTATGTTAAAAGAATTTTTTCTCAACCAGGGAAATGCTTATGAAATCTTCAGAAAAGTACGTTTCAAGGGATTCTGAATACTTTTTCCACTATGCCTCTGCCACAGCTCAAAAGCTCTTTTTCTATCCGGTTGTGGCAGGTAGATTCACATACCTTCCCGGGTATGAACTGAGTCGTGAAAGGTATGACAGTTACCTCATGATAATTGTTGAAACCGGTGAACTTACAGCCTGCATTTCAGGAAAAGAATGCATAGTATATCCCGGTCAGATTTTATTGATAAATTGCTATGAGCCTCACTCCTATAAGAGCCTTGTGAAAACCACCATCTCCTGGATCCACTTTGATGGCAACATGAGCAAAGACTTCTACGAAGCCATAATTAATTCCAAGGGAAACATCTTAACCCCGCAGAACCTGCAGCCCATAAAGAGTCTTTGCCACAAGATAATTGAGTCCATGAATGAGAGTAAAAACAAATGCTCCGAGGGCGATTACTCGCTGATGATCCACAATCTTTTGAACCTAATGCTGACTTCAGAAAATACCCAGATCATCGGAAACAGCGAGAATTTCCAAAAGGTTTTAAGCTACATAAATGATCATTTTTCAGAAAATATTTCAATTGATGAACTATCAGGGATTGCAGGTCTTACAAGCTATTACTTTCTCAGAGCTTTTAAGAAAAAAACAGGCGTAACGCCGCACCAGTTCATTATTGATACAAGGCTTTCGTCCGCCAAATACTACTTATCCTCAACGGATATGAGCATAAGTGATATTGCTGAAAAGGTTGGATTTAGCGACGAGAGCGCATTTTGCCAGTCATTTAAAAAGAAAAACGGCACAACACCGCTTAAATACAGAAGAGGAGAAAATTATGAGATATGATCTAACAGGCAATTGGACGATTACTGCAAACCAGGTTCAAAAGCAAGGGCAGCTTCCCGGAACCCTTGATACCAACGGGATTGGAAATAATGACAAGGTTGCAAAGCCCTGGCATCCGGACATTGAAGACAGAAACAAACACATGGAAAAAGATGCGGAGACTGACCCAAGGATCAACTCCAGGTTCACAAGACTCTACACCTATGAGGGCGAAGCTACATTTCAGAGAAACTTTGATGAAGAGCCATCTTCCGATAAGAGGCTTTTTATCGTGGCAGAAAGAGCACGCGCTCTTTGTCTTAATGTGGACGGCGCAGACATTCCAAGCGCCAGCGGGTGCCTTAGCACTCCCTACGTTTTCGAAGTTACGGGAATCCTTCACAAAGGAAGCACTATCACCTTCACCTGCGACAACTCCTATCAGGGGCTTCCTTACAAAGACATTGTCTTTTCCTCAGCAGCCACAGATGAGACCCAGACTAACTGGAACGGAATAATTGGCGGCATCTACGTAGAGGAAAGAGATAATATCTTTTTATCTGACATTATGGTCTACCCTCACGGAAACAAACTTGATGTCCGCATCGTTATAGATGTAGCTGAAAACGCTGTAAATGCTTCGAACATGAGTCTTGTCCTTAGCTGCCCATACCTTGCAGACACCATCGAGTCAGCGGTAGACATTGATCCGTCTGACGACTGCACTGTCATAGAGCTTACAGATCTTGAACTTTCCGATAACTACGGAGACCACCTCTGGGACGAAGGAAAGGGCAACCTCTGCGACCTCACTGTATCTCTTTTAGCTGATGCAAAAGAAATAACAAGAAAAAATGTCCGCTTTGGAATCAGGGACTTTTCCTACGATAGCGAGGGAAGGCTTACAATAAACGGCCGCAGATTTTTCCTAAGAGGCGAAGCCAACTGCGCTGTTTTCCCTGAAACAGGCTTTCCTCCAATGGACAAAGAAAGCTGGACAAAGATACTTAAAACCTACGCCACATACGGTGTAAACTGCATGCGTTTCCACTCCTGGTGTCCTCCGGAAGCAGCTTTTTCTGCAGCTGACGAGCTTGGTATGATGATGCAGCCTGAGCTCTCCCACTGGAATCCAAGAGACGCCTTTAAGAGCAGCGAAAGCAAGGAATATTACCAGACAGAGCTTCTGGAGATTCTCTGGACCTACGCCAACCACCCTTCTTTTGTCATGCTCTCACTCGGAAATGAGCTCATAACAGATGAAGAGGGCGTTGCCTACATGCACGAGCTCTTATCAATCGCCAAAAGAACTGACAACACCCGCCTCTTTGCCTGGGGATCAAACAACTTCTACGGCGCAAATGGAGTTGATAAAGAGAGCGACTTCTACACTTCTGCCCGCTTTAAGGACAAGCACATCCGTCTTTCCGGAGTTAAAGGGCTTTTTAATACGACCTATCCTAATGCAAAAAACAACTTCTCAAAGATTATGAAGAACCTCAGAAAAGACTATGACAAACCTGTCTTTGGTTTCGAAGTTGGTCAGTACGAGGTCTCTCCTGACACCTCCGAGATTGATGAGTTCAAAGGTGTTACAAAGCCTGATAATTACAGCATTGTAAAGGATAAATTAAAAGCCCTTGGTATATCAGATAAAGAATGGAAAAAGAGAATCGCCGCAACAGGTGAGCTTGCCTTAATAGGCTATCGTGAGGAAGTTGAAGCTGTCATGAGAACTCCTGAAATGTCAGGCTTATCTCTTCTTGGACTTCAGGACTTCCCCGGACAAGGAACAGCTCTTGTAGGAATGCTCAATTCTCACCTTGAAGCAAAAACTTTTCCTTTTGCCGAGCCTTCAAGATTCAATAGCTTTTTTACTTCCAAGGCGCTTTTGGTTCTTCTTGACAGATACACTTATGTTACAGGAGATGTGATAAAAGCAGATGTTTTATTTGCCAATTACAGTCAGGATGATTTCTTTTTACCTGTAAAATATGCCCTTTGCGAGCATTCAGATGGTGCTGCAACTACATCTGCCGCTGCCTGCAAGAGCGGAGACTTAAGCGAAGTTTATTGCCCTGCAGGAACACTAAACAACGTAGGAACAATTGAGATTCCATTAAACGATTACACTTCTCCTAAAAGACTGGATCTGATTGTTTATTATGAAAACACTGACATTAGAAACACTTACCCTGTGTGGGTTTACCCGGATGATAAGCCAATTTGTCCTGATTCAATATACGAAACTGAAGTCCTTGACGAAAAGGCAATAAAAATTTTGGAAGGCGGCGGCAAAGTATTCCTTGCTCCGCACTCAACACAGGAATCCATTCCACACTCTGCTAAAGCTCAGTTTTCTACGGACTTTTGGTCAGTTGGAACTTTCCCTAACCAGGAAGGAACCATGGGACAGCTCATTCAAAAAGACCATCCTTTATTTAATGACTTCCCTACCGAAGAGTTTACCAACTACCAGTGGTGGCCAATGGCTTCACAGAGAGCTTTCATCCTTCCAAAATACATGGACACTCTTGTAACTGAGATGGACAGCTATGCTACACTCCGTCCAATGTCACAGCTTCTTGAAGTAAAGTGCAACGGCGGCAAGCTTATGGCTTCCTCCATGGGCCTTTGGGACCTCCAGGAATACCCTGAAGCGAGAGCTCTTTTGCACAGTATCTACAGGTATATGGATTCAAATGCGTTTAACCCTGCAGCTGAGATGACTATTGATGATGTAGAAGGTATGTTATCTTAAAAAAATTGACCAATTCACTTCATATACATATACTCTTAATGTGTCATTTTACGGAACAGAAAAATGGAGTAAACGAAGTATGAATATTTATATTGATTTTGACGATTGTTTATGTGAAACTGCCAAGCACTTTTCCATACTTGTAAAAGAGATGTTTAACAAGGACGTGCCTTACGAAGATATAAAGTTCTTTGATCTCAAAAGATCTTTTGATCTTACTGATAAGGAATATGAAGATATGATGCTGGAAGGCCACAGGCCTGAGGTTCTTCTTTCTTATGAGGAGACACCGGGAGCTGCCACGACTATCAATACTTGGATTGACGAAGGCCACGATGTATCTATCATTACAGGAAGACCTGACAGCGCTTATAAAGCTTCAAGGCAGTGGCTTGACGAACATAATCTTAAGAGGGTAAAGCTCTTTTGTCTTAATAAATACGGGCGCGACAGTTTTATCAAGAACAGCGAATTCAATCTTGAGCTGGAAGATTACTACAAAATGAAATTTGACTATGCCATTGAAGACTCACCTATGGCATTTAAGTTTTTTGACCATCTTCCTGATCTTAAGGTAATGGTCGTTGACAGGCCCTGGAACAGGGAATGTGAATTTCCAAGCAAGGCCTTCACAAGATGCCCTGACTGGAAAGCAATAAAAGAACTTGTTAAATAACGAAAAAACTTCCAACACATTTTTCATACCCTGTGTTGGAAGTTTTTTATTGTTTTTTATCAATCACTTTGATGCGTTCTCACCGGCAATTCTTCCGAATACAACGATATCAGCAACAGCGTTTCCACCAAGTCTGTTAGCTCCGTGGATACCACCTGTAACCTCTCCGCAGGCATAGAGTCCTGGGATTGGAGTTCCATCTGTTGAAATCACCTGTGCATCTGTGTTGATCTTTACACCGCCCATACAGTGGTGGATTCCTGGTCCTACATTAACTGCATAGTAAGGTCCTGAAGAAAGATCTGTAAGAGGTGTTCCAATATCTCTTGAGAAATCAGCGTCTGTACCTGAAGCAACGTAGGTAGACCAGGTACTTACTGTTTCTTTCAAAGCAGCTGTGGCATTTGTATCAAACTCCATGGCCTTTGCAAGTTCGTCGAGATCAGCACCTGTCACAAGATATCCGCTCTTATCGAGCTTCTTGATAACTGCTGAGCCTTCATACATTTCCTGGTTGGCAATAAGCCATACATTTCCACCTGTCTGGGAAACTTCTGCAGCGGATACTGCATCTCTTGTTCCGGTTTCATTGGTGAATCTCACACCTTCTCTATTAACAAGAATGGCACCATCACCTCTTAATGCCTCACCAACAAGTGCTCCATCGGTAGAGATTACAGTGGGATGAAGCTGAATCTGCTCCATATCAACAAAGTCTGCACCAACTTCGCCAAGGAAATCAATGGCATCACCATCAGCAGTTGCTACGTTAGTGGAGATATATCCTGCAAGATCAGGACGAAGAGCTACGATACGATCCATATTTCCGCCAAATCCACCTGTTGCGATGATAACGGAATTAGCATGAACCGTGATGTTTTCGCCATATGCTCCAACTCCTGAAACGCCTACAGCTTTTCCATCTTCCATAAGGATCTTATTTATTGTAGCTCCGGTCTGAACTTCAATTCCAAGCTCATCAAGTCTTACTCCAAGGGCTGATACAAGGAAGTTACCTACAGAAGTAACATTTCCTTCTGCATCCACAGGACGGTGAGTTCTCTTTGCACTAAGGCCGCCCATTGTTCCCAGAGGCCCTGAAAGAGGAGCATTCTCTTTATCAAGCCAGTCGATAGCTTCTGATGTGTTCTCGGCAAGAGTCCTTACAAGCTCCGGATCATTTATCTCTTTTCCACTCTTAATTGTATCCTCGATAAAGAGCTCTACAGAGTCTTCAATTCCCTGCTCTTTTTCGTAGTGAGTCTCTGCTGCATTCATTCCTGAGCTTGCACGGCTTGTGTTTCCGCCAAGAATGTCACTCTTCTCAAGAAGGATTACGCTTTTACCATTTTCAGCAACAGTGATCGCTGCAGTCATTCCGGCTCCGCCGCCTCCGACAACTACAACATCAGTAGTAGCTTCATAATCTTCGGCAGTTCCTGCTCCGGCTCCGCTTCCATCAGCAACTATACCGGCCTCTCCAAGTGCCATTTCCACAGCAGACAAAAATCCATTTGAGGAATACGTTGCTCCGGAGATAGTGTCGATATTCACATTCTGAGTTTTCAGGATTTTTGTCCTTAGTGCTTTTATAGCACTTCCTCCAATGGAAGGAGTCTCGCCCTCAGTCTGATAAGTGATATCAGTGATGCTATTTCCTTCAACAAAAACGGAGACCTTGATCTCTCCTGCAAATCCCTGCGCCGCACCATCATACTGATGTCCTTCGTGCTCAACGACATACATGCTTCCGCCAATGCAAAAGAAAACTAATGCCACGCATGCTAAACATGATAAAATTCGCTTTGTGAGACTTCCCATATTTTTTCCTTTCCATCAAAAATTGATATAACTTGATTTAAAACAACCTGAAGAAACTTCAGGATTCTTTCACTCTTCTTTCATAACCAATCAATAAGCCTTATAACAATAATTCTAATAAAGCCCACCGTTAAAATCCACTATAGCTGAAATCTTTTAATAATATTTAGAAAACTTTTATTCAATATATTGTTCGCTGCTATCTATTCTTCAGCTTTATTAAATAGAAAAACAAAAGAGCAAGTGCGAAGGCTATACCGATTGGATAGCTTACAGCTGCAGATAGCCTTAATCCCTCTTTGGCCATAAGAATGTACGTCATGCTGACAGCTGACATAAAAGTCGCAGGAACTGCGGCTATAAGAGAACTCTTTTTGCTCTTACCTTCTTTTATCAGATATGCTGAAAATGTCCATAGCGCAATCATTGCCAGAGTCTGGTTGGACCAGGAAAAATATCTCCAAAGCACATTGAAATCAAGCTGAGTAAGGACTGCTCCTGCGCCTAACAAAGGAAGCGTGATGATAAGACGATTTTTGATTTTACTCTGATCAAGCTTTGTCATCTCGGCAATGATAAGTCTAGCACTTCTAAATGCTGTATCGCCTGATGTTATCGGACATACAACAACACCAACTACCGCAAGAATTCCACCGACACTTCCAAGCATTTTCTGTGAGATCTCATAAACAGTTCCGGACTGGCCCAAATTTGTCAGTGCATCATTTAAAAGCTGTGTTGATCCATAAAAAGCAACTCCTGCTGCGGCCCATATAAGTGCAATAACAGCCTCTGATATCATCGCCCCGTAAAAAACAATTCTTCCCTGTTTTTCGCTGGTTATACACTTAGCAACCATTGGAGATTGAGTAGCATGAAATCCTGAAATAGCTCCGCAGGCCACCGTTATAAACATGAATGGCCAAATCGGAAGATTGTCCGGATGGAGATCTTTTAGCTCAACCTCAGGAATAGTGTAGTTTCCCAAAATGGTCCCGCCCATAACGCTTGCCGCCATCGCAATAAGAATTATCCCAAATACGGGATATAAATTACCAATAAGCTTATCTATCGGAAGAAGTGTTGCCAGAATATAATACAAAAGAATAATGATTACCCAGAAACTCGTACTAAAGAGGTCAGGAGTCAGTTTTGCAATAAGAGCTGCCGGACTCGTAACAAATACAGTTCCTGTAAGAAGCAAAAGAACTATTGAAAATACACGCATCCCAATTCGAACCTTGTTGCCAAGATACTTACCTGATAATTCAGCTATTGACGCGCCTTTATTTCTTGATGAGATCATTCCACAAAGATAATCATGAACGGCACCGCCAAGAATTGATCCAAATACTATCCATAAAAAGACAACAGGTCCAAAGCATGCCCCCATAAGGGCTCCGAAGATAGGGCCTGTCCCGGCTATATTCAATAGTTGAATCAAAAAGGCTTTTCCTGTTTTTATCGGAACGCAGTCTACACCGTCATTAATTGCAACTGCAGGAGTTTCTCTGTCATCAGGACCAAAGACCTTCTCAACAATCTTTCCGTACACCAAATATCCACATAGAAGTATTACAAAAGAAATTGCAAGTGAAATCATTTTTATCCTTGCCCCCTTATTTCCCCAGTGAGTTTAGTTGTCCATTTCAATTTTACTATACTACGTCAGTATATTATCTAAAATAAGTATAAAAAACGGCCCTGTTTTTTTGCAGAGCCGTTTAGCTTTTTACCATATCAAAACTTGAGATTATCACCCAGAACCGGAACTTTGCTGGCAAAGAATGAAAATTCACCACTGTCCAAAAGATTTCCGTCATCATCAGTAACTCTTATATCAAATACCAAAATGTGCTTACCGGTTTTAAGCTTCATGCATTCGCAGTAGATATACTCTGTGTTTACCGCCGGCAATAAAAAGTTTAAGTTTGCAGATACTGTTGTTGCGTAGTGTCCGCTCATACTTGCTGTAGCTCCTGCCATTGCGTCAACAAATGAAAGAAGCGCGCCTCCGTGTATACTGCCGTATGTATTATGAAGCCTTGAGTCACATTTGATCCTCGCTTTACTGTAAGTTGAACTCAGTTCCATAATTTCAAACCCAATGAAGCTGTTATATTTGTTCGCATATAACTCAGGAATCATCTTCTCCCTCATTGCGTTTTCTTTTTCTGATCTTGCTTTTCTCAATTCTATTTCCTTGCCTTTCGTGATTTATATCAATGAGTCTGCAATAATATAGGCAGCTGATACAAGCCGTTACGAGTATCAGCTGCCACAAAAAGCAGATTTTATGTAATTATTATATCGCCCAAGGCTCTAAATTTCAAATGGGTGCCATTCCCTATTAGTTACTTGATGACGCTGAAGCAGAAGCCGCAGACATGATCGCTACGTACATACAGAGCTGCGCAGCAATAACTGCAGAAAGAGCACTGCTTGCGACAGATGCGCCAGTTGCTACGTTTCCGTCAGAATAGATTTCGGAAACGATCATAGTACCAAGCATAAGTCTTGTATGCCTGTTCATATTCAGTATTCCAAAGCCTTTTTTACCACTAAGATATTCTGCTACTTCCACAACCTCAGAAACAAGGTCTTCAATATTCTTGTCGATTCCCACAAGAATTCCAAGAGAAGCCAGCTCATATCCTTTACCATACTTTGCTCCGGCATTTTTGAAGGCCTCAAAAAGCTCCATTACTTTTTCGCTCTTTAGCTCTGCCTGTCCATCAAATGTTGCAAGCACCTGACTTAGCGAGTATGCAGCATTTTCATGGAATGCAAAGTTCTTTTTAATAAGCTGGTAAATTTCCTCGAGCTCGGCCAATATCTCTTCTGTGCTCTTATCCTTCATTGCCAAAAGAACTGCAAAGCTTGTATCCTCATCTGTTGTAAGGAACGGATGATCCTTTCTCATGCCCTTCATAATCTCATAGGTCTTCTCAACAAGGCTTTCTGCCTCAGATTCCCTTCCTGTGTCGCAGATTGAAGCTGCCGCAAGAACTCTGTAAGATGAGCCAAGGATCTTCCCCTTCTGAAACTCCTTGTACACATCTATCAGCTTATCCAGATATTCCTCAGGATTACCGCTGACAGCCATTTTAGCTGCGATGACCAGCTCATTGTTACCTCTAATTTCTGAGAATATTCCCTGCTTTTTTCTGATGAGTCTTTTGCAATCTTTAAGCTCCTCAACATCAGCCGTCTTGTCTTTTTCTGTAAAAAAAGAAGCGGCTACAACTTTAATAAAATCATGATCAAGAAAAGAAGCCTTCCCTGCGAGCTTCCTGTTTTCCACCAACAATTCACATCTTTTTTCAATTTCACTTCTCATACACTTTTCTCCTCAGATTCAGCCTTTTCTTTAAATTGTCATTACCGGATCATACAATCTTGAATCAACAATTCAAGATTGCATCAACCAAGCCAATTTAAATCGACTTCGTCGATGAGGCTTGGTTGACTCTTCACTCATATTCTCACGAAATCCGCAGTATATGCGGATTTCTGGAATTTAGTTCAAGATGTCATACAATTGAATACTGCATGAACTCATACTTAAGCTGCGTTCCCTCTGCTATTCCTTCCGGCAAAAGAGCTCTCGCAACGAGCTTTAGATCCTCGGATTCAATATCTGTTCTTTTTAAATTGGCATAATCGCCATCAATACTTTCAACTACGTAATACCAAGTTTCCATTACAAACCTCCTGTTTACCCGCTAGAACACATATGTATATGATAATACTACATAATATACGCTGCATAAATAGTTTCTTTTCTGCCTTCATGAGTTAGTTCTTTTGTCTTGGCGATGATCATGCTCCGCTTTAGAAAGATTCTCCAGCTCTTCCCTGGTGTGATGATGACCATGAACACCGTCTGTCACGTAATGGTTATGCTCATGGGAATGTGTTACCGTGTGCGTATGTGTAACCCCATCGTGAGTGTGCGTGAAAGTATGCATATGCACATGGGCATGCTGCCTGATCAGAGTATCCACCACCACAAGGCTGGCGCCGGCTGCCATGATCAAAAAGGCAATAGCGTACATCCCAGTGAGCTTCTCATGCAAAATGATAAAGGACAAGAGCGCTCCCACGAAAGGTGCAACCGCATAATACGCGCTGGTTTTAGCAGCACCGAGAACGTTCTGCGCTCTGATATATAGAAAAATGCTCAGTCCGTATGCGACAAAGCCTAATATTAGAGCAGGCAAAATATATCTGACCTGCGGAAAAGATTCATGTTTAATAAGAGCAATCCCCAAAGCTCCAAGGCCTGAAAAAATACCCTTTAGAGTCACGATCTCATAAGTACTTTTGGACGCAATGCTGCGGGTACAGTTATTCTCAAGTCCCCAGCAGACTGTGGCAAGAAGCACCAAAAGTGAGCCATAGGAAAACTTAAGAGAAAGGCTCCCTTCAAAAGAAAGCAATGCGCTTGACAGTGAGATAAGGCCAATTGCAGCCCAGAGCCTTCCAGTGACTTTCTCACTGAACAGGATAAAAGCGATGATGGTCGTTGCTACGATCTCGAAATTCCCCAGAAGAGACGCATTCGACGATGTCCCATAATCCAGTCCAAGCATAAGAAAAACAGGCGCCGCTATATCAAGAACAATCATTCCTATTACAAAAGGAAGCTCCTCTTTTGTAAGCTGATCTTCCTTCTCCTTTTTACTCATAATAGAAATACCGCCAATTCCTACACCCGCGCCCAGATACAAAAAAGCCGCCATCATCGTAGGTTCAACAAACTTTAATAATAGCTTTGACATAGGAACATTCATTGCATAGAAAACTGCTGCCAAAAGTGCATATATGATAGCTCGTATTTTTAAGTTTTCCATATTCACTCTTCAACTTTCTTATTAAGTGCCTTTTTTCGCATTTTTAGTGTTTTCTTATTATCATACATTCTTTTGTCTGCAATCTCAAACACTTCAGCCACACTATCTTCCTTGTCGAATTTTGCCATACCGCAAGCTATGATAACGCCACCTTTTAACAAAGCATTCTCGTTATGACTTGCAATCAAATTCACAAGTTCGTCACTGCGGGCATAATCCTCATCCTGTGAAATAACCACAAATTCATCTCCACCTACTCTGTATACAGGGCTTCGTTTAAAGGTCTTACAGACTATCTCACAGGCATCACAGATGTATCTGTCACCAGCTTCATGCCCCTCAGTATCATTAATCCTCTTAAGGTCGTTAACATCAAGAACAACTATAGCAAACTCAGGCTGACGTCTTTCAATAATTCTCTGATTCATCAGGTTTTCTCTTTCCTTATATGCATTCTTGTTTTTAATGCCGGTAAGAGAATCAATTTCAGCCATATTCTGCACAAGTGCAAGCTTTTCGCTATACTCTCGCTTAATGCGCATTGCGTCAGTAACATCCTGGCACAATCCCAGCAGACACTCTCTGCCTGTGTCATCTGTAAATTTCAGCTTTGTAGTCTGAAACTGCTTGGGATTACCTGCGGCATCCGGAACATCCTCATAAAAAATATAAGGCTTATCCATTGCAAGGGCCTTTTTGTCATCCTCAATAAAATGAAGTGCAGTCTCCTCATCAAAAATTTCAAAATCCGTGAGCCCCACAACCTCTTCAGGTGTCTCTTTATGTGCGTAATCGGCAAATGCCTGATTGCAGGCAAGGTATTTTCTAGTATTTACATCCTTGGAAAAAGTCATTGCAGGCATATTTGCCAAAAGATCTGAAACAGATTTTTTCAATTTCATTATCTTTCTTGCTGCATCTGCTTCTTTTCTAAGACGCTCGTTCTCCTGCTGCAATCTGGCGTATTCTCCGGATATAGCTTCGCTTCCATTCACGCTGTCACCGACATAACAGCCCTGATCCGTATACCAGATAAATGCAAGCCTTGTGCCGTCTTCCTTGTAGATATGCCTGCCATATGAATGTATTATCCTGTATTCCCCATCTCTTTTCATCCTGTAGATAACATCATAGACTCCTCCATCTGTCACGAATCGATAAACCGCATCATTTATAGAAGCCATATCATCGGGATGAGCATCTCGATACATATCTGTATCCATAAGATTATAAATATCTTTTTTGTCTCTGCCCTGATATCCGGCCAGCTCAAAAAAGCCTTCAGATAGAACCAGTGTAATCACTCTCTTATCAATAAACTGATAAATTGCAAAAGGAACCTTGCTACTCTCCAATAGTTTCAGTTCCTCATCGCTATATCTGTATTTTTCCATGGGAATTTCCTCCTGGATATTTCCATCATTCGATTTACGCATTACACCAATTCTATTTTAATATAAACGTTATACTGTTAACAAATTAAAGGTTTATAAAGTATCTTTTTCTTTTCAGTCAGGCTTTGCAAGCTCCACAGCATTCATAGCCACCAACAATACCGTTTATTGTTTTCACAGGAAATCAAAAGATAACTGTCCATCGATCCAGCTCTTTTGCTCTGCCTGGTGTATCTCGTCCTCAGGCCTTACATGCCCGATAAGCAGAGGCGAAAGCGGGTCGTGATTCTCATTATTATCCAGCACCGTCTTCGCGTCATAGTTGGCATAACAGTACCTGCACATGTGAAGGCACGTATTATACATACCTATATCGTTCGCAAGATAGCACGCGCAGGAAGCTCTCGCATTCTTTACCTTAGGAAAATTCATGCTGTTATGGACAGCCTTTTCATACATTGCCTGAGTCATGCAGCCACTGCAGTCTGCACCAAATACTTCCAGTTCATTTCCCTCTGCACAGGGGCGAAGAGTCATTCCATGATTCTTCGCTATCCGAGCCATCTTTTCACCAAGGTACGTTCTGTCTGCTTTTTCTAATGGCTTCGCCTCGGGAAAGTTCTTTTTCACTTTCTGATAAATATCAATAAAGCTGATAACGGCCGTCTGCGTGTAGCCGTCAAGTGCCGAAGCAATTTCCTCGAACTTTTCAAGATGATAGTCTTTCGTATATTTGTCATCCAGGAAAATCGGATCATATCTCCATCCCATGGAATCCACTCCAGCAAACTCAGAGAGCGTTTTAAAGGTTTCTACCACATCCGGGATATCCGGAACATTTGGCTCTATATCCCTTCCGTAGCCCGTGATCGTCACATACCAGTACATTCCATATGGTTTCAAAAGATCCAGATATTTAAGCATGGGCTTGGGATTCTTTGAGCAAAAACAAATTATGTCAACCACTGATGGATTTAATAAATACTTTGTAATATATGTCATATTGTAAGGATTACGCACATAAACAAAGCCCTCTTTAAGCCTGTTTGCAAACCAGTCAGCATAGAAGGCCGGAATATCTGTGCGCGAACCAGTCTGAATTATCATAAGTTATACACTCCATAAAATTACGTCCCTCAACTTTATAATCATTTTATCATTAATAATTTACTATCCGTACTTAACTTATGTTATGCTCAATATAGCAATATTTTTTATGGAGATTACGTTCATGTCACTTGTCTCAGACAATAGTCAGGAGCGCCAAAAAATCGCGGATTACGTAGTTGCCAATATCGAGAAAGCACTGGAAAATGGCTGGGTTAAAGTATATTACCAGCCTGTTGTTCGCGCGCTCACAGGTCAGCTTTGCGGCGCTGAATCTCTGGCAAGATGGATCGACCCTGAAATGGGATTTCTTTCACCTGATAAATTCATAGGCGCTCTCGAAGAGAGCAGGCAGATCCACAAGCTTGACTGCTGGATCGTTAAAAAAGTCTGCTCCGACATTTCAGAGCGTATTCATAATGGCCTCGACGCAGTTCCTGTGTCCATCAACTTTTCGCGCCTTGACCTTGAAGCCACTGACATGCTCAAGGTTTTGGAGGATGCGGTGGACGAGTACGATATTCCAAGGGACTACATTCATGTTGAGATAACCGAGAGCATGATCGTATCTGACGCCGAGCTGATGTCCGGCATGATAGAGCGCTTCAGGAGCACCGGCTATGAGGTGTGGATGGACGACTTTGGTAGCGGCTATTCTTCTCTTACCGTCCTTAAGGACTATCATTTCGACACCCTTAAGCTCGATATGTCTTTTCTTCGCTCCTTTGACGACAAATCCAAGGCCATAATAACTTCCACAGTCATCATGGCAAAAGAAATTGATATCATGACGCTGGCAGAAGGCGTGGAAACCCAGGAGCAGGTGGAGTTTCTCAAAAACATAGGCTGTGGCCGACTTCAGGGCTATTACTACGGCAAACCAATGCCCATAAATGACTTTTTTGACCATATCAAAGAGAGCAAAATTGAGATTGAAAAGAGGCAGTGGCGCCATTTCTACGATGTGGCCAGCTTCCACGCGAGGCGTACTGACGAGCCTTTGGCAATTTTTGAAGATAACAACGGCGTTTTCAGAACTCTTTTCATGAATGAAGTCTATAAAACCCAGGCTTTTGGCAGTTCCTATGACATGGAGACGATTGACGCGAAAGTGTTCCATTCCCGTTCTTCTTTTAATGCCCAGCTAATGAAATTCGTTGATACCGTTAAGCAGAGTAAGAACCTTGAAACCTTCTACTTCACTGTTGACGGCAGCATTCTGTGCCTCAAGGGAAAAGAGATCGCGGAAAACTCCGGGAGCCATATCTACATTAGCTCCATCCGCAATATTTCTGCTGATTCAAATATTGAAAAGAGCAACAGCCTTGCTTTCAGGTTAAAAGAAATAAATCACATGTTTGACACTGTGGCTCAGATCAATCCATCCAACAACACGATCATTCCGCTTGTTGGAAAGTTCCGCTATATGCGAAATATTCCAACCGATGGCATGCGCCTTAATTCCTACGTTCAAAAGTTCAAGAAGGATTATATAGCACTGGCTGACGAAAAAAAATTCGATGTTTTCTGCGACTTGTCCACTCTGGCAAGCCGTGTACAAAGCAGCTTCAAAGGCTATGTTGAGAACATGTTCAGGATCAAACAGGTTGATGGCAATTATGAATGGAAAGGCCTGTCCTTCATGCTGATACCGGGTACAGAGGGAAAAGAATTCCTCATGTGCACAAAGTCAACTCCTGACGATACCCACTCAATCCTTAACAAAATTCAGGAATTATATAACCGCGAAGATTACGGGCTTAAGTCTGATAACTCACAAATGTATGCAAAAATGTGGGAAAACACTGTAATTGCCTCTCATCTTAAGTTCTTTTGGAAGGACAAAAACAGGAAATTTATGGGCGCCAGCAAAGCGTTCCTTGACTTCTACGGCTTTACCATCGACGATATCCTCGGCAAAGACGATGAGGACATGGGCTGGCATATCGACGGAAAAGCATACAGAGACGACGAAATTGCCGTTCTTACAAATGGTGCCGTGATTTCAGGCGTTCCGGGATACTGCATCGTAAAAGGCGTTGTCCATAACATCATATGCTTCAAAACTCCTATATATGACGGTAATGAGATCATCGGTCTAATGGGCTATTTCTTTGATGTTGATGAGGAAATGGCCAGAATAGACAAGCTTTATAACGTTAAAAGAACTGACACCATTACCGGTTGTATGAATAAAAAAGGTTTCCTTGATGTGCTGATAGATTATTCCCAGAACTACCATAATCTTGGGCGTGACTATGCGCTTATCATACTTAGAAACATGAAACATGCCAGAGTCATGGCTGATTATGGAGAAGACTTTATCGAAAAGCTCTTACACCGAATGGGCCAGGAAATACTAAAAGTCACAAAGGACAAATGCGCTGTAGCAAGAATGATACAGTCAGAATTTGCGCTGCTTTTATATACTGACAAGCAGTCTGAAGTTGATGAATTGTGCAGTCAGTTAAAAGAAGCAATTGAATCTATCAGAGAGCTCGATGGCAACAAGATGACGCTGAAAGTCAGCATTTCAGCAATGCTCAGATCTGACAAAGAAGCCACAGATGAAAACATGTACCACAAGGTCCTTGAACGCATTCAGCAGTAGAAGGTACTTAAAAAAGCATGACATTTTGAACTAAATTCCAGAAATCCGCATATACTGCGGATTTCGTGAGAATATGAGTGAAGAGTCAACCAAGCCTCATCGACGAAGTCGATTTAAATTGGCTTGGTTGATGCATTCTTGAATTGTTGATTCAAGAATGCATATCTGCTCAGGAGGTTTCCATGAACAGTAATGATAAATCTGAAAAGTTCGACTTTTTATGGCTTGTGCTTTTTTTGATCATATTCATTAACGGTTTTGAAGCAGGCGGCTATCAGGCCAGTCTTCGAAGCATCGGGCAAAACTACGATCTTTCCGAGACCTCCAAAGGCCTCTTTGCGGCAACTGAGCTCTTTGCCACCATGCTTGCCCCTCTGATCCTTGGCGCATGGGCAGACGCCAACGTTAAAACAAAGTGTATAAAGCTCCTGCTGGTGATCCAGTTTGTGGCCGCCGCAGGAATCCAGATAATTGGTCTGCAAAGTGCATTTGTTGTAGGTGTGTTCTTTCTTGGCCTCACCACCAGTGCACTTCAGTTCATATCCATCGCTGCTCTTGCAGACTCCTATCCCATCAGCGGAAGCAAAAAAATCGGATTCATGACCTCCATGTATGCCCTCGGAGCTTTGGTGGCTCCGCTTGTTGTGGAGTATTACCTTGGACTTGGGCTTACCTGGAAAGTTCTTTTTGTCATTCTCGCAGTGGGAAGCCTCATTTCTTTTGCCGGAATCATGGCATCAGGAGAGGGGAAAAGAGAAGCTGCTGCCAGGGGAGCTTCAGCAGATGGGTCCACAAAAAAAGAAACAGAATTCTTCCTTATGGGAATCCTGCTTCTTTGCGTTATCATGTGCATCTATGTTGGATTTGAAAACGGCTTCGCGTACTTTGTAGAAACTCTGTTCGCGGACGTTTTGGACTCAAGCCTCGGCCGCTACGCCCTCTCAGTATTCTGGGCGATGATGATCCCTTCGAGAGTATTCGTGGGCTATTTTGCTAAAAGAGCCAGAGCCATCCTGCTTACTGCCCTTGTGGCAATTCCACTTCTCACCGTCCTTGTAGCTCTTATGGATAACAGCCTCGTGGTATTTGCGCTCTGCATCCCTCTTGGCTTTGCCAGTGGCGCCATCTATCCATGCGTTCTCAATATGATGATTCCTTTCGCCGGAAAAAACACCGCCTTTTCAACCGGCATGATCACCACTGCAACTGGCATCGGCGGTGTTGTTTTCACAGCCCTCACCGGCTTCAATGCAGAACACCTGGGAATGAGAATGGCCATTGGAATACTGGCCGCCTTTTATATCTTCTCAATTGCCGCAGCTATCTGCGCCGGTAGGATGTACTTGAAGAGAAGCCAAGGCACCAATGGTGCCTCTTAAACCTCGTCTTGGCTACTCCTTACTCCTGCAGATATAGTCCCAGCTACAATCACAGCAGATATCGCTTCTGATACCTGCATCAATTATTCTATTTTTTACAAGTCCCTTAAACTCCGCAAAAGAAATCTCGCATCCGTCACTGAGTCCACAAGCCTTCAGCACTTCTTTGTCATATCTGATAACCTTGTCCTGAGAGGTGCACAGGCCGCCCTCATTGTTCGGACAATTTTTGCAGACAATATCTGTCTGAGCCTTCAGCACCACCTTCTGCATTGGGGCAGCCTCTAGCTCTTTTATCACACGTCCCATATGGTCTGTAAAATCAGCACTGTAGCCCTTGCCTTCATAAAACTGAAAGCACATCCCATGATGGGGTCTTAAACATTTCTCCATGATATAAATCTTCTTTCCAACTTATTAGGCGGGATTCTCCCCTGCTTAAGAAGCTTCCCGCCTTAATTTCAACTGCATATATCTGCATTATATTATTTACCGAAGCACTTGCGCTAGCTTAATTGCCAACTGAAGCAGATGCTTCAGCCTTAATTGTGATTGTCGACCCGTTATCTTCTACTTCTATTGAAATATTCCCATTGTTCGCATCAGAACTTGTCGCCGAACTAGAGTCGATGTTTTCCTGCCCCGACGCAGGCTTATAATCAGATGAAACGCAAGGTGGAAGATACACCGAAAACTCCATTCTTCTGTGGCTTTTGTTTTCAGAATCGCTAAGATTGAAATAATCATAACCAGCCAGCGAATCATCCCAAGTGCAATCCACATTGTGGAAACCGTCATCAAGCTTAACTATGTTCCAAGCGTGGCGCTCGCTTCCACCCCAGCCATGGCAGTTGTAAGTTGGAACCTCAACAAGCTGCATCAAGTATTGGAAACACCGGGCATAGCCCGCACAAACAGTATAATCCTGAACCACAGAACTGTAGGCGCTCTGATCCAGCGAATTGTACTGATAATTGAGCTTATCCACTATCATATCATGGATATACAGCTCTTTTTCATAAGGGGAACTTAAATTCTTGGCGCCTGCTGCCAGGTTCAGGGCCGTAGTCTCAAATTTACCTCTCGCTGAAGCTATATCATTGAAATTCTTATAAAAATCAAAGTCAAACTCTATAACATTTCCATCGTAGTCATACTGGAAATAATAGGATATATCCACCCAAAAGAGCTCCGGATGGTCATCTAGAAGACAGCAGAATGCGCTCTCCACCTCTTTATTGGTGGTTGCTTCATTTATGGGCGCAAACTTCGTGTTAAGCGCAACAGCATTGGCATACATCTGCCTATACAAAGCCTTGCATCTGTCATTTAGCATATGATAGTAAGGATAGTAAAGCTCATCAAACTCAAGGCCTACGCCATTCTCACCCTGATCAACGCTGTCGATGATCTCCTGCGCCTCTTTTTCATCTTCAATATCTACAATCTCAGGTTGCGGCGAGAGCATATGGGAACTGTCTTTAGGATAGTCCCCTTCATCCGCATCTTCCGCTGGTTTTATGAAAGCATCCACAAACTCCTTATAATCAGGACTGTTTTTGAAATCTTCATCAACCACGCTATCATCCCACGCATCAACATAATCCTTGTAAGTCAGATCAAAATTATAGGGATGCGCTGTCTCCGGCCCATCTGTACTGACTTTTTCTGCCTCAGACTCTTTTTCTGTTTCCTCTTCCAAAGAAGTCTCTGTTGCTGACGCTTCTGAGCTTGCGGCAGCTGCGCTTTCTGCACTGATTCTCTTTTTTTCCTCAATGTCAGCTACAACCTGCTTTAGAGGCTCCGACAAGCCAGGGTTGACCGCACAAAGCCCAATATACACGCACATCAAAATGATCAGTGCCAGTATGAAATACAGTATCTTTGCAAGAAAATCTTTCATCGCCACCTTCTCCTCTCATCCATGATACTTAAGGTGCCCAAATTTTTTAAGCAAAAAGAGGCCTCATCAGCCTCCCCAAGCGCATTATAACACTGACAAATTATTATTTTGGAATATTAGCATAAAATTTTATTAAAAATTTTTGCCATTTCTTTTCCTTGGTTCTTATAAATAATCAGAACAGGCTAAGCTGTTCATAGTCACTTTTTCTATCAAGCTCTGGCATTGGCTCTTTTATCATTTCAAGGGCTGCAGCCGGGTCTTTTAAATAATCCCTGACATTTCCCGTATCAATCATTACCGGCATTCTGTCGTGAACAGGCTTCATTGATGCATTTGCTGCGGTCGTCAGAATCACAAAAGAGTCCTTGTTATCACTAAGGTCATAGAAACCCGCAAGATAAATTGGCTTCTCATCAGCTCTTTTGAACCTGAACTTCGTCTTGCTTGCATCCCACTCATAGAATCCCGCTGCAGGCAGAATGCACCTACGATTCCGAATGCTGTCAGCAAACATCGACTTTTTTGTCACCGATTCAGCCCTGGCATTGATGATGAGCTTTTTGTCTTTGGATGTGATTCCCCAAAACAGATTCTCCAGCGCGAAATCTTCATTGGTGGCCCTATTCCAGATGATTCCCGGAGTCGCCATCCCAGGAGTAATGTCTCCAGCGCTAGTAGCAAGCGCTCCTTTCGTAAGCTTCAGGTCGCCCTCAACCTTATATGCAGCTTTGTCACTAAAGTAATATCTACAGCACAAATATCCATCCTCCTTGCTTAAGACACAGGCCTTTCCAGTTCATTCCTATATTCACTGGCCATTTCGCAATATCTTTTTCCAAGAAATCGATAATAGTCCTCAGCCACCACCATCCTGGATGATTTCTGCCTGTTGCAATTTCTGCACAAAGGCAAAAGATTTCTCTCATCATCCGTGCCGCCATTGTACTTGGGGACATAATGGTCTATCGTAACTTTCTGCCTCTCAAGATGCTTCCCGCACGCTGCACACACCCCGCCGGTCTTTGCCATAATCCGGTCTTTTAGCTGCAACTTATGATTCTTGATCCCCCGCATAATTGCCCCCTCTGCATTAGTTCATCTGTTTTCCTTATTCTACAGCTTCATCTGCCTTCCTTATTCTACAGGTTCATCTGTTTTCCTTATCTTTTATCAAGGCATCTCTGATGGCCATGGCAATGACTTCATCCGGCGCCTTTTTCATGGCATCAGCCTTGGGACTGCTTTTTAGTTTTATCTCAGGACGAGTAGTAGGCCCTAACTGCTTTTTAGATTCGTTCTTTTTGTCTACATTCTTTTCGCTTGGCATCGTCTTCTCCTCTGTGTTTGGCTGTTGTCTTCTCCTCTGCGCTTCGCTGCTGCCTTCTCACTGCGCTTCGTTGTTGTAGGATAAAAGCGGTAAAACTGCGCCTTTTATCCTACAAAAAGAGCTTTAAAAATTGGTGATTTTCCTGCGAGTAGGATAATTGACTGGTTTTTACTCTTTTTATCCTACTTTTTCAGCCTTTAAAATACCCTGTTTTGATGAATTGTGGGATAAAAAGCTTAAAATCAATGGTTTTATCCTATTAATTCTTCAAATGAGAGCATCTGAACATGAAAAAAGTAGGATAAAAAGCGAGATATTTAAAGAATTATCCTACAAACCGCCAAAAATCGGTGTTTGAAAGGCTGAAAATGTGGGATAAATTACGTCATTTTTCCAATCTTATCCCACAAATCAATAAATCGCAATTATAAACACGTTTTTCAAAACACAAGTTTAAAAATTACAAGTCCATCGATCGCATGTCCATAGATTACAAGTCCATCAATCGCATGCCCATAGATTACAAATTCGCAATGTCTTCAAATAACAGATTCGTAGATCACAAGCCTGCACAAGCCATTATCCCAGCGATTTCCAAAAAAATCTGTTCATAGTGCTATGCACTACCTCTTTGGGGCGCTCGATCTCTTTATAGCCCTTCTTTTTGTAGATATGAATGGCGGCCATAAGATTGTCATGGGTTTCCAGATACGAAGCCTTATACCCAGCCTCTCGCATCTTGTCTTCGATAAAGTCTATCATTTTATAGCCTAGGCCTGAGCCCTTTGCAGAATTCGTCAGGTATAATTTCTGCAGCTCGGCTGTATCTTTCATGGGCTCAAATCTGTCATAACCGATTCCACAAATGACCTGGCCATCATCTCCTTCGATGACATAGTATTTCCGCCCATCGCCATCGTAATAGTCGCTTAAGTGGTCTAGCGCATCATCAAAATACACTGTTCCCGGAATATTAAGCTTCAATGCCAGTTTCCTAGCTTAACTAAATAGAACTATTATGAGTAATCAGCTCAAATCAGCTAATCATGCGGATTTGAGCTGATTTTTGTCATGTGAATGGTCTGTCACCGGATTACAGTTCCAGTAACATAATTCATACAAAAAACTAAAAATATATATTGACATAGATATCAAAATGTGTGGCCCCATTCCTGATTACCACCAGGAATGGGGCCCCTTAATCAAGAACGTATTCGCATTCACTCATGATTAAGGAGGTACACATTATGAACAATTTCCCATCAGAAGTCAAGCAGACTCTGAACAATATCATCAATGATATGGCTGAGGTAGCAT
>NZ_FOXO01000037.1 GCF_900115735.1 Butyrivibrio proteoclasticus
AATCAACTTCTCTATGGCAGCGAAAATTTGCCATAAATTTCTTAAAATGGCTAAATCTTTGCCGATACCTGATGTAATAGCATGGATAGAACGTAATCTAAGAGTAGATAAAACAGATGAGCGGCATTTTATCCGTAATCTACGAGGTATAGGTGCCTGTAGTTTCTTGTATAGAGTAGCTTAGTTCCTCAACCTGATATGTAGTAGCAGGCAGATCTTGCATCTGTCTGTTTGCTATGCAGAAAACGCTTAACCAAAGGCTCTAAAATGGTATAATAATGTCAATTGTTATAATCAAACAGAAACGGAACAGTTAGCTAAATGGCATTGATCAGTTCTAGGCCAGGTTAGGATGCTTATCGATTCTGTATATATTAAGTTCTCTCTTATTAAATTTGTAAATATAAGTAAGAACTCATATACATTTATGAAACGAGAAAACTTCTTAGATCTTATCATACCAGAAACCGGATTATATGATGACTGTCTAAAAAAAGTGGTAAATATGACAGTTCCAGAATCAAGAGAAGAGGTTCAGAATGCCTTTAATAGAAAAAGTCTTCTTGAAGCTTATAATCGTGGTGAAAGAAAAGTGATGCGTATTGTTAATCAAATAGATGATGATGGTCAATTACATAAGGTTGCCATTGAAGACTTCTTTATAGATAATAGGGGAAGTGATGATATTTTTATAGTATCATTTTTTCAGACGCTTGATTTTCCAGAGGGCACATACGTATAAGCTTATACGTAGCATGTCACTTATACTGTATCTGCCCTTTTTCTTTTCAGATAGATACCTTTTTTCTCAATTAATGTCTTACTTTCCATCAGGGAAACTTGTAAATGCATTTCTCTCCACAGTCGGAAGTCCGTACTTTTCCTTTGCATCTGCAAAAGCCCTGATCATAAAGGACATGTTCCTGGCCAGATTCCTCATTGTCTGAAGTCCCTCAAGGTCTTTTTTTACATCTTCTGCTGTGAAACCATGAACCTGGTTCCAGTAAGTACTGGAAGCCACCGGCATTCCGCTTATTGTAAAGTACTTATTTAGCACATCAAAAGTAGCCGTATTACCGCCTCTTCTGCAGCTCACAACAGCAGCGCCTACCTTCATCTGCTTTGAGAAAGATGTACTGTAAAAGAGCCTGTCCATAAATGAAAGGATTGTTCCATTAGGGGAGCCGTAATAAACAGGACTTCCCACAACAAGGCCATCTGCCTCCTCAAACTTATCTGCAACTTCATTTACAAGATCATTAAAAACACACTTGCCGTTCTTCTCACAGTACCCACAGGAAACACATCCTCTAATGTCCTTGTTTCCAACCTGGATGACCTCAGTCTCAATCCCTTCTTCTTTGAAAACTTTTATCATCTCGTCAAGTGCAGTAGCCGTGCAGCCATCTGCCTTCGGACTACCATTAAGTAATAATACCTTTGCCATTTGAAATCTCCTCTTACACAGGATTCTCATCTATTAATTATCATATATCCTAAAATCAGCTTCAACTCAAGTTCTTTTGTAGCATAACCCTTTTTTATTTCCTTATGAAATCTTTATCCTTATCCAGCATACTGTTGTCAGAGACATAGCCTTTTCTTCCTTTTAAGAAATATCAGGCAACCAAAGCACAAAATTATCTGCACTACCGTAGAGCAAGGTGTTGCAAGTCCTATATGAAACAATGTAACCGGTTCCCATTTCCTCATAAGGATTACTACCGGAATCCTTACAAGGAAAGCTCCAATAATCCCTTGCGCCATAACAAAGGTTGTTACTCCAATACCGTTGTAAAAACCAATAAAGCAGAAAAGGAAGCATGTAAACAGGCAGTCAATAGCATATGACTTAAGGTACTCTGCGCCTGCCAGTACAACATCAGTATCTTTTGCAAATATTCCTGTAAGAAGATCTCCTCTAAAGAACGCAAGAACAAACATAGCAAAGCCGAAAACAAAAGAGACTGCTATGGTTGACCTAAGTGCCTTCAGTGCTCTATCCATCTTGCCAGCACCAGCATTCTGTGCCACAAAAGCAGATATTGACTGCATAAATGCTGAAGGAACCAACATGATAAATCCGCATACCTTTTCCGCAACTCCAACGCCGGCTGATGCCGTAACACCCAGAGTATTTACAATAGCCTGTACTACCAGGAACGAAAGACCTACAAGAAAGTCCTGAAGGGCTATAGGAGATCCAAGTCTAAGAACTTTCCCGATAATCTCACTGTCAAACCTGATCATCTTAAAATTGAACTCAAAGGCAAACTTCTGCGTTGAAATAAAGATAAGGGAAGCTACTACACTAACAACCTGTGCTGATACTGTGGCTATTGCAGCACCTCTCGCCCCAAGTCCAAGTACTGCTATGAGCAAAAGATCTCCCACAATATTTACTACGCAGGCAATACCTACAGTAATAAGTGGCGTCTTTGAATCTCCCATGCTCCTGAATATCGCACCAATAAGGTTATATGAAACAATGGCGATCATTCCTGCACCACAGATACGTATATAGCATACAGTCTGACTAAAAGCCGCCTCCGGAGCCTGCATCACAGATGCAATCTGAGGAGATAGCACTGGGATCAAAATCGACATGCATAATCCGATAGCCATGAAAAGAGCTATGCTCGCTCCTATGATCTGTCCCCCAAGTTTCAGCTTCCCCATACCAATCTGCTGTCCAAAATAGATAGTCGTTCCCATCGCAAGTGATGCTACAAGATTTCCTATTGTCAACATTATCTGGGAACCTGTTGAAACCGCTGACACCTCTTCCGGAACAGAAAACTTGCCCACAACCATCAAGTCTACAGCGCCATACATCGCCTGTAAGAACAATGCGAACATTACTGGCAGCGCAAACCTCATAAGTGGTCCTATGATTTTTCCTTCTGTAAAATTCTTTTCATTAGTCATTAAAACCTAAGCCGTCCTATAAATAATTCATAACAGTCTGTTTACATGCATATTTTCAGTTATAGTACTTTCCACTATGCTGCCTTACTTCAAAGCCCTCTTTTTTCAGATCTGAATCCAGATAATCATAGCTTTCCGGATATATCTTCAAAAGATGCAGTGGCTGAGGAATCTTCTGCATCGCTTATTTAAGCTTGTCCGACTCTTACAAGTCTTCTATAGAACTCTACAGCGTCCTTCAGATCATTTTCATCAGGATGCCCCTTGCTAGTTCCTCCAACGAGTTTGAACGGACCGAATGTGTTGTATCCATGACAGGTAAACTTGCCCACCACCTCAGCATTTTTGCCCTTTATAGGCTCTGCCATTGACTTTGAAAAGTCCTTATTCATTGCACTGGTCATTATAAAAAAGATCTTCTTATTCTGAGGAAGATTAACCTGGGCAAAGTTCTTTATCTGCTGATGGAACTGTGCCGCATATATGCCGGAAGCAAATCCAATCAGATCGTAGCCAGACAGGTCTTTCTCATGAACCTGAGTAGCATCAACCAGCTCCACATCAAACTCTTTTGCAATAGCATCAACAACCTTCTTTGTATTGCCATGGTGTGTCGAAGCATAGATTATCACTGCATTACTCATAAACTCTCTCCCACAATATTATTTCGCAATTTGCTTTCTTTATTATAAACAAAAAAGAGCCCTATTGTCTTTTAAAAGCTCATTGACCATTCCTTCGGCATACTCTGCTTCTGTGAGCTGCGGAGAAATATACACTTTCCAATGGGTGAACATTTCATTTAATGACTTTATCCATTCTGAAATGCCTGCCTCACCGATATTTATTTCCTGCCCGCCACCGCTTCAAATATGATTTCTTGCTTTATAGCAATTTTTCTACTATTTTCATGACATTCCCCATTTCCTGAATATCACTGATCACTTCCCCAGTCTCTAAAGAATGATTCCCTTTTTCTACTATTACCAGTTCAAGTCCAAGCTCTTCGCAGCGTGCCTTGGCAATATCTGTTCTACACCAGGGATCCGCATTGCCATGGAACACTGTTCCGCTTTCAGCTCTCAAAAAATCAAATGTCTGAGGAACCGGAGTAAATACAAGCTGCGTAGCACCGATGTTATAATTTTTATCATAATAAGCAGCAAGGGCGGTGCCTATACTCTTCCCTACAAAAAGAATCTTCTCACATTTATCAAATTCAACTCCATCAAGCTGCTCTTCTACCTGCTTTAATGCTATCTCAAAGGCCGCTTTCATGCCTTCTTTATCATTTAGAATTTCTTTTGACTTTACCGGCAGCTCATATGTAACATCAAGCACGTCATAGCCTGCTGCCTTGGCCAGCTTCTTAGTGTAATACAAAAGAGGTTTATCCCCGTTATATCCCATGCCAGGGAATATTACTGCAAGTTTCTCACTACACATCTTCCAATCCTTCTAAAAATATGGCTCCCTTTCAAAGCATGCATCGCATTATCAATCCGTTTTACTCGCCGATAAAAACGCTTCACTTACGGCTACATAAATAAGATATGTGATCAGTGTTCCAAAGCATACATCAGATAAAAAATGATTAGTCATATGAATGCGGTTATAGCCATAGATCAACACATAAAGACAGGCGATAATAAAACAGATAACATTCTTTCTTTCACTCCTTTTTCTCATTACATTCGCAAGCATCGGAAGCGAAAACATCATACTGGCTATTGTCATGTTACCACTGGGCCAGGATTTAAAATTATCATCACCACCGGCGAGGTTTGGAACCATTTGCCACCAATTACGGAACTGGCTTATTGGATCATCTAATGTGATCAGGTATTTATAACGAGGTCTTGAAGCAACCTGCTTGAGCCACGAGTTCACATTATCTGCCGTTATACCTGCAATAAGTATTGCCGCTCCAACGGCAATGAGCCTGTCAGGATTTCTGTCATCCAATAGACGTATCATTACAAATGGTATCCAGGAATACAGCACAACCCAGAACATCCAACTTGCAACTGACAGTATCGGAGAGGATTGCCCGGCAGAATACCCAAACAACTGGCGCACGCTTTTGCCGTTATAACTGTTAGAATAATACACAGCCATAAACAAACTCAGCACCAGCAAAGTATATGCCAGTATGCGGTAGCAGTCTCCCTTCTTCCTGAGACCCACGAATAAGCATGATCCGGCTGCAGGATACAGGCAATATGAAAAGTATGATCCATAAGTGGCAAAGAAGGCACCAATATCTGTCTTATTGGCAAGCGCCTCATTGATACCAAAGTCAAAAAATGATCCAACAATTATACCCAAAAAACAAGCAGCTATGACACCCCAAAAGCATACAGCGGGAACCGCCATGATTTTTTTCTTATTCATTTTCCCATCCACCTCCGTCAGTTACGTGAATTTTCACAGGTGCACTTTTACAAACATCACGCAATTCCATAAGTCACCGCCTTCTCCATTTAAGCTTGTAGTACAACAAAGCAAGCCCAAGACACAATACTGCGATAATCGCAAACCAGGTAACTATCACAACTGCAGACTGTTCATAAACCTTTAAAAAGAAATATGGTCCATCCAATATCCTTGCAGCGTTCAGTCCCAACGCTATAATGCCATATAAAAGACTTGCCACAGCCGGCCAGACGATTATCTTAAGAGGCATTTTATCAGTCTTTTCGAACTGTCTCCGGATCATCAAGCGGCTGGAAATACTGATACCTCAGATTCCCTTCTTCGGCTCTGATAGCATCAACTATTCCTGACTTTTCCATCTCATCAGCAAAAGCTCTGGCAGCGCCGTTTTGTCCCTTATAGTAAAGATTTACTGTAATCATTGATCTTTCTTAGCCTCCAAAATACATAATCCACCACCTTGAATTGGTAAGCTCATTCTCTCATCTAAAAAGTCCATATCATAAATCTCGTCACAATCTTTTCTCATATAAAAAGGGTCAACGGCTTCATATATGCCTGGGATTATAGGTTCTTATAAAACTCAATTGCCCCCTGAAGCTCTTTCTCCGTAGGATGCCCCTTTTGAAGGCCTCCAAAGCAGTTATATCCATTATACCCCAAACAGTGCCATTTTTTTAATCACATAATTTAACATCATTTGTCTTTTACCCTTAGCAAAAGAACTGCATCTGCTGATTCAATTTTAAAGAAATGTTCGGAGGTTAGTTATGGACAGACGCCAGAAAAAAACAAGGAAAGCTATATTTACAGCTTTTACAGAGCTTCTCAAAGAAGAGTCCTACTCTAAAATAACGGTTCAGCAGATCATTGATAATGCTGATATTGGCAGAACGACCTTCTACAGTCATTTTGAAACCAAAGATGATCTTCTCAATCATATGGTTTGTGACTTTGCAGAAACAGTAAAATGGTGGACAAAAAATCAGTCCTACAGCCCTGAAGAAATATGCAGTTTTTTCTATGAAACAATACCTTCATAAATCGATTCATTCTTTGATAACAGCCAGGGCTTATCCTTCATCTGATCGTAATCAGTAAGGGAAGCTACATCGATCTGAGGCTGATTGATAAAGCCATCTGCCAGACCCGAAATATTCAATCCCTATCCCATGCTAATAGTTATTGTAACATCGCCATTTGAAAGCAACTCAGTCATGCCAGCCTCATCCTTATCAGATATGTGACCTAACTGTGTGTATGACCAGCTATTAGACCCATAGAACACAACTATTTGATTCCCTGAATAAAGAACTATATCCCCTGATGATGTTGTCATCTGTTTGTCATTTCTTGGAAGACTCTGACCTATAGATCCCACCTGCTCAAATCCGCCATACATTGACATCTGAATTATGACATCGCCTTTTTCAACCATATTTCGCAGCGCGTCTACTGCCTGATTATTCTCCCAATCTACATTTACTTTAATATCACCAATTTTCATTATCATAGTTTTTTCTCCAATACCCGTATCATCAGAAGAAGCGTCACTCTCAACAGCTTGATTATCAGTTTCTTCTGTGTGATATGTTTTTACGTCTTCTGATAAAACGATTTCCTCTGTACTTTCTGCTTCTATATCTTCTGATTCAGAAATGGCAGCGCTCGAATCATAGTTTTCATATGATGTCTTAGTATCACCTGAGCATGCGCTGGTACAAAGCATCATGAACACACAGAGTGTCATCATAATCAATTTCGTTTTCATCGCAAACTTCCTTTATTTTAAAGCCTTTCCAAACTCGAAAGCTTCGTTTAACTCTTCTGTTTTCCCAGATGCCTCACCCATATCACCTATGCCACCGCAGAATAAGGAGCCTGAAAACCGAGCCTTTCCAAAACAGTCAACCCATCCCTGAAGTCCACTTTCAGCCTTTTTAGGAACAAACTCTTCATCCTCAGCAGCGACAGAGAGCATATATACATTTCTAAATCTATAATCTGAAGGATATAGAGGATTGAGCCTATCCAAAAGAGTCTTCATCTGCCCGCTCATCTCGTAATAATAAATAGGTGTTGTAAAAACGAGAGTTTCTGCATTCTTTACTTTTTCTGCAATAGTGACAGCATCATCCTTAATGACACATTTTTGTGTATTTTGACAGGCCAGACATCCGATACAGAATCCGATATTTTTCCCTTTTAGGCTTATATGCTCCACATCATGACCTGACGCTTTTGCTCCCTCTATAAGCTTTTCAGTAAGTATATCTGAATTGCTATTTGTACGAAGGCTTGTTGAAATAACTAACACTTTACTCATATCATCCCATCCTTTATCAGTATTTCAGATTCTCCTTAAAGAAGCTCTCCAGCTTGTCAAAAGGAATATAATCCTTATCTCCGCCATCATAAAGGTCAGTGTGCACAGCATCAGGGATTATCATAAGTTCCTTGTTATCTGCATACTTGCTGTCTTTGATCATATCTGCATAAGCATCCTTAGAAAAATAGCAAGAGTGCGCCTTTTCTCCATGAACAAGTAAAACAGCGCTCCTTATCTCATTAGAGTACTTAAGGATTGGCTGATTAACAAAAGACTCACAGCCAATAACATTCCATCCACCGTTGGAATTAAGGCTTCTCTTGTGATAACCTCTGTCAGTCTTGTAGTAGTCATAATAGTCTTTTACAAAGAAAGGTGCATCCTCCGGAAGTGGATCTACTACTCCGCCGCCAAGCTTATATTCACCAGCCTTAAGGTCCTCCAGTCTCTGCGCACACATAGCTGCCTTATGCTGATATCTTGCTTCTTCACTGTCCTCTGAATCAAAATATCCCTTGGCATTTACCCTTGTCATGTCATACATTGTCATAGCTACCGTAGCTTTAATTCTTGTATCAAGAGCTGCTGTGTTTACAGCCATTCCTCCCCAGCCACAGATACCGATGATTCCGATCCTGTCAGGATCTACCATTTCATTTAGTGATAGAAAATCAACTGCCGCCATGAAATCTTCTGTGTTGATATCCGGAGATGCCATGTATCTTACATTTCCACCAGACTCTCCTGTAAAAGAGGGATCAAATGCTATTGTCAGAAATCCTCTCTCTGCCATTGTCTGAGCATAGAGACCTGAACACTGCTCCTTTACTGCACCAAAAGGTCCACATACGGCAATAGCCGGAAGCTTACCTTCTGGATTTTGGGGAACATACATATCTGCTGCAAGTGTGATTCCATATCTGTTTACAAATGTGACTTTGCTGTGGTCTACCTTATCACTTTTCTTAAAGGTCTTATCCCACTCTGTTACAAGGTTTAGTTCTTCTTTTCTGATCATTTTACATTCCTCCTGAATCATTTCTCTTTCTGAATCTGTCTTATCAAAAAATCCATGTTATCAACTTTTTTCTGACTGTCATGTAGCTTATCCATCAGATGACACCGGCATTTCCTAAGATCTCGAAGAAGTGTATCTGTATCTCCTTCTTCATACATCTTTTTCATAAAACTTATTTCTTTCTCATCACAGCCCATGTCAGTAAGGCTTTCAAGAATCTTTTTGGTATCCATCTTTTTTGCTCCTTCTGATTTCATAGTAAATCCTTGACCAGGTTTTCGCTAATGAATAAAATAAATATCATGATATTCGTTTTTGGAATAACACTTTAATCGTCAACTTTATGGAGGTTTTCATGGAAATAAAAAATCTCAGATACTTTCTTGCAGTTGCAAGGGAAGAAAATATGTCAAAGGCTGCTGAGCAGCTCCATGTATCACAGCCTACTCTTTCAAAGACATTAAAAGCATTAGAGGAAGAACTTGGAAAAAAACTGTTTGTAAGGCACAGTTTCAGCATTTCGCTTACGGACGAAGGGATGCTTCTACGTGACCGTGCCCAGGATCTTGTTGCTATGTCAGATAAGATAGAACAGGAATTTAATTCCCTTGATGATATAACAGGTGGGGATATTTATTTTGGACTGGCTGAGAGCTATCAGATCAGGTACCTTGCGAGAGAGATCTATAAGTTAAAAGAAAAATACCCCAATTTCACTTATCACATAACCAGCGGAGATACCGAACAGGTTACTGAAAAGCTTGATAAGGGCATTTTAGACTTTGCTGTACTATGTGAAACACCTGACAGCAATAAATATGAATATGTTAAATTTCCGGAAGCTGATGTATGGGGAGCAATCATATCTTCATCACATCCCCTTGCAAAGAAAAAATCCATACGAGTATCTGACCTTGTAGAACAGCCTCTGTTTGTCTCAGAGCAGAGCTGGAACAATGAAATCAAAGTATGGGCCAAAGACAGATTTAATGAGCTTAAGCTTGAAGGTTCTTTCAGACTGTCCTATAACGGTTCCGTATTCGCAAGGGAAAACCTTGGAATACTACTTACATTTAAGGATCTGATAAATACCGAAGGAACTGACATGGTTTTCAGACCACTTTCGCCAGAACTGAAATCAGAGCTACATCTGATATGGAATAAGTATCAGACCTTTACACCTATTGCTGAAAAGTTTCTGGAGCAAATAAAAAAGGCTTTCAAGTAATTTGTATGAATGTCATAGCTTTATAAAGCTATGATGCAGCTGTGCGCTCATCTGATGACCATGTTCCATCCCATTGTGCATAAGTATATGCAAAAGAGCAGGCTTAAACAGGGCGACTTTCTATGCCAATTACCTGGATGTTTATGATCTTGCAGACAAGGTGCTTGTAATGCTTCAGGAAGAAATAGCGCAGATTATCAGTTCAGAGTATCAGGGCAGAAACTAAAGGAGTTTTATGAAAAAAATATTGCAGAGGCTTTTTATTCCTAAGCCATCCACCGCTATACTTATTTCCATCCCACTGTATGTATTTGTCGGAGCTGTGCTTGCAAAAGAAATCACAGGACCGGTGGCATATCTGGCATACTTTCTTTCCAGCTTCTTGTTCTAAACTTATTTCTCTGCTTCATAACAGTGATGGCATCAAGACTTGAAGGCACAATTGATTATCCAGGTCTTCTGATATTTGAGATGGCCTTTTATTCTTTTTATGCAACAATCGCAACAGCTGTAAATGCTATAAAATATCGAGGTCATACTCATCCAATGTTTACCGCAGCCAGGATTTCCAGCTTCACGGCAGCTCTTGTCTCCATGCTTTCTCTTGAGATTGCAATGACAGCCCGTTTTGGTGCAGAAGATATCAGTTTCAGGAAGCAGATGACCGCACTTACAGGCTTAGGAGTATGCTCTATCGTATTGATAATGGCAGTCTCTATGATCATAAAGTCAAGCACCTGGTTTAAACAAAGCCACAACTGAACTGCCTACGCTTCTGTACCCCAACTCATCATTCATTCAAATATCCTTTCTGCTCATCTCGGTTTCACAGACTATTAGCGTCATTCAAAATACTGTATTTTTTCAACGACTTTAACCGGACTGTTTACGAGCTCTGCAAAGCTCTTTCCATCTGACTTTTTACCTACTATGCCGCCATAGTGGATTGGTATGGCTACTTCCGGTCTGATTGTGTTTATTAGGTCTGCAGCTCTTTTGACATCCATAGTATATGTACCGCCTACAGGAACGAGGGCTATATCACATTTTACCTGCTTTGCTTCCTTGGTAAGTCCGGTATCGCCTGCAATATAGACTCTCTTCCCTTCAATCCTGAGAATATATCCGACCCACCCTGCCCTTCTAGGATGGAAAGGCTTCACCGTGTTATATGCCGGAATAGTTTCAAGTTCAAGACCTGCTATCTCCTTATATATTCCCGGTGTTACTGTCACTATACTCTTGACTTCAGAAGCCAGTTCCCCTGCTTCATCTTCCATAGCAGCTGGAACAACCAGCATAGAATCCTGCTTTATAACCTTACGTATATCTTCTACTGAAAAGTGGTCATAATGATCATGTGTGATCAGGACATAATCCGCATCATGTGGTTCTTCTTTCATATGGAAAGGATCCAGATATATGGTTGCAAACTTATTCTTTATCCTGATGCTACTCTGTGTAAAAACTTCGATATTATCCAGCATTCTTACTGCTCCTCGTATAAAAACTTATATATTCTTGAACATAAAGTTCAAGAATATATCAACCATGCCAAATTGAATCGACTACGTCGATGAGGCATGGTTGACCCTTGTATCACCTTCTCACGAAACCCGCAGCAAGTGCGGTTTTCTGTAATTTCATTTAATAAGTCATAACAAAATGATACCATATTTTTACTCGCGAAAAAACAGCTACAGATTTATCCGTAGCTGCAATAAGTTCATTCGTTATTATTCTATATTTGCCTCTTTCTATCCTTGCCTTTAGCATCCTTTTCCGTCTATACCACATGCTGCTCCCTCGTTTCCGGGATGAACACCCCCTATTCCCTGCTCGGTAAAAAAGCTTTCCCAATCCAAAATAAGCTTTCCATCGTCAGTCTTATTTTATCAGACAAATACCAGGCAGTCATAATCCTATATGAGAATTATGACTGCCCGGTTCCCCTCTTTTTTTATTATCTTATCAAGCCGCAGACACTTCTTTAGACTCCTGAGATTTTTCTACTACTTTACCATTGTATACTTCGTGATCAAGAAGTCCCTCTGTTTCGGCTGTAAGCACTGTTGCTGTTGCAGCTCCTACTACATTAGTTGCAGTTCTTGCCATATCTACGATTGATGATATAGGTGAGAAAAGAACTATCAGCTCAACCGGAAGACCTGCTGCAGTGAAAAGAGCTGTTGCTGTAATTGTTGCTGTTCCTGGAACTCCTACTGTTCCGATTGAAACGAGAAGGGTAAGCGCAATGAGAAGTACGTACTGTCCTGCGGAGTAGCTGATTCCCTGCTGATTGATTGTAAATACTGCAAGAAGTACCGGCCAGATTCCTGCGCATCCTGGCATTCCAAGGTTTGCTCCAAGTCCTGCTGTGAATGCTGCCACATCTCCATCAACTCCAATATCCTCTTTTAACTTGCTTACTGTGACAGGAAGTGTACCAACGCTGCTCTGGGATGTAAATGCAACGATTCCTGCAGGTGCGATCTTCTTAAGGAATGTGACAGGATTAAGCTTTCCGATTGCAGCTATAAGTACGCTCTCTACCCCAAAGAGCTGTATTGCTGCAAGTACATATGCAACCACAAGTACAGAAAGAAGTGGTAAAAGATCCTGTAGCTTACTTCTGCCAACTGCTCTGGCGATAAGTGCTGTAACTGCGTAAGGTGTGAAAGAAACGATGAAGCTTACTGCTCTGCCGAGTACTGTATTTGCCGCGTCTACAAAAGCCTTGAAAGGCTTAACGGATTCATCCTTTCTTACAACCTTGTTGTATGCAAGTGCAACAATCAGGCCAAACACGAGGATAGGAACAACAGTATTACTGCCCCATTCATTTATGAGATTCTTTGGGAAAAGACCTACGATAGCATCTACCGCTGTAGGAACCTCTTTTGCCTCAGTAGCTTCTACTGTATACTGAAATCCTTTTCCAAGTCCCAGTGAAAGAGCTGCTATAAGAGTTATAACTGCTGCTGTAAATGTGTTCAGGAGCAAAAAAAGAACTGACTTAAGACCAACCTTATGTAGTTTAACCTGATCTCCCAGGTTTGTGATGCTTGATATTACGCTAAACAAAAGAAGTGGAACCACAAATGCCTGAAGTGCATTTACATATACTGTTCCAAATGCTGCAACGTACTTGTAATTCTCTTTGAATATGAGACCGATGATTACACCAAAGGCTGTTGCAATAAGTGTCCTTATTCCAAAGTCCACATGTTTTCTTTTTAGGAAGTACAATACTCCGAATAGTGCAAGTGCTGTTATAAGTGCTCCAATTTCTAATACATTGATTTCCATGATGATCCTCCTCCAATTTACATGAAACATAGATAAAGAAATATGCCCGGTGACAAATGAGTCTCCCGGGCATATGGCATACGTCCTATTTCTATTTACGCTTGATGGCATGAACATCGATGAGACAACATGCCAGCCATATATGATGCCCGGTTATTTGTCATCACACAACACATGTATTCAGATTTGTGATTTCTGAAGTTAAGCATTTCTCACGCCATCCTTTCTTTTTCGTTTCCTGTTGAAATAAATGATAATGGAGTTTGATCATCTTGACTAATACGTGATGGTTATTGCCTGCGATAAGCTCAGACTATAGCATCTTCCTCTCCCTTCACACAGGCATTTCCATAAACTCATCTATAGCTCTAAGTACAGGCTCTGCATACTTTTCGCCACTAAAAAGCCACTGCTCATGCTGCATGTCAAATTCCCTGATATCAGGATTTCGAAAATACTTTTTGTAGCGCTTTAAGTACTTTTCACCCATTTTATTTGCATATATGAAATGAGGAATTGTGTGCTCCACATAAATGTCATCCTTAAGATGAGTCAAAAGATCTGTATAGTATTCATTTTTTTATGGACACCGGAGAAAAATCACCCAAATCCAATCATCATAAATAAAATCATAACAGCTCCATAATCAAAAAAGAAAGGTTCTTCAGGTGTGCGCTCTCTCATATCTACTCTTAATTCTTCCATCATTATTACCTTCCAATCTTCTATTTCAAAGCTGCGCTGAGGCTGTTAGGGATTCCCCTCGTCCTCGCACAGCATATATTCCATACTCAGATTTCAGCCTGTCAAAAGTGAACTTGTCAGGCTTATATCTCTTTTGCAGTTTTATTTTCATAAGGGCTGTGATCTTAAGATTCTTATCCTCATATTCATAGGGAATATCTACCTCTGTAACCTTACACTTATAGAGAATTGCAGATACAGGTGCTCCTACATACATAAACACTGTATCACCCTTTATAATTCCAGCACCCTGCTTCCAGTCTATTTCATCAGCATTATCAAAGGCATGTTCTATGTCATAGTATTTTGGATTCGCTGGCACTATCCATTTTTTTGGCTGTCGAAACTTATCCTTTTTCTTCTTGGATGCAGTATCTAAAAAGCTTGCATCAATCATATTGCAGATTTCATCAAGACTCACTGTACCATCGAGCAGTATTGTCATCCAGCTGCCCTTGTTCATGTGATAACCAGGCAGGAACCCTTCTTGTTGTAAGAGGAGGTCACGGAGCATAAGGTCATCTATTTTTATATCAATGATGTCAACGCGCTCAGCACCAGGAAATCCGAGCTTATCTGCGTCTACATCCATGATTATGGCAAACCATTTTCTGTTATCCTCATGCCTGAAAACTGCATAGTCTGGGTATCTTTTCCAAAGGTATTCCGGAGACACCTTATATTTCTTCTTTATATATTTCAATACTTCATCTCTTACAGATGCCATAAACACCCCTGTTTAGTATATTTTTTCAATCTTTTCTTCAATCCCATACGTGCTCATAAACTTGTTAAGATCATCATGGCTTCTTATGAGCATAACTTCTTCAAACGCTCCTGTATGAATATCCTGAAAGCCTGCAACCTGCTCACCATTGCATATGGAAGCCTTGATAACAGGGCGCTGGCTCTCTTTGTCATAGTTTTTCTTTATAGTCTTTTTCTTAAAAAGCATGACTTCCCTTCTATACCCAAACTCAATACCTGACTTCAAAAGAGCGCTCATCAGGTATTATTTCCAATACCTTTTTATTTATCCCCGATATGTCGATAAATCTACCTTTACTGATGGTTGCTACAAAACTGTCTATTGCTTCATCATCTCCCTGGACTTCACAGGTGACTGAACCATCATATTCATTCTTCACATACCCTGTGAGCCTGTACATATTCGCTGCATGCATGGCAGTATATCTGAACCCCACGCCCTGCACAATTCCATAAAAACTTAGCCTGTATCTTTTTTCCATGCCCATGCTCCGGTGTATCAGAAATTGCTTCCATTCCATCCCCAATCTTCTGATCCAAAATAGCGGATATACATATTTAATTTCTTATCAACATATGTTCTGAGTTTCTTTAATCTGCTCACGATTCTTCATCCTCCGTTCCAAGGCCATAGTACAGCATTTCATTGTACCTGGCGTTTGCTTCCTCTGCAGCTTTCTTGCTATGCCAGCTGTCGATATCGCTGCAGATTGCCAGCATCTCATCAACCACCAGCTCAGCGGTTCTTGGTTTCACGTTATAAAGATAAGCCAGCATCCTGTCCATAGCCTTTGGGCTTCCAAGCTGTTTTGCTATCTGCTCACCAAGCTCTTTTGGAAAACCGAGCTTTGCTACAGCAGATACCAGTTCATCACGTTTCCTGGACCATTCTATCTGATTCTCTGTCATCTTTTGTACCCGCAATCTGCCTTCTCAGGCCCATCTACTCCGGATTCATAGTGGGCCCTAAATTCCATATTTATCTCACGGATTTCCTTCTTACCATCAATATAGTCCTGGTACATATCAGCAAGCCCTGACATGCAGCCGTCGCATGAGCCGCTGATATTTCCTATCGAATCTGCCACAATCTGCTCACGTTCTTCACGTGTTGTATCTTTTATAAGAATTGATTCCATACTAAAATGCCCTCATCTCCTTTATATTCTTACTCCCACTTTTTCCATACATCAGGCTGATATCCAAGCGTAGACTGCTTACCATTCCTTACTACCGGTGTCTTTATTATCTGCTGATTCTCAAGAAGTTTTTCCAGCTTGTCCTCATCTGCAATATATTGGAGAAGCGCTACAGCATCTTTATCCTTTGCATCAGGATCTATCATGTTCATGATTCCGCCATTTGAACTTGCTACTGAAGTGAGTTCTCCTTTACTCATTCCTTTTTCTTTCATATCAATAAACTGATACTTTATGCCACGCTCTTTAAAGAAACGTTCTGCTTTCTTTGTATCATTGCACTTCTTGGTGCCAAAAATCTGTATATTCATCTTCTTATCACAAGTTCCTTATTCTTCTTCCAAATATTTTACTTTCTTCCCATGTTCGATGGCGTAGGCTATCTCAGACCTTGTGCTGTCCCCGATATAGCCACCGACATTGATTACAAATATCTCATCCGACATATCAATCTTTCGCTTATGGATATCATCCAGCATTTCTTTGGTTCTGGTAAGAGTTCCCTCATCCATGTTCCTACACATGTTTTATCGCATACAACTATTTTACACTCACTGCTATCATATCTGAACACGCATCCTGAAAATTTTTTATATAATTCTCCCATATACAAAAAGAGCCTTATAGATTTCCTCCATAAAGCCCTTTTACACATACCTCGTTATAATCTACTTTGTCAGCGTTTTCTTATGATAATTCTTATTGCCACAGTAAGGACACTTCATTTTCCTGCTCTTTTCTGCAAGTCGCTATGAATTTTCCTACTTTTTCCTGTTCCATGAGGAGCTCCTCCTTTCACAGTCACCATATCATCTTCATGACAATGGTACCATGAACTGTTGGTTGATATGAGTGAAAAGCTTGATTTTAGGCACCTCTACCATTAGTTGAGTACATTAGATCACAATTCAACCATTATAATCATGACATTTTCTTGTATATGTTCCCACAATTTGTCATAAGGCAGTGGTGTCAAAGAAACTTTTCCGGTGTGAATTGTCTTCCAGTCCATCCCATAGTAATCATTTAACACAATCCCTGAAGTCATATCGTTTCACTTCACAATTTTTTATTCCTATGGATGAAAACTCTTCATTATCCATCTCTCTGAAATACGATTCTATGATCCTCACCAGACCATTATGTGCTACAAGGATATACTCCTTATCGCCAGCCTTAATATCGTCAAGAAGGCCATAAATCCTATGAGCCGTCTGAAGCATGGATTCTCCTGTACCAAATCTGCTCGCCATATCTTTCTTGGCCTCATGAAACTCAGCTCCATCCCTGGGTGTGGACTCATATCTTCCAAAATTCTGTTCAATAAGCCTTGGCTCTATCTCCATGGGAATTCCGGTCACTTCTGATATGTGCCGTGCAGTTTCAGATGCCCTTATAAGTGGGGATGACAGAATCTTATCAGCAGTGATGCCCTTTTCAAGAATCAGCTTGCCAGTACGTATTGCCTGCTCATGGCCATTCTCAGTAAGCTCAATGTCTGTTGCTCCACATATCTTGTTTTCGACATTCCACACAGTTTCCCCATGCCTTATAAAATAAAAATGATCCATACTGTTCCCCATTACCTGCTCAATAGTTTCCATAATTATACACAAAATAATACGCCACCGAAACAGTGACGTATTACAAAATTGTATCATAACCTATTTTATTACTTCTTCAACATCTTTCTGAGCCTGACAAGTGCTGCATTTATAGACAAAGAGACCATCTGATGTGAGACTACTTCGAGTTTTGCAATCTCATCTTCACCAAGCCCCATCAAGAAATAAAGCTTGCATCTGCGTCTTTGCTTCTCAGGCAGCTTATCGAGCGCCTTGATCAGGCTATCGCCAGCAATAACAAATAACTAATCGTCATATGAATCAAATTGGAGTAGAATAGTCTGAAAGATAGGAGGATACCATGATTACACGTGATGAAGCATTTACACTACTTAAGAAATATAACAAAGATCCATTTCATATCCAGCACGCCCTTACTGTTGAAGCAGTTATGAAATGGTATGCTAACGAACTCGGGTATTCAAATGAAGAAGAACACTGGGGTATCGTTGGATTACTCCATGATATAGATTTTGAACTATATCCTGATGAACACTGCCTTAAAGCTCCTGAGCTTCTCAGAGATGGCGGTGTCAGTGATGATATAATCCATTCCGTTTGCTCCCATGGATATGGAATAACAGTCGGGAACGGAACCACAATAGATGTTGAACCCACCTTAGAAATGGAAAAGGTACTCTTCGCTGCGGACGAACTTACTGGATTGATCTGGGCCGCTGCCCTTATGAGGCCATCAAAGAGTACAAAAGATATGGAGCTCAAGTCTCTGAAAAAGAAATACAAGAGTAAAGGATTCGCTGCCGGGTGCTCAAGAGAAGTCATAGAAAGAGGCGCCACCCAGCTTGGTTGGGAGCTTGATAAACTTCTCACCATGACATTGCAGGCAATGCAGGCATGCGAAGATACAATAAATGATGAACTTGCTGCTGATCACATCTCAAGTAAAACAGCTTAATCCGTCTACACTAAAGCGCAGCCGATGTCTATGAACACCAGCTGCGCCTTTGCTTTATGTTAAAAAAGTTTTCTTCCAAGCCATATACAGATAGCTTACTTAATTTCGTCCGTGGTCCCATCTTTCTTTACCACTTCCAGCCTGCAGCCAAGTCCAAATGCTGCAACTGATCCGGCGATCAATGCCCACGGAGCTGCTGCAAGTCCTATTATACCACCGACTATACCTACATTTACAGGGACACTGAACACAACTTCATTGCCTTTCTTGATCTGTACTCTGTCCACGTTGCCCTCTTCAACTTTCTTTTTAAGCTTATCCATTGCCTCTTTGATATCCTCACTGATATCTTTTGTATCAGGCTGAATGAGCTTAATTGCAGCATCGGGATCTCCGTCTGTCTTTAACAGTGCTTCTTTTGCAGCTTTATACTCAACCCCTGTCTGTTCCATTACCTTTTCAATTGCTTCTAATGTGATATTCATGATATTCTCTCCTTTCATCATGTACTCATGCACGGCTGAAAAAACTTACCAACCCTACGATTACAAGTATCGGAAGTGCAATATATATTAACCCGCCAAACAGCATTATCATCAATATCGCAGGCAGGAATACGATATACAGCATCACCTTCATGATGCTCCAGGACGCCCTGAATGCAAATCCTATTAGTTTTCCAAATACACCGAAGAATAAAATCATAAACAACAATGTCATCATAACACTCACCTCTTTCACAACAACATCATCAGCAGTTACATCTCTTTTCTATCCATCGATCTCTCCTCTTTCTGTAGGTTTACAAACTTTTATTTTTTTCTGTTGATGTTATCATTATAGATGTTCCACTTCTTAGTTTACATAATTACTTCAGTGATATTGGGACAGCTATTTCACATTTTCAGCAAATTAAAAAGGAGAGCATCATGTCAACCTACGCTATTTCTGACCTTCACGGGCAATATGATATCTTTGAAAAACTGCTGGATGTAATAGATTTCTCTGAGAATGACTTCCTGTATGTTCTTGGAGATGCCATAGACAGGGGCCCTGATGGGATAAAGATACTTCAGAAAATAAACCAGCTCTTCACTGTAGCAATCTCCTGAATATATCCCTCATCATCATTTGGTGTCTCAAGGATAAAAGGGAGTCCGTCGAATACCGGATGCATCGCTATCCTCTTCATGGCATCCATGCCAATGAATCCCTGCCCCAACTTTTCATGACGATCCTTTGCAGCACCGCATGCGTTCTTACTATCATTAAAGTGAACTGCTTTGAGTTTGTCCAGACCTACAATCTTGTCAAACTGCTCCAACACCCCATCCAGGTTATCTACTATATCATATCCCGCATCCCAGGTATGGCATGTATCAAAACACACACCAAGCTTGTCGTTCAACTCTACTCCGTCGATTATTGCTTTTAGCTCCTCAAAGTTTCTACCCACTTCTGACCCTTTCCCCGCCATTGTTTCCAGGAGCACTGTTGTTTTCATCTGAGGGAAAAGAGCTTTGTTCAATCCTTCAACTATCTGTTCTATGCCTACGTCTGCCCCCTGACCGGTATGTGAACCAGGATGGAAGTTATAGTACTGTCCCGGAAGAGACTCCATCTTCTCAAGGTCTTTCTGCAGCATATCCAGCCCGTTAGCTCTTGTTTCCGGATTGGATGAACACAGATTCATTGTATAACTGCCATGAGCCACAAGCTTCCCAAATTTATTCTCCAAAAGGACCTTGGATAAAGACTTCACATCCTCAGGATCTATCTCCTTTGACTTCCCTCCTCTTGGATTTCTGGTAAACCACGCAAATGTATTTCCTCCAAAATCCAGCATTTGATGGCCCATGGCTTCATATCCATTTGTAACTGTCAAATGACAACCAATATAAATCATAATTGCAAATCTGCTCCAGTTAAGTTCTAAACATATTCTCTAAAATACATTATATCTGCCTTTCCAGTTCACCTAAAGCACCTTTTCACATGTCATCCATCTCATCTTCAAAGTCGAGCCACGCATCCAGCCTGTCATCTTCTCTATCCCGGCGGAGCTGTTCCTGACGGCGGTCGAACTCCTTCTTCTCGGGAGTTTGTCATCAGCGATATTCTTTATTAACGTCTCATCTTCAAGTTCATCTGCTATAATGATTACAGTGTAACTGGAAAGATCATGAAGCCTTTTTCCGGCGATAGCTCTTTTACCAATAAGGCTGTATGTGACATTTGATGTGATCTGTTCCGGATATATATGCTGTAACATTGGACACCTCCTTGTTGTACGATAAGGTTTGTTGTTATCTGTTGTACTCATCTTACAAAACAAAGAGTCCAATAATTACACCAACTGCATATTGTGGTTTTAGCAAAATAATATTTGGTTTACCACAATATGTACCGAATATATTATCAGGATATTAAGTAGAAACGGAGAATAATATGGGAAATAAAGAACCTCATATTGATGTTGTTTCAAACAAAACTATGGTAGACAAGATTGAACAGGTAAAGGCTAGGGTCAGATAGTACCCATTATCAATTAAGATACTTGTTCAGAGAAAATAACTGCCTTTTAGCATCTTCGTAGCCAAGCCAGTACAGATCACCGAGTTTATCAATGTTACCTTCAACACGCTTTACTGTAACATGTTCTGAAGGAGCTATTACAAATATCCTTCCTTCTTTTTCAAGCTGGTCGATCTCGTCGCATTCTTTGTTATAATCAGAATTCATATTTTCAAGCTTTGATGCGAACTCAGGATAGTTTTTATAAAAGTGCTGAGGCATTCCCGATTTTTTAACCTTTTTTCTGTAGCCTCTTTCTCTTGTCTTGATGACCACTATATTTTCATATCCCTGCTCCATGGCCCATCTGTATGGGATATGGCAGCTACATCCACCATCAAGGCACAGTTTCCCATCTACTTCCACCATCGGAGATACATATGGCATTGAAGCAGATGCCTTGATAGCAGATAGAATATCCCTGCATTTTCCTTTTTCAAAATAAACCGTTTTGCCGCTCCTGCAATCAGTCGCAACAGCCACAAAACGTCTGGCAGGATCATAGAATGTGCTTTCATCAAGCTTATCCAGCTTGTCATTTGGCTGGATGGCAAAGTCAACATTAAGCGGACTATGCGCATGAACAAGAGCCAGTGCACCAATATAATCAGGATCATGTCTGAATTCAAGGTTGCATCTGGCAGACCGTCCAACCTGGCCAGCAGCATAGTTGAGACCTGCCATTGCTCCAGCACTAACTCCAATGACGCACTCAAAGTTCAGGTTGTTTTCCATGAAAAAGTCCATTACTCCCTGATTGTAGAGTCCACGAAAAGCGCCGCCCTCAATCACAAGGCATCCTTTGGTAAGTCTTCCTCTTGCATGTCCATCCGGTATATCATTTAATTTTTCATATACTTTTTTGGTAATCATCAAACTAACTATCCTTTACATGTCCAGTCAAAGTCTTTTCTCTATTTCTTTAAGGCTATTACAGAAATCTTCGTCGTTGTGGTCAGAAACATGATATAGAAATTCATGGAACGGCATTACTTTCACATCGTTTACTTCTCTGGCATCAAACTCAAAGCCGCCCTCAGGCACTTCTACTCTGCACATAAAAACAGAAACAAGAAGTCCTGTTCCATCATCCCAGTCAACAATATTCTCATATCCAAGCTTTAGCTCATCAGCAGGAACTGTTATATCAAGTTCCTCTTTTACCTCTCTTGCAGCTGCTGCCTCCGGAGTCTCACCAGCCATTACAGCTCCGCCGGTCATGTCCCATTTACCAGCATAATATTTTGCCTTCAACGATCTCTGCTGAACAATATACTGCCCTTCGCCTTCCCCAGGCTCTGGGCTGTCAGCTGTCTTCATGATTATAAGCACGTGCCTGTAATATTCACCAGGCTTTTTAGGATCATGCTTAGGCCTGCTGATTCCTGTAAATTTTCCATCCCTTGTAAAAATGTCTATATATTCCAATTTTTCTTCCTCTTTAGTGTCATATCAAAGGTATTCCATAAATATCATAGGATGTGCAGTACAGAATGGAGTCTGCGCCATATACATTCCCAATGTATCATCATTATCATCCATAAGAACAACTGACTCCGGGGAAATATCCGGGAAGAGTTCTTTTACCTTGTTCATGACAATCTGCGGTTTTTCTTTTGCCTCCAGAGTATAAAAGCAATGGGATGCAGGGATGCCATAAAGTCTTTCAACCATTTCTGATTTCCATGCTTCATGTCCATGTGGCTCCCTGGATATGCAAAAGAGCCTGTTAACATCATGGCCACTGATATAGTCGTAAAGTGGTTTAAGCCTCTTGCAATCAGCATAGATATTTACATCTCGAAATTCCGGCGTTCCATCAAGTTCGTGATGTGCATGGTTTTTGCCATAATTGTAACTGGTCAGTGTTCCATCTATATCAAAGAATACAACTGTATCAGGTTTATGTAGTATTTCCCATATATTACTCATTCTCTCGAATCACCTAACTTTCACAAGTCCCCTGAAGAACTCTACTGCGTCATGAGATTGGACCAGCGATTGCCCCGATTACACTGCGGAGCACAAACATAACAAGGATGTTTTTTCTGCCATTCATCCTTTGCGAAAGTTGTTCCAATATCATGCATGCCTACCACTTCATTATGGTAATATCTCTTATTATTCCAAAGCATTCCCTTATCATGTTGTTGGGCAGATACCATGGCACTGTATAGGCTGCAATTCCATAAACATCCGCTTCCGTAAGCTTTTTTGCCAAATGTATTCCGCGGAAAACATGGAAATTATTTGTCACAATCCCAATCGACTTTAGTTTATCTGCCTCACCACCAGTAGTTCCGATGATATCAAATGAATTTGCTATATTTTCTGTTGTGTCCATGGCTCTTGTCTCTGCTATGATGCGGCCCGCTTCAACTCCTTTTGAGATTAGATACTCTTTTCCGCCTTCTCCCTCGGTAACGGATTCATTTCTTCCCTGCCCTCCTGAGACAATGCATATTGTCTCGGGATTATCCAGAAGATACTCATATGCCTCATCAAGTCTGTACTTAAATATGATACTCGGACCGTTTTCTCTCATCTGAGCTCCAAGTACAACGATATAGTCAATATCCTTTACTCCCTTGTCACCAAAGTGGCTTAACATTGCCGTCATGCAGACAGTAAAGACAATAAGCGCCACAATAATAAAACAGTAACAGGCTTCTCTTAGTACTGCCGGCACCTTCATCCATCTATCATCACCGGCAAAGAACCATGCACATCCGAATAATGCTGCCCCCACCAGCCATATAGCAAAAGAAAAGGTTCCACTTCCTACCATGTATATGCTCACAGAATAGATCAGGCATATGACCGTGAGCACGCAGAAAATGGCTCTCAAGTATTTCACAGTAAATCTTCCTTATCCCTTCATTTATATTTCAGAACAGGTTCAGCTGTTCATAGTTGCTTTTTCTATTAAGCTCAGGCAGGCCAAGCTCTTCTTCCACGTCCTCTGCAGTTTTATCAGCATAATAATATTTTCCGCACATGCATCCATTATACCTTATCCGGCATTAGAAAAAATTAATAATTTGTTCGATTGAAACAATAGTCTGATAAGAGTATTATAAAAAATATCCCAACATATGTTCGGAACATACATTCGATAATCATTCATGAGGATATGCGTATGGACAACAATTATAAGATCATAGCCGTTGATTTCGATGGTACTCTCTGCTACAGTAACTGGCCGGAACTTGGTAATCCCAATACCAGGCTTATCAGCTATCTGTTAAAAGAAAAAGCGGCAGGAAACAAAATCATACTCTGGACTTGTAGAGCCGGAAAAGCTCTTTCAGATGCTACCGCTTGGTGTCATGAACAGGGACTTACTTTTGATGCGGTTAACGATAATCTGCCTGAAATAGTTGAGCTCTATGGTAATAACAGCAGAAAGATCACCTGCGATATCTATATTGATGACAGAAGCGTCTTTATCGACTCCAAGGGCAATATGTCAGGAGCTGCCATATGATACCTGTAATAGAGTCAAAAGAGAGATGCTACCTCATCATAGACTTAAAGAGCTTTTTGTCAGAAGACTCGTGTCTTCCTGCTTGGCAATCTCATCCAGGATATCCTTGAGCTTAAGCATCTGAGCATTGTCCAGAAATACTACCATTCGCTGCAAAATAAAAATAGAAATAATCCTTCCGTTTATTCCATTTTATTTAAATAATACATGCATTACCGGTACGGAATAATCGGATACGCCGCCGTGATCAGATGACAGCACACGGACTTCTTCTCCCAAACGCACGAACTCTTTGACAAAGCGCTGAGTAGAAATCGAAAGACCATTGCTTTGATTGAAGTATTCTCCGCAAACAATTAGTATTTTCATGGTTGTTATCCTTTACAAAATCCCAATTTGTCTTAGTCTATTATCCTGAAATCTATATTTTTAACTTTTCACCGCTCTGCTTCATCTTTTTGTTTAGTAAGAGCAATACAATCTCACCTATTACAATCATCCCTCTTTTACTGCGTCCAAAGGAAAAGGTATTACATTTGATGGTTCATTTTGTTGTGCTGTCCAAAGCGTCAGTTTCTGCTGCATATTCATCCAGCTTTCTGGAGATGTATTAGTTGCCTTGCTTATCCTTATAGCCATTTCCGGGCTAAGAGAAGCTTTCTCATTAACAAACTCTGACAATGCTTTTCTACTTACTCCTAGCATTCTCGCTGCATCGGTAACTGTGAGATTCAATGGTTTCATTACATCTTCCAAGAATACATTTCCTGGATGTGTCGGTCTTCTAGTCATGTATTTTTCCTCCTTCCTCAGTGATAGTCCATGTAGTCTACAAGAAATGCATCCTGACACTCAAAGTAAAAAGTCATTCTCCAATTACCATTGACAGTAACAGACCACATATCCTGCTTATCACCTTTAAGTGGGTGTAATCTATACCCAGGCAAGTTCATATCTTGAGCACTGGTGCTGGCATCCAATCGGTCAAGCATTCTCGCTAATTTCGGTGCATGATCTGGCTGAATTCCCTTCTTTGAACCAGTTTCATAGAAGTCTTTTAAGCCTTTATGTGCAAACGATTTTATCATGTCATTATTATAACCTGTAACGTTACAGGTGTCAATCTTCCCTTCTGTATTATTTACCTTCTCCAGAATCTGATATTAAGCAAAATAGTTATAACTGTTCCAACACCGGTAATTATCAGCCGCGTGTTCATAGGTGTCACATCACTAAGTTCATAGCATAGAAAAGCGACAACCAAGCATCCTATAATACTTCTCAGGATCTTGGCAATAGTAAAACAGTGCTCAAGAACAAGCGTAGCAATTACAGTTACACCATATATAATCAGGCACGTTTTTGAATCCAATAAAAAAAAGACAGGGACGATAATCTGTTACGATCAATCGTCACCGTCTAAGGTAACACTATTAAATTATTTTGTAGAAAATCTTCGACTCTAATTACTGTGCATCGAAAATAACTTGCCTTGCTTCAATTCATCATCCGACCAGACTCTCTCATATGAACCACCAATTTTGCCAAAGATACTGTCCCAATACCTAAAGCCTGTCATCTCACCAGAATCAAGGTCATGACTCTTCAACCATGACAGCAGCAGGTTCCATGTCTTATCATCAATTATCGCTGACCAATTCTTCTTCGGATCAGTATTATCGTTATAGCTTATATTATCTGGATGAGTCGTTATGATACCATTAGTTCCTCTTTGCGCCATACCTCGAATCTCTAAGCTTGCGTAAAATTCCCCGGCTTCCGATGATGTCACTAAATTCGGATATTTCTAGCATAAAACGACAAAAAAGGAGCGAATCGCCACTATATTGATATATAATCCATGCAATGTGTAATGTTGAATGATGATAAAAACACTATTCTGTACGGATTTTAATCGTTCCAATTCTTCTTGTATAGACATCAAAGTTTCTTAAATAATTTGACGTTAAGCTATCAGAAATATTAAATAACTCACTTAAGTTATAATACTGTTTCATGTTTTGCTGTATACCATCATCATACTTATCAAATATTACATTCTGGGAGCTTTTCTTACCATCTTCCTCAATCTGTATAAATCCAATTCTATTGGTTTTTTCCATGGATTCTCTATAAAATAAGCTGAATTTTCTTGGTGGTGTGATTCCAGTATCTATCATGCTGCAAATCCTTGCTCCATATTTACTACTGTTTTCCCATACTTGATTAAAGCTACTGCTATACGATAAATATTTATCTTCATCCCTTACAGACGTATCTATATCACTTAATCCCCATTCTTTAGATATCTCTTCAACCGCTTGCTTAAAAAGCATACGCAATTCTTCTGATAAATAATAGAGATCCGCACCATAGTATACCCAATCCTTTTCTTCTCCATTCCATCCATTTTCCTTTGCTATTCTTTCTCCTTTTTCATCGCACACCAATTTTGCCATTATTGAATTCGAGCTTCTAAATTGTTCATATGTATCCAATATTATCTGCTTATTGGCATCTTGATCCATTCCAGATATTTTACGTTCCTGAATTAACGTGACTCTCATATCACGGCAGCAATCCTTAAAATAATTCTTGATTTTCTCATAATCTATCTCAGTATCAGAAAGAGCTTCTTTCAACTTCTCATTGATCTTTTTAATTTGACTATTTCCATAGGATGTTCCGTAACAATACTTAGGTATGCCAGCTATCGGTTGACAAATATCATTATAATTGCTACATGCCATAGGTTTGCTGTCCAATTTTATCTGGAACAAATCCCCATCATCTGCTTTATATACATTATTCCTTAGCTTTGTATTCAGAGCAGAATTCATTTCATCCGAAGCACCTATAATGGTCCACTTGCCAGACTCAACATCTATACTGTATGCACCAATACAATTTGAAATATTCATATTCATTATAAACGCTCCTATTCCTTAATCACTATATAAAAAGCACCTGCAAACAGGTATTTATCAATCCCTTGATTACAGATGCTATCCTTAGCTTTATCAGTTATAATTATTTTATCGGTCAAGGTCACTGTTTTCTTAATAATTTCGTTAAGAAAACTATGTAAGTGTCGTATCTATGATGGTAAAAGAAAAGACTTCCCGACCATATTTCTCAACTATTGTAGGTACGCCGTGTCCGCTTTGTTCTGCATACTTTGATGCCATAAATATCATAAGCAGACTCTTATTCACCGGCACGCTTGTTCCATTGAAGAATCCCTCCCGAGACAGTGAATATGGCAAGAGCTGCACTGTATATGATCAGCTGTGGATTTAAAAGAATCGATGCCATCATAAATGCTGCCAGTCAAGCTGCTCGTATATCCTGACAAGTCCCTCCGCTGTTATATCCACAGGCCACACACCCAATGCAGGGATGTATATTGGCATGACACACATCTATGACTTCACAGGTATGTCCGGCCTCTTTAGCTCCTCTTACAAACTCATCTGCAAGAATACTTGTGGAGCCATTTTTATTAGGACTTCCCATAAGTATTGTTATCTTCATTTTGCATCAGCCCCCTATTTCAATTTGCCATAGTCTTCATCCGATACAGCTTCCAGCCAATCGTTGCTTGTTTCTTCCCCGGCAACCTCGATTGCAAGGTGAGAGAACCATGAATCCGGTGCTGCTCCGTGCCAATGCTTAACTTCAGCAGGAATGTTAATCACCTTACCGGGAGTCATCTCCACTGCTTCTTTACCCCATTCCTGATAGTAACCTCTTCCACCAATACAAATCAGCATCTGTCCACCACCGCTTTTTGCATGATGGATATGCCAGTTATTGCGGCATCCCGGCTCGAAAGTCACGTTAAATACAGGTACCTGTTCCGTTGAAACAGGAGCAAGATAACTTTGTCCAACAAAGAACTGTCCGTATGGATTAGGATCTCCGATAGGAAAACAGATTGTATTCTGATATCTGTCCTTTTCTGTCAGTTCAGGAACTGCTTCATTCCAGACTTCCTTAGCAAGACGGAATACTGCCCATCCCTTAGGCCATCCTACATACATGGTGGCATGGGTTATGATTGCAGCTATCTCTTCTTTGCTTACACCATGTGCCTTTGCATTCTGAAGGTGATATGAAAGCGATGAGTCTGTGATGCCTGATGCCATAAGTGAAACCACTGTAATAATGCATTTGGTTTTAACATCAATCGCTTCCTCATTCCACACTTCCCCAAAAAGTACATCATCATTCAAGTGCGCAAACATCGGAGCAAACTTACCAAGCTGATCTCTTCCTGCGGTTTGTACGATTTTTTCTGCCATCTTATTTCTCGCCTCCTAATATTTTCTGTGCACCTGTAGTCCAAACATGTTTCTTTGATGCATCAGTTCTCTTATTCTGTGCCATGACACCTGCAAGCGGATGAGGCACATACGGCTCTTCGAGGTACTTTAATTCATCATCCGTAAGTTTTACGTCCACAGCCTTTACTGCACCTTCTATATGATGCAGCTTGGTTGCTCCCACCACAGGTGATGTTACCTTAGTAAGGAGCCATGCCAAAGATACTTCTGTCATGGTTACACCATGTTTTTCTGCAAGCTCTGCCACGCGGCCTATGATCACATCATCCTGCTCTTTAGTAGCATCGTATTTAAACTTAGCATAGGTATCCTGGGCAGCTCTCTTGGTATCGCCCTCACCCGGCTTTCTGGAAAGCCTTCCGCTTGCCAATGCACTGTAAGGAGTAAGTGCGATATTTTCTTCTTCACAATACGGCACCATCTCACGCTCTTCTTCACGGAAGATCAGATTATAATGCCCCTGAATCGAAACAAACTTTGCAAAGCCCTCTTTTTCTGCCAGAGCATTAGCCTTTGCAATCTGCCATGCGAAGCAGTTTGAAATGCCAATATATCTTGCCTTGCCTGCTTTTACGATACGGTTCAAGCCATCCATAATATCATAGATATCTGTATTCCAATCCCACATGTGATAGATATACAGATCCACATAGTCCATTCCAAGGTTCTGAAGGCTTGTGTTTATCATATTTTCTATATGCTGCTGGCCGGTGACTCCTTTTTCAATCTCTTCCGGTGTTCTCGGAAGAAATTTGGTCGCAACAACCACATCCTCGCGCTTTGCAAAATCTCTAAGTGCACGTCCTACATACTGCTCACTGGTTCCGCTTTGATAAGCGATTGCCGTGTCATAGAAATTAACTCCCAGGTCAAGACCTCTCTTAATAATTTCTCTCGAATGTTCCTCATCTATCGTCCAGCTATGCTGTCCCCTCGTCGCATCACCAAATCCCATACAGCCCATGCATATACGGGATACATTTAATTCTGAATTTCCAAGTTTTGTATATTTCATTGTCATACCCCTTTCCAATTACAGTACTTCATCAAGCCACTTTTTAATCACAGCTTCATCCGTGCGATACGGGCAATCTCTTCACCCACTTTTTTTGTCACACCGCTTGCTGAAAATACAGCAACTAAAATTTTTCCTGCCAATTTAATTATCCTTTCCTTTATGCAAAACAAGCCTCTGACCTTTGAAGGTCAGAGACTTGTAAAAAATCAGTTCATCTTTCCACAGTTTCCGACCTTTTCTCCGGTAACAAAATACTCATAGGTCGGGAATTCAAACAATACCGGCTTAAAGGTATGGTAATCAATCTTACCCTGCTCGTTTAAAACAGTTTCATCAGCATAGGTAGCAAGGATCTTGCAGATAAAGTGATCAAAGTTTTCCAGTTCATAGTTGCCATCAACTTCACATTCAATGGAAACTTTGGCCTCATCAATGATAGGTGCTCCGTTTTCACCCATTGTCCAGGCAAAAGCTTCAGACTTATCTTCTTTATTTCCGCTGATTGTTCCCATCTTATCAGCCTTTGCAAGCCATGACTCATCCACAACATTTACGGAAAGTTTTTTATTCTCGCGGATGCCCTTATTGATATAGTGAGCCTGTACCAGGGACACCATCAGATGAGTGTGTGCCACAGTTCCTGCATGTGCCACCAGTGTCCATGTAGGTTTATCATTTACCATTGCCCCAACAACGATTACAGGGCATGGATATAATGCAAGTGTTGCTCCGATCTTTTTCTTTGCCATATTATTTCATCTCCTTTTCCCAAAAACGAATTACATTAAGTTCCAAACTATCTGCTATTTTTTCAAGTGAAGATACTTCCTCATCTGTAAGTGTGATATTTGCTGCCTTTACTGCGTCAAGTACCTGGTTTTCTTTTGTAACACCGATGATTGGAAGCGTTCCCTTTGCAATGGCCCATGCCCATGCACCAAGGGCGATCTTAGGTAAATTTGCCATTTTGCTTTGTCCTCCTTAAATTTGTTGTTTTGTGTCAGTCTGTCATGCATTCTTGAATTGTTGATTCAAGAATGTATACTTTATAAAAGCTTCATCAGACAGTTATTGGTTATTTCAAAAATGGACTGGTACACATAGTCCACATTTGCCTCTTTCATGGCTTCCCTCTGCTTGTCTGTTACTGAGGTGTAAGGATATATTCCAAACATAAATGGAAAAAATATGTATATAAAGTTTTGAATCTCTTGAACGGATTTCCCTGGACAGAACTTTGTGAGAATCCTACATACATTCTTCATGGAATCTCCATAAGCCACCTTAAATGATGTCAGAAGCTCAGGTCTGCTGTTTTCTTCCATATCGTAATTATTCATAGCAAGAAGTTTTAGCAGCTGCTGCCTGTTGGCTATTGATGTTGCAAGTTTCTCTGCAATTTGCTGCTTAGTAAGCTTCTCATTATCATGAAGGATACTTTCCAGTTCTTCATTCCAGCGGTCGTATTCCCTCTCATAAAGAGCAAGAAAGATTTCTTCTTTTGTCTGGTAGTAGTTATATATTGTAGGTCTTGAGAAGGATGTTTCATTTCCAATCTCTTTAAGCGTAATATCCTTAAAGCTCATTGTCTGATACAACTTTTCACATGCGCTTATGATTTCTTCTTTTCTTGCTGCGGTTCTTTCCGGTGATCCCTTTGGCATATCTGCCCTCCAAATATTTTATTCTGACTTCGTGTCAGCATGAATTATAACCATCTTTTGACACCGTGTCAATATGTATTTTTTAATCAAAAAGACGCACAGAGACTAAACTCTGCACGCCTGATAGGTCTTCTCTATATTACTATTTGCCTTCACTTTGAAAATTATTTTTAGCAACTGGCTCTTTATGTTGTATCCGTACTTCCTACCTTGTACCACACTCTCTATTTCCGGAAAATAGAATTGGAAGAAGTGAAACTTCATAAGCAGGAAATAATCAAAGCAAGTCTTGCATATATGTTAAACTTATTGTTACGATATTTTCAATATTGTCTTTCCTTTCGACTCACCGGATGCCACCTTCTTCAGTGCCCTGTTCACATCACCCAAGTCATACACCTCATCTACGGATGCTTCTATATGGGTACAAGAACTTCTTTTTCTGAAATCTTTGGAATAGGAATATCCCTGATTTCCAGATCACATCCGTTCTTATCATATAAAAGGCAGACATAAGTAATAGCAGGACACATGTCATTCGACTCGTGGTTGATAATTCAGATGCTTTTCATATTTGGATATCAAATGATGGCGCTGAAGCCTGGGGCGCTGAGACATCCATCTCAATTCCCATTCCCATACCCTGAGGCATGCTCATGGATGTGGCAGGGGAAACACCGCTGCCGCCCAT
>NZ_FOXO01000039.1 GCF_900115735.1 Butyrivibrio proteoclasticus
AAGCTTCGGAGCCTACCTTTCAAAGAAGATAAGTGAAGGCAAGCATTACAATGTTGCTGTCGGTCATGCGGCGAAAAAGCTGATACGCACCATCTATCGGATGGAACTTACAGGCGAAGCCTACCGAAAATAAAGAGTCTTTAACTTACATCCTTTTCTTAGAGCACCTTTTCAGATGCTCTGTTTGTCATGCAGTTTTCAAGGTACTAATTGAGGCTTAAGCCTGCCTCCAGGCTATCTAAAACACCTAACGATGTTTTATTCAAAAATCTTCATTTTCTTGTTGACTTTTAATAGTTAGTCTATTCTTATCATTTTTGTTAACAAATCTGCTGGCTTGTAGGATAAATCGATGGTTTCTTTCACGTTTATCCTACTTTCAGGTAAATCGCAGTGTTCAGAAGGCTGAAAATGTGGGATAACTTCGATAGAATTTCAGGTTTTATCCCACGCCTATGAAAATCGACTTGTATAGAATGGGATAGATATTACAGTTTTCTCAATCTTATCCTACAGCTCAGTTAATCCCGCTATAATCCCATATATAAAAGACATCAATTGCTTGTAAATTGCTGCTCACGCTTTCATATTACGATTTCCCTTCAATCCTACCTAATATATTGCAATTCTTAAACATTTGTATGGATCATTATGCTCATTCAATCCATATCATTCCGTCCGTATAACAGTCCATATTTAATGGAGATAGTTATTCTGGGCATATAGCAGCTTTTTGCGAGTCCAGCCACACCTCACGAGCGCTCAAATGGGCATATAGGCTGATTTCAAGCCTCTGGCCACCCGTTAAAAGGGTGGCTATGGACGGATAATTACCGTATGTGCCCATTCGTCCGCGATAAAAGCTATTAAACTACTACCCATATAGTGGGCACATACAAACTTCCTTTAGCCTCACTTTCGTATGCAACATGCTGCATGCGAAAACTGGCACGCCTGCGTTTTCTTGAAAGTAGCCCCTACTGTTCTCGGAATTGGATCCTGAGCCACCTTAAACAAGCCACACCGCCAGGTGCTTGCCATTGACGGGTTCTGAGGGAAACGCTACAATGCTGAATCCGACGGTGAGTATAAAATTAACTGTTCCCCTCATCCTCACCGTCGGCTCCCAGACCAAGGCGTTTTCCTCAGGCTCAGTCAATGGTGGCGTACGAATCCAAAGCACTTACGCATATGCAAAAAGAGCATTTAGGCAAGAAGAAAAAATCCCTTGCTTAAATGCTCTCAAAAATTTCATTACTCGTAACTGTATTCAGATAAACTTTCGACAATAACCGGATCATCGGCATTTACAATCTGATAGTCTTCTATGTATACCTTCACAACGCTATAGTATGAAGGATCGCTGGCCATGGCAATTCTGTCAAACCCAGCCGTAATTGCATATCCCACGCCTTCATCAAAAGTGTTATTTGGAACTATGCAGCTATGATAACTGTTTACATAGCTGTCTTCAGAAGAAAGAGACACCCCATAGCTGTCAAAATCCTGGTATTTCCATTCGAGATCATCGCTTATGTCTATATCAGTAAAAAGAGCTCCCTCTTTAACCTGGCACTCGATAACAGATGTTCCGGCTTCTTCACCCTGTTCATCACCACCGGTATTCCCGGTAAACTGCATTATTATGAATGCTATTAGTCCAAAAACAAGCATCCCTGCAAACATAAAGCCGTAGAGCTTAAAAAATGCAATGGTATTCTTGCTGTGCAGCTCAGAATCTATCTTTCTTTGTTCCGATCTTACCTTTCTGGACTCACTCATCTGAGTGCCCGCAAAATCAAGAACTTCCTTAACAGCTCCGGTAACATCGATATTCACATTATCAGCATGCTCAATAGTTGCATATTTCACATTGTAATTGTTTATGGCCTTTTCAATCACAAAAGAAGTCCCGCAAAAAGGGCACTTTGCTTCCTCTTTCGTCTTATCAACCTCGACTGTTCCGCCACACTGTGTACAGATCGCTGGAACCATTTTTACATTGTTATCCATAATATCCCCTTCAGTAATTATTCATTATATGAATCACAATACTTTATACGAAAGATTGGATAATCGGGCACATAAATTGACTTTAGTTTCCTTCCGTATGATCATTCCCTAGCGGCTTCGTAGATTTTTTTAACATCGTTTGCATCAAGTGGCCTTATTCTTGAAAGCTTTACTGTTCCCTGCATGGTTGCGTCAAGAGATAGAGCCTCCAGATCTGCATCGGAAGGATCTATTCCAAGGTCTTTTAAACTTACAGGCATTCCAATACTCTTAAAGAAATCTACTGTCTTTTCTATGCCTAAAAGAGCTGCCTTTTCATCGTCGCTTTCAGAGATTCCCCAAACCTTTTCGGCAAATCTTGCAAAACGAGGCACTGCACCCTTATACAGTTCTTTTGCCCATGAACCCCAGACTGCAGAAAGTGAATCACCGTGTGTCACATCATAGCGGGCAGAAAGGGCATGTCCCAGCTTATGAACAGAAAAATCCTTTCCTCTTCCGCATTCCGTAAGATTGTTATGAGAAAGGCTTGATGCCCAGAAAACTTCACACATAGCATTATAGTCAGACGGATCTTCCACTATTTTCTTACCATTCTTAATAACTGTGCGTAGAAGTCCCTCAGCGATCTCGTCTGTCATATCACACTGAATATCCGGAATAAAATATCTCTCCATTGTGTGCATCATTATGTCTGTGACACCGGCTGACAGCTGATTCTTTGGGAGAGTCATTCCAAGGGCAGGGTTTACAATTGCAAACCTGCATCTGTTAAAATCAGTGTTGATGCCGGCTTTCTTACCAAGGTTTTCATTGGTTAAAACCGCAGAATCGCTCATTTCACTGCCTGCAGCTGCAATTGTAAGGACAGCGCCCACCGGAAGAGATCTGGTAAGCGGAACCTTCCTTGTCCATAATGACCACAAATCCTGATCGGAATTGGCAGTTCCATGTGCGATTGCCTTTGCCGTATCTATGGCACTTCCGCCGCCTATGCCGATTATCATGTCAGCGCCAAAAGATAATGCCTCTTTTATACCTTCTTCGGCATGTGCCAAAGTGGGATTTGGCTTAGCGCCTCCAAATTCTTTGTATTCAACGCCGGCATCGGCCAAAGACTTTTCTACTCTGCCAAGAAGTCCGCTCTTTATAACGCTTCCCTTACCATATACAAGAAGTGCTTTCTTTCCGTATTTACATGCAGTTTCGCCGGTCTGGTTCTCTACATCTTTTCCAAAAATCACCTCTGTTGGTGCGTAAAACTTGAAATTTTCCATATATTCCTCCTATTCATGATACATCTGCTGACTGTCATTCTCACCTTGATCATTCTCTCATATACTTAAACACTTTCAGTGATTCAAGCGGATTTCCTTCAAAATCAAACATAGCCTGATTGTCCCATGAACAGCCACCATAGTATTTTCCGGCATCTTCAGGATCATAGTCTGAAGCAAAGCTGCTGGCCCAACCACTGCCATATTTTTCCCAGATTGACGAATTGTCTGAAGAAGCAGGACCTACCGGAATCCAAGTGCCTTCCCAGTAGAATATTCCTGCGGCTCCAGCTTCATTTACATGCTTACAGATATCGTACAAAATAGATGCTTGTCCATCAACAGATACTTCATAGCCCTCTACTGCATCATTTGCACTAAAACTATTTCCGGATCCATCTCCATCTTCATTTGTATAAGCATATGATGTTTCAGCTAAAAAAGCCTTCTTTCCATATCGCTCTTGTATCAATTCCAGAACACGGCTCATATTTTCCATGCTTCCATCCCAAAATGGATAATAAGACATTCCAATCATGTCAAAATCGAGGTCATTATCAACAAGTTTAGACACAAGATCAAGGACATCTGCTTTATCTGTTATTCTCGTATAGTGGACCACTATGCTCATGTCATTATCATATTCTTTAGAAACTTCCCTGACCGCCTTACTTCCGGATTTAAGAAGAGTAATGACATTTTCCAGTTTGGTTTCCCCTGACATTCCATAGTTTATCTCATTTCCAATTTGAACCATCCCTACATCGACACCTGCATCAAGCATCTGACTCAATGAGTCTTTAGTAAATTCATAGAGTGCCTCGCTCTTTTCCTCAAGTTCCATGCCCTCCCAAGCTTTAGGAGCATGCTGCCTTTTGGGATCTGCCCAGAAATCTGAATAATGGAAATCTATGCAAACCTTCATTCCGTATTTGGTAGCTCTTTTTCCTAGCTCAATTGCTGTAGGAACATCATTGTTACCTCCACCATAGCCGTTTCCGTCTGAATCATATGGATCATTCCACACGCGCAACCGGATATAATTAATCCCAGCTTCTGACAATGTCTTGAATACATCCTGCTCCTGTCCGTCAAATCCATGGTATTTCACACCACTGTTCTCCTCTACAAGAACAGAAGAGGCATCCATTCCTAATATAAAATCATCAGGAAGATCTTTAATTGCCACTTTCCAGTCTGTTTCAGACTCAGTGTTTTCAGAAGTATCAGTAAAAGAATTCTCTTCTTCACTACTTAGCGTTTGTGGCGATTCTTCTAATGTGCTGCTCTGTTTCTCGACAGGCTTACCGGCATTAGAACATCCCGCCATCAACAACGCCACGCAAGTAACGCAGCTCAATAATTTTCCCATCTTTCCTTTTTTCATCTTTATTCCCCTAAAAATGTAGTCATTTTCAATCAACAGTACTAATTATATAAGATGTCATACATTTTTGGGGCAATTTTCTCATCAAATATCACTGCAAAAAAAATAAAGGGGAGAATGTCTCCCCTTACCTTTGGTCATCTGTGAAAAGAACAGGTAATGTATCTTCTATTTCGTAATTTAATCATCATTAAGATTTTAAACAAAGTATTCATTTTTACCCTCCTCAATTGTTTGATGATTAATTATACGAATGAGTTTATTTTGTGGCAGGTTTAGGTGCTGAAACATTTACTATATTTAAACTTTTGCAAGTTGTTGGCTCCCCTATTTGTGGTATACTCAATCAGGAAAAAGCATTCTTTTCATATACAGGAGGAAAAATATGTATTACGTACCAGAGGGAACTACACTTGCTGGATTCTATGAATGCAGCGAATGTGCTAATAGATTCTTATCAACAAAGGTTGGCCCAAGTATTGTTTGCCCATACTGTGGCAAGGAGCCTGACATGGAAATAGGTCCTGATGAGGAAATGCCGGTCGTAAAAGAAACAGCCAAGCTTTTGCAGGTTGTTGAGGGAAAAGAAGAAGTTGAGCGCATGGATGCACTTCTATCTTTAGCTGTTACTGGCGGAGACTATACCTGGATCTGATGAATTGAATATGATGAATCAATTCTTATAAATTGAATCTTTTACTGAATTGAAAAAGTTGGGATTTTTTTGGAGTAGGATAAACGCCTCTGTTTTAGCATTTTTATCCCATACTTTTTCGTATTTTGAGTCATTAAAATCTTGAAAAATGGGATAAATACTATCAAATTGAAGCATTTATCCTACTTTTTTCTTGGTCTGAAGCTCCTGGAAGCTTGAAAAGTGGGATAAGATTGCCAATAGCTGCACGTTTATCCTACATCTCGCCCAATTTAAAGAATTTGAAGTTCTGAATTGTAGGATAAACAGGCGAAAACTCAATCACTTATCCCACATGACAACAAAATTCTCTATCTGCATCGCATATATTCACTGCCTCTTTTACCCATAATATGAATAGAGGCAGAACCAGAGTCATAACTTCTCTCATGGCATTTCCAAAAGCATTTCCAATGCACTCCTATTGTATTTCTAGACATTTCCAAACAGTTCTAATTACGCAATAGTACTTTCTTTATCAAGGCGTGCATATTCTATAAGAAGTGCTTTCTTCTAAAAAGAAGTATAGCCTTTGGCATTTATATCTCGAATTTCATACAAGAATGAATAATGCTCATCGAGGGCCTTATTAACTGTATCGTAGAGCTCTGATGATTCCTTTAGTACGTCAATCTGCTCATTATATTTTGCTTTATTGCTTACATAAATAGCGCTGTTTACGGCTTTTCCTCCCGATTTCTCATAAAAAAAATATAGAGGCCAATGCCTCTATATTTCAAACTACTCTTTCTTCTATATTTTTTCAATCATTTCTTTGATAAATGCTAAATTCACTGACAATGCTCGGTCATATATATTGTGCCATATTCTTTAAATAGATTCATCAATTACAGCTTTTAATGTTCCCGCAGACTTAAGAAGTGCTTCTTTTTCCTGTTCGTTTAGTCTGATCGGCACAGAACCTTCAACGCCTCTTCTTCCAACTATAGCCGGCATACTGAGTGCCACACCATCAATGCCATTTTCACCATGCTGTATGCTGGAGATAGGAAGTATCGATTTCTCATCTCGTATGATTGCTTCGCAGATACGCCTTACACTCATGGCAATTCCATAATATGTTGCGCCCTTCTTTTCAATGATCTCATAGGCGCTGTTCTTGACATTCTCTGCTATCTCTTTCATAGACTTTTCATGTTCAAAATGTCCTCTCATCTCACAAAAATCATGGATTGGAATTCCTGAAACATTTGCACTGCTCCAGGCTGCAATCTCACTGTCTCCATGCTCACCAATTATAAAAGCATGTACTGAACGGCTGTCTACACTTAGGTGCTCGCCAAGAAGATACTTAAACCTGGCTGTATCAAGAACAGTTCCTGAGCCAAACACTCTGTTTTCAGGAAAACCACTGAGTCTTGCCGCAGCGTAGGTAAGTATATCCACAGGATTTGCCACTATCAAAAGAATTCCCTCTTTATTGTACTTTGCAATCTCTGGGATTATGGATTTGAAGATACCTACGTTCTTTTTCACAAGATCCAATCTGGTCTCCCCCGGTTTCTGTCCGGCACCTGCTGTGACAACCACAACTGCAGCATCTCCAGCATCCTTGTAATCACCGGAATATATCTGCATAGGTTTGGCAAAAGGAAGCCCGTGACTGATATCAAGTGCCTCGCCTTCTGCTTTTTCTTTGTTCACATCAATCAGCACCATTTCGGAAAATAGCCCGCTCTCCATAAGAGCAAAAGCTGATGCTGAGCCGACAAATCCACAACCTACTACTGCTACTTTTCTTTCATTAAGTGCTGCCATAATGCGCCTCCTTTTATTTCTCTTTTACTTCAGTATAAACTTTCTATTTTTAAACTCCTAGGAATATCTGCTTATTGAATAATTTACTCAATAACCTCACCATTTCTTGAAATTGTAACAACCTGCCAGGGAAGGAATTTTCCACTGTTTCTTATGGCATTCTCAGCAGCTCTCTGGAGTCCTCCGCAGCATGGCACTTCCATTCTCACTATTGTTACTCCTGCAATATCGTTATTAGCGATAATTTCTGTGAGTTTCTCGGTGTAATCGCCTTCATCAAGCTTTGGACAGCCTATCATTGTAACCTTTCCCTTCATGAATTCCTCATGCATATTTGCATAAGCGTATGCTGTGCAGTCTGCAGCTATAAGGAGCTTTGCGCCATCATAAAAATCTGCCTGTGTTGGTAAAAGCTTTATCTGGCAAGGCCATTGCATCAGCCTTGAGGGGTGCAAGCTCATTCTTGAAACCATATCCATTCCAGGATCCTCATCAACCTGAATCCTGCTCTTAAGCTGCATAAACCTTGATCCGGGACATCCATGTCCCTCAGCATGTTGCATTTCATTTATATCTTTTACCAATACTTTTTTCTCATGCATTGCCTTTACTGCCGCTTCATCGTAGGCAGGTGCTTCCCTTTCCTCAAAAGAAATTGCTCCCATAGGGCAGCCCGGCAAGCAATCGCCGAATCCATCGCAGAAGTTCTCTCTGACAAGCTTTGCCTTTCCATCGATAATATCAATAGCGCCTTCATGGCAGGCACTTGCACATATGCCACAGCCATTACACTTTTCTTCATCAATCTTTATTATCTTCCTTACCATCTTTAAACCTCTCTTTAATCCTTGTTTTGATGGTATCAGTATAATAAACTGTATTTGATATGTATGTTGTTTAAACCACATTCTAATAAATTAATATAAATGGTCTTTCCCCTCTTCTATTTTTTATTTGAGCAACCCTGACCTAATCGCAACTTTTTTTTATTCTTCTAAATGTCTACTCTTCAGCATAATAATCAGACCTATCCATTGGTCCACCAAAAGATGCCTCTGATTCTTTTATCATCTCACTCAAGTGCTCATCAGATATATCAAGAACCCACGCCAGCATTGTGACATTGTGAGCATGCTCTTCCACAGTGAACTTAGGACATGTAAGGTAACTATCTATCTCATCGTTTAGCTTTTTCATGATATCTGCTTCTGATCTCATAAAATCCCCCAATATGTACGACTTCCCCCTTATAAACGACCATGTACTAATTATAGTCATTTTTTATATCAAATAAAATATATTATGCTTAGTTCCCGTAACTTACATTATTATTTGAGAATAATTGAGCAATAACAGATAAGCCTTTGGGATGCTTTGTATAAGATAATACAAAATAGCGTAAGACTTATATTTTTAGGAGGACATAAATGGGGGCATTTGACAGCGGAATATACAGAAATATTTTTAAAGAGATAGGGAAAACAGATAGGGAAATTGAAGATAAGTTAAAAGAAATCGTAAACACTTTTTTCTACGATGAAGAAGAGAGAATTTATCATGAGTCAAAAGATAACACAGGCTATCTTACAGATACCGGAAATAACGATGCCAGGACAGAGGGAATGTCTTATGGCATGATGATATGTGTGCAGCTTGATATGAAGGAAGAATTTGACCGCATCTGGAAATGGTCAAAAACATATATGTACATGGAAGATGGCGAAAACGAAGGGTATTTTGCCTGGTCATGCCAGACAGACGGCACCAAAAATGCCTATGGTCCCGCCCCTGATGGAGAAGAATTTTTTGCCATGGCTCTTTTCTTTGCTTCTCACAGATGGGGAGACGGCGAAGGTATCTTTGAATATTCCAGGGAAGCAAAAAATTTGTTAAGAGCATGCCTTCATAAGGGTGAAAACGGAAGACCGGGAACTACCATGTGGAATAAAGAAAATCACCAGATTTTGTTTGTTCCTGGCAGTCCTTTCACAGATCCATCCTACCATCTTCCGCACTTTTATGAGCTCTTTTCACTATGGGCATATGAAGAGGACAGAGAATTCTTTAAAAAAGCTGCAGAAGTCAGCAGGAAGTACCTTGCAAAGGCATGCCATCCTGTTACCGGACTTAGCTCAGAATATGCTAATTTCGATGGCACTCCGCTGGATGAGGAGCTTCCATGGGGATATTATGGTAATTTCTTTAGCGATGCATACAGAACCGCAGCAAATATCGGCCTTGATGCGGTGTGGTTTGGCGATGATGAAGGGCAGCTCTCTGCCCCACTTCGCATGATGAAATTTTTCGGCACTGCCCTTGAAGCAGGCAGATGTACTTACAAAGTCGATGGAACTCCGGTCGAAAAATGCGTTCTTCATCCTGTAGGCTTACTTGCTACAATCGCTCAGGGCGCACTTACTGTGCCATATAGTGAAGAAAAAGATAGTGATTTTGAAATTGCTAAAAAATGGGTAGACTGGTTCTGGAATCAGCCCCTTAGAAAGGGTGTCCGCAGATATTACGACAACTGTCTGTATATGTTTGCATTTCTGGCTTTGTCAGGAAATTATCGTATCTGGTAAATTGACTTTTTACTTCAAAAATTTTGTAGAAAAAAAGGCTGCACATCATTCTCAAACGGAGAAAAATGTGCAGTCCTTTTAATTACAAGCGTTTTTTAATTTGTTCGATTACAATCTTAAGAGCCTTTATTCTTGCATACTTTTTATCAACTGACTCAAGAACATACCATGGCGCAAATGCTGTGCTGGTCTTTTCTATCATCTCATCGATCGCAGTCTCATAAAGATCCCATTTGTCACGATTTCTCCAGTCTTCATCGGTGATCTTCCACTGTTTTTCAAGTGTATTCTGTCTGTCAGTGAAACGCTCCAGCTGAGTATCCTTGTCTATCTGCACCCAGAATTTGATGATCACTGCTCCCCAGTCAGAAAGCTCTTTTTCAAATTCATTGATCTCATTGTAAGCTCTTTTCCAGTCATTCTCAGAGCAAAAGCCCTCAAGCCTCTCAACCATTACTCGTCCATACCAAGTCCTGTCAAAAACGGTAATGTGCCCGGTCTTAGGAAGTCTAGTCCAGAATCTCCAGAGATAGTGCCTTGCTTTCTCATGGGGCTCCGGACTTGCAATTGGCTCAACCACGTAATCCCTCGGATCCAGGGCTTCAGTAATTCTCTTTATATTTCCGCCTTTTCCTGCCGCATCCCAGCCCTCATAAGCAATAATGACAGGGATTTTCTTTCTGTAAACCTTATTTCCAAGGTCTCTTAACTCCTTCTGGAGTTTTTCAAGCTCCTCATCATACTCCTCATCAGTCAGAACCTTGTCATCAAGGGAAATATCAGATAGCTTTTTCATTTTCTCCATCGGGAAAGTATTCTGAAGGATAGGCACATTCATCCTCTGATTAGTCAGAGCAATATCTATTCCCTGATTCAAGAATCTCAAAACCTCAAACTCAGCCACTTTCTTGTCCGTAGCATCAATAATGTACCATGGAGTTCTGGATTCATTGGTATCTTCAAGGTATCGCTCAAACACATCAAGGCAGTCATCATAATTCTTGTTCTGTCTTATATCTTCATCGTCAACTCTCCACTTTGTGTCCTTGCTATCAAGAAGATTATCCAGGCGCTTTTTCTGTTCTTTTTTAGAGATATGGAAAAAGAACTTCATAACAAGATATCCATTATCACAAAGCTGCCTCTCGAAAACATTTATCGAATGGACTTTCTTTTTATATTCTTCTTCGCCAAGCTTTCCATCAATTACTCCGCTTACTACCTCATTCATCCAGCAGGTATCATAAAATCTGAATTTGCCTGCTTCGGGAATTTCCTTTATGAACCTGTAAAGGAATGGATATCTCTTTTCCTCATCACTTGGCTGCCTATCCATGGTAGCAACCCTGAAAAATCTGGGATCGATATTCCTTATAACTTTACCGATCAGAGCCCCTTTCCCTGCTGCATTCCAGCCTTCAAAAATGACCATAACAGGAAGGCCTGCCTCTTTTATCTTCATCTGTGAAGCAGTCAGATGGGCTCGCTCCTCTTTGATACGCATTTTCAGTTCATCTGCATCTGAATAATCAGGTTTAACGAAATCTTTAAGCATGGTGCACCTCCTAGGTCACAGGGACGGTTCTTTTGTCTCGTCAATTTGTTGTATGTTTGTAATATCGATAATTTGTTCATATTTATTTTAACAGAATATTTGTCCTGTGTCTCTTGGGGACGGGGACCATAAAAATCGCAATTTATGAACAGTGCTTAAATACATCTGATTAGCGGGATTTTTGGCAAAAGACTACTATTAAATGGGGTTAGTATTTATTATTGGAGGTATAGTATGAAACAAGCAATTTATTTAGTTTACGTAGCACTACCTGTTATTTTGCTATGGGGAGCAAAATTTTCAGGAAAAAGATTCAACGATGGTTTTCTGTCTCTGGAGCAGACAAAGGCCATTCAGGGATTTCTGGCAATATGCATCATGCTCCATCACATCGCGCAGAAAACCTGTGCGTCCTGGATACAGCCGCAAACGCGCATAGTTCACGGTCTTGACATGTTCGTGCCTATTGGATATCTCTTGGTATCTATATTCCTCTTTTTCAACGGTTATGGAGTCTACAAGAGCTATCACACCAAGGAAAACTATCTTGACGGCTTCATAAAAAAGCGTATTCTGCCTGTTGTTCTGGCGCTTTACACAACCACTGTGATCTTTTTTATTGCAAGGCTCCTTGTCGGAGAAAAAATGGATGCCAAGCAGGTAATTCTTTACCTTACAAGCATACAGCTCTGCAATCCGAATACCTGGTATGTAATAGTTTTGCCGTTCTTTTATCTGGCTTTCTATTTTTCTTTTAAATTCATAAAAAAGGATGGGCTCGCAGTTCTCGCAACCACTGCATTTGTGGTATTTTACATGCTGCTTGGCACCAGAATTGACCACAATGACTATTGGATAAGGGGCGAATGGTGGTACAACTGCGTATTCTTGTTCCCTGTAGGAATTATCTTTGCCAAATTTGAAGATAAGATAATCCCTCACCTGAAAAAACACTACTGGGTATATCTTGTTGCAGCACTTCTGCTCTTTTACCCGCTATATATTTATTCCGGATTTATCTGTAATATATTTGGTTACTATGGAGACAACTGGGGAGCTCCCGACACTGTTTTTAGAAGAAGAGTAAGCCTTCTATCTCAGGTATTTTTGACAACAGAATTTGTCTTCACTGTTCTGCTTATAAATATGAAAGTCGCTTTTGGAAACAAATTCCTTAAGTTCATGGGAACGATAACTCTGGAATTCTATCTTATACACGGCCTTTATGTAGAGTTATTTGGCTGGCAGTTTGACGGCGGAGTACCTTCTCCACACCATATTAAATACGTTTTGGTATATGTGCTTGTCGTATTTGCTTTAGGTGTTCCATCCGCAATACTATTGAAAAAGCTCCACGGATTCATCTTACATAAGCCTTACACAATTACTCCACATTCTCGCAAAGCTGCTTAAAATATTAGCTCTGATAGCAAATGCTATCAGAGCTTGTTTTAATAATAATCTATTTCTACGCATTATGCTCTAACCTCTCATATCTTCAAACAAATTGTGGACATTGCCAGCTCTTTACTTTTCTGGCTATTCTCTTTATTATATTCTCTGCGCCTTTCATTCTTCAAGGCGCTATTTTAAATGAAAGAATAGATGATTTAATGCCATGAACAATAATATAAAGGGAATTCTTTTTACTATATTAGGAGCAGCTTGCTGGGGACTGTCAGGAACAATGGGACAGTATCTCTTCGACGTCCAAAATATGGACAGTAGGTGGCTTGTACCAATAAGACTTGGTCTTTCGGGAATTTTGATTCTTGCATATTGCATGATCAGGCATAAAGACACTGTGATCAAGCCCTGGAAGACAAAAGAAATGTCTTTTTGGATGCTTGTTTATGGAATACTAGGCGTAAGTACCTGCCAGTTCCTGTATTTCCTTACTATCGAACTCTCCAATGCTGCCATAGGAACAATCATGCAGGACCTGGCTCCAATTTTCATACTTCTTTTTACCTGTCTTCATCTAAAAAGATGGCCAAAGATATCTGAAATCATATCTATTGCGCTTGCAATTTCAGGTGTATTTCTTTTGACAACTCATGGGGATATAGCACATTTATCAATGCCGGTTTCTGCGCTGATCGCTGGAGTTGGCAGTGCGTTCTGCGTAATGATCTACAACGTTCTGGCTCCCAAGATAACAAAAGAAATCCCTGTCATCGTTGCACAAGGATGGTCATTCTTATTTGGCGGCATACTTTTGGGATTTGCTTTCAAAATATGGACAATTCATTACGTTCCAAACATTTATGGTTTGTTTGGAATTGCTTTTGTTGTAATAGTAGGAAATGTCTGCGCATTCACCCTCTATATAAGCGGTGTGTCCAAAATTGGTCCTCAAAAAGCAATTCTTTATAGCTTTGCAGAACCAATAACTGCAGCGCTACTTTCAACTTTTGTGCTAGGAAGCAAGTTTACTGTGTATGACGCTGCAGGTTTTGGTCTCATATTTCTAATGCTATGGATGATAACTTTCTCCAAAGAAAAATGAACTCTTTTTATAGTCTGATTTTCCTGAAGCAACACACACCTCCACTTAATATTTTAACGGTATTATGTGCTACAATTATATATAGAATGATTCACTTGAAAGAGAGGACCTTAATATGGCAGAAAACAACAACGAACAGAAAAACTTTTTTAAGAACCTGCACACGGATCAGTATAAATGGAATGATTTCTTTCTTATTCCGCTTATAGTGACAATTGTGACGATGTTTGTCGGGCAGACGGGAGTTCTCGTAATCTCTAAAATTTTAATGAAACCGATTATCAACGACAACAATGTCGATTTTCTAACAATATTTCAACAATATTTCACCTTCCTGGGAGTTTGGATTATAGCTTTACTGTATTGCTACTTAACCCCCAAAAACAGACCAGTAATTAAGGCTTTAACACCTTTTTGCAAAGGAAATACAGTGAAATACCTGCTTTTAGGTCTTTTAATTGGTTTTGCCCAAAATGCATTTTGCATTATGGTGGCTTTGCTGCATAAAGATATCCATATTTATTTTGATTCCTTAAATCTATTGCAGGTAATACCACTTTTTATAGTTGTATTTATTCAGTCCAGCGCAGAAGAATTACTTTGCAGGGGCTTTCTGTATCAGAGGCTAAGAAGGGGATATAAAAATCCTGCTATAGCAGTTGTAGGAAATGCTCTGCTGTTTTCACTGCTGCATGCAGCTAATCCGGGAGTGTCTCCACTTGCTCTTCTTAGTATTTTTTTTGTTGGACTTCTCTATTCACTTATGGTTTATTATTGCGATTCAATATGGATGCCGATGGCAGCACACGCAGCCTGGAATTTCACCCAGAACATTATATTTGGGCTTCCAAACAGTGGTAACGTATCGCCGGTTTCAATCTTTAAACTAGATGCATCTACAGCCATGGATAGTTTTGCATATAACGTAGGATTTGGTGTTGAAGCTACAATAGTAGCTATAGCACTTATAATAGTAAGTTGTATAATAGTTTATCTATGGGGAAGCAAAAATAATAAAAAGCCAACTGAAATCTGGAATTAAAAGCAATGCGCCGAACTTTCGTTCGGCGCATTATATTTATCACGATTTAATTCTCTTTACCCCATTTCCAGTTCCAGGTTTCCATAATTTCATCCCATGCCGATGGATGTAAAAGATATATCGCAATAATGATCTGTAAAACAGATAGAATCATATTGAGAACTATATCAGAGGTTTTTAAAGTGCCTTCCATTACTCCAGCTTCAGAAACCAGATCCAAATTCATAAAAGCATAAACATCATTTATTGTATGCATGAGCATTGAAGGAAGTAAACTTCCGCTCCTGATAAATAGTGCACAGAGCAAAAAACCTGCCGCACTGGCTGAAATAACCTGTAAAAGCGCCGCCAGAAGTGTAGCACCGGCAAAAAAATTGAAACCATGAACTGATCCAAATATCAAAGAAGTCACTATTGCTATCCATATTATATGTGACTTCTTTTTATTTTGCCTCATCAGATATGACACAGGAAGTCCTCTGAAAACGGTCTCTTCAACAGTTCCTGCAACACCTGCCATTAGTACAGAGTGAAGAGTCGGTGCTCCCAAATTAGTTTTTAGAATAAGCGAAGTAATAATATCAGGAAGCAGCACGATAACAAGGATAATTAAGCCTGTAATTATCCATCTTTTAAGATCTTTTGTCTTTAGGGAACCCTCATACTCAGGATAAAACCACCTTTTATGAACAAGTAAAGTCAATAATGCTCCAAGTATCATCCCTATATACATGATCTCTTCTTTCGGAAGCGGAATCACATTTCCCAAAATTACCGCCACTATAACTGAGATAAAGTATGTAAAAAGGTACCCCCAGATAATAAGCAATATGGATCCAATAAACCAGTGTTCATTAAGAATTTTGTGATTAATGATCTTCTTTTGTCTAGTTTCCATGCTTGAGACTCTCCTTACACATTGCTGTAAATAATACGCACACATTAATTATCTGATAAAAGAGTAATATTTTGACGTTTAATAGAAAAAATTTATATTTTTTTAATACGTATACCTATTTGGGGAAACATATCACCTTAATGCAATGTTTGATATAATAACGTTAAAAGATGTACATACAGGAGAGTTGGAATGGATTTACAAAGAGAACGTAGACGTAGCTTAAATAGTCTTTCTCTATGCGGGACCGGCGCTATTGGCCTTGGGTTATGGTCAGTTATAAAAACCATAATGACATTTTTCGCGAATAGGAACTCTATCGCAGAAATGATCAGCGATATCTATACTAACTCAGGAGTCTCAGAGGAAGAAGTAAGTCTTAAAACAGTAGCATTTATAACGTACCTTTTAATTTTAGCTTTTTTGGTATTGGTTTTTTCTATTAGTCTATACGTTGGCAAATGTGCAAATGCAGAGGCTAAAAAAGGAAAAAAAAGATATCTTTATTTGATAATCGCACTTTTAGCAGGCTTCTTATATATATATTCCTGCTATTTGGGGATTCTCTCAATCAGAGATTTAACTTTTAATGAGGCTAGTTTAACAGATGACATCAACAATTCTATTGATCAGATCGCAGAGTTTCTTTTAGATTTGTCATCTGCAGGAGTATTGCTGGCACTGTTTTTTTCCGCAATCAGATCCCGAATTCTTTCCAATATGATCAGTAAACAGGAGGCAGCCCATGAACTTTGATTTTCACTATTATGCTACCTACCTGGCAGCAATTATTGCAGGATATTCTCATGAAGAAAGCAGTGAAATAGCGTATTCTGCGCAATTTGTTGATTGTTGTACAAGAACTTTTTTAACAAGCATCAAAGCCCCTTTGTCCTCAGCTACAACTCAGTCACAGGTAGAGCTGATAAATGCTCGTGCAGACCTTCTGGGGCTTCAGGATATAACCAGGATATGGTCTAGCTTCCATTTTTTGCCTCAGGATCTTTATGCTGAAAAAAAATGGTGTACTAGAGGATATAGAAACAAATATCGTCTTATCTGCGGTCCAAATGGCGATCTGTTGGTGGAGACTGTAAAGCTTGCAAAAGGCAAGTCTCTTGAGTCAGTAGGGCTAGCCATGCACGTTTTGGCCGATACCTGGGCACACCGCAATTTTGCAGGGACACCCTCTCTTGTCATCAATAATACCGACTATTATTTCTATGAGATTTTTAGCGGTGATACCGGAGAATTTGAAAAGAAAATAACATTTCGGCACAGTACGTCAACTCCGGATGATCTTAACAGAAGCATATATACTAACAGTCTTTTCCAGACCAGTGAGAATTCCATAATGAATCTGGGACACGGGAGAGCCGGGCATCTTCCGGATTATAGCTTTATCAAATATAAGTATTTGCCTGCATGGGGGGATTTTACGGAGATTGTAAAAGACAATCCATCTGACTACTATCATGCCTTTTGTCAGATGGTTTATGCCATGAGGTATTTAAGGGGGAATATCAGCTCTTTTGACAAAGATACTTACGACTTTGAAATTGTTAGTCCTTATGAAGCTCAAATAAAAGAAATCATAAATAAACGGCAGATTGACTCCTGCGCTGACTGGAAAGCTTTAGGTGAAAAAATTTCCGGCAATATAATTGATGATTTTGATGTCTACAGATATAAAGATGAGTACCTGGCAGCCAGAAAAGAAGCTAAAGACAATACTGTTCTTGGTAGATTTTTTGTGGCTGCGCTGCGACAAAAGAGCATGGTCACCAATAAGATTTATAAATCAGGTAACATGCTGGCTGGCTTTTCTGCAGATTTTGCAGAGAAAGGTTTTGTGGGTATAAAAGATTTCAAAAAGCTGGTAGATGCTGCTACTTCCGGAGGTGAAAAGCATGACTAGAATGCAAAAGATTAGAAGTATATTTGTGGCTATCGTAACTATTCTTGCCAGTATATATATGATAGTTGAGCCGGACGACGGCCTGATTACCATGGCTTTAATCCTCAGTATTGCTCTTGTCACCATGGGACTTAAATACCTCATCTACTATTTTACAATGGCGAGACATATGGTAGGCGGAAAAGGAATCCTTTTTTATGGCCTGATAGTGTTTGATTTTGGTCTTTTCACATTGTCACTCTCGGACATTCCAAAACTGTATCTGGTGTTGTACCTTGTCGTCATCAATGGATTTAGCGCAGCTGTAACAATCTTAAGAGGGCTTGATGCCAAAAAAATGCACAGCGCCTCTTGGAGACTATCCATCAGCCATGGTATTCTCAATCTTGCGCTGGCATTTTTTTGCATAATATTTGTCAGGTCCACTTCTGTTGTAGTTTATGTATACTGCTTTGGACTTATTTACAGTTCTATCATCAGAATAATATCTGCATTTAGAAAAACTGCTGTCGTGTATATTCAGTAATAAAGCAATCGCAAATGTTATTTGAACAACTCTTCTCCCGTTATAACAGCTTGTAATTCCCCTGAATGAATACTCATTTTCCACTGTCAGAATCAGTAGAAAACGCTCAATTGTCACACCATATTTCTATATAACGATTGAATCTCGGCAATCTTGGTTCAAGATAACCCCTTTTGTTTGCAGTAAAAAAATGTTTGTCTATAAGACGATCCCTGTAAACATTGTATGATGCAGAATTCTTCATGTTTGCCTTGGTGTCTTTTGCCTGACCTGTCTTACCTTTATAATAGCTTCTTATAAAGTCCTGCTCCCCATCAGATAATTTTGGCCAATCAAGATCATAGGTCTTAAAAAGAAGTCTTTCATAATCGGGGATAAGATCTTCTATTGTCTCTGATTTTTTCTTATTAAAATATAAGGAGCCAAGAATCTGATATGCATATGCATATCCTAAAGTGAGGTCATAAAGCTTCTTTGCCTCTGGAGCATCAATATCCAGGAATGTCTCATACTTATTCACGATGTCAAACTTATCCAATGCTCCAATTTCTCTTGTGTCACCTCTTCTAAAAAATGACAAGCTTTTCGAAAGCTTTTGGTCGGCAGTAAAATCCTCTATATTCTTAGAAAGACCGCTTACAACCAAGTATACTTGCCGACCTCTGTTAAACATGGTGCCTATTATAGATAGGAGTTCTACCATGCTTCTTGTTTTCGATATATCATCTATCATGATCAGAATTTTATACTTTTTCTTATTTGCAGCCTCAATCATACTTGCAAGCATGACCTCTGCATCATAATAGTTGTCATTATCCTCATAGTTTTTTGTAACATCGACACTTCCTTTTCCGGATATGACCGGAATTTTACCTTCTGCAGAGGCATTAGCTCCAATAGATGTTTTGACTTTCTTACTCTCTATGAAATTTTCTCTGCTCAAATACGAAATAAGTGTTGCAACACCGCTTCCCTCTGCTGAGAGCGGATAAACAAGCCAATGCTTTTCTTTTTCGAAAGTCTGTAAAATCTTGCTATATTCAACAGATTTTCCAGAGCCTCTTAGCCCTGTGATCTTGTAAACATACTTAAAAGACTCATCACTCTTGAAATTAGCTATGATTTCTTCAGCTATTCCCATATCGATATATGGTTTACCAGCCACTCCCGGTGTTAATGTGAATGGATCAATTCTTACTGTCATTTGTCTCCTTTTACTATTTGCATGATTGATTTACGCTTTGTTACGATTTTTTACTATTACATCATAGTATTTACTGTTTATAAATATTTTTACGTTTTCAGCAAAATCGAGTTTACGTACAATTCTGATCATATTGAGGAAAGGCATCATCGAACTACTCCACGAACGTGGTGTAGAGTCCATAAATGCTTATGTAAATAAGCTCATTGAAGCTGAAATATTGAAAAAAAAAAGATTCTAATGATAATGAGCATTCTGCAAAGTAGAGCCTTTGATTTTTTTCAAGACCTGCAAGTGTTCTGACTACCGGAATTCCAGTATAATCAACCAATCTGCTTAATTCCTCATAAGCATTCCCTTGCCTTATACCTCCACCTGCAACTATAATCGGTTTATTTGACCGCTGAATTTCAACTAAAACATTTTCAATTTGATAATCAAAATCGTCTGTTACTCTTATTTCTACGTCACTCTTATATGACTTATTTAATTCCTCTTTCTGTATATCCAGTGGAATGTCGATTAGCACCGGCCCATAGGGCGGTGTGGTTGCGATACTTATCGCCTTCTCCAGTTCGTTAGCCAATTCATCTATATTTTCCACTAATTCTTGCATATACATCTGCCTCAAATGCAGCAGCCTGATCATAGATATTATATACAAAGTGACATGCACCAATGCCGGAGCTGCTATTAGTGATAACTATGAACACGTTTTATACCTGGTGCGATTGCTTTTTGAGGACAAACCAGCAGGCAAAGGTGACAGCCAACACATTTTTTTCCGTTAAGTACTGGACGTCTGTTTTCATCAAGCTTAATTGCCTGATGCCCTCCATCTTTACATGAAATCATGCACCTTCCACATCCAATACATCGTTCTTTGATAAATCTCGGGAATATGACTGTATCCCTTTCAAGGGTATCTGTCGTACTACTTAATGTATCAAGTCCAAGGCCTATAACTTCCTTAACGCTTCTATAGCCCTTCTCAGCAAGATACATATTGAGCCCGGCTTTAAGGTCGTCTATGATTCTATAACCATATTGCATTACTGCGGTAGTGACCTGCACAGATTCTCCGCCCAAAAGCATGAACTCCAAAGCATCCTGCCAGGTCTCAACGCCGCCCATGGCAGAAATATGCATTCCATTAAGAGCCGGATTCAGTCCAAGTTCTGATATAAATCTTAAAGCGATAGGCTTGACTGCATTGCCACTATAGCCTCCCACAGCGCTATGTCCATGAACTGCCGGAGCTGCAACGTAAGTATGAATATTTAAGCCTGTTATAGACTTAATAGTATTAATTGCCGCTATGCCATCTGCTCCACCTCTCTTAGCGGCCTCAGCCGCAGGACTCATGGAAGCTACATTGGGAGTGAGTTTTGCCAGAACCGGTATATTGGTTGCATTTTTAGCTGCTCTGGTAAATCTTTCCACCAGCTCTGGGACCTGTCCAATGTCACTTCCAAGCCCGCCCTCTGCCATGTTAGGACAGGAAAAATTAAGTTCTATGGCATCTGCTCCGTTTTCCTCGCAAAGTCGTGCAAGCTCGCCCCACTCATCTTCATTTTGCCCCATTATTGATGCAAGTATAAATTTAGAAGGGTAATTCTCCTTTAATCTTCTAAAGATTTCCATGTTTTCAGCGACACTGTGATCAGAAAGCTGTTCTATATTTTTAAATCCGACGATGCTGCCATCATTGCCGGTAATCGCTGAAAAACGTGGAGATGCCTCGTGTATATCAAGTGAGCATATTGTCTTAAAGCACACGCCTGCCCAGCCTGCTTCAAATGCATTTGCACACATTTCATAGGTGCTTGCCACAACAGAGGATGATAAAAGAAATGGATTCTCCAGAGGGATTCCGCAAATATCACATTTCAGAGCATCTTCATTATTTGGGATAGGCGTTTCGCATTCTTTTTTTACCTGAGAATACATGCGATTCATAATATCTCTGATTTCTACTTTCCCTGAGCGAACACATAATTTCTCGCAAGGTGCCGGACAGGTAATACATGGATTCTTTTCCGGCATTCTTTGTGCTGCTGTCTGTTCGTTCTTAAACCAAATACTTCTAAGGATGTCTGATGGTTCTATCTCATTACAAGCATCATTACAAGGTGCATCGGCACATAATGCACAGTGTATCATGTCTACTCTTTTTATAGTCTGATTTTCCTGAAGCAACACACACCTCCACTTAATATTACGCTTGTTTTTCTATTTTTTTATCAATCTGTTCACCCTCGTTTATAGAGCTCTTTGTACTCTTCGCTAAAGATTGCACTTACATTTTATTTTTATCACATTTCGCACAAAATCACACAGGTTTTAGATAATTTTAATAAAAAAGAAATCACCCTCTGAAGCAGAGGGGCAATTTTGAATTTTTATGGCCTGATAGTGTTTGATTTTGGTCTTTTCACATTGTCACTCTCGGACATTCCAAAACTGTATCTGGTGTTGTACCTTGTCGTCATCAATGGATTTAGCGCAGCTGTAACAATCTTAAGAGGGCTTGATGCCAAAAAAATGCACAGCGCCTCCTGGAGACTATCCATCAGCCATGGTATTCTCAATCTTGCGCTGGCATTTTTTTGCATAATATTTGTCAGGTCCACTTCTGTTGTAGTTTATGTATGCATTCTTGAATCAACAATTCAAGAATGCATCAACCAAGCCAATTTAAATCGACTTCGTCGATGAGGCTTGGTTGACTCTTCACTCATATTCTCACGAAATCCGCAGTATATGCGGATTTCTGGAATTTAGTTCAAGATGTCATACTGCTTTGGACTTATTTACAGTTCTATCATCAGAATAATATCTGCATTTAGAAAAACTGCTGTCGTGTATATTCAGTGATAAAGCAATCGCAAAAAGCATACTTAGAGTTCCTGTAATTGCCTAAGCTTTTTAGGCCTAAGCAGGAACAGGGATATAGCCGAGAATAGACAGAAAGTGACAAGCACCTGCAAAAATACATTGCCGGTCGCTAACGACGATGTGGAAGAAACTACTGCCTCTCCTGCATTTACCCCGCTTAATCTGCCTGCAGCAATGTAAGCAAAGACGTCATTAATTCCGTGCAGGAATGCTACAATCCATAGATTCTTGCCTGTTCTGAAATAGACAGTGGCAAGCAGAATCCCAGTGCAAAATGTAAACATAGCCTGCGCAGCGGCTCCGCTGAAGCTAACTTCCGGCTTTAGAGCATTGGTAAGATGCATGGCACCGAAGCAGAATGCCCCACATATCACACCCAGAAATACATGTGGCGTGTCATCCTCCCCGAAAATATCATGAAAAGAATTCTGGATAAGTCCGCGGAAAAGAGATTCTTCACAGAATCCAATTAGTAGATTTTTTGCCAAAAATAAAACTAAATCAACGCCTGTAACGGATATACTCGGGATCTTATCAATAGCCTGAATGGCAGCACCGGCAAACGAAAGCAGCAATACCAATGCGGCTGTCCATCCGACTTTCATCTTACGCATATTCGGCCGATAAATCCACGTTTTCTTTAGCACCAGAACTGACAAAAAAATCATAATCGCAAAGACTAACTGCACCAGAAAGTCCACCAGAAACTCATTGTCTATCGAACTAAGAAGGTGAGCACTTAACCTGTAAACTCCATATGAAACAAATAATGCAACTATTGATAATGCCAAATCCTTAAATTTCCTCATAAACACATCCTTTCTGCACATTATACAAAGCTTATCATGTTTAAATCACTGAGTCGGAATAATCCGGAACTCGTTTTTCAGCTGTGTTGCCTTTCTGAAATTCATTTATTTACCCGCCTCAGAATTGATCTCATCAACTATATTTGCTGGTTTTATAGTCATCTCGACCCATGTCGGAACAAATCCACTCTTCACTGCATTTCTCGCCGACCTGATATTAGACCATGCAGAACAGTAGAATGGCACTTTCCCTCTTCCAAGTATTTCTTTTGCCAACCTGCTTGTAAGAGCGGATGCTATCCCCTTTTGCCTGTACTCAGGAAGAACATCTACCCCTATCTGCCACATGTCATCACAATCAGCTGAACATGCAGCAAATCCTACCAGATTATCCCTATCATAAGCACCAATTCCAAGAACATCCAAATTTTTACGATCACTGCATAACGCATTACTCCACTCCGGTAGATATAAGTTCTTGAAATCATCCTGTCCAAGTATTCTTGTCTCATATAAACATTGTATATTGGGAATCCTCTCCACATCAGGAAGGTAGTACTCTGCCATAAAACATATCTTGTACCCACGCTCTGCAAGACGTTCCTCAAGCCAGTGCATATTTGGAGTCTCAAAAAGATGGTAGAACTCATATTTTTCTATGTATTCAGAAACCAGATCTTCCACTTCGCCCATTGTGGCAGCTACAACATTATTACCATAAGAAACAAAGTTACAGGTGATTGGTTCTTTATAATACCTGCGTGCCTTTTCTCCTAAGCAGAACTTACATACTATATTTTTCTCAGATAAAAAATCCGCCGCTTTACATCCCATATCTTCAGCGGATTGTCTTATTGCGATTTCTTTAATCTCTTTATTTGTCAGCATTTTCATATCTGTAACCAGTTTCTAGATAATATTCCTCAAGAAAATCCGCCATATACTCATGTCTCTTTTGCGCAATTTCCTTGGCAACTTCAGTATTTAGTTCATCCTTAAGCAGAAGAAGCTTATCGTAAAAATGCTTTATAGAATCTGATAATGATCTTCCTGATTTTCCACCAAACGCAAATGTTCTGGCTATTCCTATTGCTCCAATTGCATCAAGTCTGTCTGCATCCTGAACAATCTTTCCCTCCAGAGTTTCAGGGCTTTTCCCTCTGTTATGACTAAATGACACAGAATTTATTGTTCTGCAAATCTGTTCTATCGTTTCTAGAGACAGACCTTTGCGTTCCATAAATGACCTGGCATTCATATTATTTTCTGTATCGAAAAGCTTATGATCATCAGCGTCATGTAACAATGCCGCTAAAGATACAACAAAACTATCTGCTTCGGGGTACGCTTCCAAGAGTATATGCACATTGTGATATACACGCATCGTATGATCTGCTCCATGCCCATCAGAATTACCTGCGAACAACTCACTAATATAATCTATTGCGTCATTGATTATCATGCCATTCGTTTCTATTATTTCTTCATCATACATTCTTCTTGTACCTCTTATATATTCTGCTATAAACAAAAGGCAGTACAGGCACGCAGAGGATACATCCAACTAGCATTACTATCCCTGCCAGCTTCATGCTGGAGAATGCCAAAAACGTAGAAATCCACATAAGTAAAGAAAATACAATCCACATTATGCCGTTAGCTCTGTTGTATGCCTTTACATCGGCTATCTCATCTTCTTCAACTGTCTGCCCCGCCCAAAACCACATGGGTTTCTGCCTTTTCCAGGCAAAGATTCCAAGTCCTGTAAGTAATGCACTTACTGGAACCATTATTACAAGCCAAATGATTAATGCCCACACACGCACCTCCGTAATAATCTACAGTTTATTTTTTTATCCCTCTATCACTCCACACATGAGCTTCGACATATCTCTCAGGACCATATTCCCCATCTGGGTTCCAGTCTTGGGGAAGACCATATTTTTTAATCACGCCTATTATCTCGTCATATGTGTAGAGCTTCTTTCTGTACTCTTTTCCATCATTGACCCGGTCACTGAATGTCGGATGAGAATCTCCATAGGTAAAAGAAACTGTGCTCAGATCCAAGTCTGCTGTATCTATCACTATATGATCACAGTCTTCGAACCAACTCTGTAACCACGGACATTCACCAATCACCAGATAATGAGGGGCTTCCCGTTCGATCTTTCCGCCCTTTTTCCGGAACTCGGTTCTTAGTATCTCTTCGAACCGCCTTCTATCCGCAATGTAACTGTCTTGCCTTTTGGCGCACATGGTTTCAGGCTTTTCAGCCTTTATAGTCAGAAGCAACTTTTTGGCTTCTTCTTCGCTTAGATCCGACAGATTCCGAAATGGACCTGTTTTCTTATCAAAATAATGATATAAAAGCATTGTATCTCCAAGGCATAAATCAATTATTTTCCAATATAATCGAATATCTAGATCTACTGCCTATATCATGGACATCCCCAATAGAAGCAGTGTTTTTATCTCTAGTCATTCTGCCACTATTCAACCCTCAGCTAATATAGGCATTGCAATTATCAATAGCGGTTCTGCCCATATCCAGCCCACCCACAATATAGGCATTATTTTGGGGCAGCAATTTACTGCTACAAAATGCCACTCCCGGCATAAAGGCAGTTTGCCCTACGAAAAATCAACTGCCTCTAGTGGTAATACCCGAAATATAGGCAGAACTTCGGTCACAAATTGAACTGCCACTATTCGCAACAGTCTATATATAGGCAGTTTTGCACCAGCTCCTATTGTTCATATTCCTGGAATTTAATTGCTCGATAAATTTTGAATTTAAACATCTTTAGCCAAATAAAGTAAAAGATCATCATCATTGATGCAGGGGGCATACTGTTCTAATTGTTTCCCTTTATACCAAACTCCGCTGCCATCAAAATTGTAACCTCTTTTTACATACATCCTCTGGGCTGGTCCATATCCAGAATGAACCCCAACTGCCAAGTAAACTTTATCGGAAACTTTTGACGCCTCTTTTTCAACAGCATCCAAAAGCCTATTTCCAATACCTTTATTATGAACATCAAAGAAAACTGTCAGATCTTCAATTTCAGGATAGCCTTGATTTCCCCAAGGACCTTCTGTAGGATTCAGAACCAGAGTACATTGCCCGGAGACTCTGCCATCATACTCTGCGATAAAAACAAATCTTTTACCATCCTCCTGTTCTTTATAATACTTTTCATATGCATCTACGGAAGGATGCCAGCCATACGAAAAATATGTATCATAAAGGATTTTTGCATCTTCAGGGATCATGCTCCTAATTCTTATAGTTCCATCATCATAATACGTAACCATCTTTAATCACCTTTATCATAATCCTAGTCATACCACCTGTTAAAGCCGTGTTCTTATATCTTTCATTTGCCATAATCCTCCCAAATCTTTCCCTATACTTTTAAAAATAGCATGCAGATATACTATCTTTTATTTTTGAAAATATCTTACTTGTGCAAGTTGTACCGCATCATCAATCATTTCATTGCCTGCACGATCAGAATACTTAAGGTAATCTTTTACCCTATCAGCAGCTACCAGCTCTCTCCCATACACTTTTCCTGTAGCCGGATCAATATGACTCTCATAAATATCTTTTATCTTCGCTATCATTCTTACCTGAGCATACTTATCCGAATTATCCTCCACCAATAAATACCCAAGATAATGAATATCTTCCAGTTCAATATTTAATTCTTCAATATATTCCCGTTTCAATGTCTCTTCAAAAGTTTCAGCATTTTCAGGCTTTCCACCGGTCAATTTGTATTTTCCGTCCTCAATCCTCAAGACAACCAGGTTATCTGCTGAAAATGCTATTCCATAAACCTGTTTTACCGATAACTGGTCAGGAACAGAATCCTTAAACCATGTAAAGTCAGCCATAATGCAATCCCCTATATACTTCGCCGATTATCCTGAAAGAAGTTAATGCTCCTGTGTAGCAAAATAGTGTTCCTTAGCATAAGCAAACACCTCATTAAAATTCTTTATAGCTTCTTTGCTTATCGGGTTATTAGGTTCGTTCATGTCAAAGGCATGATACATTCCTTCGTAAATATCGACTTTAGCCTCCACTCCTGCAGCCTTAAGATCATTAATATACTTCAAAGTTTCGAAATAAAAAGGCTCTGCTGTACAGACAAATGTATACGCAGGTGGAAGATTAGAATAATCTGTTTGCCTTGCCGGCGCGGCATAAGGAGATACATCTTTCTTTGCATCTTTCCTCAAGTATACCGCCCATGCCTGATGATTTCTTTTTGTATTCCATACCTTGGAATGATTATTTTTAGAACTATCTGTATCATAATTGTCTATCATTGGATATAGCGGCATCTGAAAAGCAACTTTTACTTCGCCCTTATCTCTTGCCAGCATTGAGATGGCTGCAGTTAATCCACCTCCCGCACTCTCTCCCCCAACCATTATCTGGTCTGGGTTTATTCCAAGTTCTTTAGCATGGTCTTTAATATACAATAGTGTGGCATAGCAATCATATAAAGCTGTAGGATATGGATAAAACAGCGACAAATGATACCCCGGAGCTATAACTACAGCGCCATGATTTCTCACAAGATCCGCCGCCCGTCCAATATAAGCCATCTCTTTCATTCCTGTCATATATCCGCCACCATGGATCCACATAACTCCCGGCGCATTTGAAGGTTCATTTATGGGTCTCAATATCAGCAGCGGAATCCTTCTTCCGTTTGCTGTTATTTTAATTCGCTTGCTATGTATCCCCTTGGTACTAAAACTGTACATTTCATTAGCCCCCACATATATTTGGAATAATATATTTGCTATAATAACTGTCATAAATCTATAATTTCAATTTTATTCCTAATTGTTCGCATCCAAGCTATTTCCATTTCCAAATTCTTTAACCAGATAGAATAGATACCCTCCCAAAACAGCAATAATCAACACTAAGTTGATTACCCTTTCTGTCAGAGGATTACTCATCCCATTTGCAGAAAAAACTTTGAGCGCATTATTAGCAGAGTGGAATAGAATACATGGTACAATAGACTTCCCATGATAAAAGATTATTACCAGCACAAATCCGACCAGAACGGCAAATACAATTTGAATCATGGACGAAATCAAATCTTTTCCACTTCCGTTGAAAAGATTCACAATATGTCCCAAGCCAAATGTCAGCGCAGAAACAATAATTGCACTCTTAAGATTGTCCTTCTCCATTGCCCTGAATAATAGTCCACGGAAAATAACTTCTTCAAGAAACCCTACGCAGAGCATGCTGATGAAATAAAACAGAGATTCCAATATGTCATATTGCAATTTTATTCCGCCCCAAAAGGCTGTCGATGCAATTATAATAAGCGGTATATAAAACAGAAACCGTTTTGCTGGAATAGATAATCTACAAAACCCGTATTTTTCACCAAGTTTATTTTTTTGAATCCAGAAAAACAAAATCAAAGACATTGCTATGTGAAGCACAGCTGTTATAGATTTTGTAATGCCAATGTTCTCTGAAAACTGATCTGCCAAACTGCTCAGAACAACATAAGCAACTATCCACAGGATTGCAAAAGTAATCTCACTTTTCTTATATATTTTTGTCATTTTGAATTCCCCAATCTTTCTTTCATAGTCCGTTTTACTGAAAGATAACACGCTATCACATCATCCCGACAAACTTGAATTGTCTTGCACTACTCCCCTTAATCATGAAGTACTATTCAATCTTTATGCACTATATGCCATATCACCGGATTGGAAAAACCACTTGCAATATAAAGCTCATAGGGATTGCTTGGACTATTTAACTTGCCAGAGACAGTCACAAACTCTGCTCGTCCCCGTAAGCGAGATAGTAGCTCAGCTACAACATATTTCCCTAATCCCTTATGTCTATGTGCAGTCGACACCTGAATCCACTCCAGAGTGCCCTCACCTATGCTCTTATCTAATTCCCCAATTCCACTTGCAACAATTTTCCTTGTTTTCTGCTCTCGTATTGCAATCCATAAATTCGTATCATATACCTGTCGTTTTTTATATATGCCAATTTCTTCGACAGAAAGGCATTCGCTCTCATAGCACTCTTGTATATGCGCAGCAAACTCATCGTCTGTCGCTGTTGATAAAACATAATCATCTGACAAAACAGGAACACTTACATTCTCCAGATTATGAATCATTTTAAAATATGGTTCATCCGAACCGTTTATAGTTCCTTCAACATATTCATCGTCGCGAATGACCATAATATTATCAGGCACTTCTATCTGTAATGTTTTCCAAAGCGGAAGTGACGCACTCCCGCAAGGGGCTGCTAAATAATCCTTTTCATCTATCATCTTATTATCCCTTCATATCCAAACCGGAATCTGCTATTCTCCGAGAATATCTGAGAAATTCCCCTTAAGAAAATGTAGATATTCCGGATGATCTGCATTTTCTTCATACTCCTGCAGAATAGTCCTCCTAATCCATTTCCTCATCTTCTCAGGCATTTCTTCGTATCTCATGATTGCAATAAGCCCTTTTTCTTCTGCCTCAAGAATTGCATCATATGCATCCGGAACAAACTCTGTCCCTACTACTTTTACAGGAGCATTGCTAGAAGCAGCATTAGATATTTTAATCTCGAAGCCAGAATCTGTAATACTCTCGGCACTGTATATATATCCGGAAACACCCTTGTACGTTTTTTCAAGTGCATTAGGATAATACTCCTGCAGCTGCTGGATTCCATCTTTGGGAAAGCCGTATGGGCCCCATTTCTTCCATATTCCATCATAGACAAACCCTGTTTCCTTGCAATATTTCTCGATCGCATTGCTAAGGTAAACAAGCGTGTTCTCTCTTTTCGTTGAAAAATAAACCAGCGGAATATGATGATCTGATACCCTCGGTTCTAATTGTTTAATCCCTTCAACAGGAGAAGCGTGATAATACATATTTCCTCCACAAATAGCGATTTGCTTATTTCATTATCCTGTAAGATAACACGCTATCACATCATCCCGACAAACTTGAATTTATCAGTTCGAATCTACAAACTTATCAAATTCCGTCTGCACTCTCTCAAAGGTGTAGTTGATAACGCTATCAAAGCAATCGCTACGCAGCAAATATTGGACAAATCGAGCTCCCAGGTAATAACCAACGTCTGCATGGCCTTCAAAAGATACCCAGTCACCAAAGTAACGCTGATTTTCGCTATTCATAATCGTCATATCATGACTAAAAGATTGCTTTATCAATTCGTAATTCTGGTCACACCACTCTTTCCACCCATTCTTGTCCTGATTATAATACTCAGAGTCTCCAATTATCTCCTGCTCAAAAGCCATTGCAACGCCCTCTGTGTATAATTGCCAAAGAAACTTTTCAGCCATTGAATTGTCCTTATGGTAAAGGGTTCCGTATTGCGATTGATATACATGACCTAGTTCATGAATAATCAACCCAATCATATCGTTTTTGCTACACCAGTTAAGTTCTATTATTTTCTCTATTCCGAGGAGGACTGTCGTTTTTTCATTAATCTTTG
>NZ_FOXO01000025.1 GCF_900115735.1 Butyrivibrio proteoclasticus
TGACGTCATCAAAAGACATAAGGCCCTTCTTCTGAAGGTAGTAAAAGAACTGCGTTGCTTTTGATGCTGAACTGCGAATTGAGGAATCGGATAACCTTTCCGCATCTTCTTCGGAAGAACAGAAAAAATCCACAATCTCGGCGAATTGGGGATTCAATTTGGAGTAGTTGCCTCTTTTAGCCCCTACCGGTTGAATGTGTCTTGCTTCATTAGCCATATTTAATGACCCTCCTTCGTTTTTTAACGAAGCATAACACACCCAAAATAAAATCCGAACCTTTAAAGATACAATTCTTCCTTCAGAGAGGAATGTACGTCAAGGGTTCGGATTTTTCAAAGGTTCGGATAATCATAAAAGGCCTGTCTATATGCTCTCTCATATTGTCCAAGTGTCCATGTTCCTTTCAGCCGGTCACTCTTAGAAACGCTTAACTGATATCTCGTGAAAACCTCTGAGCGTCTTGTTGTATCTCCGTTTCCCACGCCGTTTTCCTGCAGGAAATGCCTCTTTGTCTCGTCAAACATATCCTGCCTTGACTTTTCGGAAACACTGATGATTTTGTGCCTCTGCGACTGTGGAATCCCTGTTGCATCCATGCCGGCCACACCAAAAGCATTGATGCGATCCCCATCCTTATCAAACCCTGACATTACATTCTTAATAGCCTGGGGATTAGTGTAACCAACTCCGCCTCCTGCGCTCTGAGACATCTGTTTCATGGCAGCCTTATACTGGGCGCTGTTGGTATCTATGCCGTATTTTTTCAGCATAGCCTTTCCACCCTTGCTGTTTATTGGCATACCGGACATCTGCTGGAACATGTTGCTAAAATCCCTAATCATTATCATGATCTATACCTCCTTGTATCAAGCGGCTTTCAACAGAAACCGTCCCTATCACGTTCTCTTCATCAGGCATAACCTTCATCTGTGTCTCAAATGTTTCCCATTTGAAATCAGACCATTCCACTCCATATAGCATATCTTCCTTTGTCCGTTTCTTTTCAGCATCATCTGACGAATCCAGTAATTTCATTAGCGGATCATTTGTACTGTCAAAAGCATGACTTAGTGCTTCAGCCTGCTGCCTAGCAACAGCCGCCTCATGCTCCATCACATACTGCTGATATGCTGCAATTCTTTTCTTTTCCGCCTCCTTATCTGCCATGCTAAGTGCTTCTTTTTGATTATCAGACAGTTCAAGTTTCTTTCCATTCACGGTAAGATGCCCATGGGAAACTGTACGATTCACCATAGCCGAATCAGAGAAATGTATGATGTATTCTCCTTCCTTATCACCCAGGCTGATTCCCAATTCATCTTTTCCAGATGACGCGCTTAATTTCTGTTGCTTCTGCATTGCATATCCTTCTTTTGAAATCTGAAGAATGTCATTTTTTGCTGACACCTTCTGACTATTATCTGATGCATGTCCAGCTACAGGCTTGATATTTTTAGCTTCCCAGGATTTGTTTGTCTGCTGATATGCAGACACTCCATACATTCCAGCCATGTTTCCTATCTCCTTGTAGTTTTGATCTGTGCTATCCTCCCTGATAAGCACAAAAAGATATAGTTATAGTTATCTCAATCTTATTATCGCCATTACCTCATGATAACTTTATGCCCTTTCCATTTTTTCAATCTCTTTTTTAATCTTGAATTACTTAATGCTTACCGTTCTCGCTATTTTTTCTGCCTCTTCCTGCGTAAATTCCTTTGCTGAAAGTGTGAGGAGATAATACGTATCCTCTCCCTCTTTCACAAACCAGAAGCTCCAATAGTCACTGGTTAGTTCCTTTCTCGTAAGATCAATGCCCTCGTCTTTCATCTCTGACAACTGCGAAGCCGTATAAAGATCATGGTTCTCCTTAAGCATAACCGCAGACCATTGTGTGTTTGATCGTTCAAGCCCTATTGTTTTCAAATATTCAGCATCCGTATGATTATCGCGAGGCATACTTGAGGGATCCGGTATCCCATTGTCGAATGTAACAGTTGCCATTCCACTATCTGCTGGAAGTCTGCTGATAAGCCCGGAATACTGCCATTCCAGCGGACCATATTCGGAATCCTCTGCATAATATGACCTTGGAAGGATAAGGGAGCCTCCCATATACCCTATGGCATCGTCAAAACTGCTGATGCTGTATCCACTGGGAAGTGTGATATCCATCCAATCCGTAACACTTTCAGTAGATGTTGTGTTGTCTCCGATATCGAATTCAGCATAGACATCATACTCGTCATAATCCCCGGCTCCCCGGAAATCTGTTATAGTTTTATGAATCCTGTAATGACCATCCTGTAACGATCCATATATTGATTCCCACTCAAGCGGCAACTCAGTAATTCCTTCTTTATTGATCTTATATGCAATATCTATCCATTCGACTATCGCATAGGATTTATTGATCCATTCTTCATTTTTTATTTGTATTTCGTAAAATGCACCGGTTTGAAGCTCACCTGTTACATCGCCGCCAGTTTGAGAAAAAACTAAGGTGCATCCAGTAGGTGTAACATCCTTAACATACATCTGTAGTCCGATTGGATTATCAACTTCTCCCCGACCAAGTGCTGGTATGTCCGTCATACTGACAATATTCCCCTGTTCATCGATCAGATGCATTCCTATCACAATAGTATCTCTTAAGAAATCCGCCGAATTACTGCTATAGAAGCTTCTGTCTACCTGCTCAAATGTGATATCCTCATTATTTGTAAGCACAATATATTTGGTATCATATGCTGCATTGGGAGTTCTCCCGGACAACTCCTTTTTATACGCAAAAACCATATCTCCTTCAACAACATAACTGCCACCAACGTATTCATATTCAATACCCAGATTCTCTACCGATTCATCTGTATTGGTATTCTCTGTAGTGATATTTTCATTTGCCAGAAAAGATACCTTCTCTTCTGAATCAATTACAGAAAAGGTTATGCTTCCGAGATTTCCAATTGATTCAAATGCCCTGTTCGCCGCCGTTTGAAACTGCGTGGCATCAATAGAAGGTTTTCCTTTTAGAAATACCGTCAATCCATATGGCTCTTCACCGGACTGTATTTCAATATGATCATACTGGTAATCGTCAGGATACGGAAGACGTCTTGCAATTTCTGTGACCGTAGGTACATCACCAACATAATCCGTATATGGTATATTCCACTCATACTCCGACTCCCATCCCTCCGGCACCTTCTTTACATTGATCTCTCTCATGATCATGCCGGCCGTATGACCATTCACTGTTTCAGAAGAGACATCGCATATCCATTCCGTTTCCGATAATCCCTTCACCTTGCATACATAGCTTTCAAGTTCACCCTCAAGCTCATCATATCCTATACAGTCGCCTGCAAGTTCCGGATCAAGAGGCATATACGGAACATACACAAGCCCCTTCTCTTCCCAATGATATTCAATATATCCATCCGGATTGTCATGGACGGAAAAAACAACCGGGTCGTCCGGCAATGTTATTCTCTTCGCGGGGTTAGTCATAAAACATACCACCACAACAATACAGGCAATAACGGCTACAATGATCACCCAAAAAGCCGGCTTCTTATAATTCAGCACTCCCCTGACCCGCTCTTTTACTCCTGTTTCACCAAATGCCAAAGGGCACGCAGTGATGATCCTGCGATTAACACTGCAATCGAGCAATGCCTGTGAATACGCTACCATATACTCCCTGTCCTTATCCTTTATGACCTTTTCATCACAGGCAGCTTCTATATCCCGGCAAAGCAGAATATACGCCACCCAGCACAAAGGATTGAACCAATACACCGCCAGCAATACAAATCCAAAAGGCTTCCACCAGTGATCGTGCCTTTTCAGATGTGCCTCCTCATGGGCTATCACAAGCTCAAGAGTATTTTCGTCTATACCTGACGGCACATAGATTTCCGGTCTGAATATCCCAAGGATAAAGGGCGAATCCACCTCATCGCATTCCTTAACACTGCCGTTCAGAGAAACGGAAGCCCGCACTTTTCTCCTTAATAAAATGTAGCTGATAAGCGCATACAAAAGCATCACCACCATCCCGGTCAGCCAAAGGATACTGCCCACAAATACAACTACCTGCATCGGGTTCACGCTTGAAGCAGCATCCGGCGAAAAAGATTTCTCAATAACCGGATTCACTGCATTATCAATGATCCTGACTCCGGAATCAATATGCGGATTCTGCACCATCTCGATATTATCCGGAACTACTTTTGCACTTGGTAAGATGCTGAGCACACTCTCCAATGAGATAGGACAAAGGAGTCTCACAGCAACAAGCCCCCATAACAGGCACGATATCCATCTGGGAGCTTTTTTAAGCAGCAGTCTGGCTGCGATCACAGCCAATATCAGCCAGGATGCGTTTATGGAAAGATTCAGGATTTTTAAGAATAAAGCACTCATGGCTCTTACCCCTCCTTCTTAAAGGCATCTATCATCTTCTGGATCTCATCAACCTCTTTTTTTGACAGTTTCTTGTGTGAGGTGAAGGCCGCAATAAACGCCGGAAGCGATCCCTCATAAGAATCTTCGATGATCTGTTCGCTCTTAGCCGAGTAAAACTCTTCTTTACTGATACGGGAAGAAACGATACCGTCCACATTCTGAAGCAGACCTTTCTCACATAGCTTCCTAAGAACTGTGTATGTGGTTGGCTTCTTCCAACTCAGCTCTTTCTCGCATACCTTCACCAGATCTCCCGAAGATATCGGTTCATTCGCCCAGACGATATCGGCAAAACGCTCCTGTACTGCCGCTAATTCAATGCTCTTCATCTATTGTTTCCTCCTTGGTTTATAGCTATAAACTCACATTTAGTTTATAGCTATAAACCAAGCTTGTCAAGAAACATTTAATAAAAGTGTCAGATTTCCATGCCGATATTCGTTTTATAAGTGAAGGCCTTCAAAAAGAAGCGGGGTAAAGTCAATGCCTTATATGAACAGAGACAACGCAGATTACTTGGTAAACAAATATGCAGACACGATCTTAAGGATGTCGGCATCTGAAATCAAGTGGAAATTGTGATTATCATTTTTATATATCTTATCCTAAAACAAACGGAGACTACCAATGACTGGCAGTCTCCTTCTTCTTTTGAAATTACACTCTAATGAAGTATTATTATTTTGATGAAGCTTTCTTATTTGTGGTTTTTTTAGATGTTGCAGACTTTGATGCTGTTGCAGGCTTTTTTGCCTCCGAAGACTTTTTATTGACTGTTGCTTTTAAAACATCCGAAAGAACCAGAGCCTTTTCTATATCTCCATCAACGCTGATCTTTCCATCCTCAAGTGCCTTTACGGCATCAATCTTTCCGGTTACAAGATCTATGAGCGTTTCTGCGCCTGTGCGTATCCGGCAGTCATTGTCATAATACTCGTAAGGTTCTACTGCGACTTTATCCTTATCGAGTTCAACATAGAACGCCCCTTCGCCCTCTCCTTCAATGTCGATCTCAATGGCAGCGTGTTCCTTTACAGCTCCCTTATCAATCTTTTCAACCACCTTTTTTACTTTCTTGACTAACTCTTCGTAAGTCATGTTCGTTGCCTCCTTTAAATTCTTTGTTAATATGTATCATTAAATTTTGCGTATCTTTGTTAACCTTTGCCCTTCATTTTTTTCATTCCTCCTAGCAAGTAAATGTTTGCTCTTTATTTTCAAAACCCGCTTTTACGGATTTTTAAAGCACATCTCTCCCAATTCCGATTTCAAACCGGAAATAATTGTCCCCAACTCAACCGGCTTGGAATAAAAGTACCCCTGAAAACTATGTATGCTCATCTCCTTCAGTATATTTCGCATTCCGGATGTCTCTATCCCCTCCACGCAGACATCGGAGCCAAAAATACTGGCTGCATCGGTGAAATTATAAACAAGTCTTCGTTCCCTATCATCTTCCTCAATTTTCTGTACAAAGCCCCTATCAACCTTTATCGTGTCAAACGGCAGATTCTTAAGAAGTCCTATTGAAGAAAATCCCGTGCCGAAATCATCAAGTGCTATGCGAATCCCACCTGCGCGCAGCGTTGTCATGACATTATTTAAAAGCTTCATGTCAAGCAGTCTGCATCTTTCCGTTATTTCAAGACAGAGCCTTTGCGGATCAAATCCCGTATTCTTAACTATATTCCAAACGCTGTCCGTAAAATCAGGCCGTTCAAGCTGCGCATAGGATAGGTTGACATTGATAATAAAATCGGGCAGGATCTCCTGTATCTTTTTTGCATCAGTCATTGCCGTATGAAGTATCCACTCTCCAAGCACCGGAAACAATGGATCTTTTTCCAATACCGGGATGAACTCATCCGGAGGGACCATGCCATACTTATCATTTTTCCAGCGAAGAAGTGCCTCCGCTCCTATCAGTTTTTCTGTTTTGGCATCAACCACAGGCTGATACAAAAGATAAAACCCATCAAACTCATTATTGATCGAATTACGTATGGAATGCAGTTTTGCCGTGCTCTTTATGTTATCAGCCCTTAGATTATTGCAGAATTCCACGATATCGCCCTGCTTATTGAACTTTGATTCATCATAAGCATATGTCAGACAGGAATACACCGTCTGATCATCCGTCGTAAAATCATCTAAGGCAAAAGTTCCTGCGTGTAATTCTAAAGGAGCATACTCATCTCCAAGCTTTATGCCTTCCCGAAAGTGTGCTCTGAGACCTTCATATGTACTCTCCATATCTTCATATGTCTGAGTCTCGGTAATGATGGCAAATTTAGAACCATCCATGCGGAAGGTGCCGCCTCTGTTGCCTACGTGATCCATCAGGTAACGACCTACACCCTGAAGGACAGAGTTCCCTGCAGCATATCCATATAGCTCATTGATCTCTGCAAACTTGCTGATTCCTATCAAGCAGACCCTCATAGGTACCTTACTATCTATATGGCTACGAATGTCCTCGAAAAAACCGTACTGATTCCTTAAACCTGTCAATCGGTCTATATGGCTCTGCTGACTGTGGTTTCTTATTGCACCGCCGAAATACTCAGGCTGACCGGATACATCCTTGATCACAATCCCCCGGCAGGTGCATACATCGTACTCGCCATCTTTTCTTCTAGCACGGTACTGCATATCATGTCCGCCTGATTTCCCGCTGAATATGTCATCTATTCCATGATGGAATGCATTTCTGTCTTCGGGATGTATGTGTTCCTCCCATATGGCTCCTGCTCCATACATATATTCACCGGGCAATCCAAAAGCATCTGTCAGCACCTTTGACCATCTTGAAAAATCATACTGCATGTCACACAGATACACATAGGTGTCATCACCTATTACGGAAAATGCTTCAAACAGCTCATCCAGCCGCCTCTTCCTTTCCTCGGGGATCTTGTCGAATCCGTTCATATCATTCCTCCAATGCTGATAGATCCTTTTTATACTACGGGTTTCATTCTACTTCCGCCTTTACTACGCTGTATATGTTCTCAATGGCCTGATTTGTGTTCTGCACATGCAGAAAGTGAAACGGTATCTCTTTACTTCTGACAGTTCCCAACATCTTGTAATACATGGCATAGTCTGCCTTTTCCAAGGTTTACTCCACCATTTTAATTGTAATACACATATCAAAAAAACTGTTAAATATTAACGAAAAATTATTTATTTTTTATTATTTATAAATAATAAAAGAGTAGACAATTAGCCTACTCTTTGCAAAAAAAATATAATATTCGTTTATTTCTGAACTGCTGTTACTCTTTATCCATGTCTTTATGGCAAAAGCCAAGTCCTCCTGGGTCAGATTCAATCTCTCACGATATTTTCTTATACGCTTTCCAACCTCTTTATAATCGATTTGCATTGTGCCGCTCCTGATATGACCGGTTAATTGCAACTATCAACATTTACAATAAAATCGTATTTTCCTTTTCACTTTAAAACAAGGATGTCAAAATTATATGTATTTCAGGCTGCTGGATAAGCAGCCTTTGTTCTCATCATGAATTTTTATTCCAGCGCTTTCTGTTCATCTCCTTCATTCTCCTACTGGCATCTTTCCTTGCTTTGCAGGAATTTTGATCAGGATTATGAAACCTGACGTAGCCCTTCGGAATCTGATAGTACTTATCAATATCGGTTTCTTTTGTAAGCTCATAGGTATCCGGATACCTCCTGCACATCTGATCCAGCTTTTTCATAACATCTTTGTCCCTGGTATAGACCACTGCAAAAGGCTCTTCCTTATTCCAGTTCACAATGGTCTCACATTCTATCTTCTCAAGCTTACCCATAGTCCCTCCAATTCGTATTTTTCGAGTATAAACAATCATCAGCTGACGATGAAAATGAACACAGAAATTTATGGACATAATAGATATCCATGTCATAACCAGTGTCTCAAAAGCATCATCAGCTGATGATAAAATCATATTGCCATTTCCATCGAGTGCTTGGCTTTCACAGCCTTATCGGTCGATATGTCTTTATGCTCCGCAGCGTGCCTTTCCACAAAATTCTGCTTTTCCTTGCCTATCTCCTCTATGCCAAGCTCAGAGTTAAGCTCTTTGATCATGGTTGAAGCAGTTTTTCTGATTGTCTCCATAGATGCCTTGAGCTCTTTTGTATCCTTACCCTCACTCCAGGACGCTATATAGCCGAAGGAATAGTCAGATGTGTCGATGCCATAATGCTGGCATACAGTAAAAGCCACAGACTCCGCAATCTGTTCAGAGTCATTTCGCGATCTCTTTTCAAGACCTTCTGCTGAGATTTTGTCCCGGTCGTCGAGCCTGCTGTGGACCTGCTCATGGATCAGAGTTTTGATTGTCTGGACCTCTGACATATTATCCTGAACAACTATTTTTTTATCGGTCATGCTGTAAAGACCTTTGGCACCGCTATCTATGTTTCCAAATTCGACCGGAACTATAGATATAGCCTTGAGAGCATCAATCATCTTTTCGTAATTTTCAACCTGGCCGCCGAGTTCTTTAACGCCAATTGCAGGAAGTTCTTTCCCATCAGTATCAGACACATCGAATACGGTCGATACCTTAAAGCCCGCAGAAACATATTCCGGCTTTTTATCAGGATGCAGGATTTTGTAATCCTCCATGGTCTGCCCGGAAGCCAGTACAGGAATCATATTATCCTTTTCCGGTTCCTCTTTCTTTTTGACCACAGGAGAAATAATCTTTATACCCTTAGCGCCCTTCTTAACATATCTTCCAAAATTTCTGTTCCAGGCATGATATCCGGCGACCAGCGTCGCATCAGGCCTCTGCAAGGCTATAAGCAAAGTGTTATTAAAACTGTAGGTGTGGAACTTCGCCATGGTACTGAGATAGTTCTTATAATTCTCGGAATTAAAAAGATCATGGACACCCTTCTCAAGTTTATCCATGACCGCATCCATTTTGGACTTCTCAAATTCTTCGTTCATAAACGCTCCTCCCAATATCGCTGTTCTTTACGCCTCAAATGAAACATCCATTCCACTCTCATAGCTCTGAAGAATGATTTTCTGGAGCTTCTCCCTGAATTCCTTTGTCACAGGATAAGCAATGTCCTTAAACTGCGCCTTTCCATTTTCATCAACAGTCTTCGTCTTGTAACTGGGCATGGACATGAAAAGGTTACCGGCCTTGCTCTCTACAATAGAAATATTCCTGACAGCAAAGCTGTTTCCAAAAGTTACTGTTGCAACTCCCTTTACTCCGTTATTTGAGTTCTCAAGTGCTTTTGTTCTTACATCGATCCTCATAATTGTTATCCCCCTCTTTGTTGAAAAATATAGTTTTTGTGTTTTTTGTTTTTTCTCCGGGTAACATCCCGGGACGACCTCAGCCTTTGGCTGGGTCGCATGCAAGCAGTGCATTTGTCAGACAAATGCATTTTGTGGCTTTTACAACGAGGTCTCCGACCTCGAGTCTCGGCTTGTCTTCGACTTCGCCTTTTCTCGCTCTTCTGTTTCCCTATCAGTAATCAGAAGTTCGAGGTTCTTCCTTGCAACAAGGTAATCTCTGGTGTCTTTCTTAAGCTTTACATATTCGGCAAAATCAGTTTTATTCTCTGCAAGGAGCTCTCCGTACTGATCTCTTAGGTCTTTCATTTTTGGAGGTTCCCCATCTGCATACATCCTGTAGATTCCTCTGGCCCACTCATGTTCCTTTATGGCATCTTCATGTTCTTTGTAGTAATCACTGCTGTATTTGCTATTCTTATAGCCGGTATAGGTTTCTTTCGTCTTGGCATAGACCATGATAGCTTTCTGCATTTCTTTGTTAGATGCCATCTGTTCTTGACGCTTTTTTATCCTTGCATTCAGATCATCAAGTTTGGGTTGCATCTCATCTGTGATTTTCACAAGTTCCTCAAAAGATGAAATGCCATGTTCTTCCAAAAACAGCAGAACCTTTGCACGCTGTTTTAAGTTAAACTCCCTGGCCCAGTTCTCATAACCTCTGCCTTTTCCTTCACGCATTTTCTTTTCGACATCCACAAGGAACTTTAAGCTGTCCGGTGATCTGTCTTTCCATTTCGGCTTGTTATTTTTTGCTTTAAGCTTTTCTTCATAACGACTCTGAATGACAGAGAGGTTGTTCTCAATACATAAAGTGTCTGAAATCCTGCCAAGAGCAAGTCCAGAGAAATAAAAATTCCTGAATCGGCTCTTTCCATCAATCGATACAGAGTTGAACACCACATGATTGTGAATATGATGCCTGTCGGTATGTGTGGTAACGATAAATGCATGCTTTCCTTTGGTAAACCTCATGGCAAGCTCATACCCTATCTCATTTGCCTTTTCCGGTGTTATCTCTCCGGGCTTAAAAGCCTGCCTGATCTGATAAGCGACCACATCATTTTTATGTGGTCTTCGGATATTGTCCTCATAGTCTCTGCGTGAAAGAAGGAACTCACCAAGTATGGTATTGGGATCACAGCCGTAGGTACTGACATACTTTTCATCCTCAGTCTTGCGGGAGTCCCTCACATAATCGATGCTTCGTTTAAGGCACTCTGCCACAGTTTTTGTTTTCACATGATGCAGTGCTATCAGTCTTGTTGCAGCCATGACTCTCCTCCGTTTTTATTTTTGGGCACTTTAAAAGCAGCCCATATTTCAAAATACAGACTGCTCTCATACGCCATATTTTAGTTGTCACCTCATATCAGAAATCCTGATAAAGCTCAACCGCCATATCAAGAAGATGCTCTCCAAATCCAATTGCAAGCATTACCGCCGACACTATAACACCGGCAACGAATACCATCAGGATTCCAAAATATATGTGAGATGCAATGCAGTAGATTATAAGGCCGGCTCCTATAAGGAACATAAGTCCTGCTACAACTCCTGATATGTTCATGAACATCTTAGCAAACATATTTGCAGTAAATACTATCAGAAATAACGGAAAAAGCATGATCTTAAGTGCGATTTTTATTATAGTCATATGATGCCTCCAATCCCCTGTTACTCAGGTTTACGTTTCCTTTGCCATAATGATATGTCTGCAAAAAATATCTGCCAAGTTTGCCGATTGTAAAGCTACCTGATCTGAGAAAAAGCTATCATCATGTTTTTGGTATGCTCCCATATCTCATCGAGCCTCATCTTTAAGTCTTCCATATCTGCAGCATATACATCACCAAAAGCATTGGCTTTTTTTGCATACTGATTCAGATTGTTGGAGCACATCCTCAGAAGATAAACGATTTCACTAAAGTCGTCTGTCTTTAGTCTCACGCAGTAGCCATCTAGGATCATCTTGCGGATATACATGCTCATACAGCTGACACCAACCTCATCCATCTTGGCAAGAAGCCTTGCGTACTCCTCATCTGTCAATCTCACGGTGACTTTGTGTGTGCGCTCTTGCATGCTTTCTCTCCTTTGCTGCATTCTCTTCCTCAATTGCCCTGTCTCTGGCTTCCTCATATTCCCTTGCCTTAGTACTGGACAGCTCTGTGGTTGTATTTCCATCACCATCACTGTCATTAGTCGCTGCATTGATCATGCCATCGAAGTTATTGTCATTGCCTTCAACGATATCCTCCACAGATTTCAGGTAATTCTTTTTTGAATGAATACTGTGCTGTTCCAGGATAGATTCCTCTTTTTCTGTGAGTTCTTCTTCCTTATGAAGTCTGTCGTTCGCTATATCAAGTCCGCTCATGCAAATACCCCCTTTGCCTTCTTATAGTTCTCGAGTTTCTGAAGGACAGAATCCCTGCCGTCTGTTTTCCCGCGCTTTATGAGCTGTTTCTTTTTCTTTGCCTCTTTCTTTTTGGCATCTACCACCTCGCCCATTCTGAAGCTATAGCTGGAAAGACGGTTTGTGATTATGTCCACCTTTTCTTCTGCGGTCAGATTCTCATTTACTTCTGCTTCAATCATGGTTATTTCCCCCTTTCTGAAAACAGCTGCAGACATAGAATCTGCAGCTGTCGATTGTGTTTCATTCCTCAGGATTTTCATTCTCCTCAGGAACATTATCGAGAACATTTTTCTCTTCATCCTCCTGGAAGTCCTTATCAGGATCTTCTTTTTCCTTATGGATGAACTCATCCCTGTTGGAATAAATATAAAAACCTCCGGCACCTGCAAGCAGCAAGATTATTACTATAAGAGCCACCTTTGAGCCGCCCTTCTTTTCAGGTTCGGGTTCAGGCTCCGGTTCTTCTTTTGGTTCTTCGACAACAGGAGCAGGCATCTCTTCCTCGTCAGTTTCTCCCTTAAGCTCTTTTATCTCATCCTCATCAAGAAGAGATAGGATATCCCTTTCATCCACAAGATTCAGGAAATGAACTGTGCTCTCTCCTTCATCATCCCTGTCGATGATGATATAAAAGATATTCCCGTTCTTGGTGGTTACAGTGATGAACTGCTTGCCACTCTTATCAGGATCACCATAGTCATCAACAATTGTAAGATTCCCGTCCGGAGTGAGTGGTCCCATCTTCTCCGTCTCATCATATGCCGGTGGTTCAGGCTCAGTCTCCTCAGCTTCTATATCAGCCGGATCAACATGGGCATAAGCAGTAATAGATGGTCCCGCCATACCAAAAATGGTTGCTGTAATTATCGCTGTTCTTAAAAGTAATGCCTTAATCTTCTGTTTCATCTGTGATTCCCTCCTCATTTACTATTTCCCCTACACTTTTGTCACCGGGCATGTTCCCTTTTATCCTTGTGTAGGTTATGAGCTTTTGAAGCTCCTCAGGAGTAATGTCTGCAGCCTTCATCATGTCATGGACTGCAGTTTTTTCTTCCTCCTGACATTTCTTTTCAAGTGCCCTAACCCTTGCATCGATCTCAGCCTTTCTTTCCCTGGCTTTTGCAAGTTCAGCCTTATATCTGTCTAACCTTTCAAACATTTTTCTCCCCCTCTCATGAAACGTTACTGCTCCGGAAGCCTGCCATAGCAGAGGAAGTGATTCCTCCAGTACTTGGTATTGACCGATGTGTAGGAAATAGGATTTCCGCAATGGATCATCATTCCATTTCCAACATATATCCCCACATGACTTGCCCCTGGAGTGTCATAGGTTCCCTGGAAAAAAATAAGATCTCCCGGCTTCGCTTCATCCGGTGAGATCCTGGTACATATCTTCCTAAGTCCCTGTGCAGTTGTCCTTCCTACATGCCATCCGCTGTGGTTTATCACCCAGCATACAAAACCGGAACAGTCAAAACCTGTTGAAGGACTGCTCCCTCCCCAGACATACTCTCTGCCAAGATACTTCTCCGCCTCAGCTATCATTGCTGCAAACTGCTGATCTGTAAGTGCATCCCCGGGGATACTGTAATCCTCATCATCCCCATCACCGTAAACATCCTCGAAAAGATATTCTTTGTTGCCACGGGTATACATGAGAAGCTCGTAATGGTCTTTCTGCTTATCAGTTAAGCCGGAATGCTCAATAACATAATCAAGGCCCTTGTTATCCAGTTTTACTTTTAGAATGCTTACAGTATACGTATTTGAACCGGTCGTACCGTCATCATTTACCCAGGTATCTGTTCTCGTTTCTTCTCTTGATGAATACGTGAGCTTATACTGCTTTTTGAAAAGTTCCTTTATGATGTTCTTCATGTCCCTGCGTTTGTAGTCATCATATTTTGCTGTAAGAAACGCAGCTAACTGAAATGGATCATGCCCTATCTCATCAAGCTCGTACTCATACTCATCGTAATCAGGATAAAGAGTTTCAGTATCTTCTATGGTATCGCTGAGTTCTTTTTCCAGCTTCCGGTAATCTTTCTCTACTCCGGTTATGTCTTCATCATAGGCAGAATAAGAAGAGACTGCTCCGCCATCTGTCATAGCGGGCATGACCAGAGAACAGCTGCTGAGCATTGTGGACAGCATGATAATGATAAGCACCACGATTATGATGGCTACGATGAGCTTTGGATTGTCCCTGACAAAGTTGGCAATCGCTGCAGCAAGGTCACTTATTTTTTCAGACAAGCTGTTTACAAGGTCTTCGAGCCTTGTGATTCCTCCCCGGGCTGCCTGCCTTTCCTTCTCTCTTTCGTAGTATGACTTCCTGACTCTCTTTTTCTGTGCTGCTCTGGACTTTGGATTTGATCCGTCCTTGGGATTCTGCTCATTTGCATGTTTCTTTTCTTCTTTATACTCACGCTTAAGCTTCTGTCTGTAGGAGCTCTCCTTTAACATGTGAGCGGCTTCTTCTGAGCCATGAGCAGCATCATTTATGATGTCTTCAGAAATGCTGTTATCACCATCATCAGAAGACTGGCTTTTCCCGGCCACATCAGATGCTGTGCTTGCAGCTATAAATGCAGCCCTTCCTGAGCCGATAGATGACTGCACTAGTCTCTTTCTGCCGGCCTCTCTCTGGGCTTCCTGCGCTTTCATCTGTGCCTTTATTCCCAGCAGTTCTTTTGACTGCTCTCTTCCCTTAAGAACTTTCTTACTGACTGAAGTGTCCTCTGCAGATGTTTCAGCTGAACTACCTGAAACAGAAGAACTTCCCCTGCCATGTCTTAGCTTCTTTCCAAACTCCTCCTTCATGGAGGACTTCGTCCGAAGCTTACTTTTCTTGCGCTTTCTGTCATCCAAATCTTTATGCTCCCTTCTCTTCTTTGTACTGGGCAAGCTCATTAGGCTTGGTCGTAAGGATCCTGTATAGCTCTATGTCTTTAGGGAAATGATCTGCAAAAGGAAGTATCACGTTTCCAAAGAACAAAAGGCCTTCTCCTTCACCTGCCTGTGTCACATATGAAAGCTGATGGTCACTGATTCCAAGTTTCTGAGCCAGGATATTTCTGTCCCCGGTCGCCTGGTTGAGCATATAGATGAATTCACAGTTTTCAAGGATATTTTCAATCTCAGGAGATGAAAGCAGGTCTTTGACGTTCTGCGTTAAGGCGGTCGGAATGCCGCCCCACTTACGGAAACGCTTGTATATTTCCACACTGTAGCTGGCTGTCTGCTTCTCTCTTAGGAGCAGATGGAACTCATCCATATAGTAACGGGTACTCTTTCCGCAGTCCCTGTTTGCAGAGACTCTTCCCCAGACCTGATCCTCAACTATGAGCATTCCCAGCTTTTTGAGCTGCTTTCCCAGCTCTTTTATGTCATAACAGACAAATCTGTTATGGACATCCACGTTTGTCCTGTGGTTAAAAAGATTCAGAGACCCCTTTACATATATTTCAAGGGCTGTAGCAAGGTTCCGTGCTTCTGACTCGCCCTGTTTTAGGAGCTCATTGTACAGGTCTTCCAAGATAGGCATGTTCTCAGGTCTTGGATCATCAAAATATCTGTTATAGATCTTATGGACACACCTGTCTATTACAGTTATCTCAATGGGCATGAGGCCTTCTCTTCCGCCAAGGACAAGCTCGCATAGTGAAAGGATTAACTCTGCCTTAAGAGCTATTGGGTTGTCATCATCGGAATAGTTCTGGTTGATGTCCATAGGATTGATATACTGGGTGGAATTGGCACTGATCTTTATAACCTGGCCATTGAACTTCTGCACAAGAGGGGCGTACTCGCCTTCCGGATCACAGACTATGATGTCATCATCTGTTGCCAGCATAACATTGGCCATCTCACGTTTTGCAGAGAATGACTTGCCGGATCCCGGTGTTCCAAGGATAAGCCCGTTGGGGTTCTTAAGCTTTTTTCTATCAGCCATGATCAGGTTATTGGATAATGCGTTGAGCCCATAATACAGCGACTCATCACCCTCCTGGAAAAGCTCCTGCGTGGTAAAAGGTATCATGATGGCTGAGCTTGAAGTTGTCATGCCCCTTTGTATCTCGATATGGTTATGAGCCAAAGGAAGGCTGCTCATAAGCCCCATTTCCTGCTGATAATCAAGTGGAACGAGGATACAGTTATGCTTCTGGGCTATACTTTTTGCCTGGAAAACATTTGCTTCAAGTTCACGCTCTGTCCTTCCGGTATTCATGATAAGGAATGTCATAAGGAACATCCTCTCATTCTGACTCTGCAGCTCCCTTAGAAGTGCCTTGGCATCTGTGCCGTATGTTGCAAGATCTGATGGAATGATGTCCATATCATACCCGGAACGCACAGCCTTTTTCTGCTCTTCGATCTTGTTTCTATCCAGCTCAGTGATCTTGTGTTTTACATTCTTTATGGCTGTATTCTGGTCAATTGACTGCATGTTGATATTAAGGATCTGTGACGAATCCATGGAAAGAAAATCCGCCAGCATCTCATCATTTATCTCTGATGCAGTAATTGAAAGAAAACTCATTGAACAGTACATGTTTCCCATCTCAAACATTCTCTTTTTAGGGAAAGCCAGGCTGCTCGGTACAATAAAGTCCTTAGGTCCGAGGCCTCTTTCAGCGCACCACTTCCAGTCAAACATGAACCTGTCATCATCACCCATATGAAAGATGTCATGCATGAGCTTAAGACGCTCTTTTCCGGTCAGCGGATCTGCCATGACTCCAAGGTGCTTGAAGTTGTTCAGTATATCTATTTCTATGTGATTGAGTCTTGGCTTCGCCTCCTTTATTGAAGAAGCGTGGATGCCAAAAGTAAGGTACTTGGTCTTTGTATGGCCGTTGTTACCTTTTTCGAGCTGTCTTTTCAGGACTCCTGAATACTCATCCCTTGTAATATTAAAGCCATCCTTCTTAAGCGGGATCCTTATGCTCTTTTCAAAGCTCGTGGCATCAGTGCTGACATTCATGAAAGTCAGTGAAAACTCTACTGAGCTGTCAAAAAAGTTAAGAAAACTGCACCACTCCTCAAACATGATGGTCTTATCCTCATCCTGGGCCAGCTTGTAGTTGATGTCCTGAAACTGGATGGTCTTTGAATAAAAATCCCCCTCTTCCCTGCAGATACCACTGGGGAACATCCTCTCGAAAGTCACGGATTCCTGCGCTGAATGAGGCATGTTGTCGGACTTCTTTGCCTCATCAATGACTTTCTTTATCTGCTTCTTTTCCTCAGATGAGAGGCGGGCCGGGATCTTAAGATTTCTTTTCTTTTTCTTTCTGAACATAGGAAATAACAATGTCCTCTACCTCCTCTTCAAGTTCTTTCTGCCTCATGAGGGCAGCATAATAATTCTGTGTCCTGTAAGGTCTTATCTTTGGTCTTTTGAATCGCCAGGTGATCATGTGGCGAAGTATGGTCTCGCAGTTCATCCCATCTTTTTCATATAAGGCGACAAAGAAAAAAGGCAGCATCACTGCCATCATGGCAAGTGTGGATGCGCTTATGTTCTCTGTTATCTGTTTGGTAATAAAAAAGAGCGGAACTCCTACGAGCGCCGCCAGTGAAAAGCAGATGACCTGTCTTTTTGTGAGACCAAATACTATCTTATCTTTGACCCTTGTAAGATCCCTGGGCACTGATACAAAATTTGCCATACTCCTGTAACCCCCTGTTTATCTGGCATTGAAGATACTCTTTGAGAGTGAGCTGGTCTTTAATAGCGAATAGCACAAAAGAACTGTGTACCCCAGGACTGCCCACATAGATCCGACAATATCAGACGAAAATGCTACAGACTGTATCATCACTGCGTAGATGGCAAGACATACCATGATAAGAAATCCCTGGAAGCCAAGTGCAAACAGCCCTCTTAGATAGTTCTGCCCTATCTGGCTCTGTTCCCTGTTTCCAAATGTCGCAAACGGAATAGGTGCAAGGCTGATTGACAGATATATTTCCAGCATTCTCCCATATATGACCACGAAGATGAATGCCGATATGATCTGCGTTGCAATGCTCACAAACAGTACCTGAAAGAACAGTCCAAATATGGCTGCCATGTCCATGGCCTCAACAGTAGCTCTCATGGATGAAAGAGCTGAATCATCTATCGCAGTTGAGGCAGATATAAGGCCTCCGCTGTTATTTACAACATGCTGGGCAACATCAAATACCGCCATGGTTATATCAAAGCAGTGAGTTATCATCATTACTGCCACATATGTCTTAAAGATCCATTTAAAGAATATCCACGTTTCAAAGTTAGCTAGGTTATTATGTGCTATGACAAGCTGAATGAGCTCATAGCAGGCAATGAATGTAAGTATCATTCCCGCTATTGGCATTATCACCGTCTCTGACAGGTTCCTGATCATGTTAAAGACTGCAGGCTGAAATGCAGATGGTGTTGTTGCCACCTGAGATGTGATATCACCGACCTGGTTATTAACACTCTGGAACATGCCTTCTATAACACTCATAACCCCATCAACAAGTAAAGACTTAAGCCAGGAGGTCAATTCTTCTATAACTCTGTCCATAAATCTTGCTCCTTTGCTTTAATAATGGGGCTGGTGTGAAGCCAGCCCCGGACAATATGAAGTTTTCAGTCCTGCTACTTGCTATCGCGCGGCAGGTCGCGCTTTTTTCTCAGATCAAAAAAGACCAGAAAGAAGAGGAATGAGCTGTGTTCCGATGAGGGCAACTCCACCTCCCGCCATCAGCTGCTTCATTCCCTGGCTCTTAGCTCCAGGGTTGTCATTACCATACCCCTCCATGAGGTTGATGACTCCCCATACGCCAAGACCGGCGCCAAGTGCTACTACAAGTGTCTGTAAAACTCCGACTGCTGAATTAAAGAATGCCATGATGTCACTGGGTACCCATGCGATAAAGCAGCAGAAATGGCCATAACCGCGAGGCAGTAGCCTCCTGAATACAGCATCAGCGGATAGCTGATTCCTTCTCTGACATACTCTATAGGGTAACCCACGCCCGAAACCTGCAGCTCATACTCTACCTTCATATTCTTACCTTCATCCTTACCTCTGTCTTCATCTACCTTCCTTCATCCAAAAACCGCATAATTTTCGGACTACTCTCCTTTCTCTGATTTAAAATGATTGATAGTTTCGTTATGCCCCTTCTTCATGTGCACCTGATTTTAGGCATAGAAATAGACCAGTAAGTACCGGACGTCTCCGGCCTTTGCTGGCCTATGTAAATAATCTGTGAAATCTATGAAATTTCCCAAAGTCATATTGACATAAATACGATTTATGATAATCTAAACTTAGCAGTGAACCCTACTGTGAGTGGGAGCTATAAAAGCAGTGAACCCTACTGTTGAGTGGGAGCTATTAAAGTGGTGAATCCTACCGTTAAGTGGAAGCGAATGAGGGCTGCATTTGTTGCAGCCTTCTTATATTTTGGAGGAATATGAATCAAGAAAAGCTTTATCTTTACACCATGGATATGAAATATGTCCGTAATCTCCATTCTGCCGATGACAGAGTACAATCAGTTTCACCACAAATCCATAAAAGCAACAGACCATTTGTTGGTGTAGTAGTAATATGTGGTGAACATCAATACTGTATCCCTTTAGATCATCCCAAACCAAAGCACCTCACTATGAAAAACGATATTGATTTTACAAGGATTTTTCATGACGAGAAACTTATCGGTGTTATGAACTTCAATAATATGATTCCAGTCGATAATACCTTAGTCAAGAAAATGAATATAAAAATCAACAAAAACGATTCTCCAGAAACAAAAGCCTATAAAAACCTTTGTGCCAACGAACTTGATTGGATTCAAAAGAATCAGGATGCAATTGTCAAAAAGGCTAATAAGCTATATCAAATGATAAATTCTGACAAAGCCAATAACAATCTCCGTAAAAGATGTTTAGACTTTAAAAAACTTGAGGATGTTTTGACAAAATGGCAGGCGAATAAAAAGAAATGAGTGTTTGGCAGAGTAAGTTTTTTACTCTGCCATATTTGTCATATCTCAACAACATCATATATTTCCTCGTCTTTAAGAGAAATCTTTGGATTAAGGTTCTTTTCAATGTCATATAGATTCTTTTTGTTATATTCCGCAGTTTCCTTGTAGTGAGGATGCTGAGTAACATCATACTTATCAGAAAGAAATGGTCTTACACCTCTAAGCTGCAAGATACACTTACCACCGTCCATAACAGCAAGTTCATCCATTGTCATGAGATCCTTCCCTGTCTTCTGATAGTTCATTGAATAAGATGGATTATTTCCTTTACTCTCTCCGGTGTTATACGTGTCTATAGTCTCCTTCCCCAAAATCTGACTAAGGTCTTTTAGCGTTGTCTGCTCTGTACCTCCAAGAAATAGCTGTGAATCCATATTGCCAACTATAGTGTCTGCATTATCCTTATAAATTGCCTTGAGCTGAGACTTTGCCTGCAGGATAAGGCATGCACTTATTTCACGGCTTCGGATTGTTGCAACCAGCTTCTCCAGATTGGGAATTTGGCCGATATTTGCCATCTCATCAATAAGGCAGCGCACATGAACCGGGAGCTTTCCGCCATAGACATCATCTGCTTTCTCACACAGGAGATTAAACATCTGACTGTAGATAAGTGCTATCAGAAAATTGAAAGTGCTGTCAGTATCACTCATGATAAGGAAAAGCGCTGTCTTCCTGTCTCCCAAAGTATCAAGATCAAGCTCATCATAAGCAGTAATCTCTCGAAGTTCTGCTATATCAAAAGCAGCCAGTCTTGCGCCGCAGCTTATGAGCACTGATTTCATGGTCTTACCGGCAGCTATCTTGAACTTTTTATATTGCCTCACAGCAAAATGATTTGGATCTTTTCTTTCAAGGTCCCTAAAGAGCATATCCACAGGACTCATATAGTCTTCATCATCTTCCCTGACATCGGAAGCATTTATAAGCTCAAGTAGAGTGTTGAAGTTCTGCTCCTCATATGGAGCAACATAATAAATATAGCCAATATAGGCAGTATAAAGAAGTGTCTCGGCTTTAGTCCAAAATTCATCACCTGATTTTCCCTCCCCTTTGGTGTTCGATATAAGTGCATTCACAAGCTTTAGGATATCCTTCTCAGAATGGATATAGCGCAGCGGATTGTAATGCATACTTTTTCTGAAGTTAATGGTATTGAAGACTTTTACATCATAACCATGCTTTTTTAACATTGTCCCTGTCTTAAGGACAAGGTCCCCTTTAGGATCTGTTATTACATAGGAACTGTGCATCTGTAACAGGTTTGGCAAGAGAAAGAACCTCGTTTTACCTGATCCGGAACCTCCGACAACAAGTACGTTCTTGTTTCTGGCATACTTCGGTTCCTTTGGCCTGCTCTCCATTGTAAGCCGCTCTGTCTGAGTCAGGATAACGTTATCCTGAAATATAGGATTGATAAATGGTTCTATGTCCTGCGTTTTTCCCCAACGGGCTGTTCCATACTCAGCACCATGCCTAAATTTTTTAGCGTTCTTTCCTTTGAGAACCACTGCCAGTTTAAATATGACACCTATTACAATGCCAACTATAAGATCAAAAGGCTTAAAGCTGGGAAGAAAATTGGATAAAGCTACAGGAATTGTGTTCATCAGGGAACCTATCTTTGCGCTCACATCTGCTCCCGATGCCAGCCGCCACGCTTCTCCAAAATTGGTTCCGACAAGCCCCGCTACTACATACGGAATGTTGAGAATGATAAGACGTTTGTGGTTGTTTGTCATCTGACCATCTCCTTTACTCGTATTTTTGCCTTTACAATCTGCTCTTTCGCTTTTTCCTTGTATATATCAAGCTGATGAAGAACACTTGGACGTTCTTTCTTAAAAGCTTTTCTCTCCTCAAACTCATTCATGACTGCTTCCAGTGCATCAAGATCTTTTGCCTTAAAAAATACCGTGTACTTTGGAGGGTCCACAGATTTATCTTTTGTAATAGCAAAATCCACACCATATCTTTTTGCAATGCGCTGAAAATCCTTTATACCCTCGTCCCCGACAAGCATACTGGTTGCACCCTGGTCCTGACTGAGAAGCTGTTTGACTGTTTGCTTACCTCTATAACGCTTTGGCCCCATCATCTGTTTTTGTCTTCTGTGATTTATATATGCTCTGACAGCCCCTACTATAAGCCTCCATGATAACTTAGTTGAAGAAACTGCCAGATTTATGGCCTCTCTTTCTACCTCCTCCTGCATAAGAATCCCCCCTTTCAAAGCAAAAAGCAGTAGACTTTTAATCTACTGCCATGCCTTTTAACTAAGATTTTGTTCTCGAGTACGCTTTTTTTGCCACTGCTCCAAAAGTTTCACAATTGTTTCCTCCATCTGTTTAGGAGTATATGACTTCGGGAAATACTTCCTGAGAACATCATTCTTTATTGTTACTCTGTCCACATCTGACTTCTTCTCTTCTGACATGATCACGTTCATAGTCTCCTGTGTTATCCCTTCATCAACTGCCAATTTCTTAATTCTCTGAGCCTGCGACAAAGACGGTATCGACTGAGAAAAGTCCATTGCTTCAAGAAGCTGTCTTTGTTGTGACTCATCAAGATATGACAACTCCACGGCAGGGTTAAATCCTATCTGCCTGTTATCGACCATATCCAGGATTTCCGGGATCAGATTAGTAAGACTGATATATCTCTGAACTTGTCTGGCACTTTCCCCTGCCTCCTGAGCAACAATCTGATCCGATCTTAAATGTGTGCCAATTTGGCACGAATTTTCTTTTGCCGGTCTCCCAGCTTTTCTTCTCACTGCATCAAGCTTCATTTTAAAGGCTTTTGCCTTCTCGCTTGGCAGAAGCTCCTCCCTCTGTAAATTAGCATCCACCATCAAAATCACCGCGGAATCATCATCAAGATCTCTTACAATGCATTGGAGCGTTTCTTTGCCAGCAATCTTCGAAGCATGACATCTTCTGTTACCTGACACAATTTCATATCCACCCTCATCTCTCGGTCGTACAATTGCCGGAGTGAGTACCCCAAACTCTTTGATGCTCTCCACAGTTTTATCCATCGCCTCATCATCCACAACCTTAAAGGGATGGTCCTTAAATGGATGCAGATTAGATATGGGAATATCCTGAACTTGTTCTGCTCCTTCTTCCAGTGACTGTGCGGACGATGCCGTAGTCCCGCCAAAAATATCATCATAACTCGAAAGCTGAATGTTTCCGCGCAACTTCGGCATTTTTCAGCACCTCCTTCGTGAGTTTTCTATATGCATCAGCTACTTTTCCTTTGGGATCGTGGATATATATACTCCTTCCGGCTGCACTTATCTCAGCAGCACGTACCGACTGTGGTATCTCAGTGTCATACACTTTGATTTTTCCTCCATAAACATTTCTTATAAGCTCACTTATTTCCTTGGAATAATTGGTCCTGCCATCAACCATAGTCAGAAGAACCCCATCGATCTTCAGACCTGGGTTCAACTGTTTCTTGACTTTGCTGACAGTTTGAAGAAGTGCCTCCAGTCCTTTAGCAGATAAATACTGTGCCTGCATGGGTACAATAAGTCTGTCTGCTGCTGTCATGGCATTTATGGTCAGCATACCCAGTGAAGGATTACAATCCACAAGAACTGCATCATATCTGTGTTTTATCCCATCAAGGTATTCTTTCAGGATTCTCTCCCTTCCAAGGGCATTTACAAGTGATACCTCCATTGCAGCCAATGATATATTGGCCGGAAGCAGATCTATTCCTTCAGCATGGTGAATGATACCTTCTTCAGGGCCATTCGGTATCTCCTGAAGCACATTGCTCATGATATCTGTCACAGTAACAAAAATGTCATCTGTCATGGGATAGCCAAGGCTTATGGTCAGACTTGCCTGCGGGTCGAGGTCCACCAGGAGTACCTTTCTCCCTTCATTCGCCATCCCAATTCCTATATTCTCTGTACTCTGAGTCTTCCCTGTCCCGCCTTTCTGGTTGACAAGGGCGTAAACTGTTCCTTTGCTCATCTGTCTCTTCCTCACAATTTAAAAAGATGCCGCTTTTCAAGTCATGGTTTACCTGTGACTCGTAGTGGGCATCTATGGTTAACGGTGCGTTATAAAGTGCTGTGATCAGATACTGTCTTACATTGCGTATCTCTGTGGTATTTCGTTTTAATGAATCGATGACATATGCTACATGGCTGTAATTGATATTTCTGAACTGTTCCTTCACAAGTTCCGGATTCTTTTTGACTCCACCTATGACATAGTATCCGGCATCGCCCGATATTACATCAGTTATCAGCGCAGCTATCTGATCTACCAGCTCTGCGTTATGGGGGAATCTCTGATATAGTGATCCTGCCTCAATGTTTGACAGGACTTCATTTTTGGTTTTTGCAATATCAGACAATGAATCATTTCTTCTCTCATCTCTTCTCATCCCATCGTCTTTGCTCATGGATGCAGGTGGATATATCCTGATAAGATTAGATGAGATATTATTTATGTCAGTATTACTAAAATCAGTATTATTATTCTCAGTATTAATACATTCCGATTTTGAGATCTCTACGGTTCTGCTTTCTGGAATTCTAGAGCTATCATTGTGAGAATTCTGCTTTTCAGAATTCTGGTTTTGAGAATTCTTATAATTAGAATGCTTTTCTCTGTGACCTGAGTAGTCTTTCAGGATCTTTTTTACATATATCAGCTGAGCTTTTCCCTGACCTTTGTTCTCTTTTTCAACAAGGCCAGCCTCTATAAGCTGTTTCAACGTGTTGCAAGCCTTTGTGTTTGCACATCCTAAAGTGCTGACAATCTCAGCAATCGTATATATGATGAACACCCTGCCATATTTATCAAACCAGCGCTTCTCCACTGAAAGGCTCATCCTGTCGAGCAGAAGACCATACAGAATTTTGGCATCGCTACTCAGGTCTTTAAACCTTTCATCCGTAAACAATAGCTTGGGCACTCTTATAAAACTGAACAGATCAGCTTCCTGTCCATAGAAATATTCAAAATCAGCCATGGTATATCAATTCCTCTTTCCCTCAAGTAACTTACGGGTGCACCAGCCAATACATGGCCAGTGCGATCCGTAAGGACAGTCATCTTTACACTTAAAACGCGGCTTTTTCTCTTCTTTTATCAGGTAATAGCACTCATCTCTGGTACATTCCCCTTTCTTAGTTCCCCAGAAACAATATTTACAGTTCCAGGGCTTATCCTCCGCATATTTTTCCATCAGATTGCTTCGCCTCCACGATCTTTGTGAGGCTTGGAGATTTCCTTTGCCTTGGTTCCCTTGGATATATCTGCTTCCTTTGCAGCTACTCTGTCCTCAAACTTTTCCGCAAGTTCAAAAACCTTCTCCTCTGCATCATAATGGTATACGTTGTCAGTGAGCTGATCAGCAATATCTACTGTTGTGGCATTGACCTCTCTGACCATCTGCTCAAGGCTTGCTGTATCAAATTTGCCATTGTCTGGAATTATAAGGACCTCATGAATGCTGCTGGGCAATATAAAAAAGCTTCCTCCGGCTCTTTCAGCAGCCTTATCCATAAAGTCCTGGTAAGCGAGTACACCTGCACCATGAATATTGCCTTCAACAGAAGCCACAAACATCTGCTCCTGTTCAGGTGGAATATTAAAGCCAAGCATTTCAAGATCTTCAATGCCCATCTGCTTGGCAAGAACCTCTGCCATTCCCTCTATCACCAGAGGTCTGATCTCAGGAGCATTTCTGATAGCATCATGATGAAGCTGATCTGCTGAAACACCATAGTTATCAAGCATCTGATTTGTCACAAGGATTGATCCAACTCCTGCAGGACCATTTTCTCCAACAATAAATCTGTAAACTACAGCCATGTCCTCTATTTCTTTATGAGGAACAGTCTCAAGCATTCCCTTGTTTCTTTCAGCTGAAACCACTTCTATGGCAAGTTTATCCTTCATCATGTCATAGTTACTAATAGCATCCAGGTTGAAGTCAGGCTTGTTGCTAAGCGCATTCTCTGCTACCTCCGCAGCTCCGTTCACTAGGCTGTCAAAGTCCTTTCCATCCTCATACTCCTTATAAAGATTTGTAATATTGAGATTCACCCCGATAATGCTATCCTCAGGTTTTACTGTGAGTGCATCGTAAGTCTCATTCATCTTCTCAACTGTTCTGGTTTCAACCGTGACCTCAGAGCCAAATTTTGACTCCATCTGCTCTTTTACATCATTTGCAAGATTTTCCTTGAACTCTTCGTAATTCATCATGTGTCCTCCTATGAATTGAATAATGGTCGTGCCCGGTTTTGGGCGTAGAAAAAGAGCAGTCATTCTCTTTAAGAACAACTGCTCTTTATGTAAAATCCATATTCAAATATCCTGCGTGATGATGTCCGGTTAACAGTATCTACACCAACGCTACACCAGGCCTACACCAACTGCCATTTTCTAATGTGAATTTATGTAGCGAAACGTGTAATTTAAGTTTCCAAACTATCGCGAAATAACGGCTCGCGTGACCTTATGTAATTATACGTGATTAAGGAGAAGTCTTTCGATTCCTAGTTTCATATAAATTTCCTTCTTTCCTCTAAATATCAGTATTTCAAAGTTGCCAACATTCGTTTTGCAACTATTATTGCAACTTTTCTACTATTCTTTTCGTGTCCTAATATATCTTATCGTAAATCAATCAAAATTCAAGCATTTCATATAAGAAGAAAACTTTTCTGTTACTTCAACAATTGTCTCCTCACTTTCATGCACATAAGTATCAACAGTGACCTTAATACTGCTATGTCCAAGGATTTTAGAAAGCCTCTTATAATCTTTGCTCATCTCACAAAATCTCGTAGCAAATGTATGCCTCAAATCATGCATTGAGAGAACTTTTATTCCCGCCTTTTCACACATCTTCTGCAAAAGCTGCATCATATGTGCTATTTTTAGTAGGAAAGCCCGTTCTATTCAAAAATACAATATCTTTAAATTCTTCAGGTGTTCTGTCATTAATATTGCTGTGTCCATTTTTAACAGCCATTAAGATTTCATATGCCTTTTCAGTCATCTTAATTATGCGGATTCCATGATTTGTTTTTGGCGGCCCCCATGTCCATTTTTTCAAGCTATAACGGTATTCAAGTGTCCTTCTAATATGTATCTCTTTCTTTTCAAAATCGACATTTTTCCACTGAAGCCCAATCAGTTCAGACGTTCTCATCCCCGTCTCCAGAATCAGTCTAAACTGCGGATAATTTGCATAGTCCTTTGCAACACTTATAAATGCTCTTTGCTCATCAATAGTAAAGAAATCTATTTCTTTTTTTACCTGTATCGGCATCTTAACACCATTCTTTGTAACTGGTGTGCGAGTAATATATTGATTTTCAAAAGCCCACCAAAAGAATGTAAGGTTTTAATTTGTCTGAATATGATTTAATAAGCAGATATGCTGATTCTATTCTATTTCACATAAATCCTATTATCGAAATGTATCAAGCCCAGGATAAAACGTGCAAATGGCTAATCTCTGGTTCTGACAAAGAAAAAGATATTTTGTCTGCTTACTATCTATATCGCATTCTGTTCCCACAGTTATTTACTTGTATCTTTTCTGATAGCTTATCCGAAGAAAGTATGCTCAATAAGTATCACGGACATTTCAATTATGATTTGTGTAATGAGCAAATAAAAATAATATTCAAACTCGGGAGGAGGGCATCTTGAATGTGGTTAAAATACAGTTTAGACAAAGATTTTTTGCCAGCACATATTCACATCATGCCCAGCGTAGGAGAAGCCCCAACCAATCTCCATAATATCTCATCTCGACTGATTATTGATAACCCCGCAGTTCAATTTACCACTGATGCGAAAGCTGGATTATATAATCAGTATAGCGATGAGGATTATGCAAAAATGCTTCAAGCATATTCATCATCCAAAAACCTTCATCTGCCATCTATCTTTTCCGGCCCACTTCCATCCTTAGCCGATCTTCTTCTCCATTAGGTAGAATCTGCCTTTTCTCCAGTCTGCGTGACCGCGCTTCTCGTAGCCATTATTTTCATAGAGCCTTAAGGCAAAGGGATTTTCTGAAAAAACATCGAGCCTTACTGAATCAAAGCCCATGTCTGCCAGCTGATCCTCGATTTTATTAAGGAGCTTTTTTCCAATGCCCTTATTCTGATAATCCGGTGACACGCATAGTCTATGGATTATGCACGCGTTATCGTACTCCCAGCTGCCATTCTCGTAGGCATCATCGCACTCTGTGCTGATCACATAAATCGCTGCAAGGTTGGTCTCTGTCACATCGCCGTCAGATTCAGTAAATCCGCTTTCTGTATTAGAATCATCATCCATCACTACATATAACGTCTTTTTCTCAATATCGTCCTCAAAATCTTCCTTTGCAGGATATATCTCATCCCACTGCTCAATCCCCTGAGAGGACATCAGCACCTTGGCTGAATCCACCATCTTACTGATTTCTTCTACATCTTCAAGTCTTCCTAATCTGTAATTCATAATTTTTCTCACCTCGTAATTATCATCATGTCATCATCTTCATCCAGCATGCTCCAAGGCACCATTAAAAATCATTATACCTAACAAAAATCCCCGCAATCAACTATATTCGTGTTGATTACGGGGATAACAGCCAGCATTTATCTAATTTTCCTACTTACATAAAATCTAAAGCCATATCCAATCAGTACTCATACCTTGCTCTGAAACGCTTTAGCGTAAGCATAGTAACAATAAGGCTTATAACCTCTGAAGCAGGCCACGCTATCCACAAGCCTGTTCCTCCAAGAAGTGCTGTCAGTCCATACAGACACGCTACCAGAATGAGAAATGTTCTTACGAATGAAAGCATTCCGGATACAAGGCCATTTGAAAAAGCGGTAAAAAGACCTGATCCAAAGACATTTATTCCTACAAACAGGCAGCCGGGAAGTGAAAGTAAATATCCTGCCTGACAAATCTCATAGAGCTCTGTCCCGGGTTCAAAGAACACCGATATCACCGGATTTTTCACAGCAAATAACAATACGCAGCAGGCCACTCCGATCAGAATGCACCAGGTCATGCTGAGTTTATAAACCTTCTTTCTCATCTCAGTATTTCCGCTTCCGTAGTGAAATGAAAAAACAGGTTCAACTGCCGATGTCAGACCCATGAACACCATCATGATAAGTGTTTGCAGGTAGGTAATTATTGTAAGAGCACTGATTCCTATCTCACCATAGCATCGAAAGGCCAGGTGATTACTAATAAGCACTGTGACACCCTGCGCCAGGTTGGATACCATATCGGAGGAACCGTTAAAGCAGATTTCTCCCATTTCTTTCAGGTCAGGCTTTGCCAGCTCCAGCTTGTATGAGCTCTGCTTGGTAATAATATAAAACCATACAGCATATACGATAGTGATGCAGTAACCGATCACCGTAGCTATGGCAGCACCATGTATGCCCATGTTAAACCATTTCATGAACACATAGTCAAGAACGCAGTTTAATACTCCGCCTACCATGATAACAACTGCTGCTACAACGGTTTTACCCTCGCCAATAATAAGAATGCCCAGCTCTGTCTGCATGATAATTGCAATTGAAAAAGTGCTAAGCCCTATGTAATACGGGCGAAGATATTCAATAGTTCCTTCTGTTGCTCCGCAGAGCCTCATGATCGGGTCAGCAAAAACAAGACTTATTACTGTAAAAATAACACCTATAAGAATTGTAAAGACCATTACTCTTGAAAAGGTCTCGCCTGCCTCTTTTCGTTTACCCTCTCCTACCTTCTTAACTATCATGGCATTGCCACCGGTGCCGATCATGACTCCGGCTGCAATAACCAGCGAAATAATAGGATAATACAGATTGATGGCTGATATAGCCAGCTCTCCGATAAACATCTTAATGAAAAGACCATCAACCGTCTGATAAACAGCTATAAACACAAATACAAAAATACTGGGCGCAATAAATTTCAGAAAAGACCATAAAGTAAAGTCCTGAGAGAGTTCCTGTTCCTGATCCATAAATTATACCTTTCTACTGAAGATACCCTTTACGATATCGAAGATATTCTTCTCGTCCTTAATCTTAGCCTTAATCTCACGGATAGTGATATCCTGCTGAGAATTATGGGTCACCATGGTCTGAGCCAGTTTAATGTATATCTGCTCAAATTTTTCAATACTCTCATTTTCATAGCGGCTTGCTGCATAGTCTATCATAAGCTGAAGACCATCTGAGCCATCCAGAATCTCCATATCAAGAATGGTCTGAGATGCAGCCTGGTTCTGTCGCACGTCAACTGTCTCGATATTAAATCCGTCCATTCCACTCATATCACGGATATCCTGCTGATACAGCAAATATGCAGATTCACCGTTAGCTACCTGATTATGAAGATCTACATAAGGATAGCAGCTGTATTCTATTCCCTTTTGAACCTGCTCGTGGACATCAGCAAAAACATTACGCAGAGTTTCGTCGTCATTGAAGCGGATACCTATAGGCAGATCTCTGAACAACAGACCAACTGTGGTCATATTCTGCATATCCTCACGTCCGTTATATATCCAGCTAAGCTTAACATTCGGAGCGTTGTTGTAAATTGAAATTGCAAGAGCCGCAACAGTTATGAAGAACTCATTTCTGCTGATCTTGTACTCTCTCTCAACGGCGCTCATCTGAGGCTGCTCAATTTCCAAAGAAGCCATCAGTTCGCCCATTTCATTTTCACGGCTGTTCTGATCAATATTGGGATAACATGACCATTCCACATTGTCATATTTATCCTCAAAATATTTCCTTGCCTCCTCATAGAACGGATTATTAACAGCATCCTCTCTGCGTTTGAGCATCAGGTAATAGTAATCAGGATCTATGGGTATTTCCATAAATGCTTTTCCTACACCTTCAAGGAAAACTTTAAGACTTGTTCCATCAAAAAGTGAATGGTGAACATCGAAGAAAGAATACAGCGCTTTCTCTGTCTCAAAGATACGGGCTCTGTACATTTTACCGCCTATAAGCTTGAAGGGATAAACCAAGGAATCCCTGACATACTTAAACTCAAACTCGGAAAGCTTCTCCACTGTAATAGGCTGGAAAATATCAGGCGTATATCTCTGAATAAAATCACCATCTTCGTTGTAGTCAAATGTAGTAAGAAGAGCAGGATGAGCCTTGATCGCAGTCTCCATGACTTCACAGAGCTTTTCTGCTTCTATCATCTCCTTATCAAGCTTCATAAGAGAGAACAGATTATACATGGTAGAATCCGGAGTATAGAGCTGATAGTCGATCATGTACAGCTGCTCAGCTGTAAGAAGATGCGGGCTTTCCATGGAAAGTGCATTAAGCTCATCGGGGTTACCCTCTTCATTGTTAAACTGATCCTCATAGAGCTTAGCAATTTTCTCAGGAGTTCTTCCTCTGAATACCATGCCCGCATTCAGTCCCGGAAGGACTTCCTCACATGCTGTAATAAGCTCGATAGATGTCAGGGAATCTCCACCCATCTCGTAAAAGTCGTCATTTATGCCCACACGGGATAGCTTAAGTACCTGTGCCATCTTTTCACAGAGATTCTTCTCAACTTCATTATTAGGCTCAACATAATCACTCATGAAGTCGCTGATATCCGGAGCAGGCAGACCATTTCTGTCCATCTTGCCGTTTGCCTTCATGGGTACAGAATCAATCTTCATGTAATATGCAGGAATCATGTAATAAGGCAGACGCTTCATAAGCTCCTGTCTGAGACTCTCTGTATCTACCTGAATATCTGCTGTATAGTATGCGCACAGGAAGCTCTTGTCATTCAAATCAAATCCGCGGGCAGCTACCCAGTCGATGCCAAGCACCTGCTTGATGGCCGCTTCTATTTCCGCAGGCTCGATTCTGTTGCCGTTAATCTTGATCATGTCGCCGCTTCTGCCAAGCAGAATAAGGTTACCGTTTTCATCTTTTCTTGCCAGATCGCCTGAGTGATAGAAACCATTTACAAAGTGCTTTTCAGTCTCTTCGGGCAAATTGATATATCCTCGAACATAAGGATCTTCAAAGCAAAGCTCACCGGTTTCTCCCTCAGCAACCTCATTGCCATCTTCGTCAAGGAGAACAATCTTGGTATCTACCATAGGCTGACCGATGGGGCATGTTTCATATGACTTGTCGATAGGGAAGAAACCTACCGCATAGCCACTTTCACTTGCTGCGTAGATATTGATAACATCAAGATTTTTAAGATAAAGGTTATTGGCAGGCTCACTTCCTACAAACAGCATTCGAAGGAAAGGTCCTGTCTGTCCACCAAGCTTCCTTGCATAGGACGGTGTAAGGAAGGTTATTGTTATACGCTTTGTCAGGAAAAACTTTGCGAGAGCCGTAGGATTTTTAATTACAGCATAAGAAACGATATAGTTTTTGCCGCAGAATACGTTCAGGCAGGCCAGAATAACTATGACCGTGGCAACAAAGTTCATAGGCGCAAGAGTTGCAAGCCTGTCATTTTCATTGAAAGAAGCTTTGCCATCAACTTTAATTGAATCAATTGCTCTCTGCAGATTACCATACTCATGAATAACGCCCTTAGGATTTCCTGTTGTACCTGAGGTGTAAATAGCATATGCAATATCATGGGGATCAGGATCAACGTGGCCGGGAATCGGATTTTCTGTCATAATCTCTTCCCAGTTGCTGCCATTTATCTCTGCCTTACAGCCGCAGTCCTTTTTAATATACTCGATTCTTTCAGGGGCATAGGTATCTTCAACAAGCGCCCATGCTGCGCCTGCCTTCCATACACCCACCATGGCTATTACAGGTTGAACACCTCTGGGGAGGTTTATCAATACAAAATCCTCTTTTCCCAGTCCCTTCTTCTTCATCCAGGCATATACACGACCTGTCATGTCATCAAACATGGCATAGGTCAAACCCTTTGAATAGACATCATCAAAAAGAATCGCAGCGTTAGGTTTCTTTTCAGTAAACTCCTGCAATCTATCAATTATTGTACTCATGTTTTACCCCTCATATCGAAATACTACGAAACAATACAACATCTAATTATATCATTCACAATTTTTCGTATTTATTAAATAACCATTAAAATCGTGCAAAATAGGGGGATTTTCCCTACTTAGTCGCTTCTCTGATAATCTAAATTCGTTATTTAAAATTTACTAAAACCCATTCACCTTTTTTATTTGAGCCCACTCTCTTTACTACGCCCTTTTCAATCAGCTTTTGTAGTTCTCTTTTAACAGTAGCTTCAGAGCAGCCAAGTTTATCTCCCATCTCTTTTCTTGTCATATCAGATCTCTGACGAAGCAAATCTATAATTTGCTGCTCCCTTCTTTCCAATTTTATCGGGTCATTTATCGGGTCATCGTGACCCTGTAAAAACTTGCCACTGATATGCATCTCTCTATTATGGAGTTCATGTTTCTCATCAAGTAAAAGATAAAGAGGCGTCATTCTTGTTTAAGAACAACTGCTCTTTATGTAAAAAAGTTGGTGAAATTAGTAGCCCTAGGACTACCCGCGTGATGATGCCGAATTTTTAGTTTCTACGCCCCAAAAACGCCTGTCTTACACCAATTGGTGTAAATCTATGTGATTTTATGTTAAATTACGTGAAATAGGCAATTTCGGAGATGCGCTAAATAACTGGTTATGTAACGATATGTGACGAAACGTGACAATCGAGGGGCGTCTCGATTCCTAGTTTCATTTTATATATATCTCCTTCTAAAAGTATTGATTTTACTGTGTTTTCAACAAAAATACAAAAGGTCTGTCACAATTTCGTCACCAATTTGTTTTCTTCACACTGGAAAATTCCTGTGTTTACAGTACTTTCCGCGTTTTCAAAAATTGGTGATGCATTGGTGAAAACCTTTTGTATATTACCACATTTCTATTTATTTCTCTACCCTGGGTATTCTATTTGTCTTCCATCTCGAAAATCTGCATTCCCTCTCTCAAAAAAACATCTGAGACATGTATTCATCCAGAACTCAAACCATTCATCCACTGTGATTTGTTCTACATCGATGTCAACAAAACCTCTTTTCTCAAGATTGCCATTTTTACATACTCTCTTGCATCCCTAAGCTTTTCGCAGACGTGCTCATGGCGCTTGCCATCTGCTCCTGTGTATCGTAAGCGCTAAATAATTAGGTGGGTAGCAATATCCCGCCGGATTATTTTGCGCTTACGACCCGTCCAAACATATGAACAGGCACTTATATTTTTTGCTGTTTTGTTTTAGGTCTCATATATAGATTTTATAACTAAGTCTCATAAAGTCTCATTTACGTATGAGACTTAGTGAGACTATGGTGAGACTGCAATGAGACTTTCCTATATAAATCCCACCATTTCAGCATTTTTCAATTAATACATAGTCTCATTTTGATGAAACTGATATGAGACTCAGTATTATAATTTCCACACAGATTCATTTTTATCATAAACAGCACCTGTGATTTTCTTTATCTTAGCATAGTCTCTAAATACTGTTGCCCTTGAAATATCAAACTCAGCCATAACCTGCTCTACAGTCAAATGTTTATTCTCACATATCAAATTATAAATGGCCTGTTCTCTATCTGATAACTTCTTTTCATCGCTAGCCTCTTTAGCCGCTTCCTTATTCAAAGGAATAGTAATCTTAAAAACATCGTCTTCAAACAGCTCAGGCTTTCCGCCATCGGAAAAAATCGGAGTATATTTATATAAATTAATCACGCCGGAACCAATCGTATCAGTTCTACCTATATTAGCAAAAAATCTTTGAATAATAGGGTTCTTCGGATACGGCTGAAACTCGTCCTGCATAATATTTCCGTGTCTTCTTGGAATACACCAATTTTCCGTTTTTAGCCAATCCTTTTCAATAATTACCTTTGCCGGATAAGCGCTGGAATAATCTCTGTGTACAAGAATATTGCCAATCACCTCTCTAGCTATCAAATCTCTAACGCTTGTATTAACGTTATTTATTAAGTGAAATTTATCCGAGGTATGCTTTGCTACAAATTCCATTAAAAGATCATAAGCTTCTATAAGATTAGTTGTGACTAACAGCCTGTCATCATAACGATCCATATTCTCTACTCTGTAAAGAGCATCAGTAACATACCCAGGGCAACAAGAATTAATCACCTCATCTTTACCTAAAAGCAACACTGCGGCAAGATTGTATCCTTCCATACCTGAAGAAAAATCCTTTTCCCATAATCCAGCACTTTTAAGTAAATCTTCATCTGATAACTCAAGCCAATGATGATCCGGCTTTTTACTCTTTGCCAGATTTCTTACCTTTTCTAGCAAATCCAATCTTAAATCTGCTGTTGTAACATAAGGAAATATTTTTCTCTCAGCATAAGTGTTACTTTTTCTGTTATACAAATTCTGCAACTGAATAGGCGAATCCGTAATATCCATATCGCCATCTTCATTACGATCGTAAATTCTGTTTGCACATTTTTCCACAGTTGATGTTGGTGGCACAAAAACCCATAGCAAAGTCATTCCCTCGTATTCAATCTCTTCTATAGACAGATACAAGGTGGGTGACATTTTATCTGGGTTATTAAGCTGATTAACAAAGTTCTTCTTCATATCCTTAATCAGCTTCTTGTTAATACCTATCGGCTTTCCACCATCCTCAACACCCATGATAATATAGCCACCATACCTGTTAGAAAATGAACACACAGTCTCGTACACATCATCATGTATCCCGTTCTGGCAAGCCTTATATTCGACTGTAATTTTCTCATCCTTCGTAAGAAGCTCTTTCATTTCTTCAATTGTCATATATAAACCAGCTCCTTCCATATTTTCGGTATTTGTAATCTATATGTTATTGATTCATAGCCATAATAATTTGAATTGCTGATACAATCCTTGCAGCATCTTCTGCTGTTTTTATACATGTTATTATTTAAAAAATAAATAATCTCACAACCGATAATAAAATTCTTTCTTGCTAAGTAGATTTTATGTATCATTTGTAAAATTCATAGTAATAAAGTTCATAACTGTCAATACAATCATCAAAACCCATTTTATAAATTTTAGCTTCATGCTCGTCTGCTATATCAAACAAACAATCAGCATTCTTATCAGAACAATCTCTTCCAATATAAATCGCTTTTGGCTTTGCATCAATGAAAGGCATCCCATTTGCAGTCGAAGCAATGATACACCTATACTCCTTTTCATATGACCATGATGAATATTTAATATTGTAAAGCAACTGCGGAAGATATATAAGAGTTTTATCCTCCAACATCGTCACTAAATTTCCCTTTTGATGCGTTTCATCCATAGTCACTATTTGCTATGCTATAACTCCATGTTTATCTATGAAATCCCTAATCTCATTAACATATACTTCAGGAATTGCAAAATACTTTTCAGGATTCAATTGGAAAACATAATCATTTTCAATATGATTTGTCTCATTTAAAAACTTGCAAGCTCCAGGATATTCTTTTTTCAACTGCTGAAGTAGAGTTTTTTCCCTTTCAAATAACAACCTAATAGCAAGGATTCTATAATACATATTACTATTTTCACTTACTTCTTTAATCAGATTGGAACTCTTAAGTTCTTCAATCATTTTTTCATATGTATATCCAGGCATATATTTACTAATTTCTAGCATTCCCTGATCAATTAGATTCTGTGGCATAGGTTGTTTCTGCCCATCTTCCGGAATACTTCTTCCATGGATAAGATTGGATAAAATATCATAACAAGCTGACTCTTTGAATCCGCTTGTAGTAAGCTCATAATATTTACGATAATTTACAATTCTTACAAACAACGGTTTGTCTTCGTCTTTTGCAAAATGCTCTGTTAAAACAACAGTATTTAACAAATCAATATCTTCTATAGCTTGTTCTTTAATTACTCCATTTTCATTTGAGATGAAATCAGCTCTAACGGGAGTGGTTAATCCATATGCCTTAAAAAAGCTTCCATGTATATAATCAATTACAGGCTGTAAATCATGGGTAAGCATTAAAACTGTTTTATCTCTAAAAGTAACCTCCTGTTGATTATCAAACATTCTTCTGACAACAGCGAATTTTTTATTATTATCAAAAGCCGCTATAGGATCATCCAATACTATTAAGTCAGCATTTTCACTAATTGCATCAAAGATAAACATAACAAGAGCAAATGCATTTCTTTCGCCCCAACTCAAATGACTGTCAGGTTCAGAAACAGCTTTTTCTTTTCCAAAGGGAATTAAATATGTATTCGCCTTTCTTTCACCATCTTCTTTGATTTCAAACTTATAAGGAAATCCTGCAAGCGTAAAGAAGGCATTGATATCATCTTTTCTATCATCAATCAATTTTTTAAGTTTAGATTCATGTTGAAAAAACAACCCTTTTAATTGTCCTGATTTACTAAGTAATTCCTCTATTTTTGCATTAATAGCATCAACTGAGTTACCCATCAAATCAGTCGTATAGTATTTTTGCAAGATATTTCTATCTATCTGCATACTCTTTAAACTCTTTTCTATTTCCGTCAACTGATCATGAGTAACATTCATTGGTCTAAAAATAGAAATAGCCCTTAGTTTTTTTTGCAAATATTCTGTTTCAGCCGCTAATTGCGACAATTCAGCATAAAGCTCATCAGCTTTATCTTCATCACCCAGATATTCCAGTAACCCCTTCTCCGCATCTTTAGAGATATAACCTTTTTCAATACCCTTTTTTAGATATTCTAAAACTTGTGTTGCTGTTTTGATTGCTGATTTTTTAAATACTTTTTTTATTGTCTCATTCTGTTTTTGAATAACTGGCATATCCATGTTACTCGTACAAAAAGGACAAGAATCACCATTCATATGATTAATGCCAGAAGTTCTCCAATCTGCCCATTTTGAGACACTTGCAATGTCAGACTCATAAAATGGTTTATAAGCATCAAGTTCTTGGTGCTTCTCAAACCCCGCACCATTTCCCTTTAAAAATTCACCGAGTCCACCTCGTTTAGCAATACTTCCTGAAGCATAATTAACTACAGACATATACTCGGATAACATATTACTTAAATCAGAAATTGAATCCTCCTCATTAAAGCTACTCTGAAGCTCATTTAATAAATCTGAAATCTTTTTTGCTAATTCTTCACATTCTTTTGATTGTAATAAAACACTATACGAATCTGCAAATATCCCTTCGGATTTGAACAGATATTTCTTAATGTAATCCTCATTAAAAACTTTAACCTTTGTAAACGGAATATCATTAACAACCGGATTTATGTCATTGTTTTCTTCATCCGTAAATGGTCTTAAGCCTTCTAAGCTGTTCCCTTCCGACTTTAATCTAATTGCCTCACTAATTGTAGACTTTCCTGTACCATTGCATCCGTATTTAATATTAAGTGTATTCTCTGTTATTGAAATTTTTGCTTCAGCTATATTATTACAGTTACTAATTTCAATCATCGTTTCAGCCACAATAACCCTCCAATCGCAATATTTTTTAAGCCTTTGAACTTAGTATATTTCTACTTATTATTCATCCGCTTGCGCTTTATATGACTGCTCTATAATCTCCATAACCTGATCTATATCAGATGTATGTTCCATATAAAGCTCAACATCGCCATTTCCCCATCTGCCCAAATTTGTAATGTCTCTGCAGATACCATTTGGATCATAAATATCTGCAAATTTCATATTCACAGAAATACGAAGTCTCTGTTTCTGTATAACAACATCAACAAAATTTGTATCCAATTTATATGCCACATAAAGTTTTTTAAATTCACGTGTAACGTCAGGAGAAAGGTTCCTTATACGCTTATCTAATGCTTCAAAAAGCATTCTTGTAAATGCATTTATATCATAAGTGTCCAATGAATACTTTGGGATCTGTTTATCTTTTGACTTATATGGTTCAAGTTCTGCATCTGTCAATACAGGATAAGGCCATATCTTTTCAGCCTCATCGCATAAGATCTTAGCCCTCTCCTTAATGTGTTTCTCATTCCATTCTGAAAGAAGAACAACATATTTATTAAGTCTAAGCGCACTTTGCTTAAACCCACCCTCCATATTTAATTTCTCTATGAATGGTTTATCACTCATTTCTGAGTTATACGCAGTCAATGTAAGATTTCCTATAGTATGCAGATACTTTTTTTGCACTTCCTTCCAATCACTTCCAAGATCATTCTGCCACTCTACAGAAAGGTTCTTATTCTGAGGCATAATATGTTCAATAGTATAATTTTCAATAGTAATTGGAGCCTTATTCTCATGATTCTCCAATCTGCTTAATATATAATTCCTTGCACGCATATTATAGATATCACGTGCAACAAATGCTTCAGCAAATTTATCATCATCTGGATATTCCTTGTACGTTTCCTGAAGCATAAAAAATGCCTTCACAGAATTCATGTAATCATCCATACGAATTGAATTCCTAAAGGTTGCAAACGTCTTATTCAGCGAATTTGTAGGTATATCACATATACTTCTTCTGAATACATAACTTATGCAATATCTTAATATTTCATAAAGTTCCTCATCACTAATGATTCCTTCTGCATGGTCATGGTGAATCTTGAGCAAAAAGGGATATGAAACCTCCATTCGTAGATCAACAATATCTTCATACAAATGTTTCAGCTTAGAATCTGTACTTCTCTTGAATACTATATTTGTGTAATATTTTGCATACTCAAATAAATCCTGACACAGTTCTCGGATTGTTGCAAACTCACAATTTAAATGATATAACTTAAACTCCTCATAAACACGCTCCTGCTTTGGAATTCTTGCTATTTTCATAGTCAAATAATTACGGAAAAATGCATCCATAACCGTATCTTGTGTTTCATACACAAATAATTGCTCCATAGGGCGCCACAAATGCTCATATACATATGTCTGTTCTACAGGTTCTAATCCCATCAACACATAATTTCTAATAAGATCAGATTCCGATAGCTCTTTACCAGTAGAATTTAGACTTTCAAAAATAGCCTGCGCATCATCGACAGATCTATCTAATGTAATATTCACAATCTGCAATTTACCAATTGATTCATATATCTCTGCCGGAGACAATTCTTTCTCTGCAATTCTCTTTGAAAAATAAGCATAGTTATCCAATATTCTCGATCTAACACCATCTGCAATAGGTTTGCTTTCAACAAGATTAATCAAAACATCCCTATCGGTTTCTGTCAGTAACAACTTATATCTCTCATCTCCTGTTTCGAATTCATTTTTCAAAAGCATTCCATCTATTCGATGAGCATTAATCGTCTGATCTTCTGGATTTTCAACAGCGTAATTTCTTAAAGCCAACAGCAATAACGTCAGCGTTGTCATTCTCTGCTGACCATCAATAATCATATATTTTTGTACACCTGTTGGCATTGCTTGTTCAGCTATATTTACAATAGAACCAACAAAATGTCCTGTTTTGTTTTTTTTCTGCATCTCAACAATATCATTCCAAAGACGCTTACACTGTTCCACATCCCAACTATAAAATCTTTGATAAACTGGAATCAAAAACTGCTTGTTTCCATTTAGTATCTCGTATATATTTCCTTTACGTGCGTCCATTTCCCCCGCTTCACTCCTTTACACCATATGGAATAGATTCCTCTGCAACCATACTTACTACCTCAGGCTCTGATCGAAAGGAATATATATTATTCTTTTCTTCAGAACTGGTCATATCTCCATTGTCTGTCCAGAGTTCGCACTGACTAATCACTGTACTTATTGCAAACTCATAATCATCTGGTGGATAATCATACTTTTTAAGAAGTCTCTTAACCATCTTTCTCATAGATGCTCTTGCTGTTTCCTTCTTCTGCCAGTCTATCGTTCTATTTTTACGAAGCATCTCTGTTAATTCTTTGGTGAGATTAATTAGCTTATCATTCTCATAAAAGTCTTTAATATTTTCTGGCTTAGTCAAAGCATCATAAAATGCTAACTCTTCCTGTGATAGACCAAGTTTTTGTCCATTTTTGTATAAATCAGCGATCTCCTGTGCTGTCTTCAACAATTCCTTTATAACCTCTTCGTTAGTAATAAGACCGTTATAATAAGAATTCATTAATTGAGCAATTTTCTCGGAAAACTTTTGTGACTGTACTACATTAGTTCTCTTATATAATGCCACTTGCTCAGCCATTAGTTTTTTCAAAATCTCAACAGCAATATTTTTCTCTTTCATTCTAGAAATTTCGTCTAATACTGCTGGATCGAATAAGCTAAAATTTTCTCCTCCAGACTTACTGCTATCAAATAAATTAATTACACCTTCACTCTGCACTGCAGCCTTGAGCAAATCATTTATTTGATCATTAATCTCATTAAGTGACAAAGCCTTTCCACCAGTACCACCATAAGTAATTTTAATTACCGTTGAGCGAATAGCCTCCATAAAGGCAGCCTCGTGACGTTCTGTTTCAGAGGTCATACTAGAGCATAATGAATGAGACTGTTTAAGAAGCATTGCTTCTTTTAAAAATAAATCTTTACGCTCTGGAGCACCTGCATCCAATACAAAGTTAACTCCGCCACTGATTAATTTTGCCATCGTAAGCGGTGAGCCACCGATAAAACCACTAAAATCAAAGCCATATAACAGATCCTTACATACCTGTAATTTTTCCTGGAATTTCGGATATGCTACCTTTGCAATATTCATATCCCCATATCTAGACTGATCGCGCTTAGTGTATTCCTTCATAGCAGCTTTCAATGCAGAAGCAATACCAACGTAATCTACTATCAATCCGCCTTCTTTATCTTTAAAAACGCGGTTCACACGTGCAATCGCCTGCATCAGGTTATACCCATGCATTGGCTTATAAACATACATCGTAGCAAGGGAAGGCACATCAAATCCTGTAAGCCACATATCAACAACAATAGCTATTTTCATAGGATCATCATTGTCCTTGAATTTTCTTGCCAACTCTTCTTTATGTGACTTAGTACCTATGATTTCTTTCCAATCCTCAGGATCGTTATTACCGCCTGTCATTACAACACCGACTTTTTCAGTCCAGTTAGGTCTCATTTCTAAAATACGACGGTAGATCTTCATCGCTATCGGTCTAGAATATGCGACAATCATGGCCTTTCCTGTAAGAAGATTTGCTCTATACTTTTCATAGTGTTCAACAATATCATTACAAAGTGATTCTATGGTTGAGTCTGCGCCAAGCACACTCTCCATCTGCCCAAGCATCTTTTTACTTTTTTCAATAGTTGTGGTATCTGATTGCTGTTCTAAAACATCATATGTCTGATCTATAAGAGCCAAAGTATTCTCATCAAGCTTTAACTGAACAACACGGCTTTCATAATACACCGGACGAGTCGCACCATCTTCAACTGCTTGAGTCATATCATAAATATCAATATAATCACCAAAAACTTCTCTTGTATTTCTATCTTTTGCAGAAATTGGTGTTCCCGTAAATCCGATGAAAGTAGCATTTGGTAGTGCATCATGAATTACACGTGCATTACCAACTACTGTACGTGCTTCCTTTTCTCCGTCTTCATTTTCAGAAATAACAATTTTTTCATCAAATCCATACTGACCACGATGCGCTTCATCAGCCATAACTACAATATTTCTTCGTTCTGATAAAGGCTTTTCACCACGTTCAAACTTAAACATAGTTGTAAAGATAATTCCATTTGCACTTCTACCATCGAGAAGCGTCTTTAAATGCTCTTTACTTTCCGCTTGAACTGGAGTCTGACGCAAAAAGTCGGCACACTGCGAAAACTGAGAGTAAAGCTGATCATCTAAATCAATACGGTCTGTCATAACTACTAATGTTGGACTATCTAAGGCTTCCTGCAATAAATGCGCATAAAAAACCATAGACAAAGATTTGCCTGATCCCTGAGTATGCCAGAAAACTCCACCTTTACCATCTGTCTTTGTAGCTACTTTTGCCTTCTCAATAGCCTTTCGAACTGCAAAATACTGATGATAACCAGCAAGAACCTTAAATCTTTTCGTACTTGTTCCAGAAAAAAGAATAAAGTTCTTTAAAATATCAAGCAAACGCTCTTTTTGAAACATTCCTTCGTAGAAAATATCAAATCCTGCAAAACCTGTATCTTCATAATTACCATCTTTTGTCTTCCACTCCATAAAGCGATCCATTCCAGAAGTAATTGTTCCAGCTTTATTAGTAGATAAATCACTTATTACACATATTGCGTTGTAATAGAAAATTGAAGGAATGTCCTTCATATAATTACGAATCTGATTATATGCGTTCTCAGCTCCAACCTCATCTTTGGCCGGACTCTTAAGTTCCATCAATACCAAAGGTAATCCATTTATAAACAGAATAACATCTGGTCTACGGTTATTTCCGTTCTCAAGAAATGTAAACTGATTTACTACATAAAAAGAGTTCTTCTTATCATCTTCGAAATCAACTAAGCGTACTATCGATGAACGTTCTTCACCTTTCACAAAAAACTTAACTGTTATGCCATTCTGCAGATAATCCATAAATATCATATTCTTCTGCAATAAGCTTCCAGTATCAAAATTCTTTAGTTTAACTAATGCTTCATCTATAGCTTCAACAGGCAGACCACGGTTGATACGCACCAAACTATCCCTAAGAATAGAATCTAACAATGGACTGGAATAGTCCCTATCCAAATCAGGAGCGTAGAGGTGATCATAGCCCATATTTTCGAACAATTCTATAATTGCCTGTTCGTATGTATCCTCTGTAAATAAGTTTGGCATATTCAACCTCCTGTAATTTATAGTTTTAAATAAGAATTTAGTGGCTTAAATATCTATGTCTGAAACATCAAGTTCACCAGACATGAGACGTGGAAGCAAACTGTCGCGGATATTTGTAAGATGGCATATTTCCGCATAATTATTACGAATGGCATTATCCATAGGTGCTACGATTTCTCCAAAAGTATCTATAACTTTTATCGGAGGAATGACTATTGGCATTGTATTTAATGAATCTTTGTTAATAGATCCAAACACAGTACCTTCGCCGTTAAAAATATGGAGCTGTTTACGTAAATTAAACATTGTATAAAGTACGTAAGATTGGTGATTATCTTTTGAATGGATTGAAGCGAGGCCACGACCAATACAACAATCTTCGTAGGCAACATTTATATCACCAACAGGCGCTCTAACACTCATAAGAGTGTCATTAGCCAGAGCCATTCGCTTCGGAGCAGTCGTATAGAGTCTTCTGGTTGGGAATCGGAAACCGAATTCTGCACGTCCCTGAAAGAAGACAGTACCAACCCCATCTTCGTTATAGGTATCGCCTTTTGGAGATTGACCCATTGTAATATCTGCGATATCAGACAATACACCTGGCGTCCAAGTGTTATCAGCATTATCGATAATTATTTGGGAATAAAGAGCAAATGCTTGCGCCTGTAAATTCTTATTTACCTCATTATTAATTGCTATTTTTTCTTCAATATTATCCAATAATCCAGCTATCTTTTTTTGTTCAATCAACTCTGGCAAATCTATTTCAATATCCATAATTCTATCTGGAGATGTATGATGTACTGTGGAGCCTGTCGATGTCGATGCAATTGTCCTTTGGTAATATGGACTTCTCATAAACCAATAAAGATAATGCTTATCTAAGCTATCTGTTTCAATAGATATCAATCCAATACGTTGATTATGTAAATATATCCTATTTCCTTTTGATTTTGGAACCAAAGCACTATATCCCAATGTATCAATAGCCTTACTTAAATCTGTCATTGTAACAATCAAATCATCCTCTTTTAATACATAATCATCAGGATATTCCGCATCAAAATACTTACATTTTTCTTCTTTAAATCCTCCTCCAATCGCAAAATTTCCTGGAGTTACTAGGACAATATTATTATCAATTGTACTTATATTTTTTCCCTTAAAGGCATAACCATGCTTTATTTTGATATAATCACGTAATGTTGCCAAAAAATCACCTTCCTAACTTATATATTTTTTGTGAGCAATTTTCACATTGCTTTGTTTAACCATTGCATAATGCAATGTTGTATCTATTCGTTTATGACCAAGCAACTGTTGGAGTTGCTCAATCGGCATTCCTTTATCAATCGCCATCGTTGCAAGAGTTCTACGGAACTTGTGAGGATGAACTTTTTCAATACCAAGTTCCTTACCGATATCTCTAAGTCTAGATTCCACACCACCTATCTTAATTCGTTTGAATGGTGCTCTTAACGAAACAAAAAGTGCTGGATTGTCATCAGATCTACGTTCCAAGTAATTCTTAAGATGAATCTTTGTTCGTGCATCAAAATAGACAATTCGTTCCTTATCGCCTTTACCAAAAACAATGCACTCTCTTTCATTAAAATTAATATCTGCTCTATTTAAAAGAACTAATTCACCAATTCGCATTCCTGTCGATGCTAGCATATCTATCAATGCAAGATCTCGCATTTCTTTGCAACCATCGCGCATTTTTTCTAGTTCTTCATCTGTATATGTTTCTTTTATAACTGAACCCGTCTTAACTTTATGTATTCGTCTAACAGGGCTCTTAAGAATGTAATCTTCATCTTCCAGCCACGAATAAAAGCTCGACAAAATTCTTCTTATATTATCAATAGTCACCTTGCTTGAACCATTTTTCTCCTGATATCCAGTGAGATATTTTCTAAGATCGTCCGTCTGTATATGCCTTACACCTTTTGCCACAACATCCAACATATTCTCAATTGTAGTACGGTAATAATTTAAAGTTTTCTCTGAACACCCTTCTATTCTTTTAGCCGCTACAAATGCATCAAGTAACTCTATACTTTCGTCATTATCTTCTATTATTTCATTCTTCATAAAGTCATAATTATGAAAAACATACTCCATTACATCATGCAACTTACCTAATTGAACATTGTCCAAACAGCCCTGCATTTGCTGCATGATCTCATCTATAATCATTTGTTTCATAATTCATTCTCCTTTTAAACTTATTTCAGAGAACGAATTAAAAGAAATCAAACAAACTTACTAATCAAACTAAATAAGAATTTAGAGCAGCAAGCTGAGGCATATTTTAATCACCTGTTTATAGCTAATGCTGATCCTTCTTGGCCTGAAGGTACAATCAGCGATATTGGCACAGTTGTAGGTGGTAGTACGCCTTCAAAATCTAAGCCGGAATATTATACTGATAACGGTATCGCTTGGATTACCCCCAAGGACTTATCTGTCGATAAGTCCAAATTCATTTCACATGGCGCTGACGATATTACCGAGCTTGGCCTAAAAAACAGCAGTGCTTCTATAATGCCGGCAGGAACAGTGTTGTTTAGCTCTCGTGCACCAATCGGGTATATTGCTATCGCCGATGGGAAGGTTACAACAAATCAAGGTTTTAAATCTGTTGTGCCTAATAGCAATGTTGGTACTGCCTTTGTTTATTTCTTCCTGAAGAATGCTTTACCTACTATAGAAAACATGGCTTCAGGTTCAACCTTCAAAGAAATATCTGGCAGTACAATGCGTACAGTTCCGGCTATTATTCCTGATGATAAAAACCTTCAGAAATTTGCCAATTTCTGTGAACCTTTATTTCAGCAACAGCGGATTTTAGAAGCGGAGAATCGTTGCCTGGCATCGTTACGAGACACATTGCTCCCTCACCTGATGTCTGGTGAGCTGGATATCTCTGTCATTGACATTTAAGCTGCTAAATTCTTATTTATCTCCTTATTTATCTCCTTATTTATCTGAATCTTGTCATCTAATGATCGTAAAATCTTTGCAATCTTAACCTGTTCATCATACGGTGGCAACACAATCGGCAGTTTATGTTGAGCAGTTATTCCCAAATATGCTCTTGTACTTCCTGAGCCCGCCCAATTACTTAATGTCATTTGGAATTCGTTTGAATCAAAATAGTATTTCAAATAACGATTGTCTATCCCTTTTTTCACTCTGTAATAAGTCACTTGTGGTGTCAGGATAATCGTATCATACTGATCAGAAACTATAGCTGTTCTTCCGATTGTTGCTTTATGTGTTAACAATACATCACCTGGTTTTGCAAAACCTTTTCTCAAAGTTTTTGCTTGTTCTTCTGTAATAAATGCACAATTATCAAAATCTACATGCCCGCCTATCAGATTATTCGCCATGATAAACGGAACTCCTTCAGACACATAATCAGATGCTTTAGGGTGAATATTGCCATGATTACCATCTAATGGTTCTTCAAGCATATCTAAATTTATCAATTCTTGAACGGTATACTCTTTCCAATTAGATTTCATACCCAATCGCTCCTAACTTATTTCTTATTTCGTTCTCTAATTCATGACTTTTTTCAAACATTTCGGATAATTCTGATGTTAGACGGTCCATCTTTTCTTCGAAAGGTTCTCCATCATCTTCCTGCTCCTCAATGCCTACATAACGTCCTGGGGTAAGTATATAATCCTGCTTCTCGATTTCGGAAGTCTCAACAGCAGCACAATAACCTTTTTCATCATCTAAGCTTCCTTCCACAAACGATGTATAAGTGTCTGCTAGTTTCTGTATATCCTCATCAGTAAGTTCACGTAATTTACGGCTTACCATTGTGCCCATCTTACGTGCATCAATAAACAAAGTCTTTCCCGCCTGTTTCTTCTGTTTATTAATAAACCATAGTGATACTGGAATCTGAGTCGTATAGAATAACTGAGTAGGCATAGCAATAATACATTCAACCAAATCAGCATCCACAATATTTTTACGAATATCACCTTCTCCACCAGTTTGTGATGAAAGAGATCCATTTGCAAGGACCATACCAATACGTCCTGCTGGCGCAAGGTGATAGATCATATGCTGTAACCATGCAAAGTTTGCATTTCCTGCTGGTGGCATACCATACTGCCAACGAACATCATCTTTTAATTTATCCGCTCCCCAATCTGAAAGATTAAAAGGTGGATTTGCCATAATATAATCTGCACGCAATGTCGGATGGCGATCATCCATAAATGTGTCTGCAGAAAATTCTCCAAGATCCGGTTCAATACCTCTTATTGCAAGGTTCATCTGCGCCATTTTCCATGTTGTAGGATTTGAATCTTGACCATAAATTGAAATGTTGCTTATGTTTCCACTATGATTCTCAACAAATCTTGCAGACTGAACAAACATACCACCTGACCCACAACACGGATCATAAACACGTCCCTTGAATGGTTTCAATATCTCTACCAACGTACGAACAACACAGGAAGGTGTAAAGAACTCTCCACCTCTTTTTCCCTCTTGTTCAGCAAACATTGATAAACAATATTCATAAGTACGCCCAAGAATATCTTTTTCACTTCCATGTTCAATCATTTGAATATTAGTAAAAAGATCTACAACATCTCCAAGTCTTCTTTTATCAAGTTCTGGACGAGCAAAGTTCTTTGGTAAAATATCTTTCAATCTTTTATTCTCTTTTTCAATTGCTCGCATTGCATCATCAATGACTGTTCCAATTTCAGATGTATGTGCTTTTGCTGCTATTTCGCTCCAACGTGCTCCGGCTGGTACAAAGAAAATTCCTTCTGATGTATATTCATCAATATCTTCTTCAAAGCCATCTCCTTCTTCAACAAGTGCTTTATACTTCTCATCAAATCTATCAGAAATGTATTTAAGGAAAATCAAACCCAAAACAACACTCTTATACTCGGATGCATCTAAATTTCCTCTCAGAACACATGCGGCATCCCAAATTTGTTTTTCAAATCCAATTTCAGCTGTATTATTATCTGCCATGATTACTATTTCCTTTCTGTTAGTAGTATTCTTACTACTCATTATTTATTTTTGCTTCTGTCTATACTTATTATGTCTCCAAAATCGCAATCTAATTCCAAACAAATTTTTTCAAGAACACTCATAGATACAATTTCTCCTCTACTCATCTTCGCAAGAGTACTACTACTTATGCCAATGTTCTCATTCTCGACAAGATCCATTTTTTTCATTTCCTTATCGATCAGTAATTTCCATAATCCATTATAAGATATAGCCATATAATTCCTTTCTTATGGGGATTATCCACTTGGAGCTAAAGGACCTTTTCCCCTCATGAATAGTCCTAGATTACATTATACTCGCCCGTCACTATTTACAAATAGAATTTTCGACTTATCGAAAGTCTAATTCGATTTTATGCGTTAGTCTTTTAACTTTTACTTTTCAAACAATAATTTCGTGAAAATTGTATTTACTACATCTATAAATAACCACATCAATTGGCCAACCAAACTAATTGACACTGAATCAGGATTGATAGTCCAGTGCGCTAACGAATTTCTATAATTATAGCCAATAATCCTTTCTCGCTCTCCATCCTTACTTAAAAAGTAAGCTAAATGTCTTATATGCTTTTCACCTAAATAAGCTCTCATAAATGTATCATTTGGATTCAATGTCTGTCCCAAAGTAACCTTATCGATAGATATATATTTCTCGACACCCACTACATATAAGTACAACGACTTCATAAATTTATCTATCAACGCACAAATAAACATAGACGCTCCATAACATAACGCAATCTGCGTATCAGCATCATAATCATTAGCTTGCATACTCATTTGTAAATGCTTGTCTAGAATTTTTATATCCTTTTCAAAATTCTCTATACCACAATTGAAACGATCAGATATTAACTCCATTACACTCATAAGCATTCCCATCAACTCACTATACATATTTGCATCTTGCATAATAGAAAGAATAGTACCCGTTTCTATCGCACTTACAATGCTGAGTTTATCTTGCAAAGATCTTGTATAATAATCATCGCAGTTACTATTAGAACATATTTCATCAAAGAATCTTTTTTTACCATTCGCATCAACTTCTAAACGACTTTTAAACATTATTTTCCCATCGTCCTGAACTAACCAATCATGAGAAAGAGATATAAATCTTTTTTCCCATTCTTTCTGCTTTTTCCACAAATCTACGATTTCATCTGTCGGTATTTTTAATTTAGTATGATGTCCATTTTCTTTAACACTCTCATCCAGTAGCGATTCAATTATCTTTAATGGTTCATTAAACTGATTTACATATGGACTTTTAATATCATTTAAGCATTTTACAAATCTTTTCACAGTGCGCTCAACAAAGAAAACATTGTCCTTTGTTGCCTTACTACATAATTGAAGAATATCTTCTACTAAAATGGGAACAACACGATCAACCGTCTTTCTTAAAGGGCTTTTTTCTTTTCTATACACCCTAGAAAAAATATCAAAAACTGTTTCTTCTCTAAGACTCCTTACTTCTTCGTAATGACCAGTTTTAAAAATTTGTCCAAATAGATATGGATATTTTTCAAATATAGTTTCAAAACTCTCAAAACGATCCAGTAATAAATAATCATAATGAAATACTAACCACTTATAGGCCTCTTCGCTTATTCCATTTTTATATTTTTCTATATAATTCAAAGTAACTTCTTCAATTCCAATAACCTCTACTTCAGATTCAAATATTTCATTAATATTAGTATTGATGAATTTAATAACTTCGCCATTATTTATCTTTTGAACAACTGTACTTGCTTCAATTGAAAGATCCTTAATTATCTTTTTAAATTCATCTGTAGCAAGCATAGGTACCAACAATGCCATTTAGCTAACTGTTCCGTTTCTGTTTGATTATAACAATTGACATTATTATACCATTTTAGAGCCTTTGGTTAAGCGTTTTCTGCATAGCAAACAGACAGATGCAAGATCTGCCTGCTACTACATATCAGGTTGAGGAACTAAGCTACTCTATACAAGAAACTACAGGCACCTATACCTCGTAGATTACGGATAAAATGCCGCTCATCTGTTTTATCTACTCTTAGATTACGTTCTATCCATGCTATTACATCAGGTATCGGCAAAGATTTAGCCATTTTAAGAAATTTATGGCAAATTTTCGCTGCCATAGAGAAGTTGATTTTAT
>NZ_FOXO01000038.1 GCF_900115735.1 Butyrivibrio proteoclasticus
TTGAATCGCTCCCCGTCAAGTAGACAATCAAAAAAATAAATTTTCTGCCATCAGTTTTCTGATGGCAGTTTTTTATGCCACCATCAAATAATTATTATGTTTCTCCATAGGTGTAAGAACACCTAGATTCCTCTGCAAGCGCCGATTATTATAGTATTCAATGTATTCCTCAATCATCGACACCAATGAATCTTTATCCTTAAATCTTTTTCCATAATACCGCTCTCGCTTGAGTATTCCCCAAAAGCCTTCCATGGGACCATTGTCGATGCATTTTGCTACTCTTGACATGCTCTGAGTCATTCCTGCAGCTTCTAATTTTGCGTGGAACAGTCTGTTTGTATATTGAAATCCTCTATCACTGTGGCACAGTGGTGTTGCACCAGGATTTGCAGCTATAGCAGCATCAAATGTATCAAATACCAGTGGGTTATTGTTCGAATCACCTATCACATAAGATACAATTCTACGATCATATAAATCGAGGATAGCACTCAAATATACCTTGTGAACTTCCTGAGCCACATAGTATTTAAATTCAGTAACATCTGTCAGCCACTTCTGGTTAGGGGCATCCGCCGAAAATTCTCTATTTAAGATGTTCTCGGCAATGAATTGAGGATTAGCTGCCTGCCTTGTGCATCCGTTGTTGGCATATTTTATAGTGGATTTAATTCCCTTTTTACGGCAAATCCTAAGGACACGTTTGTCATTTACCTTTATATCATGGTATCGTTCAAGTTCATCTCTAATACGTCTATAACCTTTATCCGGGCTCTCAGTATGTATTTTTTCTATTTCATCAGCTATACGTTTGTTTTCAGCCTCATAATTCGGAAGCTCCCTATGCAACCATTTATAGTATGCAGCCCGGCTAACATTTCCAATCTTGCAGAGAGCAGAAATTGGATAGCAATGCTCATCGTGCTCTGTCTTGATTGCGAGATAAACCTGTTCGTGACGTATAAGGCTCAGTCCCACCCCCTCTCTATTGCATCGAGTTTTTTTAAGAAAGACGCCTCCATTTCAGCGCGTTCCTTTTCGGCACGAAGAATCTTATTTTCAGCGCGAAGTCTATCCAATTCTGTCATTTCTTCTTTAGCCTTGGTTCTTCCACGTCTGTCTTTAAGAGCCTCAATTCCATTGGCCTTATATTTTACCGTGTAGCTTCGCGCTTGCTGATATGATACATTGAACTTTTCAGCAGTTTCTGCATAATTGCAATCATGAGAAATGCAATACTGAACAATTTCTACACGCTCATCAAATGTTGTTTTTCTCCCCTTGGTCATGATGGTTGCTCCTCCTGTTCCGGAAGTTTTTAGCTCCTCATGACCATTATATTTCTTTATCCAGTCTTGTAACTTACTTTTTGCTCTAATGCCATATTTCTGACATATAGATAGCAATGAGTCATTTCCATTTAGATACTCCAGAACTGCTTTCTCTTTCAGTTCTTTTGGATATCTTTTGTAGCATCTTTGAGTAAACGCAGATGAATTATCACTTTGGTAAATGGCAATCCATTGTTGGACAGATATGGGTGCAACTCCAAGACGTGCAGCTGCATGTCGCTGTGTTTCTTTTCCATTAAGAATACCTTCTACTGTCCTGATTTTTTCATCTGGCTCTATCTTATATTTGGACATAAAAATGCTCCCTCCTAAGTAATACAAGATTTTTATTATTTCTCTTGTCTACCTAGAAGGGAGCATATCACTTAGTGCGACAGCCCCTTTTATAAAGTTTTAATAATAGTTTTTTCCGCTGTTTATAAAGGTTTGAGCACAAAAAAAGAACCGCATAACTATGCGGTTCTGGCACAATTTTCCATGTATTAAAACCCAAGTATCCAAAATTCTTTAAAATGAAATACCTTTTGTTATAATTGAGGTGCAAGAATATCAAGGTGATATCCTGTTTCGTCATATGATGCCTGAATCATAATATCATATCCAAAATCGTTTCTGAATCTGAAATCTTTTCTGGATTTGTATGCTATGGCTGCATCATCTCCGGGAGCATAATAGTCTACCGGCTGTGAATGATTATGTCTTTCAATAATCTTGCATCCTGCATTAGTCGCTGCATGATAAAGCGCACTGCTTATCTTACATACGCCTCCGCCATAATCATATCCTCCAACTACATGAGCTATTACATAGCCTCTTTCCGGAGGTGTTCCCTTTCCTATAGTATTGGCATATGAAAATATCTCTCCGGGCTTGACAATATATCCGTTGATATATCCGCATGCAACCTGTGCATTTGTATTGTTTGCATCTTCCTCAACCGGATACAACATAATATCTTCATGTCCAATGCTTGCCCATACTATGTTTGCCGCTGCAGCAGAATTTGGATCCACAGCAGTTGCCTGCGCCACCTGCTCGGGTGCAGCCGGTACCGGGTCTGCCTGGTCTGGGGCTACCGGCTCTGGAACTACCTGTTCCGGGGCTGCCGGCGCCTCTATTGTTTCAGTAATTCCTTCTGTCTCATTTGGTGCAAATGCACTTTCCATAGCCACTGTATGATTATCTGATGACTCTTTCTCTAAATCGCCAAATCCAATTGATACTGCGCAAAACATTGGTAAAACTACTAACACCCCTAATATCTTACCCTTCATAATTTTCCTCATCCCCATTAAATTTTTATCATCACAAAGCAATAATCTCGAAACATGCATAAAAATGGCGATGCTCACGCACCGCTATCGATTAATTGCAACTGGCTATCCTTGCGGACCCTATAGCTTTGCGTCATTAGATTTCTCTAATTTTGCTAATCAATGTATTTTGCATAAATATTACTTTTTACAGCAGGAATTATTTTAACTGATAGGTATTAAAAAGTCCATGTTACTATTCAATAGAATACAAACAAACTTTATATGAATTATTATGTATTTTTACGACTTTTGTATTTCTTGCCGGCTATCTCCACTTATAGCATCTGGCTTGTCTTTTGCATTACCACCAACTGGCTGTCCTTTCGGACCCTATAGCTTTGTGTCATTAGATTTCTCTAATTTTGCTAAAAATAATCAAGTAATAATTCTTATAGAGTTTTGTTTTATTTAAAAGCAGAGTGATTCGAATAAATCACTCCTCTGCAAAAACCGCATAGAAAGGAGGTTTGACAACACCGACTGACCGAAAGGTCAAACAACTGGTCAAACACTTTTCTATACATATTATTCCTCGCCATACACATATAGAAAAGATCGTCCTGCAAGATTCTGACTATATATTGTTGCAGCATCCAAAATATCTTGACGTATGATGTTTTTCTTTTCAGCCTTAGTTAGCATTTATTCTCCGTACACACAAAGAGGAGTGTGCGGTTAAACACACTCCTCAGACTATTTTTGTTAAGAGTTTTCTGCTGGTTGTCAGCCTCGGCACCCAGTTAAGATGCCTTAAAGGTGCAGAAATAATTAAGTCCCCTGCCTGGACTACAACATTTATCCCTGTTGCTGGGCTCGATACCTGCAAATGGTATCTTATGAGATGGAATAATTACCCTGCTCCATCTGCAGCACAACTTTTTACGATGCTCTTACATCGGAAACATTTCTGTTTCTACTTTCATTATATCGACTACAAATCAAAAATCAATGCAACTATTTCATAAAAAATGTTAAATAATTGTGATATTATTATCGCTTAAGTTTCTTTTCTCCAATTCCTATAAAGAGGGCCAATATACTACTGACCCTCTATTCAATATTCAGTTGTCAAATGTTGAGGTTACTGTACTGCAACTTCGATTGTTGTGTAGTAGTAATAATATTCAACACCTGTATGGCTGTATGCTTTATAAATTCTTGAGGAATTACTTGGATAATCGTATCAGGTCAAACATTTGGTCAAACAAATTCTAAAAAAGGCAAAAGAAAAAACCGCTCAACTGAGCGGTTTTTAAAAGTCGGAGTGACGTGATTCGAACAATCACCCTTCTCTGAAATACGCATAGAAAGGAGCTTTGCGGCATCCTTTTCCTTTAGGAACCACTTTAGGAACCACTTCAAAAAAACTCATTATTTCTATATAAACTTGCTATTTTACAACCTTCCAAAGGGTCAAACTATATTCAATTAACAAGGATTTCCAAGAGTATTAAAGCCACTCGCTTCGCTCATGGGTTTATCTTTAATCTCTCGTTAAGGGTAAGTCTCTTATCTACAGATAAAAATCCTTGTCAAAGATACTACGTTGAGTAGCTATTTTATTAGTATTTTAGTTGACAACTTACCAATTTACAAGGTTCTAAAACCGTCTGTCTCATCATTATCTCTTGTTGCATACCTGCAAGAATTGATGAAACATACTCTTCGTGAGAACCTTTTACACTCTGCTTTTCGTTACCCCACTCGCTATTGGCTTCATGGTCTGTTACATTACAACCTACTGTGTAAATATCTATCTTATATCTACTCGTTGTTGCTATTTCAAAGGTTGTACCCATAGCAGTTACGCCAAGGTCGTTATCTTGATGACCACTTGCATTATCAAGTACTTTCTTTGCGTCTGAACCATCTGCTGCCGATGCAAGTGTTCCCATTCCCTCCATTGAACCTGTGGTAAGTCTTGCCTTATATGAGTGCGCTATTGGTGGTGTATAATGTCTTGCATACTCACCCATTACATAACATACACTCTCTTGTGGCGTTGCATACTTATCTGCTCCACCTGTTGATGTCCATACTGACATCTTTACTTCTGGATAAATACTAAATGATACACCTTGGAATTGACTACCTACAAGCTGACCTGTTTTTGCGGTGTAATCAAATGTACCACCTTTTGCAAAATGACCTGATAAGTTACTTCCATCTTCCCAAGCAACTACAGTTCCTGCTGCGGTATTCTGTCCACTAGGAGTAATCTTTGTCTTATACTTATCCTCTATATGACCATCTCCTGTATTACCTATCCAAGGGTCAGGTGTATAAGAGTTTTCTTTATAAATTGTACTATTTCCTATACCACTCCAATCACTACCAGCAGCATTATATTTATGTCCTTTAGGATGTGTTTCACTATCAGTTACCTTATACGTATCTGGCGTAGTAGGGTCATTATCCCAGTCTCCAGTTGAACCTGTTTCCCAATAATCACCACCACACTCAAAGTGATAATAAATTTTTAAATCGTATCCATAAGCTGTAAAAGTATATGAATACTCACTTACATGATGACTACCCTCGGTATCTGCTTTTTGGCTTGCGCCCTCTTTACCTGTCCAAGTTGTTTCCCAATCATACTCTGGGCTTATATTTATGGCTGCCGCAGCATCACCACCTTCGGGACAAGCACTTACATCCTCTAAGTGAGAACGTGTTAAATAATATGAAAATTGAGGGTCTACCTCTTCATCTATCTTCCACTTATTTGTATTATTAAGGGCTTTTGAATACGTATCCCATGCTTCACCAGATACACTTTGTCTATAAAGGTTCCAACTTGCATTAGGGAAATCCCCTAAATTTGCTTGTACACCATATTTTTGACTTGACCAGTCTTCGGAACCCCTACAAGTTATCTTATCTATTACTGCGCTGCCACTTGCATTCTTTGCATGAGTATAATCTTTATTATGGGGACAACTCTTCGTATATCCTTTAACCATCTCTATCACTTCATTGATATGAGTTTCAAGAGTATATGCGTTGTCTACATCTGCACCGTCATCTCTCTGGGATGCAAATTTTGGCATAACATATGCGGTTTCCCAGCTATACAAGTGTGCGTCCTCTAGCGTAGGGTCTGGTATATCACCCTTATAATGTACGAATAATGCTACTTCTTTATTTGGTATATTAAATTCTACTGTTCCTGCACCAGTACCTCTATTAGGTGCGCCACTTCCACATACAGCATCATAAGATGCATTAGGGTCTGTTAAATCTGTTTTCTTTGTGGAAAACGTTGCTTCCACAAACTCTGCACCTTGATAAGGGTTCTGGATTGTATAAGTTTTTCCTGCTGAAAGGTATTGTGTATTCCACAAGCCCGAATCATCTTCTACGCAGAGAACTACTTGGTTTGTATTATTTAGCTTAACTGAGACAATACCACAACCAATGGATTTATCCATCATCATCTCTCGTGAGAAAGTATTATCTGCAATGTTACAATCTGAAATACCCTGCCAATTTCTCTCATATCTAAAGGCTTTTGGGAACGCACCACGGGTTACACTACTAATCCAAGTTCTTTCATTGGAAATCTGTGAACCAATGCCATAGGTAAGTCCAATAATAATATCGCCTTTACTTGAAAGTGATAAGGAAGTCCAATTGTTCATCCAACACAAAGGTTCGACATTAATGAAAATTACTTTGTTTTGTGCTAATAGCTGTTGTATTTGTGCAGTAGTAACACCACAAAAGTCATTAGCAACAAATTCAGCATAAGTAGTACCATCGGCTCCAGTTTGTAAAAGCCAAGTCTTAACCTGTGCGCCATAACCTATAGGCGAAGTACCTGCTACAAATGCTGGATAAGGCCAAGGTGCTAACTTATAATCCCCCGGTGTACTAGGCACTCTACTTTCGCCTGCCACATCAAACGTCTTTGTTATAGGATAACCATTTTGAGTCTGTAAGAGACATCCATGACCTATAGCGTGTGGCGTACCAGTATCGCTATCAGCCCATGTTACAGTAACATAGAACCCCGTTTTCTCTTTACAAGGTCCACCTGCGGTATTTTGTGTTGTTCCATGTCCAGATGCCTGACCGTTACCAATAGGCAAACCACTACCGCTATCAGCAAATACCGTTTGACTTGTTATAGGTAGTAAAGTTAAGCCTAAAAGCATCGCCATACCAAATAATACTTTCTTTAACTTATTCATACAGTTTCACTCCTTATCTATACGTGAATTAAGGACAAAAATAAAAAACATAACATTTAATACATTTAAAAATCATCTATAATACTTATAATTTCATCTAAATAAAATACGAAATCATCTAACATACATTTATTGACTTCAGGCAAAAAAATAGAGCAAGTCCTTGATAAACTTGCTCATCTCTTCGTAATCATATTTGTATCATTGCTATGTCGTAACATTTCTAAAGGAAAGATTTTTCGCTCATGCTTTTGTTTTACCTTTGTACCCTTGTTGTTTCTTAAGTCCTTAAAGACAAATCATCTTGGGTAAAAGGAAGTTCTTTACTTTGTACCCTTGTTTTTCTTAACATCCACTTTGTACCCTTGTTATTTCTTGGCTTTTAAAGGTAACTCCAAATCTGTCTTTTCTGCTTGCATACTTTGTACCCTTGTTATTTCTTAACAGTTCAAAGGGTCAAAATATACATTCCCTAAAAAGCCTTGCCTTTGTACCCTTGTTATTTCTTAACATTCTAAAGGGTTATGTAGTGCATTCGAATAATTCTCCGCACTTTGTAACCTTGTTATTTCTTAAACTTCTTAAGGATGATATTGTTACACTTCGTCCTGATATAGACTTTGTACCCTTGTTATTTCTTAACCTTCTTAAGGGTCAAATCAGTATCTAATTAACAAGGATTTCCAAGAGTATTAGAGTCACTTAACTACGTTTGTGATTTTATCTCCAATCTCTCGTTAGGGCTAATTATCTTATCAACTAATAAGACAACTTGTCAAAGATAGCCCGGTAGATAGCTATTTTTTGTGTTCATCTACTCGCACATAATTAAGTAATACTTAATCTTGTTCTATAATAACTCTTCTATAGCTAGGTGCCAATAGAAAAGAGTAAGCCTTTTGATTATTAACTTTTCTAAACGATTACTCTTTTTCTCTTACGTATGTTAAATAATTCTGCATATTCTGTTTAAAACGCTCTTGTATCAATTCACAATTCTTACCTTGATATAATTCTTCATATCTACATCTATCACCTGCACATATAGGTAAATATTTGCATTGTTTACATTTATCTGTAATTGTACTGCATACAAACTCTTTATCGACTTGAGTATTCTCTTTGATACCCTCTCTCAAAGTACCTATTGCTAAAGTGGAATTACCTATATGAAAGTCACATCTATATAAATTACCATCTGCGCCTATTACCACATTCCTTTTTTGATTTGCATTACATGGCAACAATACTGCTGGTTCTAATTTAGTAGGTAATACATCTTGTATTTCCTTATAACACTCTCTAAATTTAAGCCATTCAGAGTCAGTAAAGCCATAAGTAAGTTGTTTACAATACTCCTTAACCCTTGCAACAAACACTCTATTAAAACCACTCTGTACTGAGGATAACTTACTAACTTCTCTTACAAGACTTGGTACAATATCTTTATTTTGCCTATTAGTATTAATACGAATTAGCACAGGGATAACACTATCCTCTATATTCTGTAATACCTTAATATAAGCATCTTTTGATACGTGCCGTATTCTTGCATACTCATCAATAAAACCATCAATGGCTATCTGTACGCTATTTATCTTCAACTCTTTTAGTTTCTCTGATACTTCTCTTGAATATAAATACCCATTTGTTATGATGATTGCGCTATATACAATATTACGAGTTTGACAATAATCTATCGTAAAACGTGAAATCTGCTCTATTGCTGATATATTCAATAAAGGCTCTCCACCAAACCACTTTATACTAAATGATTTTAAATTCTTATTACGGTCTATCTCTTGCTTAATATAAGCTATAGTATCTGCAATTATTTGGAAACTCATAATATGATTGCTTTTATTCTTTTCAAAGCAATATTCACATTTATAATTACAAGCTGATGTAGGACATACAGTTAAATTAATCGCACTAGGATAATCGTTATATATTGCGTCATGTTGCTGCTTAGTTATTATCTCTGCTTGATTTATCTCTGACGGTACTAAAAAGCCCTTTAAATCTTCAGGTGGGTTATTCAAATCAACATCATTAGGAATAATGGCGAATTTACCCATAAGTATGTTATAATACTCGTTTTCTTTGGCGTTTTCATAACCATCTTTATTCAAATCTATATTGTAAATACTGTGTTTCCACTTTGACATATCATATGCTCCTTGAAATTACTATCATTAGTCTAACTCAAGGATTTTGTGGTGCCAAGAGAAAAGAGAACCTTGAATATCAAAGTTCTCTCTTTATTCTTACTTGCCTAATTCTTTTCTTAAATCTATTAACAATTTACCATTATACTTAAAAAACATTCCACCTTGCGCTGTACTATAATTCTTTAAAATTGCTGCTATAGTTGATAAAGGATAAGTTTCACCCTTATACTCTACATGATTTTTATTATCTACTGTCTTTACAGTTACTTTTTCATCATCTGAAAATGTTAAAATAGACCCTTTAGGAATATTCAGCATTTCAAAAGTAAGTCTTTCCTTTTTCTTTACTTTAGAATCTATTACACTTTCTTGTTGCTCTGTTTTATTATCAACGCTAATACTTTTTTCTTCTATTTCCTCAAAATATTCATCATGTAAAGGATTGAGTATTAAACAATCCTCATCACCATTTATCTGTGCTATCGCTGATAATACTTCATAAGCTTTTTCTTTACTTATTTCGTAAAACTCCCTATTCTTGGCGTGTCTGAGTGTTGGGTCTAAAGTATCTATCAAAGTGTGAAGTCTTAAATCTTCTAATCTCTTCTTTACTTTGAATACAGCATAACAATGATATGGGTCTGGAAGTCCTGAACTACTGTTTAAAGATTTCATTCTCTTTTCTACATCATCTGCATACCCTATTTTTACAAGATTTGAAAAAGCAGGATTCACTAAAATATAAATCACTCCCACAAAATTCACTTTCTTATACCAACCGTATTCATAACCTCTATTTTTAAGTTCTTTCTCTATATCAGAACTTACTAGTTCTAACATATCTTCATCTGAATATTTTGCTAAATTTGACATTAACTAGACCTCTTTCTACTTTTGTTTTCTGCGAATAAAAATCCTATCATAAGTTTCTTTTCCATTAATCAAAGTCTTATGGTCATCCTCACAAGTTGCCTTCTTTCCACAATAAACCGCTACTAATTCTGGCGATTTACACCATCTTTGGCTACCCAAAATTTCAAATTGGTCTGGACTATATTTGTGTAAAAATGAAATAGGTACACCCATTATTCCATCATAATCACATGGTATATCTTTAGTTTTCTTTACTTCAATAGCATCATAATTATCATATTTAGGATAATCGTTAGGATTATAGGTTTTAACTAATAAAATAGGCTCATGTAATCTAAAATGGTCTATATTTGTAAACCAGCATACTCCACTTACTCTTATTGAACCCTCTTTATGTTGTCCAGATACAGCCACATCATCATAGGTACTACTAAAATATCCTGCCAAACTACTATAACTTTTTCCTGTACCCATCCATAATTTTCCTTCTTTTATGAGCGGAAATATCTCTTTATAAGTTATAGCGTTTTGATTACCTACAATACAATAATCAAGATTATAACTTTCCAACATAGTAACAAAATCTCTGAACAACGAAAAAGGTGGATTTGTTACTACTACATCTGCTTCTTTAAATAGCTTTTGGCAATAGGCACTCCTATAATCTCCACTTACATAATCGCTATCTTCTGGACAATGCTCAAAATACTCATCATACTCTGTATAATCTATCTCCTGATAATCATAATATTCAGGTGGATACAGACATACACTTCCCTTATCCTCTGCACTATCTAAATCTTCAAAACATGGATTACCATTTTCATCCTTTGGAAATACACTAAAATCAGTTAAGAAATCTTCACCTTTTTTAGTTGTGTTATCGTAATAACATTCCTCTGGTAACATCTCAATAGTTCCATCAGGATGCTTTCTACACCACTTTATACTTAATAAATGACCATGAAACTCCCATTTTAACCCTTTATCTTCTTCACAAAGACAAGGTTTACCTGTTTCTTCGTCATAATGGTCTATATATCGCTTTACTATCTTATATTTTCCCTCTGGTGCTGTTACTGCTTGATTTACAATATGATAAGGCATGAAATGATTACTACCGTCTGCATTTCTATATTGCATACCAAGTCCCGGTTCTTCATATTCTTCGACTACAGGATTATTAGCATCCTTAGACCATACCATTTTCTGCTGCTTAGAAGCTTCTTTTCTCTCAAGCACATAACAATTCTGTACATGCTCTAAATCGCTATCATCTTCACCAGCAGCCTTATATACAAGACAAGTAGCTATAAGTTTCTTAAACTGTAGTCTATGAGCATTTATCTGAAAATAGCGCACAAACTGACTCTGCATAATACGTCCTGTATTTACAGCTACATCAGTAGGACAATAAATCACCTTATCTTTAAAATATTCTTTTGGATAATGTGAAAGTTCAGCTTCTATATCTTCGAGTCTTGTGTAAAACTCATCATTCTTTTCAGCTTTTGCCTTACTTAAATTACTATTTTTGGTATGCACCTTATATTGAGCTTTATCGAGAATATTGCCTTCTCTATCTACAATATCTGCATTATCATTTAACGAAAGACCATCTATTTCAATATTACTAGCAAGTCTACGTCTAACTTCTTGAAAATCTACAACCTCTGCATTATTTAATTCACTAACTAAAGTAACTTGACAGTTTTTTATATCTCCAACGTATAACATATTAATTACCTCGCTTTAATTCTGTGTGCCACAAAATGTACAAGTACTGCCTTTTTCTATAGGTCTACCGCACTGTCTACAAAAAGCTGTATTCTGTGGTCTTCCGACTCTTGCACTCTTTGAGTTATTACACTCAGCACAAAGCATCTGGCAATTATCTTTTTCTGTTTTACCGCCTTTACTCCAAGGAATTATATGGTCTGCTTGCATATCTTTAATATCAAATTTTCCCTTACAATCGTTACACAAACCTTTCTGTTTTAAATAAATTTCTTGACGTGTGCGCTCATCAAAGGCTCTAATGCTCAACGCCCTTTCATCTCCTGAGAACACATAGGTATAAGCACCAGCTTTTTTAGTTACATCACCATCTTCCATCAACTCATTTACTTGCTTAACAAGGTCAGTTCTTGGATAAATACCCTCTCCACCTAGTTTCTTATAAAACTTAATATTTCCATCATTATCAACAAAATGCTCCTTGGCGTACTTGTTATATAAAATACCCCATTCAACTTTATCTATATTGAGCAGTTTTTCAGGAAATATACTTTTTACCCAAGTAAGTACGTCATTAAAATATCTCCAAAGGTTCTCTGCTGCATTAGGGTCATATTGATATTTCATCATATAACCAGCTATATCCGTATCCTCCGCATCAGCAGCCCATTTTAATACCTTTTCTAAAATCTGTTGCTCAATTACATTACCTTTTACATAATCACCCTTAACATCTTTTGCAGGACAATTTGGCTTAGAAAAATATCTCTTAGCACCCTCAATAAATAGACCGGGATAGGTGGCATTAAGTAGTTCCTGTGAATTTAATTTCTTACCCGCTATATTAATTGTCCTAAACCACTCTAACTTTTCGGATGCTGTTCCATCACAAATATAAATCTGTAATTCATAATTGCAGATTTTATCTCTTTCCTCTTGAGGTAAAGAAGTAAATGAATGGGTAACACCACCATACTTTATAGTAAATTTGCCAGCTAAGAAATTGCATATACTCATGGTTCTTTGCTGTCCATCTATAAGTTCAAATTCACTATTATTAGGCGTAGTACCCCAATACATAACGTTTAAAGGATATTGTTTTAGCACAGTATCAATAACCTTTGCTTGCTCCTGTTCGTTATACACAAGTTCTCTCTGAAATGCGGGTCGGACATTCAAAGCCCCACCAAAGGCTACAACACCATCATCTCCTTTATCTTGAAATCCGTTAAAAATATCCTTTATTTTAAACGTTTGATGTCTTATTTCCATATTTTAGATACCTCCTATAACCTTCTAGTAAAAAATCAAGTTCTTATAGTTACATAGGAAAATCTAAATATTTTTTATTCGTAACTAAACAATTTAAACCATGCCTTCAATACTGATATGGTTTTAAACATAAAATAAGAGCAATCCCTTTCGGAATTGCCCTCTTATATATGCCTTATTCAGTACCCTTAATCTATTCAGCATCATATTGTAGTGTCAATAGTAAAAGGATAGCCTTTCGACTACCCTTTGTTTGGTTGATAACTTACTATTTTACAAGGGACTAAAACCTATTATTTTACAAGTTTTTTTGAAAAATCTTTTCTCACCTTTTGTATTTTTTCATACAACTCTTGCGGTACGTCTAGGCCATTTTCTATATAATCATGCATATCAGCCAAAGCAAGAGCATATTCAGAAGGAGTTTTAAATGCTTTAGTAATTTTTTTAAAATCCTCAACAGAATAATTAAATATGCTATCATCCAAATTCTCTGTAAAAGCATCAAGAGTATTATATTTTATACGCAATTCCCAAACCTTATCATTAATCTTACTTTCTTCTGGGCTTAATAATGTTGGCTTAATCATAATCTATCTCCTTTTGTACTTACTATACGTAAATCCATTGTTATTACAATTTTCTAAAAAATTTTTAGCTATTTCATGCTTGACTTGGTCTTCATTAAGAGACAAGCCTATTCGTTTTGCAAATTCTCTTCTCATATTAGAAGCTATTTTCTTATAATACTGTACATTTAATGTATTTTTACTTAATACATACAACCAACTAGTGTTTCCCACAACTGCAATAGCACCCACCTCAACACAACTTAACAAATGCACAATATCATTATATGAAAAAGAACTATTACCCGGATGATTATGTACACAAATTAAGGCACCTTGTATATTTTTATAATGTTCCCTTAAGGTCATTACCAAAGAACCATTAATTAACATAACTTCCTTATATTTTCCAAATACAGGGTCACAAATAATTCGATTATATATGTTAGCATCTTTTATAATAATTGCATGACCAACTTCACCGTATGTATAATCATCTGTTCTTCCTCGTGACTCACTTAAAGTAACTATACTTGTACTTTTAATAATATCATTTAGCCAACTATACTCACCAAAAAAATCTTGTGGTATAGGTACATTCAAAATTGTTTCAGTTGTAATTATCTCGCACTTAGCTTTTTTCGCATTTAATATTGCTTTATCTCTATCAAATACACCATTTGTATAATTCTTATAAGTTTGTAAGGACGTATTATCTTTCATCAATATGCTCTCTTTTCTTAATTATATCAATCACAAAAGACCTTATAAATAGACATACCCTTTATTTAATAGTATTTTAACTCTTCAATGAAAGAGTAACAACTTACTAGATAAAAGGGTTCAATCCCCTGTTGTCTCATTCCATTTTCTCGCTAAAGGTGCATAATTACTGAATTCGTACTTGGCGTAAAAGTCTATTATTTCTTGGGGTATCTTCTTGGTTTTTATGAAATCTGCTATGAGTTTAGCTATATCCTCTTTATTATCCTCTGGGGCATAAATATAAGGTATTCTTAATAAAGAATAACCCTCATTAAAAGTACAAGCATTCTTTACATTATCCCTACGTACCCTTTCTCTAAAGGGTATAGACTTATTAAAAAATGGAATAGGCTTAAAATGTTGTATACCGTCATATTCAATTAATATCCTCTGTGACGGTATATAAAAATCAAAAGGATATGGCGTTATATTATCTGTAAATGAATACTCAATTTTAAAAGGAATTTTCCATTTCTTTAAAATACACTGAATTAACTTTTCTGCTCTTGATGTATTACATGCAGGGCATCCATAACCCCGTAATCTATTATGTATAGATTGCGTCCAATGATGTCCACATTTATGACATACCCAATTTATTTCTGTTCTTCCACCAGCTATTGTATTATAAGGTGTTTTGTCTCCATTGTTTTCATAGTCCCAATCTTCAACTAAATCAAGCCCTCTATCGTTACATACAGTAAAAAGGTCATTCACTCCTTGTAACAACTCCCTATTTGCACATATATTACATCCTTGACCATAATATCTTGCTGATATAGTCATACGATAAGAATGTGGTCTATATTTGGTAGTATTATTACAATGCCAATAAAACTTTTCTTTCTCATAATTTGGGAAATAGTTTTCTGGTCTTTTATCACCGTTTTTCTCATAATCCCAATCCTTATAAGCAGTTATACCCTTCTTTTTGCACACAGTAACAAAATCATTAACCCCTATTTTTAATTCCCTATTAGTGCATATAGGACAAGTATATTTATCTCCTTTCCGCACCCTATCTTGAATCCTCATTGGATAATGATGACCGCATTTTGCACATATCCAATTTGCAGGCTCACTACTCTGATAAGAGCATTCTTCTGGTCTTTTACTATTATTTGCATAATCCCAAACTATATTAATATTTTTAAGTACGTCTCTTACTGTCTTATTACTCTTTTTAGATTTCCAACCAGCACAATCATTACATAGAGGTGTTGTTCTTACAACCCTATCTACAACTCTTGCTAAATAAGACTTACCACATTTAGGGCATAACCAATAATACTTTGTTCCACTTCTATAATGTACTTGCTCTGGTTTTTTCTTATTATTCTTATAATCCCAATAAGTTGCTACTAATTCAGTTTCCTGACTTAAAAGGTCGGTTTTACCTAAAATTGGTGTACCACTTGGCATAATCTCATACCTCCGTAATTTTCATATAGAAGTATAAAATTATCTAAAATATATGTTGCTCTATCTAAACAACTAACGTAACCTTCTATGTTTACATAAAGAAAGGACTTTGTGTATAACAAAGTCCTTAATTTAAACAGTCAGCTTATACTACAACTTTTAAATTATTCTCCACCAGCTCCACTACCTGTTCTGTTTCCCCAATCGGAGGTATCTACCGAACCGCCACCAAAGCCCCAAGCAGCAGCACCAGAAGATGTATCATTTGATGGTGTTTCATTACTTACATTGTTTCCACTCTGACCTGAATTACCGCTTGGCTTCTGTGATGACGAACCACCACCGTTTCCTGAACCGCCACCTGATTGCTGTTCTGCCTTCTTACTCTCTTCCTGTTTCTTCTTGGTTTCTTCTTCTTTCTTCTTCTGCTCTTCTTCGGCTTTCTTCTTTTCTTCTGCCTCTTTTACTTCGTCCTTCTGTTGCTCTTTTACTTTTTCCTTATCAATAGCTGAACCATCTGTATTCTTTACTGTATCTGCGTCAACGTTAAGACCGTCTAAGGCGTATGCTGCAACTGTAGTCTGGTTGCCGTCCTTATCTTCCGCATATTTGAAAATATGTACAATTCTGAGTACCTGTAATCCGTCAATTTCTTCAATCTGACCACTTGGTACTCTTCCATCTTCGTCAGCAAGAATATTGATTTCACGGTCTTGGAAGTGAGGATATAAATTCATTGAGTCACCAATCTTCACGGAGTCACCCGCAGAAAAGATTACATCACCACCAACTTCCATTGACCAACCATCAAATGTTCCTTCCCATGCAGGGAGTTTTGTAATATCTTCACCAAATACTCCAAGCATACCCGTCATTGTATAGTTTCCTTCATCATTCTTTTCCATGACAAAGGTTATACCCGAAACCATGTGGCTCTCTATAGGAACCATTGTGATATATCTTGCTTCAACCTCATTTTCAGAAGTACGAACATACTTAACAACCGGGATAGAACTTTCAAGCATATAGTCACGGACGTTAAGTTTTCCATCCTCTGTAACCTCTACATTGTCTGAAATTAAACGCTCGCCAAGGTATAAGCTACCCTCTTCCTCGTTGAAAGTATACTCATATCCGAGGTTTTCCATGTATGGATAAAAGATAGGTGCTACATAGTCTTTAATTACAACATCTGCCTGATTTCCGTCTGTTATTGTCAGGTTATCTGCTTCTGTTGCGGACTGGTCGTAGAATACTGTTATATCCTTTGTTGTGGTAGCTTCTGCCTCTTCTTGGTTAAAGTCTACATCTTCAATTACATTACCACCGTTATTATCTTCGGTCTGTTCCGTTTCAGCCTCTTGAATTACCGCTGTTGGCTCCTGAGTATTAGCTTGTCCACATGATGTGAATGTGAACATTACTGTACCACAAGCTATTACTACTGCTGATATTCCTAACATCTTACGTACTCTGTTAAATGCCATAAATCTTCCTCCTAATATACCCCATGCCAAAATCCCAATAATTTATAACCAACATCATTTGAAACACTGTTATTAGGAACAGTATTACTAGAGTTTTATTTATACTCTTAATAAAATCTGTGGCAAAATCAATCAAAAAATCCAAATAAGTATAAGTCTTCAATATCAAGTTTCAAATCAAATTTACCATAAAAACCATTATTCTACCTCATAAAAGTAGTTTTATCATAAACAAACGAACATTGATAACCTCATAAATAAATCAACGATGTATCATTGTAAACAAAATTTTACATTGCGCTCAGCAAACTCAATAGTACCAATGCTTTGCTCAAAATTGCAGCCCCTATTAATATTAATTAATTTACTTCAGTTGTTAAAATTTATGTTTAGATTTTTTTTCTGAATATTCAGATACTATTATAATATTAGAGATAGTTTACGAAGTTTAGTTTGGTTTTACTATAGATATAGGGTAAAAGCCTTTAATTGTAAGCCTTTTCCCACTCTCAAAGGGTAAAAATCTATTAAGGGGTAATCGATAACCCAACCTTATCTAAGTCTTTAGGTTCCTTGGCAGTATCTATATATGTTTCCTTAAAAGTATCTTCTCCAATAAGCACAACTGATACATAAGCATTAAAAGCGGTAAATCCCAACTTTAAGCGCATAATAAGCTCTTCATATACACTTTCTTTAGTAGTAATGATACTAAACTTGGTCTTTGGTGTAGCATCAATCATTACATTATAGAAGAGATTAGGCAGTCTTTGCCCCAAAAATACAGTATCTTGGGTAATATTAAAAAGCCAGGTATCAATTGGCAATTCTGATGGACCTTTTATAGTAGCAATAAAATCATATCTTATATTAGGGTAAAATATATTCTCTGTATCTTTTCCCTTAAAGATTTTTTTAATCCTCTGGGTTCTGATACTACTTTCAGCCTTATATGAAGCACTAAGATTATTCTCTAATAATAAAGTAGAGATTTTTTCCATCAGTAGATTCCGAATTTCGCTTTCAGTTATCTTAGGACCATCAACATTCTTTGCTTCTTCATTAAATGGGTATTTTGCTTCATCCTCACCAATAATCTTTAACATTTCCTTATATATATCTTCTGCATTAACGTCTTGTGACTCATTTGCTATTTTTCTTGCTATCTTCCTTAAAATCTTAGGAGTTGGGGCACTACCATAAGCAGGAGACATTAGATTGTTGGCGGTTGAAAGGCTAATTGGTGGGTCTATTTCTGCAAATTTCCTAATAGTATAGTGTTTCGCATCCAAGAATTGCTTTACAATCTTAGCAATCTCTCTTTTCTTATCATCTTGAATAAGGTCAATATTCAGACCGCTCTTACGTGGATTGCACTCTTCATTGCTCATAACATTAGACCTTCCTTTCTTCAATTATTATGCCATATTGAGCTTATTTTGTCAATTTAACATTATTTTGAAAATTATTTTTAATTTTAGTGTTGACAATTTATTTTCTCTGTGTTAGATTATTCTCAACAACAGTTTTAATCTCAAGCTATCTTTTTAATTCTAATCAGATGAACAGCGTAGATTATAGAAAATGAGATTAGACAATGATAAACATAGAAGGGTTAAAGGCTTATAAGAAAAGCGTAAATGAAAATGGGGATTTACAAAAGTTGAAAAAGTATGGTAATCAAAAAATTTTAATAAATAAAGAAAGGTAACTAAAAGATGAGATACGAAGAACTATATAAAGAAATGGAACAATTTAAGTATACACTTGATGAGCCCTATATTTTTTGGGATTTTGATGGAACTGCAGATATTATTGCAGAAACTTACTGCAATAAACATGGCATTAGTAATATGAAATCAATTGAAGATGCAAAAGAAAAATACACATTATATTTGGCATCAATAACTGAAAGACCAATGGAAGAACTTATCGAAGGTGGTAATCTGCAATTGATTGCCTTTAGATTTCAAGAAACTGTAGCTGGTTTTTTAGATGAACATGCGGAATTATGGTGCAGTTATATCCAAAAATATAATCTTTCATATAAATTAGACTTCTATATGTGTGTAAACTTTAAGGATGCTCTTTTCGATTTGGAAGACCTCTTTGTGGAATTCTGCACATTTCAATACTATCACGAACATCGAAGTAAAAGAACTATTGAGCAGTATTGTGGATTTTATAACTATTTACCAGATGAGCTGAAATTCATGAAACTATCCAAAATTAAAGCAAAAGAGCTAGACAATTTCTTCACAACAGAATTGTTAGGCTACGAAATGAGGCTCAAGAGACTCAAATGTATCCTGCGATTTTATAAAATGCTGTTTCGTTTTGGTGTGGAAAGGGACATATGCACAAAAAATCCAATGCAAAGAATAGATGTTTCCAAGTACTACCCTCTCTGCCACTTTAGATTTAATCCAGCGTTTCTTACTGAAGACAATGGAGGCTGATAGTTATGAATGAAAAAATTGATTTCGGAACAATAGTACTTATTTTAGATAAGTTTGAAATTTTCACCCAAGGCGTAAACTACTACTTTCGCTACTACAATTTTGAGATAACTCCAATGTGTGGCGGATACGCATTAAATGAAATAATTAAATATCTTGAGAACAATCTTTGTAAATTTGATAGCGACCCATTGGTCAAAAACACTTGTATTACTTATGCAAATGTTCTTACAACTGCACGTAATAATATTCTTAGAGAAATCGGTAAGGCCGCAAAAAAGGATAGTAATATCAGAAATTCTATCAAGTATTTTAAAAACTATTTAATTCGCGAAGGCGTCTTACGAGTCGAAAATGGTATCTGTTACTTTTAGATATGTTAAGAATTTTTTTGTTGGATTGTCCACTACTTCAGTTTTACTTCTGCCTATATTTGCGAAGTTTTTAAAAATTTCAGATAGAAATAATATATATTAGGTTGATGATTTCAGCCTTGAACAATTAATTGTGTTGGTCCATTGGGCCAGAAAGGTAAAGGTATTATGCAATGAGAGTGATTGTAAATGACAACAAAGTTAAAGTAGCAGATTTAAATGTAAGCGCAGTAGGTTTGCTCCCCTTAAAAGCAATTATCAGAGGGGTAAGAGTTTCTTACAAACAGGACTCCGAGGGTAACGCAACAGACACAATCGAGTCTACTCGCTATGATTGTGTAGACCCTGTAAATTATTCTACATTTACTGTCAAAGTCGAAGGTAAGCCTATTATTACTCCTGAGGAATTGGAGACAAAGGATACTCCATGTATGATTGAGCTTCCTTTAGAACAAGTTCAAGTCAAGCCTTGGAAGGTGGAATTCGGAAGCGCAACACTTAGCATTTCAGCACCATCAGCAAAGCTTGTAACTAGCGGAAAGCAGTAATGTGACTATGAGGAGGATAGGACTGCTATCCTATCTTCCTCAAACGAGGAAAAAATATGTTTAGAAATTTTATGATAATTGTTCTGAGCCTTATATTTTTAGTAACAATTGGGATGCTCGTTGAATATACTCAGCATTCACAAAATTCTCTCAGGGCAAACGCTTATCAATTAAAGATGGATATCTTAGCAATAATCAAGGGCTTATTGGATAAACCACGGGAAAGACATATTTTTGACCCAGGATTATCAACCGAATTGAAAGCAATAGTAGAACCTTTCTCTGCTCCCGGAATGGATATAGATACAATTTGTGGTTTTAACAACATTCCTTTGATAAGTATAGAGTTTGTTCCTTCTCAAAAAATGGAGACTGAGGATATAGCTACATTAAGTGAGCGTTTGAAATTAAAGTTTCGTAGATACTACACTTCAAGAGGTTTAGGGTGGCGATGCTTTCCGACTTATACTCAAAGTGAAAACTTTGTACAAATAATAATCTATTACGGTGAATTCCAAGAAGATATGAAGCCACTTATGACTAAATACCAAGAAGTATTGAGAGAAAAGAACAGTTCAGACTTTGGCCATTTAAGAGATGAAGACCTAGACACTGAAATAAAGAAGCTAAAAAAATCATGAAAATAAGAATTGCATTTGTTCATAAATCATGGGCAGAAGATGGCATAAAAGAACCTATTATATGGGACACAGAAAAGGTTCCACATCTTTTAATCAGTGGAATTACTGGCGGTGGTAAGACCGTGCTCTCTCAAACACTTGTAAATCAGATACTTAAAGAAAAGTGTCAGATTTATCTGGCAGATTTTAAGTCAGGTGGTGACTGGGACGGAATAGTTACCAAATATGCGGAGTATATTGATTGTGATGCAATTTTAAATGATTTTTATGAAGATTTCTGCAAAACCATATCAGAAAAAGGTCATAAAGAAAGCTATTTAATATTCGACGAATTCAGTTCCTATGCTTTATCCAAAGATGCAAAAGACTTTAAGGACATGATGGGGAAAGTATCACATATTGCTTTTATGGGAAGGTCCTTTGGGTATCATTTGATATTTATAAGTCAACAGTTTAATGCAAAAGTACTTGATACGGCAATCAGAGAGCAATTTGGCATAAAGATTTATATGGGGTCTACAATCTCCACAGAGTCTGCAACTATGTTATTTCCGAATACTGATATAGATAAAAGTCAGCATTTACCTAGATTTTGCGGTTATATATCCCTTCAAGAAAAAGAATTGGAAATAATTCAAATACCCTATATTGAAGAACCTAAGTTGCTTAAGGAATTACTTATTCAAAACGGAAAGAAATATGGTAAATAAAGCTATTGGGGGAGGCGTGGGCGTCAAGCCCTAAGCCTCTACCAATAGCCACGTAAGCCATAGGCGTCCACGTGGGTAGTATTACCCACGTGGACAAACAGAACATAATTTAATTCATTAAAATATACATTTCAACTCTCGTGCACCTCATTTCACAAGTTGCACAAGAAAGAGGCAAATATGGATGAAAACCAAAGAAATACAAGTAAAATACTACTTTTTAACAATTAATAATCCCCTAAATCATGGAATGACACATGCTAATATCAAAGATATTTTGATTTTAAATTTCAGAACTTTTGTATATTTGGCTATGATGGACGAAATTGGCGAAAATGGCACATACCATACCCATATACTAATCTGTTTTAGTTCTAGAGTCCGCATATCGATGATAAAAAAGTACTTTCCATCTGCACATATTGACGTGGTCAAAGGCTCAATATCAGACGTAATAAAATACATAAAAAAAGAAGGAAAATGGACTAATAGCAAAAAGGCTGAAACCACAGTAGAAGGCACATTTGAAGAGCATGGTACCCGTCCTGCAGATGCAGGTAGACGAGACGACATGTCAGAACTATATCAAATGGTACTCTCAGGTATGACAAATGCAGAAATAATCGATACTAATCAGGATTATATACTGCAGATTGATAAACTTGATAAGCTCCGGACAACGATACTAACTGAAAAATACAAGGATACAGTTAGATTGGACCTTGAAGTTATTTATCTTAGCGGTCCGACTGGAGTCGGAAAGACACGTGGTGTGTATGAAAGCAACGGATACTCTAATGTATATAGGGTTACCGACTATAGAAATCCATTTGACGGTTATAATTGTCAATCTATTATCTGTTTTGATGAATTTAGGGACAGCATTCCACTTAAGCTGATGCTGCTATATTGTGATATATACCCTATTGAGCTTCCCAGCAGATACACGAACAAGTTCGCTTGTTATAACAAAATCTATATCATATCCAATTGGCCTTTAGAGTCTCAATTCAAAAGCATTCAAGATAATGATAGAGAGTCTTGGAATGCCTTTATAAGAAGGATAAACAAAGTCGTTATTTATGACACTGAGGGAAATAGAACTGTGCATAACTCCGCCAAAGAATATTTGTACAACACTAATACTGCACAAATTTCTTCTCTCCCAACGTCTATAAATACAAATAATACAAAAAGAAAGTGAGGTACAAATTATGTTTATTATTTACAAAGGTGATGGCGCAGATTTTTGGCATTAAAGGGAGGTTTTTCATGGATTATACATGTTTCGTTGATTGTGATAAGACATTAGGTTCTATCACTTTGGATGAATTATCAAAAATGGCCGGGTATCGCTATCCTATTAGAACAACGCAAGACCTAGACCAATTATTAATTATGGTAAATAAAGACGTTGCAGAGGAATTGGAGGCTGAAAGAAAAGCCTTAGAAGATATGGAACCGCCAATACCAATAGAGCTTGAAAATGAAAAAAAGAATGATTTGCTATTCCAAATAAAGCAGTTTTCATTGGATGTTTTAGCTCAAGAATACGGTTTTCAAATTGAGACCGCTAACGATGTAAGGCATGTTTTTAGTATTCTTTATTCTGATTTGAAGAAATATGAAAAAGATTTACAAAATAATGATTAAATACAAAATTTTTGAGAAAGGAGTGGAAATAATGCGTCAAACAAACTGAACACACTATAATAACTCTGAACACTCGCTGTCCGAGCGCAGAAGGACAACACTTTGAACACACTGAACACTCTACAAACACTGATAAAAGGCTGCGTAAAGCCATAGATACGCAATTTAGAGATTTGGCTATTATTTTCCCAAAAAGGAAAATGATAATAAAAAAATTAAGAACCAAAGATATTATATTGTCACAGATTATATTTAAGACATTTTCAGATGATGAGAAAATGACATTGTTTGATTTAATTGATGGAGGTACTATTAACTCAAAGGATGCCGCAATCTACGAAATGACACTAAATAAACTAAAGAAAGAGGTAATAGCGAAATTTGTTCCCTATGTAAGGGACACGTCGAAAATTGTATATTATTGTCCCTCAAAAAATCAATACAAAGCAAGAGTTCCAAAAGCACTCATTGTAGGAGACCGTCCTGCCCCACAATTTGCTTCAACTGAATTACAAATGTGGCATAAGTTGCACAAGTACCTTTATGGAGACTTGGAAAACTCAACATTAAGAGCTCTCTTTGTTTTATGGTTAGCAGAAAGAAAAGCTGATGCTGATGTATCTTCAAAGACTTACGATAGAAATGTAAATACCTGGAACAAGTACTATGACGGTAACCCCATTATTGATATTCCCATTTCAAAGATAACCGCCAATAAGATGTTTATGTTCTACAAGGGTTTCACCGCAGGACGAGCTATTTCAAGAGCAGAACTTGGAAATATTAAAGGCATTATGAATATGCTTTATGATTACGCCGTTGTAAACGACATCATCAGTGTTAATACTGCCAAAACAGTTTCAACAAAGAGTCTTAAATGTAAGATTGTAAATAATAAGAATAAAGTATATACACCTGAAGAAAGAGAAAAGCTGTTCATTTACCTACAATCAATTCCACAAAATGTATACACTCTTGGAATAATGCTGATGTTCTGCCTAGATATAAGAATTGGGGAACTGAAAGCGCTTCGTTGGACTGATTACGATGAACAAAAGGGACAAATATACATTCACAACCAAATTGTTGACCGAAAAGATGAAAATGGTAAATGGTGCCAGTTAGAGCTTGATTATACCAAATCAGGCGAAGATGGCGACAGATGGCTACCTGTTTCAAAGACTGCAAAAAACATATTATCACAGCTCAAGCTTCTAAGCGGTAATAGTGAATTTATTCTTACTAATCAAGCAGGAACAACTGTTAAGACCAATAAATTCAATGAACGCCTAAAGAATTATTGTGAAAAAGCTGGCATAAGGTATCTTAGCAGTCACAAGATAAGGTTTTATGCAGTAACAGAGCAAGCTAAAGCTGGCATAGATTTACCTACCATACAACACAATAGTGGTCATAGGTGTAAATCCACAACACTTCATTATATTCGAAATGCTAGTAATGAAGCGGTTGCAGACGAACGATGGGAAAAGGTTTTTGGCTAACCCGCATGGTTAAGCCTTTCGTAGGAACCACTTAGGAACCACTTATTTTAAACAAGCAAAAAGGCTACAAGCCAGTTAAATACTGAACTTGTAGCCTCTCAATTCAATCGGAGTGACGTGATTCGAACACGCGGCCCCTACCTCCCTAAGATAGTGCTCTACCAACTGAGCCACACCCCGACGACGTTCTCCATTATATAACGACCAAAATATAAAATCAACCTTTTTTATTTCGTTTATTGAAAACTGAAAATCAATCGTTACTATTCAGACAGAAATGCGCACTAAGCTGCGCATTTCGTGAGAACTTGATACGGGAGTGAGCGCATTCCATCGACGAAGTCGATTTGGAATGAATGCGCGAAGTGGTTACTGGAGCGAGCTGTATGCGAGTGAACAGTAACAATCAATCAGCCAACGAGAAGTCACCTGCATCCCGGTGATTCAGTGCAGATCCCAGAACATATACACCACTGATGAGCATACAAGTGTTAAAACAACTGCAGTGTTGGTGATAAATCGAAGCACATTGACACACTTAAAGCCTTCCTGAATCTTCACAAGCCCAAGCGAAGTAAATACCAGTGAAGCTGTCATATATCTGAAGTCACTGCTACAGGTATACGGATACTTAAATACAAAAAGACTATAGCTTATGATCATGAATATATAAGTAAACACTACAAATGTGGTACGAAGTTTAGTTCCAGATTCCTTATATTCAGCAAAATAGCAAACAAAAAATACTATGGATGTAATAAGCGCAGCTATTATGGAAGCAACATAAGCAATTTGTGCAAAAGCAAGCAGGTAATCATTTATCTCAGCAGGAAAAGCCTCAGCAAAAAGACCTGTCTGAAAAAGGATGACCCATGAATTGTGGATTGATGCAGCACTTATCGGGTGGAATGGAAATTCCACATGAAGATCTGCCATGCCTGGAATACCTATTATTGACCAAACAGAATAAGCTCCGGTATACATCACTGATTCACTTGGAATAAGGGCCGGCGATGGTATACCCGGCTTTTCTCCAAAGAGAATAAGATTCCTGATAATATATGAAAGTCCAAGGGGAATAACTATCACTCCAAAGAGCAGATATTCCAAAATGCAGTCCCTAAGTTCTATAAGGTTTCCCTCTCTTATGCACCAGATAAGATAGCACAAAAAAACTAGTGCAATTGAGAACGCGCAGATAGCTGTATTAAGCTTACTTACCATGCCAAAGCCAAGAGAAAGTGCAATGAGTACGATGTTTATGTAGCTCTTTTCCCTAATCCAGACCAGTGTTCTCCAGATAGTTGTCAGCAAAAGAAGCAACGCTAAAATGTCATTGTTAACAGAACCAGCAAGTACCATCATCCTTGGATGAAAAGCAAAAAGAGCCATACCAAAGCAGATACCTTTTTCTGAAACTTTACACTCTTCCAAAATATGAAGCATCACAACTATACACAAGCTTGAATAAATAAGTGTCGGCACCTGTAGATTTTCAAAAGCAAGTGCTTCCGGAACACCTATAAGTCTCTGAACAGTCAGCCAGACAGCCTCTATTATATGATGAAGCGGTGGATGATAGTAGCCAAAATGATCATAGGGATTCATATCCGGCAAGTGGAAAAACTTATAAATATATTCAATGTATCCGATATGTCCGTTATTTATATCAGATGTGCCAAATCCGGTGAAAGTACCGCCATCATTTTGAAGAGTCCAAATATCATTAAAAAGAACGTAAAATGTTCTCATTAGTGTTCCAAAAAATACCATCCAGAGAATCTTTCGTTCTGTGGATAGTTTCCCCGAAATATATGATGAAACAAATAAACCTGCAAACAGCAAAGAAATTGCAAAGAAAGCTGCTATCTGCGGCTGTCTGTCCGCACCAAAAGCCACCGAAGTATATGGGTTGCCCTGAAGAACAGCCACCAAAAGTGCCATTAAAACAATGATAAGCACTGATTTTCTATAAACTTTTTCAGATAAAATCATTACAAAATCCCCAAATTTCTTTTTACTTTAATTTGTCCAGTATTTCCTGCGCATTCTTGGTTGTTACCTTAACATAGTGACACCCTACATAATGTTCAACTTTTTCCATTTTGATATAGTTTATGGCCGTGTCTGCAGCAGAATGTGACTGAGAAATATAGTCATTAAAAACAGTACCTGTAATACGTCCGTCAATAACATATTCTACGGCTTCTTCAAGAGCATCAACGCCAACAAGAAAAATATCCTGACCTACAGTCCTGCCATCGGCCTCTATTGCCTCTAAAGCTCCTAATGCCATAGCATCATTATTACAAAAGACTACCTCTATATCCTTATCTTCTTCCAAAGCCTTAGCCATGAGCTGTCTTGCCGTCTCCTGGTGCCAGTTGCCCACTTCATCTCCCACGCAGTCCAACTGCCACGCAGCATCTTTCAAGGTTCTGATAGAATACTCTGTTCTGTACTGGGAGTCAATATTTTCAGGATCACCTTCGATCATGTAATACTGTATCTTGCCGTCACCATTTAAATCGACAGTATCAAATCCCAAAGCTTCTATGATTTCGCCTTGATAAGTACCCGACTGGCGCGCATCGCATCCAACATATGAAACATGATAATCATTATCAACCCATCTGTCTTCTTCATCACCGTCAGGCTCCCTGTTCACATATACAAGCGGTATTTCTGCCTGTACAGCCAGATCAGTAATATCTTTTGCAAAAGAAGGATTAACAGGATTGACTATAAGTACATCCACTCCATCCTTTATCAGCTCTTTTACCTGATTGACCTGGGTATCATGGTTATTAAGGCTATCCATAATTATGATATTATCTTCTGAAATGCCCTGCTCTTCGAGACTTTTCTTTAATTCATCCCTAAACAAAGCCATATAATTATCTGCAAATTGGTAAATGCATACGCCAATCTTCTTGCCAGAAAGAACATCGCCGCTTTCAGCGCTAATCTCAGTATTTCCATTTTGAGAAGTCTTAACATCACAAGCAGTCATGAAACAGGTAACGACCATGACTGTCATAAAAAGACTTATCAGTCTTCTTTTCATAAAACAATTCCCTCCAAACAGAAAAATCCAAAGATATTATACCAAAAAAGAGCCGAAACCGACTCTTTTTTTATTCCTCTATAATATTATTGTAAATCAGTCAAACTTAAGAATTGTTCTAAGAATTCTTTTTGCACTTGTTTCAAGCGCATCGCGCCTTAACACTCCCATATCCATAGCCTTCCTCAATCTGTCCGGGAATCCATTTCCCATCTTAAGATCATTTCCGGCATTTAATTCCTTGTAATGTTCTCCCCTCGTCCACCAGTCAGATGTAACAAGGCCTTCAAAGTGCCATTCGTCACGAAGGATTCCTGTCAAAAGTTCTTTATTTTCAGAAGCCCTGTAACCATTTACTGCATTATAAGAAGACATTATGGTATAAGGCTGTGCTTCTTTGACAACAATTTCAAATGCTCTTAAGTAAATCTCACGAAGTGCTCTTTCTGAAACCCTTGAATCAGCATGTTTTCTATTGGTCTCCTTATTATTGCAGGCAAAATGTTTAACACTTGCACCTACATGGTTCTTCTGAATACCACAAACAAGAAAAGCCGCCATCTTTCCTGTAAGATACGGATCTTCAGAATAATACTCGAAATTTCTGCCACACATAGGATTTCTATGAATATTTATAGCCGGTGTAAGCCATACACTTAAATTGTTCTCTTTAATTTCTTCTCCGCCTGCAAAGCCGATCTTTTCAGCAATTTCTTTGTTCCAGGTGCAAGCAATTGTTGTAGCGCATGGAAATGCCGTCGTCAAAACTCCGGTTTCTGCTGCTATTCTCACTCCTGCAGGACCATCCGCCGTAGCAGCGCTTGGGACACCATAATCCGGCATATTACCAAAACTGAATGTGTTAGAAACGCCCACATTAGGCTGTCCTCCAACCAAATCCATAAGTTCGTCATCAGACAACTGACTTATAAACTCATCGAGTGTTACCTTTCCTTCTGCCACCTCATCAAAAGACCTTGCGCCCTCCTTATATGGATTTACAAATGATCGTATAGGAAAACCCTTTTGTGCCGGAAGAAGCGCTTCTTCTGTCCCCGCCTTCATTTTTTCAAAAGCACATTCATTGATGTCCCTATCTTCACCCAACGGAAGCATTTCATAGCTTCCGTCAGAGAGCATCCTCTCCTTTAATGAAACAGGCGCAACCTTATGGCTCAACTGAACTATAACTTTATCAGCAGGGTTCTCGTACGAGAACTCTGTCTTTTTGGCATCCCTTACATTGGCTCCAATATAAAACTCATATGTTCCCTTCTCAAGAACATATGCCGCTTCACTTATTTTTCCCAGATCATCATAAGACGACAATTCATATTCACTTACCCTTAATGTCAGAATCTGGCTCTCAAAAGGCAAAAGCTCTTTTGTCTTTTCAAAATCTCCAAGAGCCTTTTTCGGCTTGCCCAAAAGTCCCTGAGGTGCACTGTAATAGAGCTGTACAACCTCTTTACCAACCACTTTTCATGTATTTGTAACCTTTATTGTAAATACAATTTCTTCATCGCTATAAGCTGCACCAACCACTTTAATATTGAAATCAGTATAAGAAAGTCCGTATCCGAAAGGATATACTACCTTTTTATCCGCATCAGGTATTGTTTCAAAATAGCGGTATCCTACGTAAATATCCTCATTGTAATCAACATAATCAAAGGATTCGTTGAACTTTTCCGTAGAAGGGTAGTCCTCTAGCGTTCCTGCAAAAGTATCCGCTAATCTGCCTGATGGATTTACTTTTCCAAATATGACATCTGCAGCAGCATCGCCGCCTTCCATTCCGCCTTGCCCAATGAAAAGAACTGCATCGATCTTTGGATTTTCTTTTGCCCATCTAAGATCTATGATACCGCCAATGTTGAGGACAACGATGACTTTTTCAAAGCATGCGCATGCAGTATCAACCATTTCTTTTTCTTCTGATGTAAGATAGAAATCACCATCCGGAAAAATCTGCCCTGAAACCTTTGGCATTGATGTTTCAGAAGGCCATGGATTATACTCGTTATTGCATTCTATGCTGCTTCTATCCCAGCCCTCTCCCGAAAATCTGTTTAATACAACAATTGCAGTATCAGTAAAAGACTTTGCTCCTTCAAGAAGATTATCCGGAATCTTAACTTCTTTTGTCATTCCCGGCGCAAGTCCATCCTTGTACTGCTTATCAAGTTCATCCTTGTAGAATCTGATAAGAGGCTCGTATACTGATATGTTTTTTAGTTTAATTCCATCATAAAGCGAATGAATATATTTGCAAAAAACATCTCCTGAACCACCGCCACCTTTAACATAGTCAACAGACGCCTTTCCTATAAGTGCCACTTTTTCTTTACCTGAAAGAGGAAGTGTTCCATTGTTTTTCAAAAGAACTATCCCTTCACATGCAGCTTCTCTGGATATTGCAACATGTTCTTTGCTTCCAGTTATTCTGGTATCCCCATATAATGGTATCCCGGGCTGATATAGCAGCCTTGCCCATTTTCTCATCCTAAGTCCCTCCAAATATACATTTTTAATCCCATTTATAATTTACCATAGTTCACATAAAAAAAGAGCCTCATACAGCTCATTTTTTGTTACAATTCAGTTGTTAGCCAGGCACTCCTGAACGCATACCTAAATAATCCTATAAACAAATGCTGAAAAACGCAGAAAAATACTGAGTTTTTCAGCATTTTTTATTGCATCATAGATAGATATGCGTTATGATATACACATATCTATCTAAGGAGGTTAATTATGTCTATTGTGTATCAAACTGACAAGCGATCAGGCATTACTTATGCTTATGAATCCAAGTCTTATTGGGATAAGGAAACAAAGATGCCAAGGTGCAAACGGACTTTAATTGGCAGAGTTGATCCGGAGACCGGAGAAATAAAGCCCACTGACGGAAGATGTAGAAAGAACAGCCCTTATCAAAA
>NZ_FOXO01000040.1 GCF_900115735.1 Butyrivibrio proteoclasticus
GTCTATGTCGAGCGGAAGTTTTATTTGATGATTTAAGGAAGAAAGGCTATAATTTCCTTGTAAGATTTTATTTAGTAGCATAAATATATTTTACAGCAAAAACCAGGCTTTTCGAAGCCTGGTTTTTGTGTTTTGGGCATAAAAAGGGAGCTGAGCACTAATTACTTAGTGCGACAGCCCCTTTTATTAAAGATGCTACACAAAGAAAAAAGGAAGCACCTGGCTCTTACCTGCTTCCTTTTCCATGATAATAATAACATGCCCTAAATAGGGGTTTCAATAGACAAAACGTCGCAATCCATGGATTTTCTGTCGCAATCCGTCGCCATGCGTCGCAATTTGTCGCGCATATTCGTTGCGGATATATTTCGGATATTATCAAAGCCCGAAAACTCTCTTTACGTCTTGCTCTAATTTCATTGCAGATCTGCATTTTTGAGTTACTTCATTCCAGTTCTCAGCTACCCTATCGCCAAGTATGGAGTACGTAAGCACATTTTTCTTATCGCCGCTTACACGAATGCCGTGGTAACTTTTTTTCTTCGCTATAATAGTTCTCCATGGATCCTCTCGTGTCTCAATACCATCCATGTCATCATATGCAGCAACCACCCAGGTATCTGTGCTGTCACATGGGATAGTAATTGCAATCCGGCTCATATCTTCAGCTCCAAGTGCAGATTTAAGAAGCTCCTCTCCGTGCTCCATCCTAGCTTCAATTCCATTTTCATGGCTTTCGCAGGGAATGATTACCGGACATTCCGCACCATGCTTGTCACAATAAAGAGGAAACACTTTTCCCTTATTTTCACATACTGTTGCATCGCAGAGGCAATGTGCTTCCTTTTCTTTTCTGATCACGTCTCCGTCCATCTGTATGACAATGGCATCAATTTGGGGCTGAATCGCCTTCATCAGCGTGTAAACAGACTCTGTTTCTTTACACCATCTCCATACGCCTTTCCAGCCATTTCCAAACCGCCCAAGCATATCTCGCTCCGGCTGAAGTGAAAGATATCGGTTGGACTCGCCTGTGATTCTGTCTATTACCGCCTTTAGGACAAGATAATCTGTAGGGCCTTCCGAGACTATTCCTATAACTTTACTCATAACAACTCCGGAACGCCTCCTAATACTCCGTTTATCCAAAGCCTCGATAAAGGCTGATTCATCTTAAGAAGTTCATCCGAAACCTGCACTCTTCTTATCTCAACATGCCCTTGCCTGTTTCTTTCTGTCGTAAACAACCTGATATCATCATTTGAAATATCCAGCCCATCAAGAACAAGCGGATTATGGGTGGTTATAAATACGGTCTTACCCTCTTCGATTATTTTCTGGCTGAATATTTCCGTAACTTTACGCGCAAGCCTGGGATTCATGGCATGGTCAAAACTGTCTATTGCAAACATCTGCGGTGCTTTCTCATGCATAGCCAGTGCCAGCATAAACAAAACATATAGTGCGCCTTCGCTTGCATCATAGCCTGTAAATGATGTCGTATCTTTCAGATATTTATCCTTAAATTCGATGATCTGCTGAGTTGTAGGAACACCAGGGTTAAGGATTGTTTTCTTTGGTTTGCTGACCTTAAATTCTGATGCCCAGTCAATCAGTTCAAGCATATCCTCCATGTACATTGAACCAAACATGTAATCTCCCTCATCCTCATGAAGAAGATCCTGTATTGCCTCTGCAAGCCTTCCACCATTTAGTCCAATAGGATTGATCTGCACCGGATCCGCAACTGTTCCTCTTAGGGTTAATGTGTCAGGCTGATAAATTCCATAGTTTCCTATATACCTGGCTGCTGTAGCATATTCTTTTGCTGCAAGTAACTCAGATATCGTAAAATAACCAATCTTATTGTTAAGCTGCGCACTTGTTCTGTTACTGCGTCCATACACAGCTTCACCGTCACAGGAAACACTTTCTGCAAAATACTTCCATGAATCATCATCGTTCGGAACAGTTAAATGACTTACGTAATCATAATCATGCCCATCCAGTTTCCATTCCAAAGCGAAGTCAACAGTTTTGGATTCCTTTTCAATAGACAAAAACTTAGATTTGTATAAAGCAGAAGTGCTAAGTCTCACCCCTTTCCTCTGCAGACTACTTGAATTAACCCTGTCCGTCATAGCTGCACTAAGGACACCTATTGCCTCGAGCACAGAAGATTTTCCGGAGCCATTAGCGCCAATAAACACATTGACCCTGCCTGACTCAAACGAAACATCATATAACGACTTGAAGTTCTGGATAGTTATTTTTCCAAGTTTCATTTCGCTCATTTAAAAATGCTCCTTTTTAAGAAAAATGCCTTATCTAAATTCAATATCAGTATATCACTTTTTGGCAAAAATTGACTATCTAAATTTTTAGTATTCCTTTGTTTAAGCCATTTTCAGGAATTTAAATAATTAAAAACATGCCGGTAATGCATTATCTAAATTCAAGTTAGATACTACCTTTTTTTCAAAAATCACTCATCTAATCATCATGAACGTTTATATCCGCAAAAACATTCCGCAAATTATCAATATGCAATCGATAATTTGCGGCATTCTTTCTTTTCACCACATCCTACTGCTCCCAACACAAGAGCCAGTGTCAACGCACTCATCATTACTCTTTTCATACTCATTGCCTTCATAGAACTGAAAGCACATCCCATGGTGGGGTCTTAAACAATTATTCATTTCATCCCTCATCCGGCTTCTGTCCATCATGTGCCTTCCACGCACACTCTGTCAGGGCTATGTTTGTAAACTCTGCGGTAAAAGAGCTGTCTTCCGGCGAACATGCATATATTCCAAATCTCACCTTGCCAGCACCCTCATGCATATGGCAAACTCTCATCTGTTTCCACTTATTTCCATCATCTGAGCACTCGATACAGTAATCATCTTCTCTGCGGCTCAGCCTATACCACATAGACTTCACTGACGCAGGAATCTCAGTAGTTGCCCAGTCAGAATAACCGTGGTTGGTAACAACTGATCCAAGGTGCTGGAACTCCTCGTTCTCATACTCAATTGAGCCCTTAAGCCAGTTCTCACTATCCAGGTACATCACAACTCCGCACTGATCAAAGCGGTGATGGCTGTCAGCAAAATCTGTTTTCACCACAAAGGAAAAGAACTTCTCCTCTGTCTCCATTTGAAATACAGGAGCATTATCATTCCTGAAATGATAGTACGTCCTCTGCCACAGATCTGTATGTGGCAATGTCATCACAGTAATCTTATCCTCTGTCACGCTGTAACTCTTCGGTTCTCTGGTCCAAGTGAATTTCAACATATCTCATTCTCCCTCATCCGGCAATTAAAAACTGTGCGCTCACAGTATACCGATTTAAGTTATCCCCTTCGCTGCTAGCTCCTGAATCCAAAACTGTCTTGGTTATCTTATATGTTCCAGGTTCAAGCTTTCCGTAAAGCCATTCCCAGTTAGTTTCAATCTCAGCTTCCCCATTCTTTGGAATATTGTAGCCGATATCAGTAAAAACTCCGTCTTTAACCGTAGGCACGCCAAGAGTGCTGGCTTCAACCGCTTACGGTTCACTCACTGTGCTGGAAGCAACTCCGTCATCTGCCACTTTATTGTTTCCACAACCTACAGCGGCAATCGTCATAAGCATTACCATAGCAACACATAATCTTTTCATACGGATCCTCCAACGCTTAGTGCAATCACTCATCCTCCAGATCCCAGGGATCTATATCAAGCTCTGCCTTGATACGAGTCTGCTTGCCTTCTTTATTCTGGAACGGGAATTCAATTATCTTCTTTTCCTTCTCAGCAACTATTCCCAACTGCTCATTCAGATCCAACTGTGCCAGCTGCTCTTCTGTATAATCATCCAGGAAAAGACAATCCGTATCCCAGAAACATATATCAAGATATTCACGAAGATCCTCATAGCAGTTAACCAGATACTCAGCAGTTTCCTCCAGTTCTTCGCCTTCAAAATCTCCCTTGTAGGATTCAAGGGCTGCTTTTTTAACTACACTGCGGTCAGGCTCAGGAATTCTTTCTACTGTGCTGAGTTCCTCGTCATCATCAAAATCAACTCCGAAGAAATCATCCTCGTCATCGTCATAGTCTTCATCAAAATCCTCATCGAAACCATCTATCATATCATCCTCAAGACCATCGAAAAGACCATCTTCAATATCCTGGTTGATCATATCCACTTCACCGATCTCGCTCTCAATGATGCTGTAGAGAACATATTCCGTTGTAAGATCCGGCACATATTCCTTCTTTGCCTTGAGAAGCTTGTAAAGTCCAAAGAACTTCTTATTTGCCTTTTCCAAAGGATAATTATCCGGCAGATAAGACATGGAAACAGCTGCTGCAAATTCATCATCAAGCATAAGCTCTTTTAAATCCACAAGCTCATCAAAACTCTTCGTAGACGCACTCTCATCAAGCTCGCCTCTCTGAGCCATTCCCCAGACAACTTCATCGAGAATAATATCCTCCATGATCTCCATGAGCCTGTAATTTACAAATTCAGTAATTATCTTATCCGCTTTTTCATCCCCAATAGGATTCGGTAATTGAAGCATTCTACATTTCCTCCTTTGGCCACTCTGAGCCAACATCTAATCCATTTTCTGTAAGCCATTCGTCTTCTACTGACACAAATTTCTCATTGCCGGCATCATCCACAAGAGTAACTGACACCTTGGGCTTTTGGCCTAGCTGCAGTTCTTCGCAGCCATAGTCCCCATCAAAAATCTGCTTTATTCTCCACATATCATCCCCATTATTTCTCTATTTCGCTCCAGCAAGTTGTAAATACCATCCTCAGAAAGCACTCCCCGCTTTATATCTGCAGGAATCTCACCGCTCTCATCTGCAGCAAAATCTTCTTTCCATTTCTTGCTGGAATAATACGCTTCCAACTTCTCAATCTCAGGCTGAAGTTCTCTGTACTCCTCAATAGCCTTCTCAAAAGCACTCTGTGTCTGCAGAACCTTATCAAAGATCTCTTCCATCTCAGATATATGCTTAAAATCCTTCCCCATTAACGCACATCCCTTCGGTCCCCACACACCGGAGGGTCCTCCCTACAATAGCGCCGCTGGTCTTTTCTCATATAAAAAGGTCAGCGGCTTCATATATGTCATTTACTGAACATATCCATTATACCCCCAACAGTGCTATTCATCACACAAAAAAATGGACTGGAACACTCTCCAGCCCACCTGTAAATCTCTCCTGTAATTACATATTCAGTATCTCCCACGGCTCCGAAGTCAAGTACTTCTTAAAAAGCCCTTCCCTTTTGGCTATCTAAAGCAATGATACAACGCTCTAAAATACGCTTCATAATCCTGATTGTCTGAAAGGCCAGACACTTCACCATCCCCAGCTTCTATGATTCTCCAGGCACCATCCTGAAGTTCTGCATAATCTATAGTATAATATGGACTATCAAGTTTTCTATACTTCTCCATCAAGTCTCTAGGAGGTTCAGAGACATAATTACCCTGCCCGGAATTTCTGCTAATAGTAGCTATCTCATGATTAATGTAAAATACCCGGTATTCATTGGTCCTTTCTCCATATCTTTTTAGGTCCAGACATTCCTTAATGCAGATTCCTCCTGTCAACAATTCTCCTCGGTACTTGTAGAAAACCTCCATCCATTTATCAAATTGGTCCTGCGTGATAGTCTGATCAAAGAATCTCGGGAACTCCGTTCCCTTAACAGATTTCACATAGTCTTTTATCATAAACCTGTCGAAATAATGCTTAATCTCTTCAACATCTATATGCGCATGAAGCGGATACATAAACATCTTTGCTGTATCCGCTTTAACATACTCATATATATTAGGAAAGATATGCATCAGTTCATACTGCTTGGGAGTAGTAACCAGCCTTATGTTTTTCTCAAGAAGTTTCTGATAGAATTTCTCATATTGATCAGGCTTCATCATCCATCCGCGATATACTGCAGTTATTTCGCTATCCGGAGCATATCTGACAACAAGCTTATTATTGTTAAACCACTCATCATATCCAAATAGAGCCACATCAAATAATCCTGTTGCTACTACTGCCTCATATTCTTTTTGTAAATCCTCATCCACCTTATCAATATCAAAGTAGCTGGATGGAAATAAAATCATATCTGTGATATCTCTCCTCTAAACTTCATGGTCTTAAGTTTAAAGCCTTCTCCCATATATTCATTATTCTTGTAAGAGTTCTTTCTGAGAAACTCAAACTCATCACATATTGGCAGGAAAGAGTCTATCTCAAAATAGACAACCAAGCCTCCAACATGGAACTCGTTCTTTCCTCCAACACACTTCCATCCAAGTACCTGGACAAGCTCTAGTCTGTCTGCATCAGGTATTGGAAACACTCCATTTACTCTCTGTATTGATGCTAACTTTCTCATTTCTTTTTCCAACCTTTTACTGTATTAGTTCTGCCGAACTTTCAGGTAGCCAGGTAATCTTGTCAACCCAGTTATCCTTTATCTCATTCACTTTCACGTAGGACTCACCTCATTTGAAAATCCGACTATTACGGCAAGGCCCTAAAGGTGGACCCCATCTGATTTTCACACCACCTCCGGATTAGTGTGACGGCGCACATTCCGTTTAATTAAATGTTAGTCCTATGCTCATATAATGTCATTTAACCTGTGGTTGATTATTACATTATCTGCGGCCTAATGTTAGTCGCGGGGGCAGGAGTCGAACCTGCTATCGCTGAGGTTATGAGCCTCGCATGGTAATTCCGTTCCACTTCCCCGCAATATAAACGACTCTACAGAGAATCGAACTCTGATCTCCGGATAGACAGTCCGGCATAATAGCCTTTATACCATAGAGTCATATAAGTGGACGCACGGGGATCGACCCCGCCATCTCTGGATTGCAAAGCCAGCGTCACCCCATTGCGACTTCCGGCCCTTATATGGCTGCCTTGTTAATGACGTTTGGCATTTAAACTTCCCGCGTCATGAGAAGCACCAGTCGAAAATGTGCGATTCGAACGCCGCCTCTACGTCCCAAGCGTAGCGTGCTACCATTACACCACATTCTCGAAGTTGCAGAAGGCCGTGCCTGTGGCCTTCTGCTTTATTAAATTGATTTGCATTCAGAAGTAAGGAAGTGCCTGCTTTCTCTCTTCTGATAGGGCAACCGAGAATCGAACTCGGATCAGATGTGTATAAGACACCCGCTCTCACCATTGAACTATTGCCCACTAATAACTTTGGTATAAAAAAAGGACCTATCCACTTTGGGACAAGTCCTAAAACCCTAATCTTATTCCGGTGTGCCTGTTTGCCAGTCTAACATCGGACTTTACCACCTGTCCCGGTGTACTTATCTATAGCTAAAGCTTCTGTTGATGTTCCAAATGTGGGCGCATCAATAACAAACGTATCAACTGCGAAGTCGTACGCCTTGGTCACTGATATGCCTATGAATTTAGAAGTCATCATCTGTCTCATTGAAAGCTTTTTACCTTAACCTTTCTCAAATTTTTTAATAATCTTGATTAACAAAAAAGGAAGCGACCGCGTATTTACATTGATGTTTGCATCAAAATAAATAGGACAGGCACTTCCTATGTATTTACATTAACACCACACCGAATATTTGTAAAGCACTTTTTATTTTTCTTCAAATTTTTTTAACAGCTCCATAGCTTCAACAGCGTATGCGTAGCCATCCGGTGCTAATCTCTTTATCTTAGAAAGCTTATTGTATCTTTCTACAGGTATAGATCTCTTCAGGTATTCTTCCGTACTCTCTATTCTTTTTATTTCAGAGTCTGTCAATACACATGCTGCTGTATACATAACCTTGCAAGCTCTAGTCACAGCCATCTCGGCAGAAAACTTTCCATCAAATATATGATTAACTATCGCTCTGATGCCTGACAGATAAAGTTCATAATCCTTGCCTATCTGGCCTCTTCCCGCTATACAAGCTGATGCATCTATAGTATCTAAAAGCGCATCACGGTAGGTTATATCTTTTTCTCTATAAGATATTTCCGACTGGACTGTTGCCATGTAGGAATCATGCACATCATTGAAGTTTTCAAATACATCAAACAGACATGAGACATCATACATCTGCTTAATGATTTCAAGCTCTTTATCTATCCCAAATGGAATGCCTGTGGTATATGGAGCAAATGCCGTAAGCTTATCACCCATAATACAGTCAGCTGTCGGCATTGTAACATTTATGTAGGGCTCCTCAGTTATCAGTAGCGGACTCTTTATCGGCTTTTGAATAGTCCTTGCGTAGTGATTCTCCTCAAACAGAATATCAAGTAATATGTAGAACTCTCTTCCGTAAGCAGGTGAATCATATGTAAACTTATAGTGCCTTTTCTCTATGCTACCTGCTCTTTTTCTCTCCTGCTCTTCCTTCGCCTTGAAGGGAATGATCTTCGATGCCTCTTCAATGTAATGTTCAAAGTCAGTCCCAGGTTCAACTATAATATCAATATCAGTTGATAGCCTCATAGGAGAATCCAGCAGTAAAAGAAGACTTGTCCCGCCTTTGAAAATAAACGGAAGGCCTACTCTTGCAAGAGCCTCTAGCAGCCCAAGCGCATAAATACTTCGCTCAAGTATTGTTTTATCTACTTTCCTTGAGCCTCTTACCTCCTCGATGTGCTCAAGCGAAAAGTTCTGTTCTGATAGCATTAATCTTCTCCCAACAATTTAATATTTGTATGTTCTTTTATATAATTAACGAGTTCGTCCTTCCTATTTCTACGGCGTGCATATCTGAGCATCTTGGTCTGGTCAACGTTATACTTCTTGAAAATAGTTTCAAGCGTTTCAGGATAATCTCCCTTAGAAATCATGCTCATAAGCGCTTTGTTTGCAAACATTTCGACGATAAGTTTCTCTATAGGAGCCTCATAGGCGTCAATCTTCCCTTTAGGGCTCTCGCTAACTAAACGCTCTACAATAATACTGTCAGTCTGTAAATAATACTGAAGTTCCTTAACCGATGGTCTTAATAGCATCTTCCCACCATAATCATCAGCTAAAGACGAATACACAAACTCACACCCGTCGTTTTCCACATCAAGGAATATCCTGTTATGTGATACCAGATGGTTTAAGAACTCATTGAACCAGGCAATCTCCCATACCTGAAAATTCAAATATGGATACTTCTCCTTTACATCCTCGATCAGCTTCTTGGCTTCATCTGAATAAACTGGCTTGTATTCCTGTTTACTACTCTCCTTGCGAACATAGTGATTATGCGCGATTCTGACTATACTTCCGCCAACAAGCATTGCCTCCATCAGATTACGCATATCAGATTCCTTGAAGTCTTCCCTAGTACTTGAAGCAGCATCAAACACATCCCGCCTGGTAAAGTTATCTTTATTTATTTTGTCCAGAACAATGCTAGTATCCACCGATATCACCTCTTCTCTATAAGCAAATCCCCTTTACCCATGTTGGCAAAAATTTGATATTTTGCCAATATGGGTACATTAATAATATCGGTTTCTGCACTAATTATCAATACCCATATCGGCAATTTTTTATTTTTTTGCCGATATGGGTATTAGATTATTTCATACCCGCAATAACAATTATTGCATCTGGACACTCATTTGTCATTTAACCTGTGGTTGACGCTTTAAACTCTCTTAATCATCTCTCTAAACAATTCATTAAGCGCAGTTCAGTCCTTACTTCGTTTGTTTAGTGAAACATATTTACTCGTTGCTATCGCTCCGTTTCTTAGAAATACTATTATAACCGCAAAAGCAGATTAGTTCTTCCCCTTTTCATCTCCTCGTTTTCCGGTTCTACCGACAAGACATAATTGATTCTACCAAGAAGCTTCCTAGCGTATGATTCTCCGCTTTCACATAATCCAAGCCTCTTAACATGCTCATCAATACCGTATTTCTGACAGTAAAATAGTTCCTGTCTGATTCTCTTCTTGTACTCAGCAGGAACAGATGCCTTCTCATTAACAACAATTCCGGTAATTTCTTTCCGTTGTCCATTTCTCAGCACCACTGTTTTTCTGGAATTTAGGAAAAACCCTTCTTTGAAAAGCTCCTCTTTTACAAAAGTCTTTACTTCGCTTGGATTAAACTCTCCAGAAAAGGTCAGGTCATCGCAATACCTGGTATAAGAGATATTTCGTTTGTCACACCAATCACCCACGCGGTTATCGAAATCTCTCATGATTATGTTAGAAATAGCGGGAGAAGTTGGTGCCCCCTGAGGTGTGGTGTGGCTATAAACACACAAGACAGAAAGAAGCACTCTGTTTGACTCTGAGTATTTCTCTGATGAAAACACTTTTTCTTTTACCGTTGGGTACGTTATGTGATCAAAGAATTTTCGTACATCAAGCTTCATAACCATCGGCGCACCCACGTGAGGTCTAGCATTAGCCCTTGTGCTTCCACCTGGTCTGTAAGCCATTGCGTAAGGTGAGATTTCTTCGTAGGCAAGAAGATTTCTCGCAATGCTCTTCTGTACAGATTTCATGAACTTGTCAGGAACATGCAAAAGCCTTTGTTCTCCATTTGCCTTTGGAATCATGACATCATGATAGTGTTCAGCCACAGAGTTACTTAATGTATACAAGGCCCTCGCAGAGTAACCAAGATCATGACACAAGGAGGAAAGCTCTCTGTAAACAACCATATTAACTTCCCTCCCTTCTCTTGAAATAGCGGAACAAAACAGTAAGAATATCGCTGCTGTGGAGCTGTAGTTTAGCACGTGAAGCGTGCCTCCTACTACAGTGGAACAGCTGCTATTATAATGTTACAAATATCTTTTCCGAGTAACGACTCGCTACTCGTGCCAACGTTTGTTGACTACGCTAGAGTTCCGCTAATTACTATCATATCAGTACCAAATCAAATAATCTATCAACTGTCAGTTACATTTACACTTTTGCCCCAAGGTGCTATGCACTCTTTAGTAAAAAGCCACAACACAGGAATGTTACCCGCTACCTCCTGGTCTGGGAAAACTCCTTCACCGTCTGTTATTATCACAATACTTGTTGGCGAGGCATTGCCCGAAGTCTTTTTAATAAATCTAAATACGCTCTCATAATCAGTCCCTCCTCCACCGCGAGGTCTAATTTTTACTATATCTTCAACACTATTAAAAGCTCTTGCCCCGTGAACTGTTATGTCAAAAAAGGCTACAATCCCGGTGAGCGCACCATTAAACTGATCCAACGCCTGGTGTATTTCTTCATAAGCCATGGACAACATCTCATCAGAAATGGATCCTGAGGTATCCACCATAAAATAGACATCCTTAACCGTTTCCTTGCACACATTATAATCTGGCAGAAAAAAATCTCCATCAAGCATTCTTCGGTCCGGCGGGGTAAAAGAGTAATCATTAACCTCCTCCTGCACAAAACAGTTGAGAAGGCTTCTCCAATCCAGGACCTTGACATCCATGCTGGACCAATTTCTTTTATCATTAGCCTCATCCACTCCAGCCTCTTGCGACTGATTTCCACTTCGCAGGCTCATTAAAGCCATCTTAACCTGCTCTCTGTTAACATTCCGGGAGTTAGCTTTAATCTCATCCTGTTGCCCGGCTCCGCTTCCTTCTTCATCTACAGGCACGCCTCTATTGTTGAATTTTGGAAAAAACTCGCCCCATCTGCTACGTGTTCCTCCATAGGTCGGCCCGTTATAAACAAGGTCATCCGGATCCACATCATCGGGATCAAGGATTATTACACCGCACTCACCTCTATCACCCTTCCTGTTCCACCACTCATCGGAATCTATAAGAAGCTGCTTTCTCTTGTTTGTCTCAAATACAGCAGGATCTATCGGCGTATACCTCATGGCATCTATGGCCGTTACCTTTGATCCATGCATAGTAGGCAGATATGTCTCATACCTTATCTTTCCGACATGCGCAATCTTTTCATAGTTCCATCCAAGAACATTCAAATGCCCATTAGCAACTATATCAGCAGCAAAATGATATCTGTCACCGTAGTAATAGGCAGGTCTATCAATGTGCTTCAGTGCTATGTGCATAAGCTCATGAGACAGGATAAAATCAATCTCAAGGTCTTTAAGATTCTTAAGCCAATCTGGATCAAAGTAGATGCAGAAACCATTCGTGGATATTCTCCACACATCTTTGGTTGCGACAAATATCATGTTATATAGCGGAGCCGCAACTTCTTTGTACATGTGGCTTAACCTAAAGCGTGATTCCTGAATTTGCCTCTTTAGTTGTCGTTTTCTTTGCTCAGTCATTGCATCTTATCCCTAATAGCAGTCTGATACACTTCGTTCTCTTCAACTATCTCTTTTAACTCTGGAATCTCAACATAATCTCTAAGCAGCCTTCGTCTGAACGCCCACGGAAGCTTACAGGAGTATGCTATCGAATTATCAATTTGTTCCTTATCCTGACATTTCTTGGCGTAATCCACCATCATAGATTTGAGGGCAATCTGCAGTTCTTTTTCCATAGGAACGTCTGCCTCTCCCTTCCTGAAAATATCCTTCATTGAAGGAAGTCCGGCATAAATATCAGTCCAGGTTCTGAAGTTGCTACCACTCTTTTCTCCCACACACCCAATGATCATTGGAAGAACCGTGTCCACATCATCAGTCACGTAGTTAAGAATATTGCTGACCATTTCCCAGGATCTTGGAGTCGGAAAAGCCAGTTCCATCCCTTCGGATCTGATTAGAGAAGTGCTGCTATACTCAAGATATCCTACGACATACGGATGAATTCCTTTTCTGATAGCCCATTCATGCCAGGCCCCCGTATCCTCTTTTATCTCAAAATGGCAAAGTCTGTTTGCCAACGCTTTGGGCATGTTGTAGGACACAGATCTGTCGGTCACCCTGTTACCGGCAGCAATTACAATACAGTTCTCCGGAAGCTTGTGCTCACCAATTGTCCTATCAAGAGTAATCTGATAGGCAGCCGCCTGAACTGATGTAGGCGCTGCAGTTATCTCATCCAGAAAAAGAATATTCACAACCTCTTCAGACTCATCCATCTGGAAAATCTGAGGCTTCAGCCATACAGCCAGCGTCTTATCCTCATTGGCTGTCGGAATTCCTCTAAGATCAACGGGATTGAACAAAAGAAGCCTCACATCCGTAACTCTTACGTCCTTGCCGGTTCTATTCTCAATTTCATAAGCAACCTGTCTGACTCCCTGAGACTTACCAACTCCGGGCGGTCCCCACAGCATTACTGACGGGAACTCCTTGAAGGCAATTCCGTTATTTATCAGTGATACATAGGTCCTAGACAGCATATACACCATCTGATCCACACTTAATTCTCTTATTCCTAAATCTGCCATATAATTCCTTTCAAGCCATTACACTTTTGATAATTCCCTATGATTCCCTATGATACAAGTATGCACGATAACTAGTCCCATAAAAATGACAGCAAAATGCCTCATCTATTTTGAAAAAGATGAGGCCCTAAACATTTCTATATTTTCTCCAAATATTTCACCGGAACAGCCTTTGTTAACCACACACCGTTTTCCGACAAAAAGAACTCTATTCTATCCTGAGACATAAGACCGCTTTTTATCTTATATACAACCGGATTTCCATGCCTCTTTCCTACATTTACCGCAGTCTCATAATCCTTGGACAAATGCACATATAGCCTTGATTTCGGAATCAATCCCTGCTCATCGATTGATTTCACATACTTCTCTGCGCTTCCATGATAAAGGATCTCCGGAGGAACTACTTTCTTAAGCTCCACGTCCACCAGAATTGAATGCCCCTGATTTGCTCTGATAAGCGTATGATCCTCATTAAAAGTGTATCTCTGCTTATTATCGGCAGCTACTATACCCTCCAACATCTCCATATCGATATAATGTGTCTTTGATATTCCATTGATAAGATCATCCACATCTGCCCAGCCATGTTCATCCAAAGAAATCCCTATTGTCTCTGGCTTATGCCTTAATACTAAGCTTATAAACTTACTTACATCTGTATTGCTCATATGATACGCCCTAACCTCGTCATAACGAAGTGTACTCCATTTATTGTACAAACTTCCTTACCATACTTCCATACTCATCACCAAGCGGCAACTCGTACTCTACATGGATTCTGCTACGAGTAGTCATCTTAGTTTCACCTGTGACCGGATTGAAGCCTTCTTTCTCGTAGTCCTCTTTCCATAAGCCAACGCCTCTCTTTTGCCACGATGGAAGCTTATCATAATTGATTCCTCTGCTAAACAGCAGCTCATTTTTGTAGCTTACTCCCTTACCGCTGAGCTCTGAGGTTGCCTTGTGAACAGATACTCCTTCTTTTTTCAGCATCCAATAGCAGTGTGAATTAAGCGCATTTCTATTGGCATCCTCTTGTCTCCATCGGAAGTAATCCTCTACTCTTTCCAGATTTGGAAGTGGCACCATTCTGCAGTCAAAGGTGGCCACCATACCAAGCGCCAGAGAAATAGCTGCGCTAGCCTCACCAGCAAGAGTCGAATTGAATTTTCTTACTTTCCTGTCAAAAGTATCCTCATCCTTATCAAACAAAAGAGAAATCTCATCGCTTTCAGTAAAAGCATAGACCACTCTAAACCCGCAATCCATAAGTGTCTTGGTGGTATTAACCATCATATCTCTAAAACGCTCATCGAAAGGTGCTTCAAACTTACAAACCTCTTTTGTCAGTTTAGTAAAACCTCTTCCATCAAGCCTTGCGACCATGTACATATCAGGAAGCAGAACCTGATCAAGCGATTGCTCATAGGTTCGCATCTTAGCATCTAACTCATCAAAAATCATTATCTACATCCTTTCTCGGTACCCAAAGTAGATTTCCATTATGCCGCTCTTCAATATTGGAAACAAAACTCTCGAGTCTATTCAAAAACTCATCTTCTTCGCAATTCCATAATCTATCAGAATCCGGCACTATATCCATCACCAACTGTCCAAACCTTAAGTCTGGATACTTTTCCCATGTCTCTGCTAGCTTGTCCAAAAAGGGCCTTATTCTCTCATGATTCCTTATACTTAGCTTCCTCAAACTTTCTTGTAATAGTATCTACGATGTACAGTTTCTGATTACCATAAGCTGTTCCATCTGAATAGGTTGAGAAGAGATCCAGCGTCAACGTCCCACAAGCATCAAGTGGTTCCTCAACAGGGGTATGTCCTACCACCTGGTAAAAGAGGTCATCTCTGAACATCCTTATGAAAGCATGCTGCGGTCTTACCCATATTGGAGAACTGTTTCTCCATAAATCCTGCATTCCCATACGATTGACCTTAGCAAGGATATCCTCAATTTCTTTCATATGATATCCACATTCATGTAAAACAAAAGTCTCAGCAAGTCCTGCATGGCTAAACAACACATCATCTATCTTGTGAACAAACTTATATCGATCTTCCAGTGTTCTCTCTAGCTTAGTAATCCCTTCAATTACAGTTTCTCTTGCAACTACAGAGTAACCTGATTCCATTGCATCCCACAGATATGAAACATCATGATTACCATAGCACCAGATGGACTCATTGTGCTCTGTGCCAAATGCAGCCGCCCTATCCAACGTCTCCCTATACAATTTAAGATTATTTCCCTGTCCCCAATCATCAACCAGATCACCAAGAACCACAATGTCATCATATGAACTCTTATCAACTTTATCTGCCTTATCAAAAATCCAGGGCTTTAAATGCACATCTGGAATTACTAATACTCTGCTCAAGCCTTTTTCCCTCTTTCAGAAACAATCTTCTGTTTTAGTTCCTGGCACTTACGTTCCAATTCATCACGATCCGGCTTTTCCGCGGAACGGATCTCATCAATAATCTTACTTGCTAAATCATCAGGAATATCACAATAAAATCTTCCTCCAAGATTCAAATCTGCCACAATCATCACCCCTCAAGCTCTTCGTACTTCTTGCACAAATCCATAATTTCGCGTATTTTTCCCATGTTTTCATCAAGGAATTCATCAGCAGAATCAAACGGAAAGCTATTCAATAGCTCTAGCCTGAATTTTGCTAGCTCATAGCCCTCTCTCATTCCCTCAAAAAATATTTCCTGGATCAAATTTCTAAGCTTATCATCATCATAACTACGGATTTCTTTGGCAAATTTTTTCTGATCAAGCAGCTCCCCCAATTCAGCCTTGGTTATTGGAGTTTTCTTACTTACTTTTTTAGGCATTTTATATTCCTTTCAAATATCAGTATTCCCTTGGGGAACCTAATCATTTAAACAGCTGATACTTCTTACTGATGGAATGAGCGATATCATCTGGAAGCGGTCTAAATCCAATACATGTAAGTGTCCTACCAACACCATTTTCATCCACTTCCTCTGGTTCAAGCTCAGTAAGGCAGTTGTCCTTAATCAAAAAATAATCTTCATTTTCCTTAAGCCCAAGCTCTTCCGCCATTGTCACAGCTTTCATAAGCTGATTTCTGTTTTTTGCTTCGCAAATAGTCTTAGTAAATATTCCAGAAAACCACTGTTCATACACATCTGGGGCAATATCCACGTCAATCTCATAAGCTTCTATTTCACCAGTATCAAATGATAACCTTTTATGGGTTCCACCATGTAATATCATATGGGATATAAAAGCCATACTTGCATGACTTACCTGTGCCGCCAGTTTACCAGCCGACATATTCAAATCCTTACGAGCTATAATAAGCTGTCGCATTATAATCACCTCTCAAAATTCATACTCTTTAATATACTTTTCCAGCTTTCCCGGAGTCAGTATTGCTAGCATATCGTCAACAGTCTTGTCATTGCCTATAGCCTTAAAGCCTGCCCAGCTAAAAGGATCTCCTCCAATAGTTTTTGCAACAGCCTTCCTGTCATGATCATATTCCTCGTACAGATGCCTTGCGTAAATCATCATGTTCTCAATCTTAAATTTCATTTCTGAAATCTGCCAGTCGTAGTACTTAAGAATTCTAGCCTAAAACGGAAATTTCTTAGTAAGCTCATGGAGGTCAATTCCTTCGAAGTAAAGTTCCGTTATCCTCTTTACAGTAAACATCTTATTCGTTGTAATCTTGTGCATCGCCACATATTCAGGAGACTTTATCTTGATTCGGTTAAAAGAGCTATCAACCACAACAAAGCCTTCCTGTCCCACATCATCGCCATGCCCCTCATTAAGCTTAATTGCGGCATTAAGACAATCATCCAGAGAAGTCAGCTTGTAGCTCTTTGGTCTTGCGAAGCCTCCCATATCAGCATCAATCTCTTCACCGGTGCTATTATTACGCGCTGTCAGGTAAAAGAGCTGTGGCAGCTCATACTTAATAACAATCTGTGTCATAGGCGATACAAGTTCAAACATATATGTATAATCTTTATCAAGCTTATCAAGCGGAATATCCCCATAATTAATAGCTTTCACAAGAACGTCTTTGAAGGTATATCCAACATGCCACGATATAATTGCATCTTCCACATCACAGGTAGAGCTGGTAGCATACCTCCACTCTCCATCATACCAGTACAGCTTAATAAGGGAGCCATCCACCTTCTCCAAAACTCTTGCAGTACTCCAGTCTATCTTGGCAGCATACCTCTCCTGTACATTAAAAAACTTGTCAAAGGGCCAGCACACAACCTTCAAAGCATGAAGATCAATGATTATCCCACGAGCCTCACATACTATTGAATCGGAAAAGTCTGCTTCTGTCGTATACTTAAAGCATGCAAGATTTCCCTTGTGGGAAACGCGAATCAGCTTATCCGAAAGCTTCTCTTCCCATGTATCCTGATTATCCTTTATAAAACCTAATATCTTAGAATTCATTAGCACGACTCCCTAAACTCAAAACAACATATACTTAATTCAATCGTACTATTCTAAGCCACGCCTGTCATTTAACTACTAGTTGAAAGCATCAATCCCATAGATGCCAGAACCATTTGGAAAACAATGCAAAAGCTTTATCCTTACATTCATCACGATAATTCTCTATTGCCTTGTACTCATCGAAATATTTATCTGATATTTCTTTATACTCAGGAGCGTCACCAAGCATATATACAATGTGTGAACTAGTCTTTTTTTCTCTTTCCTTATCTTCTTCAGTTTTCAGCTTTTCCCCAAACAATCCGTACTTGGCACGCTGATATATGTATTTGACATTCATTCTCCAGCGATACAACTTGTCCTTTACGCTTTCTCTTTTAAAGTCCTTTTTAAACCAACATGGAGCACCTGTCTTCTTAATCTTTTCCATCTTTTTCTCCATAAAATAACAAAAAGAGGCATGTGAAACCGAACTTCCATGCCCCGCGTACATAAGATACAAGTTTTCTGCAAACAGGTGTAAAAAAATGCTCATACGCATCATCACCAATTGTAGCCGCAACTATAAACAATAATTCAATAAAGAATAACCGATAACCAAGAACCACAACTTTAAACATGTATTCTCGCTTAACACTCATCCTGTTATTTATTAACACCTGCTGCACGGAAAAGGTTTTACACCTCAACCTCAAATTCAAAGGTCTGATTGAACTTATCAAGCGCAATCTGCATTTCTGCAATCTCTCCATCAATTCGCTCATACTCCTTGTTAACAGTTTCAAGGTCGTAATTGATGTACTGATACTCAGGAGCTGTCTTCCTTGACGTAAAATATCCAGCACTCACTCTTGTCTTTTCCTGGCGCTTACGCATGGCATCAAGAATGCTCTTTCTCTTGTTGAACTGAGCCATTTTAACAAGTACCGCATCGATGCTCATATCAGCGCCGCCAACCATAACAGTGCTAGTAACGTTTGTTACATTGATAGCGTGCTTGATCTTTACGATCTTAGCATCTATCTCTGCAATCTTAGAAGAAACATCCGAATAGTCATAATCCGGAACAACAGGCTCCTCATCAAGGGAAGCTACGTACACCTGACCCTCCTGCTCCTTGTTGAGGTAAAAATCCTTATCATCATTGAGCCTTCTTAAAACTTTATTTGCATATGCTGATGTCATCTTTGCCATAACAATACCCTCCATAATCAACATTTCCTCGATCTGATAATAAGATTTTATCTGCTGTAGAGATGTTTGTCGCTAAACCTGTGGTTAAGTAATTATAGGCTTTAGCTCTTTAAGAAAGTGCGCATCAAGACCGCGCACTATCTCCACTTCAGAATAACAGTCATGGAATTTCCAAAATTCTTTTCGATAATGGTTTTTATGTCTCTTTGAAGATTCATTCTGTTCCAATGTAATACTACCCTCAGCCGCGGTTTTCCATATTCTCTCCGCAATTTTGCTGCACGTTTCATCCCATAGTTTTTTACGCCTAAAGCTCCTATCTGGATGAACGCAGACATCAAAGAATCCTGTCTTCATACCTTCAACAATTGCATCACAGAGAACCAGACACTCTTTCTCCTCTAATTCTTCCTTGCCCCAGGAGAAGGAATATTCATCATTACCTACTTCTGCCATGTGCTGACCAAGAGCCATGAACTCTAACGCCTTTTTAGACTTTAATTCTCTATAATACCCATCTCTGTCATATGACGGAAAGTATTCAATCTCCAAACCTATATGAACATCGACCTTGTTTTTATATTTTTCTTTAAGGTGCAACAGCCCATTAATATATCCGTCTAGACCTTCATATTTCATGCGCCCCCTAAACGGATCTCCCGGAAATGGTGCATGATCAGTAAACCATATACCTGTAGCCCCAAGTTCAATAGCCTTTATTCCGTATTCTTCATCCCCTACTTCTTCTGCATGGCCACATCTGTATGTGTGTACATGAAAAATGTCAGTCGATTTTATTTCAATCATCATTCTCTAATCCCGCAGCAAGTTCTACTGTATAGTTCCAAAAATCATCATTGATAAGAAGCACCACTCCCATGTAATTAAGATCTCTATTAGACATGTCAGTTCGCATTATTGAATAGAATCTCCCAAAAGAACCACTGTCCTTTTCTATCATTCCATAAATATGCTCCCAGTCTTTATCCCGTACAATCAAAAACTGGTTATTCTCTGACACCAATTCTTTTTGAGCCTTAGCTGATTTTTTAGACATTTCGCAGTACTCATCATCCGTCAACAGACTGTCGAGGAATTGCCTCGAACTTGCCAAGGCTTCCTCACATTCCTTCATGGATTTCTCTGAAGCGGCTGTCGGCGATATTTCCACTGAATGAAAATTGATTTCAACTTTCATACGATCATAATCCACAGTCCTTGCTGCATTTCCTCTTACTTCTATTTTTCCCATGATGCTCCCTCCTAATACGCTGACCTCCACTGAGGTATTGAATCATTGCCTATACAACCATTCTAAAGACGTCAACCGCAAATTGCATTCACCGTGTAGTTGAAAAAAGGACCTGGCATATAAACGCCAAGTCCTTCCAAATTCCTCGTATAAAGGAAGAAGAGGACTTTCGTCCTCTCCTGTCATGTTATGTACGAGAATGTCATCAATGTGACATCCAAACAATATGCTAAGTCTTACAAGATTGTCAGCGTTTGGTAAGCACTGGCCGCGCTGCCATTTATAAATGGCTTGCTCCGATTCGAGTCCCAAAGCATTTGCAAGATCAAATACTCTCATATGTTTTTCTTTGCGAAGCTGTTTGATACGATCACCAGTTGCCTGCATGTCTACAAACACATCAAAAATGTCCATGGTCGCCTCCTTCTATAAAAAAGAATCTTCAACGCCATCCCGTCTGCATATATTACCATAATTCAAACAGAAAATAAATAAACCTGTGGTTTAATTTTATACAACATCCTTCAGCAGTCTGTATATAGCAACTCCATCCTTAAGTCCAAACTCATGAAGTGTCCCAGTATACAGTTTTCTTGATGTCTCACTCTTGTTATTGGAAAAGAACTTAACAATATTATCAGTCATTGGCTTATACTGGGTATCCTCAAGAAGCTGCGATATCTTCGCTCTGACAGCATTGGCCTCCTGGATCTTGCCGAATTCAACCTCAATATCAGCCGTCTGCATCTTATCACGGATAAGCCTGCGCCTCTCAATATCCTCTGGATCAGTAAGCTTTTCAAGGCCATGTTCTATGCTGTCGCATACAACAAGCTTTGTGCCCCTAAGACTGTCATTAACACTGAAGAAATCAGATATTGAATCAAAGCCTTTATCCCTTGAAATAAGAGCAATCTGTCCATTGCCCAATGCACTAAGCCGTCCTGCTTCCGTAGCAATATAAAAATCCAGCGCATTCTTCCTGGATGTCTTTAGTTTATAAATGGTAAACTGACATCCGCTTTCTCTAATTGGTTCCATGTATTCCTTAGCAATCTTCATGCAGGAAACACTGTAGAAAATAATAAGGTGATCGTTCTCATTAAGATAGTCAACCCCCTTCAATCCCTGGAATCCCTGTACATTTTCATAATCAACTAATATGGTAGCCATAATATATCTCCTTCCACCCTATTGAATCTTTGATCAAACTTTCTCTATAAACTATTATCCATATCAGGTGTACTATAAAACTCCCTATTCAATCCCACCAGAATTGCCATGTATGGAATCCGATTATTCCCTCAGCCGTACTTGGATAGTCCGTATAAAGATCTCCATCTGCAATCATTAGCATCTTAGAAGCATACTCTATGTCAGCTTTCGCCATTAATGGTTTTCTCAAATAATATGTCATCCGATCACGTCCAACATACATAACTCTTGCACCAAATCTTTGATATAGCTCTTTGGCTAGCGCAATGTGATACTTAGGCGCCGGACATGCATTAAATCTTCCAAATGGAAACCACCCCAAAATCTCCCAAGGCTTCTTTACCGGAAGCAAAGCAAATTCCAGCTCTTCAAAATAAATAAAAAGCGGAGCATAATCATATGTCATTTCATCCATATCAAAGATGCCAAATTGTTCTTTTTCTGTAGCATTAGCAAAAATATTTTCGTATTCTTCTGAGACTGGCGGAATCAGTCTTTCCAGATATTCATCTATTTCCTCCTTAGACTTAAAGCAATCAAGACGATAATCATATAATAGTCTTCCAAGCCAAACCTCAAAGCAACTATATTCAGTCTGCTTGATGGTCCATTCTACATCTTCACGGTACTGTTCCTTGGTATCGTTGACCCGATTATGCCCCATGCTCATTCTGAACCATTCATTATCCATCTCCTTGTTGATAAGCACAGGATATATTCCCTGTCTCTCATATTCATTCAATAGCTTCACATACAGTCTGGCATTCGCAAGATTATCCTCACTAAGGTTTCCGGTACTTATTGCCGGTATACATTTAATCTCAAGCAGGTCTGTTAGCTTTTTATACATAGATGCCTCCACAACTCTAAATCCTTACGTACAACAGCTAATATGATTGTAATTCTTCCAAGGTCTTCACGCATTCAACGCTTAGTTGAAAGAATTGTCTGATATAATTATTCTCAGAAGAATTATTATTCACAGTTGACTTTTTGTATATGGAGAGCATAACAAAATGAGTAACCCTAACCCATCTATCCCCCCACAGGTCGAAGCGCAAATAATTAGCAACAACCGAAAAATTTCAGAATTACTTACCGAAAACGAAATGTTACTAAGACAATCGGGTCTTGAACCTCCTGTAGACAACTATGCCCCTAGTGTAAAAAGGAGAATACATTTCCCTTCTAAATACATTAGAACAAAGGCATATTACGTCAATAATTATCATCTCCACTCTTTCTTTTCTAACGAAGAGATAGTCAGCAATGTAGCATACAGCCTTCAGATGTCAGATTTGTATAATTTTATTCTGAATCGATTCTATGTATTTGGATCTCTTGAAACAATGATCTATAAGGCTGCAATAATAAACTATGTCTGCATAATTGAATCACTGATTGGACAAGTTTACGATGATATGCATTCATTTTGCGGAACATGTCCTGACCATAATCATTGCGAATTTTTTATGCCCAAGGTAAAAACCTTCGCCGAAAAGCTTAAAGCAATAGAGAGTAAAGGAATGCTCACCCTTTCGCCTGATCAATTCCAGCAAATAAGGGAGGCTTATCATCTTCGCAATCAATTGCATATTTACACAGCAGCAAAAAATAATGAGTTCACCACAAAATCTTTTGACAGAAAACTTCATAATAGAATTGTTATTATTATGAAAAATCTAAAAGAAATACTTTTCGATGATTTGCTCCCCGCCACAAAGCAATGCTATAGAACTCTTGAATATAAGGATATCTAGGCTGGATTACCAACCGGCCTAGATATCCTTCTTTATTATCAAGATGCCAGCTCAACTATTTCTTTAATTGTTGTGAATTTCTTTTTAATTCCTGAATAGAAAGCCTGGCCAGGAACCTGTCCCATTGTTTTAGTGCAGTACAAATAGAAATCTGATTTTTGGGGATAATTCTTGATTCCGTCAATAACCATTCGCAAAACATCTGGTGTTGGCACCGCTCCGAGACTTGACTTAATAATGCCTGATACTTCCATGGCAGCACTGCAGTCAATCCCATACTCAACCCTATCTATATCTACTTCATTGAATTTAATCACCTTGTCAGATGCACTACCCTCATTTGGCTGGGCTATAGAGCTTTTTTCAATCATTTCCTGATCTTCAGATTCTTTTTCCCCAATGAACGATTTAATCTTTACTGATCCACCATAGTTCTTGGACATATTCAGTATCGCTCTAAAGCCCTGATCTTTCGTAATTATGTAATAATCTCTACTCTTCTTCATGTTATAAAAAAGATATGCCACAAGCTGAAAATCCATTGCATTGAGAGTTCCTACTTCAGCTTTTATAAAGTCAAGCTTAGCCTTACATTTGTTTAATATGTCAATCGGAACAGTATCGGCTTTGATGCTATAGAACACAATAACTTTGTCAAATCTGGAGAGAGCTTCCGCTCCCTCCAGACCTGCCTTATTAACATTCTCGTAATCAATCAAATAAACCCTTGGTTTCATGGTTTCTTAACCTCATAAAGCACTTCATTGGTTACATAAATCGTATCTAAAGATGCCCCCAAAATGTGAGCAAGTATTATTACATTGTCCACTGATGGAATGCTGTTTCCCTTGCCATTTGCAGTGGCATACCACTTGTAAATGCTCTGTACTGAATCCAGATTGAGTATCTCCTTAACGTCCTTGGGAGTAAGCCCCTGTTCCTCTATAAGCTTCTTGATATTGGCACAGGTGGCCTGACAATTAATGACTCTAATAGGCATAGTTTTCCCTCCTCTGTGGTAAACAAACATAGCCATTGGCAATTAACATGCCAAAAAGCACTAAAAAAGTTCCATATTCAGTTGTAAAAAAGGGAAAATTCTTGAAATAAATTGAATTACCATTTATATAGTGAACTACGAGTTAAATGACAAACATCTTGCCAAACGTATATCATAATGGTAATGTATGGATATGAAGTGAACTCGCCTAGGGTTCAAAAATACTTCATACAATCAGATGCTGCGAACATCTGACTTATTTCAAGAGAGGCGTTTTAACAAACGTCTCTTTTGTTATTTTCCCATAATCCTATAGCTCATAGGTCATCACCCCTTTCAAAAAAGCTTTTCTCATATTCACGTCAAAAAAAACTCAGCACTATGATCATCCTCAAAGTAATTTGATAAATACTGCTCTGCAACTACTTTTTGTTTATCTATATCCACTAATATTACAGATAATTCTCCTCTATACGGCATATCTGTAGCCCTTCTACCTAGGTATTTATATGCATCTTCAGAATTTACGACTATTGAAAGCTTTATGTTCTTCTTAATTTTGTAAAAAAGCATGTTTCCTAATAGTATTTGCATGTTCATAGAAACAAACTTTTTCTCTTGAAAATACTTTACTTCAAACCACCATTCATTAATTCGACCATAATCTACATCTAACGTTATATCTGGAACCCTGTTTCTTACATCACCCTCATAGTTTCTCTTGCTAGTGAAATACATGTTTTTTTGAAACATTGTAGTAAAAATAGTTCCCGTTACTTTACGTAAATACTCAGCATATATTTCTCTACTATGCATTCTAAATGGAGACCACGTTTGGACTGAATATCCAATATTGCCTCCAATCTTGCCATTTTCATAGGCTTCTTCTACCATCTGCTGAGCCAATGCACTAGCCGTTTCAGATACCATCTCTTTATCCTGATAGCCAGCAGTTACCATCATATCCTCGTATGTTACTCCATTCTGAGGATTGGCTGAACCTGTGGACATTTTCTTAATTGTCTTAGAGCTTGGAATGTATTCTCCTTGCTCAGCCTTATATATAGTCATATAGCTAACGCCTGCAGCTTCAGCATATTCTCTTAAACTTCTATTGCCTCGTGCAGATCTGACAATATCAGCAAATTCTTGATTACTAATCTGATTCTTATTAGCCATCTCAACACCTGTTATATTAAATTATATTTTATTGTGAAATTTACTAGTTAAATAAGATGAAGCACAACTCAAGTTCCTTTTATTTTATCACTTTTATAAAATTAATCAACCCATAAACGCAAACAGGCGTTTGTTAAATATATTTAACAAACGCCTACCTTTTCCTAAATATCTTTACTACTTATTCTTTTTTCTCAGCGTTCAATTCCAGCATCTCAGGAATCACTTTTTCTACTCTTTCAGCCAATACAACTATCGATTCATTTTCCAAAGCAAATGCCGGATCATCGCACATTGCTACCCAGACCTTTGCCCCATCATCCCAGCCAAACTGCGTCTTATACATTAGATCAATCATCTTACTCTCCGGCTCAGTATGCTCTGATTCTCCCCTCTTAGTTATTCGCCTGTGTGAACAGCTTCAATGTCCTATCGAAGACCTTATAGTTCCTGTCATCCCTTGGACTACAGTAAACTGCATACTCAATAACCTTAAAGGCATGCAGATACTCTTTGATTACATTCTTAGCTGCAAGTGCCACTACTTCTGGCTTATTCTGGAAGGCGCCACATCCGAAGGCTCCAAGTATCACTACTTCAGCACCATTATTGACAGCCACATCAAGAATCCTTCTAAGCCTCTTTTCATGAAGTGCAAGAAGCTCGTTATCCTTTAGTGTTGCCTGCTTATTACCATCACCCGGGTTGAAATAATTTGTGGGATTTGGCTTAAGATTTGGAGCCGCGCAGGTAATAACATCAACCTTATACCACTCGTTATCTGGCATCATCTGCGGGTTGGCAGTATCAGTCTTAAATACAACGACACTCGGAGTATAAATAATATCGTCATTATGAATTGGATCATGCGCCGCGCGATGGGGATTATAAAAGCCATCCCACATATCCTTCACATCAAGGTTAAAATACAACGTAGAACATCTGCACAGACATTCCTCCTGCGCTGTTGATCCACGGACAACTCCTCCTCCCGGGTTAGATGCAGAAGCAAAATTATGAACCGCTACTTTCATATCCTTATATGCACTGGCAGCTTCATAGGATCTCTTCTTGGAGATGACAACTGTTGCCTGCTCCTTGTATCTATTCTTATCAGCTTCAGGAATTAAATCTTTCTCAAGAACAAGCTTCTGTTCAGCATTTGAAGCCTTAATTGCATCACTTAACTTCTGGTTTTCCTTGCAAAATTTTTGTGTATTTTCGAAAATAATGACATTTTCTTCTCTTCCCATTTTCAACTTCTCCTTACATTATTGTAAACGTTCCGACACAATTTGTCTGTCAACGGCAAGTTGCTGTTTTATTTCCTTAAGCATTTTTCTCTTAGTCTTTCGTTCTCAGAATGATACTTATCCATCTCCTCAAGGACAACTCTCTTAAAGTGATCAAAGAATTTGGCGAGATTTTCTTCTTCCGTCCCTGTATAATTCTTTATTTCTCTGCGCTGTGCATCCAAGCTCACTTTATATAAGATAGCTTTCGATATTCTGGGATCTCCATAACGTGCAAGCCCAATTGCATAAGCATATACTATTTCAAAATCCTGTTCTTGCCCCATTGCCATCTTAAAAAGTCTGTGGTTCTCCAGCGTTAATATCATCTGCGCTGCATCTTCAAACATCTGATTCTGAACATCCGCCTCCGTTAATGGTCTTAGTTTTTTCTCATCATATTCTTCAGAGGGACCATCCAGGAAATTCCCCAAAAGCAAATGTTGTCCGCATGAACATTCTACCGTTATAGCAAGTCCAAGTCCTGTAGGAATAAATGTATATGAAAACTTTCCTCCTTCCATTCCCATGGAGCAGTTTTTGTGCTGCCTTTCAAATCTTTTAAGCTTCTTGACATCAGCTCCATTTATCTCAAAAATAATCTTTTCTTTCGTAGTCATAATCTATATCCTCGTGTCACGCTGTTTTCCGCCTTAGATCCATATCCTTCGAAACCAGACTGGAAAGAGCCGGATATAGATAACCCCAGGTCAAATCAATTTCAATAAGCGCCTTGCTCCTGTTTTCTATTCCGTACCCAATAAGACTCCCTTCATCACCGGCCACTACCAAATACTCGCCCTGTCCCTGCAAAATATGTTTCATGGCTTCTTCATGAGCGACCTCACTTCCATAGAAACCGCCTACATATCTCATTTTCATGGAACCATCCTTATAAAAAAGATATGCATGGAATATTTCAAGTTCGTCAAAGAACCGAAGCATTTCGCCAAAGTCCGAATTAATATTGGAGCTACTAACATTCAAAAGCTTGCCTGTTGTCTTCTTAACTCCAGCGTGAACGTAGTTATCAAGGTATTTCTTGTACTTCTTTTCTCTAGTTTTGGTCACCTTGTGCCAATATCTCTGATTCCAATATGGATGATCCTCATTTTTTTCAAGAAATTTGCAATTCTTCTGCAAGCATTGGTGCTGCTTAAGCATGTCTTTGGACAGCGCCCCAAGATGCCTTATGTTATGACAATACGCTATGGTATTCTTAGCACATGGCTGCCCTTTCATATAATCCTTACTCTTCCGTGCTGTAGCAGGCGCTATAGCACCCCAATTTGTTGACATAAGCGCCTCCTTTCAAAATGAAGTGTAATTTAAGCACAGCACCAACTGTAATATGACAATTGATGCTGCACTCGTTAGTTAGATAGTATTTAGTTCAAGAGCAGAAGTGATTAGCTAGCCTGTGAGGCATCTCTAGGCATTTTTCTTCCCATCATCTCCATAATCAGGACATAGTATCGTTTCAGCCTTTTTAATCTCAGGTTACTTAAGTCCCCTATGTTTCCGTTTGTCTCAATCAAGACTGCTCGTTCCTGACTCCTTTTGCGTGGAACCAAGAGGTCATCAATCTTCATCCTGAGTATTCCACTCAGGATATAAAGATTCTCAATATCCACAAAATTCTTTTTGTGTCTCCACTTGTTTACAGCCTGACGTGATATACCTATCTTCTCGCTCAGCACTCTGTCAGTCAGCCCTCGTTCCTTCAGCAAGGCGCAAACCCTTTCGCGAGTAGCCTCCTCGTCTATTCCACTCATGCGATCTTCAAACTCATCAAAAGCCTCAATTGCACTATAGCTCCACAAGTAATCAGCACATCCTCCTTGTGACTCCTTAGCCGATGCGGCATCGGCAAGCCCTGGAACCAATTCTGTTCTTTTAAAACTCTTTTCTTTGTTCATATCAATTCTCCTTTGAATAGTATTAGGTTCCATCCAAAAAAATGACGGACGGTATCAACCGCTCTGAAGAATTGATAATCATATTTATAGAATTTATAACAAAATAGTTTTTCATAGCTTCCCCTCTTTCTGCTGATTTCCACCGGCAAGTTGCGTTTGTTTCTCTACAATTTCTCTACAATTTTTATTATACTCGTAAGGTGTCCAATAAAAATCCCTTTAAGTCACATATAGAAAACTTCCGTTACTATTCACAGCCTATCTGCATCCCGGACTCATTTTTTCACCACAAGAGAAATACATAACCATTATTTCACAGTTGTATCAAATGCCAAAAAACTAGATTTTTTCTATGTTTTTTGGCATTTTTTTTATTGTTTTATATATCGTCATGTGTTATACTGTATACATGGCGATATAGGAGGTGATATCATGTCTATCATTCATCAAAAAGATAAAAGATCCGGAATCACATATGTCTATGAATGCAAATCTTTTTGGGACAAAGAAAAGAAACAATCCCGTTCAAAGAGAACTCTTATAGGCAGGCTAAACGAAGAAACAGGGGAAA
>NZ_FOXO01000020.1 GCF_900115735.1 Butyrivibrio proteoclasticus
TATATATACAGTATCTTATAATCCTCCTTAGCTCAGTCGGTAGAGCATTCGGCTGTTAACCGAAGTGTCGTTGGTTCGAGTCCGACAGGGGGAGCGATAGTACTTAGCGAGGTCTTATCGAGCTTAGTACGTAACCTGGATGATCACTTGGTGAGGTATTTCCGAACCTAGTGAGGCAGCCGGAGTTAGAGTCTGCACCGCTACCGAGTTAGTAGAGTGGGCAGAGCACAAAGCACCGTAGCACGGTTGCAAAGCATAAGGCTCCGTGGTCAAGCGGTCAAGACATCGCCCTTTCACGGCGGTAACACGAGTTCGATTCTCGTCGGAGTCATTTAGGAGATTTAGCTCAGTTGGTTAGAGCAACCGGCTCATAACCGGTCGGTCCCGGGTTCAAGTCCCTGAATCTCCATTAGTTCTTTTGAACTTAGCCCAGTATATGGGGTCTTAGCTCAGCTGGGAGAGCATCTGCCTTACAAGCAGAGGGTCACAGGTTCGAGCCCTGTAGGCCCCATTCGCGATATGTTGTATATAGCATATCGCGTATTTTTTACCAGAAGTTAATATGGTAAATGCCGGCGTGGCGGAATAGGCAGACGCCCGGGACTTAAAATCCCGTGGGTAGTGATACCCGTACCGGTTCGACCCCGGTCGCCGGCAGTAAGAGAGAAGCGTAAGATGCTTCTCTTTTTTTTACGATGTTTGTAAGGTATAATAAGGCTATAAATCATAGTTATTGATGGATAGGTGGTGATCATTTATGTGCAAACTTATCAAAGTTAATACAAATTATGATTCATCCGTAATGGTTGCGGATTATAAAGCTGAGATTATCAGGCACATCATTAGTACAGCAAAAAAGTGCCCGGATATTGATGCTATTATGCTGTTTGGATCCGTGTTGGAAGAGAGATGTAAAGAAAAATCTGACATAGATATTGTTATCATCAGTAAGAAAACAGTCAATGCGCTTAGTGATAGAAAATCCTTTAATGAATTTATGAAGGACTTGTATCTTTTGGATTTTACCCAGGAATATGATTTCCTATATTTTAAATCTATTGATGAAATTTATCAGAAAAAAGAAAAAGCTCCTATCTGCAAGGAATTAGCGGAAAAGGGACAGATTATTTATAAAAGGCAGGCTGCGTAATGGGGAATACTTTGTTATCAATTGCAAAAGCTGATATAAAAACTGCTAAGAACCTTGTTAACAGTGATGATAAGTATCAAAAGCATCAGGCTGCCTATTTGACTCAGCATGGTGTAGAGAAAACTTTAAAGTATACTATTTCTCTAAAAACGGGAGGACAGCCTTGGGGACATGATATTACAAAACTTGTAATTTTAGCCCAACAAAATGGCGTTGATGTACCTGATTTTATTTGTAAAAAGGCTAAGATGATTACATCCTGGGAAGTGGTGTCCAGATATTATCCAACAAGCGTTATCAGGAGAGATACTATAGCACATGTCATTAGGGTCGCTGATGAATGGCAAAAGAAATTAAAATGATATTTTGTGGGTATGGCTTATGCCGTACCCATTTTTGACAAATGGAAGGATATTTGAAGAGATAACGTATATGAACGAAGATCAATATATTTCACGAATCAATCAACTTGAAAAAGAGATAGGTTATTTGCATAGTTTGCTCGATGAGGCTGGTATTACTTATAGAAAAGAAGCAAAGAATATTGAAGATCTATCTCCTGACAAGAACATTCTATTTGACGATAATCAAGGTGCAAGAGTCAGACCTTTGGAAATAACCAAGCATCGAATAAAATTCTTCCGCAACTTGTTTAACGGACGAAACGATGTTTATAGTCTGCGTTATGGAAAGGTTAATAAGAAAACCGGAAAGCACAGCTACTATACTCAATGTTGGTATTTTTGGAAAGATGGATTGTGTCCAAAGAGAAATAATCCCAAGTTTTCTTGTGGTGAATGTAGAAATCCGAATTATAAGGAATTGACGGATGAAGTGGTTTATGAGCATCTGAGAGGAAAGAAGGAAGATGCTTCGGATGTATTAGGGGTATACCCACTTCTTCTTGATGAAACTATAAACTTTCTTGTATTTGATTTTGATTGCCATAATGACAATATTTGCGGCGATGACTGGGCAAATCCTGATTCTGAATGGATGACTGAAGTAAATACATTTAGAAAGATATGTGAAGACAATGATGTGCCTGTTTTGGTTGAGCGCTCAAGGTCGGGGAAGGGAGCCCATTTTTGGATATTCTTTGAAAAGCCGATATTGGCATCTACAGCAAGAAGATTTGGAACAGCTTTGCTAACCAAAGGTGCCGAATCTGTTAATATGAAAAAATTCACATATTACGACAGAATGCTCCCAGCTCAGGACTATATTCCGATTAATACAAAGACTGGGAGATCTGGATTAGGAAATCTGATAGCGCTGCCATTACAGGGACTGGCTTTACAGGCAGGGAATAGTGCTTTCATAGATGAAAACTGGAATGCATATCCTGATCAATGGGAGTGCCTCAAGAATGTTAAAAGAATCTCTAAAGAGATTGTTGAAGAAAAGATAAAGGCCTGGGGAGCAGATGGCTTATTAGGGGGCCTATGTAATGATTTTGATGAAGATGCAGATGATACCATGGCTAGAAAACAGAAGCCTTGGGAAAAAGTGAAACTTTCATTTTGTAAGGAAGATGCACCTTCCGTAGTAGAAATCATCATTTCTGATAAGATATACATTAATTCAAAAGGAATGCAATATAAAATGCAGAATGCTATAAGGAGAATGGCTGCATTTAGCAATTCGGAGTTCTATAAGACTGCAGGTATGGGCTTTTCAACGCAAGGTATGTCTAGAATCATTTCTTGTGGTTATGATGATGGAGATTATATTTGTATTCCGAGAGCTCTTTTGGATTCACTAATTGAAAAATTAAATGCATCTGGAATTCCATTTTCTCTTACTGATAACAGATGTAAGGGAACTCCTTTAGATGTTTCTTTCAATGGTGCTTTATATGAGGAACAGATGAGAGGTGCACAAACAATTTTGGAGCACGACAACGGTGTACTAGCAGCCACGACATCTTTTGGGAAAACGGTTGTAGGTGCATATTTAATTGCCCAAAGAAAGGTGAATACGCTAATTCTTGTTCATAACACAGAAATTCAGAAGAACTGGATTGAAGATTTAAGCAGATTCTTAGATATTAAAGCTGAATTACCTGAATATAAAACAAAAACAGGAAGAATTAAAAAGAGAAAAAACTTGATTGGAAAACTGTATGCCGGGCATGATTCGATGACTGGAATAGTTGATGTTGCTATTTTTTCATCTCTTGGAAAGGGTGATGAAATCAATCCAATTATCGAAAACTACGGAATGGTAATTATGGATGAGTGCCATCATGGAGCAGCGCAGACGGTTGAAGATGTAATTGGGGCAGCAAAAGCAAAGTATGTATATGGATTAACAGCTACTCCTAAACGGGAAGATGGACTTGAAAAGAAAGTGTTTATGCAGTTTGGACCTATTCGGTTCAGATATACTGCTAAAGAGAGAGCGCAGAAACAAGGCATAGCGCATTTTGTATATCCTCGATTTACGAGGCTTGTAAGTTCTACAGATCTGAAGATAACAGACGCAAACCGGGCTGTAATTGAGTGTGATTCTAGGAATGATCAGATAATATCTGATGTGGAAGACTGTATTAAGGATGGTAGAACTCCGCTGGTATTAACCAAATACAAAGAACATGCGGAGCTGATTTATCAGAGATTGCAGGGAAAAGCAGATCATGTATACCTTCTGCAAGGCGGAGGAAGTAGAAAAGCTAAAGACGAAATGAGATTGCAGATGCGAGCTGCTTCTGATGATGAATCTGTAATACTCGTGGCAATTGATAAATATGTTGGTGAAGGGTTTAATTTTCCAAGACTTGATACATTGATGCTGGCAATGCCTGCAGCAGCTGAAGGCAATATTGAGCAATTTGCCGGGAGGTTGCATAGAGATTATAAGACAAAGACGGAAGTAATAATATATGATTACGTAGATTCGCATATCCGAGTTCTTGAAAAAATGTACCACAAGCGCCTTAGAGCTTATAAGAAGATAGGGTATGAAATTTGGAATAATGCGATTATAGACAAGCAGGATGCAAATTCTATCTTTGACATGGATTCATATGAAAGTGTTTATGAGAAGGATCTTTTGGAAGCGAATAAGGAGATTGTCATTTCAAGTCCGGGATTAAATCATTCTAAAGTTGATTCTTTTATTAGGCTTGTAAAGAAAAAACAGGAAGATGGGATCAGAATAACTGTTGTCACCCTTAACCCAGAAGGATATCCGGAGGAAAGGATTAAAGATACCAAAGGCATTGTGCAGTTATTAAAGGACAACGGAGTAAACGTCAGAATACAGGATCACATGCATGAACACTATGCAATTATTGACAATGAGATTGTGTGGTATGGAAGTATGAATCTACTATCCAGAGCTAAGTCTGATGACAATCTGATTCGAGTTAAGAGTAAAGAAGCAGCGCTTGAACTATTGGAGCTTACTTTTGGATAATCAAAGGTACAGATTTCTGATGGTAGGACACCTTTAGTGCTTACTAAGCTCAAAAAGCATGTGGATGTATTAAGGGAGAAATTGCAAAATAAAGCAGATCATGTATTCGTCATCTATGGAGATAAGCCAAGGCAGGAATCAAGTGTTAATATTGTGGTAATAACAATGAATCCAGAGACAGTGGGATATGAGGATACTATTGAGCTTGAACTTCTTATTGATGAACTCCAAAAAGTGGGTATTTTGGTGAGAACCACCGATGATTACTCTGAATGCTATGCTGTCATAGACAAGACTATTGTCTGGCATGGCGGGATGAACCTTTTGGGAAAAACAGATGCTTGGTATAATCTTATCAGGATAGAAGATATCCACGCAGCAGAAGAATTGCTGGAAATTACAGAGCAGATGTTGAAATAAGTAAAAGTAAAAAATTAGAATCTATTAGTTTGGGGAAGGATACAACATGAACCTGCCAAAATTTATGAGAGCAGTAGATACAGAACTTGAAAGTATGTCAGAACAGGAGCTGAAGTCATGTCTTCGTGAATTGGCAAGAACTCTTCCTGAAAATGATAGAACTCATTTTCTTAGTATTATTGATAATAGAAGTGGAATAGTAAAACGGGACAGTGATGAAGAAAAATTATTAAAGAAAAAAGTTGAGGATATCATATCTGTACTTGAAGAAATTGGTGAAGGTGAGCGCTGTCTTGCCAGTGAGTATAATGAAGAGTGGGATGATTGGTACAATAGTGATGATGATGAAGTTTTTTTCTCGGATCCAGAGAAAATAGTACCTGATTTTATAACAGCTATCAGACTAATCCATGAATGTGTTGACACCGAGTCGTATACAGAGGGGTATAAACTGGCAAAGGTATTATCTTCAATCAGTATTTTCGCTGATGGAGATTGGGATGATTATTGCGGAGATCCTTTAGGAATAAAGGATTTATATGAACATGAACTTATAGTAGGTCCTTTTGACAAATTGGTTGCAGAATCATTATATCTGACATATATGGCTAAGGAATCAAGGGCACGTGCAAGTGAAATATATACAATGATGGGAAATTTTGACTGTAATGATCTTAGGCTTGAAGATGTAATGCAGATAGGAAATCATTCTCTTCCTGAGTTCAATACCTTTTTGTCAGATTGGATAACACTCATTGGTGCTCATAATGACTGGAGAACTAAAAGGCTTTTAAAAGAAGCTGTTTCTATGATTCAAGATGAGTATCAGGCTTTAAATGTGGCTAGAACGCATGCTGTAACGCATCCGGAATTATTTAAGCAGATTCTGGAAATCGGGGAGTCTGACGCAGATCCAATCAAGTTGTTTAGGATAGGAACGGAAGCTTTGGATAAGATACCGGATAATCTAACTATTCGCGGAGAAATAGCGCTTTTAACTGCAAACTATGCTGGCAGGATAAATACACTACCAGGAGTAGAGCTATGTTGGTTAGAAGCTTTTAGATCAGATAGTTCTGTAGTTAATTATCTGCGTATACGTTTTCTTACCAGGGTTTGGAAGGATTATGCCAAGCAAGTTGAAGATATTATTGAGAGTGAATATGCCAAGACATTATCCCGCAGCAAAAGTGTAGATACGTATAATAGGGAATACATACTGAACGAAAATGCGTTATATAAAAATGATTATTGTACATTGCTTTTCTGGGAAAAGAAATTTGACGAAGTTTTTAACCTTGGGCTTTGTGAAAAACAGAGGTTAGGATGGTCTGGTACCTTTATGAAGCAGGGGCTGGCTATGTTTATGCTGATTCTTTACGAAAGTGAAAAATACCAAAGCGGACTTCAGAGTATGGCTAGGTTAGCAGTGTCAGGATGTAAGCTTAATGCTGATGATTACTACAAAGGAACATGTGATTTGGAACACAAGGACAGTTATTCTTTGTTTATGGAGCTCTTTACTAACTTGAAGATGGAATTAGATGTCTCTGAAGATGATAAAATAAAGTGGCTTGATAAGATAGGAAAAATTATTGAAAAGCGAGTTGTTGCGATAATGGAGGCTGAAAGACGTAACTACTATGGGGAATGTGCATCATTTATTGCAGCTTTTGGTGAAGTAATTGAGTCAAGAGGGCAAAAAGAAGCAAAGCAGTCGCTTATGATGAGTTATAAAGCAAAGTATCCGAGAAGAAGGTCATTTATTCAGGCTTTGAAGAACTATGGGTTTAGAGCATAAATATGGTTTTTCAGCAGGAATAGCGTTGTTGGTTAGAAATAATCTGTTTTATAATACGAGGGGAAAATCCACTGATGATTATTGTTGAAGAAGAAATAAAAATTGAACAGATGCTTCACAAGTATTACGATGCCTTTATTTAAAAAGCATGGGGTCTAGTGGTAAGAGGTATGCGAAATGGTTTATATTAGTAAATATGCGCATCCTTTATCATACGAAAGTGGGTCAGAAATTGGACCAGCAAAGAAGGTGAGTCCGCCCTAAAGGACTAGCTGCACGTCGCAAGGCTCCTTGAGTAGAGCACTTGCTGAGGTATTATCGAAGCTAGTGCGAACCATACACGTGCACTTAACGAGGTCCCTTCGAGTTTAGTGCAGCGTGTAATCCATGCGGGTTCCAAGACGCCTCAAAAGTTCGATCCCGGTCGCCGGCAGTAAGAGAGAAGCAGTGATGCTTCTCTTTTTTGTTGCCATCTTGTACTATAAAAGAGTGTGCATATATGTTGGATGGGGGAAGGGGAGACTTAATTATGGTTATACATCCAATTGAACCAATATATGATAAGAGTTCAAAAATACTTATTCTGGGAAGTTTTCCGTCTGTAAAATCCAGAGAAGAAGGGTTCTTCTACGGACATAAGCAGAATAGATTCTGGAAGGTGGTTTCGGGAATATTTGAAGAGGAAGAGCCGGAGTCAATAGAGGAAAAGAAATCTCTTTTGATAAGAAATAAGATAGCGTTGTGGGATGTGATACAATCCTGCGATATTGTTGGATCATCGGACTCCAGCATCACTAATGTAGTACCGAACGATCTAAGCGTTATTTTAAATACAGCGGATATCAAGGCAATATATGTCAATGGTAAAACAGCGCTTAAGTATTATGTAAAGTATACAGAGCCTGTGATCAAAAGGCCTGCAATATGTCTTCCTTCGACGAGCCCTGCCAATGCCGCATGGAATATGGAAAAGCTTCTGAGTGCTTGGAAGATTATAAAAAAGTATTGACCTTGCCCTAAGGGCATGCTTTATCCTTATAGGTGAAAAAAATATGCAAAGGGGAAGCTATGAACAGAAAAGATATATTAGGGAATGAAATTAAGTCTGAGTGCGTAGGATGCGCAATTGTGCGTGGCGAGGTGAAACTTCCTGGGGGAATAATTTATGATGGGAAGTCGATTATTCTTGCCGCAGATCCTGAGATTCCAATTCCCGGTTTTCTAATAATTACAAGTAAAAGACACATTCAGTCTTTTGCGGAATTAACTGTAGACGAGAGAGCTGAGATAGGAAATACAATAGCAATTGCAGAAAGAGCTATAAAGGATCTGAAAATTGCCGAAACTGTTACATTGGTTCAGGAAGAACGCTCCAAGCACTTTCATATATGGATTTTTCCTAATCAGGAGTGGATGCTGGAAAAATTTGGATATGGTTTGCAGTATCTGCGTGATATCAATGCTTTTGCCAAAGATAATGCTTCTGATGCGGATATTGAGAACGTGATAAGGACTGCCGAAGAAATCAAGAAATACATAGAAAGCGAAGACAAATATGACTAATATCATTCCAATAAAAGAGCTAAAAATAAAAGAAACTGCAGCAAGAGAGCTTCCTAAGGATATTGAAGAAAGAGTACAAGTTTACTGGAATGAACTTACAGCAAAGTATCCGGGGATGTTTAATGGGGCGTTATATTCTGTAATCAATATGGAAAATGATGACGGCATAGTCACGATAACCTGTGAGCCTTCTGATTATGCTCATTACAAATACAGTGAGATCAAGGATCTTGGAGAGTATGCATGTAGAAGTATGTATGCCGGTTGCATATTAGTCTCATATGACAAAAAGCTATTTGTTTCGTTAAATGGCGTAGGTTCAGAGTTTGTAGGAAAGATTCAGGGAATAGGTGGAGTTATGGACCCTTCTGACAGGTTTATTGGTGGCGCCATACGTGAGGATGGCAGTACAGATAATAACAAGTTATCACCTTTAGTGACAGCATTTCGAGAGCTTGAAGAAGAGGTTGGAAAGGAAATCAGGGATAGCGTTACTGATATAGGCAAATCGTATCTTGTTACTAATGACAATAAGTATGGCTTTCCATTTGTTTTTTATTCAAACCTTGATTCAAAAACAATTCAACATGCCTTTGATTCCTTTAAGAAGGAGACAGGCAGTAATGAGGTTGATAGACTGATTTCTTTTGGAAAAGATGATATGGCGGCTGAACTTGAGAAATATGAATCCGGACAAGATATTGGTGTAGTGGATCTTTTGAAAATCATTATGAGTGAATTGTAAAAGATGAAATGGATTATTACTTGTCTTTATCTTTACCGGCAAAGTTCCCTTTCTCTGCGGCTTTGCGAAACCACTAAAAGTTCGACCCCGGTCGCCGGCAGTCTGAGAGAAGCAGTGATGCTTCTCTCAGACTGTAGACAAATACAAGGTCTTTATTTTTTTGGAGATACAATGGGAGTATTAGAATCTTTAACACGCCGTGAGTAGATAGCGGTTCTCTTTTTTGATATAGTATTTGATAAGGGAGCATGCAGTCAGAATAATGAAATCCACTATATGGTTGATAAGTGGATGAATAAATTATGGGATAGGAAGGATAAAATTTTGGTTGGAAAGTACGATATAAAAATCTATGACAACAAAGTACATTACCACCTTATCGTGAAAAGAAATATAACGATAATACAGGGGAACAGTGCAACTGGTAAGACAACTTTGATAGATATGCTGCTTGACTATAGTCAATTGGGGAAGAATTCAGGAATAGTTGAGGTGGACGAGAATGTTCTTGAGAATACATATGATTATGCTGACAGTAGATATTATCCAAGTTGGGAGAGGTTTTATACAGCCTACCTGATTGAAAGAACAAAGGATACTGTTCTTCATTATAACAAAGCAAGGATTAATGAAGCATATTTGACTGAGGGTAACTTGGAAAAGATTAGGGCGCAGTTGCCGGAACAAATTGAGGTGTAAGAGAATGCTAAATATCATTTACGGAGAAGTAGAAAAAGATAATTATATTTTTGATCCTGATACTTTTTTTAATCATCAAAGTGAAGATGCATGGCTTGAGGATGAGTTTACAAAGGAAATGGTAAAAGATGTTGATCAATCAGAAATAATTGGGCCGCATCTTGTTCAAAGCCCTTTTTTAGGAGCTATTCCGCCAGAAAAACTTTCTGGTGGTGTGAAGACACTTATCCTTATCGCAAATGATAATGAGCATATATATAATGCTTCTGCTTGTGGGGATAATTGTGCCAAATGGCTTTTAAAAATAGGCGAGAACAAGGATGTAACAATTAGACTGGGGTACCTTATGAATTTTGGAAAAGGTCCTTTTCAAATTCATGTTGTTAACACAAATAAAATAGTCAATAATCTTGAAGAGCTTGATGATGAGGTCATAGATAATGGACTTCTTCAGCAAGTGACAAAGTGAGTCGAGTAATTCAAGTAGCTTTAAACTTAGAATTTATCTGGGTTTGAAGCTTTTTGTTTTACTAACGATTTACGACGATATTAAATTATTGCGGAGATGTTCTCAAATATAGCTATTTTATGGGAGAAACCCAATGGTTATGCTAAGATATATAGGTATTTTCTAATATTCAAAGCATAGCTATATATGGGAGGACTGTCAATGCGGGATTACAGTGAGCAGCATAAGAAAGCATGGGAGTATAATACCTACGACTTTTGGGTTAGGACAAGCGGAACACCACAAGAAAGAGCACAGAAGGATATGGCGGATCCTATAGGAATGCTCAAAAAATATGCCGTATATTTTGATTCCTTTGAAGGTATAAAGATTGCAAATATCTGCGGATCTTGCGGAAAGAAAGCAATTCCGCTGGCACTTCTTGGGGCAGATGTCACTATTTTTGACATTTCTGAAGATAACAAAAAGTATGCGATGGAAGTAGCTGCTGCTGCAAATACTGAGATTACTTTTGAAGTTGGGGATGTGCTTGACATAGACCTTGGTAGGTATGCTGAATACTTTGATGTAGTTTTTATGGAGGGAGGAATACTTCACTATTTTCACGATATAGATGAGTTTATGAAAGTTATGAACGCTATTCTTAAAACAGGCGGAAAGATAATCTGCAGTGATTTTCATCCTTTTACAAAAATCTATGATAGTTTAAAGCTGGAACAGCCCACGGGGAGCTATTTCTCTACTGATATATTTGAGGGTGAAATGGCACATGCCAGATTTTACGATGAAGAAATAAGAAAAAGCATCCCTAAATGCAGTTATAGAAAATACACGATAAGCGAAATCATAAACTCTATGCTAAGAAATGGTTTTTCTTTAAAACAGTTTGATGAGCACCCTTCATGGGAAGATGAAAGGCTGCCAGGTGAGTTTACGGCGATTGGAATTAAGTGTTGCTAAGTCTAAATGAGCTGATATTGGGGCAAAAGTAGTACAGAATTACAGTTTTATAAAATAAGGGAGATTTTATATATGTCTAAGGTAATCATGACCTGTGGATTAATTTGTTGTGGGAAAAGCACATATGCCAAAAGGATTAAGAGCGAGAGCGGTGCAGTCATTCTCTCTATTGATGATCTAACGCTCTCTATGTTCCCAGAGGGAGCTGGAGATATGCATGATACTTATGTAATGCGTGCAGAAAGGTACCTACTGGAATTATCTCTTCAGATTTTGAATTCTGGAATAAATGTAATTCTTGACTGGGGACTTTGGAACAGAGCTACAAGGGATAGAATCAAAGAATTCTATGCTTCCCACGGAGATATAAAAGCAGAGCTGCATTATCTTAAGGTTTCACCTGAAGTATGGGAGGAAAGAATCAATAAAAGAAATGCATCGGGTGAAGCTGCGTATTATGTTGATGAAGGTTTGCTTAATAAGGTCAAATCATTATTCGAAGAGCCATCCGAAGATGAAGTAGATGTGCTAGTCGAGAGTTAACTACGAAGATGAGAAAGTCTAAGGTATATCTTTGGGATCTTAAGGAAGATATCGGCTATGTGTATGAAGTTATAGTAAAAATCTTGGGATAATGTGCTATTGGGGAGTTGATATGAATAAGATTAGTGTACACAGATTGACACCTGATATGGCAGAGCAATATGTAGCATATTTTGATAATAGAGCGTTTTCAGATGGTAATGAGCAAAAAGGTTGTTATTGTGTTTGGCATCATTGGACCGAGCAGAAGGAAGCAGAAAGAAATGCACTTCCGGAAAATGAACGACCTTTCAGCAAAAGAAATTATGCATATGAATTGGTGAAGAATGGAAAGCTTAATGGATTTGTTGCAATTTCTGATGGAGAGATTGTTGGATTCTGCAATGCGGATTTGAAAGAAAACTACTTTAGACACAGCAAAGATAATGATCCTGAAAGTTGGGATGGGATAGATTCTGATTCCAAGGTGTTAGCTATGGTATGCTATATAGTTGCCCCTGATATGAGAGGAATGGGAATAGCAGACTCATTATTGGAATACGCCTGTAGTTATGCAGAAGAAAATGGCTTTGATTACATTGAAGGCTATCCTTCTGATGGAGCATTTGACGCAAGGAATTGTGGTGGAACAGATTCAATGTACATTAAAAGGGATTTTCAAATTCAATACATCGGAAATCGAATCATTGCAAGGAAGAAATTAGGGAACTAGGCAGAAGCTAATATGCAAGATAAATCGAAAAAGACTTGATAATATTGATTATGAAAGGGCAAAGAACTACAATGTGTGGCGTTTGTGAAAGAATTAATGAGACAAAAGCGGGGAAGAATCCTTTTCTTGTAAAAGAGCTTGAGACTGGATATGTGGTAATGGGGGATTATCAGCATTTTAAGGGGTATACTCTTTTTCTGTATAAAGACCATGTTGTTGAGCTATTTGATTTGGATGAGAAGACAAGAGCAAAGCATTTATATGAAATGACACTTGTTGCTGAAGCTGTAAAAAAGCTTTTGGAGCAGGAAAAATGAACTACGAATGCCTTGGGAATGGTGAAGGAGGGGCACATATTCACTGGCATCTGTTTCCGAGAAGAACCGGTGATATAGAGAATTATGGCAATAATGGCAAGGGTCCCGTTTGGTGGTATCCGCGCGAGAAGATGTATTCAGACGAAAATAGGCCAAGTAACGATGCACTTGAGGATATGAAGGCAAAGCTTCTTTGTGAACTGGATAAGCTGTTGATATGATTAAAGATTATCTAAACTATTCCGATCTTGCGGGGAATGAGATGATTGATGACGCTATACTGCATGTGAACAAAGTCTATCATAGGGGGCATATATGACAAGAAGAGAAGCGTATATAGGCTTTAAAGGTCGGAATAATTCATCATCTATGTTGGTTAAAGCATTATCGCATTATAATATTTTACTGACTAATTCTTTTACCGGGCTTAAGAAAGATATTGATCTGCTTCCGGCAGATTATGATGTGGTATATTTCTTTGGAGTGGATAAGAACTTGACTGAATCATTTCGTATAGAGCAATGTGCAGAAAAAGACAGGAGCAGGCTTTTAAGCGTTATTGATCTAAAGACTATTTCGGAACGTCTGGCAGCAACTGGTATAAGAAGTACCATATCGAAAACTCCAACTCAGTACCTTTGTAATGAGGCATATTGGTACTTACTTGAAAAGTATCAGGGAAGAGCGGTGCTAATCCATATTCCTACGATGAAGAATTTTAACAATATGTTTGAAAAAATGACATTTCCTGAGCACGAGTATGAATCAGTGCAGAACTATTTAAGCAAATTGGGATACTGCTATACAACGAGAGTATACAAAGAAGTCGGAAAATATCAGCTTGGTAAACTATATATTGCCCCATGGGGCGATATGCTGAAAATCGATGAAGTCAGCACATATCACAAAGTCAAGGACCGGCCTTTCTATGATGAAATGTGTGACGATGAAAAGGCAGAAATACGCAAGTATTCAGAAAATATGGGGTTGGAATATGAATTTATCAAGTTTTCAAGATTTGCGATAAACTAAGAAGATGTATTGACCTCGACTTCTGGGCAGCCCTTAGCATTGGGGCAGACAATATTTTTATAAGGTCGGTATGGAAGAAAGAATGACATTGGGAGAGATTGCAAAGCCGGCTGGGTATTGAAAACCGGTACAGATTTCATATGAAATTTATAGATATAAGTTTGAGAACACGGAGATAAGTATGAGTCTTAATAAAATGTTAGAGCAGAAGGAAATGAAAGAACTAATTAGACTTCTTAGACAGTATGATCTGGAGGACTGCCTGGGGCTCTCTCCGGTCGATATAGATAAAGCATATAGGGCTTATTCAGATGAGAGATCACTTTCGCCGGAATTTTACATTGACTGTTTGGAAGAAGATGAACCGGATTGGTCTGAATATGCTGAGGAAGGAGAAGACTTTATTGAAGAAAGCAAAAGAGTCTGGGCTGAAGAAAAAGAACTTGGCAGAACTATAAAGAAGATTGAGAACTCAAAAGTAATTATTTGCAAGGCACTAGAGGAGCATCTTACAAAGCAATCAACCCTTGAAGAAATGTATCTTAGATTTTCTGATAATACACTTTTCTTTATCAGGAAGTTGATAGAAGAAGGCGAAGAAACGCGAACTGGTGATGTTGTGATGGAGATTGACTTAAAGAGTGACGATAGAACACGCGTGATTTTTCTGGAAACTTATTGTGGTATCTGCGAATTTAAAAGAGTGCCGGCATATAAATCAGAGGATGGGTATGAACACCTTGTTTTTGTATCTTTTGACAAAGAAGTGCTTGGGATTCTTGAAAAACTTGATACAGTGGACAACGATACAGAGCGCAGAATAAGGAGCGTAATAGAGGATGTCAACTATGTGGCTATAAAATATAATGATGCACTGCCGATAGAAACAGCCTATGAATTTTTCAGGACTTATGCAGAGCAGACGAAGGAGTGTCAGTTGCTTTCCTTTGAAAATTATATTGATAAGTCCCTGGAATGCTCCCATAGAGGAATGCATTGTATATGTGAATATAAAGGCAAAAAATATATGACAGAGCCGGGAAATCTAGAGACTGCCATAACTGATGGAGAGATTATTGAGGTTAAGGAAAGTGAAGATGATTATCCATCATTCTTTGAAGCGACGATTGAAGAAATGGAGAAATCTCATCTGAAACATTACATTCCGTCAGCAGAAGAGATGAAGGAGTATCTGGATAATGGCTATTGGCCGACAAGAGAATGCTACGCCAGGCTCAAAGACCTTATTACGGAGATTTATCTTGATGAGCAAACCATTGAAAATGCTACAGGTGCAATGTTTAGAATATTTGATAAAGGGAATTTGGAGCGTAGATATTATTCAATGGATGACGTCGAGGATAATGTTAGAGATTTGATTGGTTACATAACAATGTCAATTATGGGTAATAATGATATAGATGATATACTCGATGACAATGAGCTTAAAGCTGTTACATGGATTCTTAAGGACGAAACAAAAGATAAACTCAAACAGATTATTACGGATTGTTCCCTAAAAACTAATAAACCATCGCTTATGGGACATACAGAGAAAGCGTAGGAGAAATAGATATGAATCAAGATTTGAAAAAAGCAATAAGAGAGCTTAATGTTGATAATAAATTAATAAGGAAAAAAACGCTCGAAACAATAAGAGCTAACAGAGAAGAGGCTACAGAGTATTTTTTGCAAAGCCTTGACGCAATGATAGATGACCCGATGACAGAAAATATCAGGATTATTGATGAGAGCTTTTTTGGAGTATTCTTTTTGGCGGAATGGAAAGAAACTTCAGCATTTAAGAAAGTCCAAAAGCTGTTCCATCTTTTGGGAGATAATATACATCGTTGGACCGGTGATGCTCTCACAGAAAATTTTCCGGCAGTTTTGTGGCAGCTATATGATGGGGATTTTGAGAATCTAAAGATCGGTATGCTAGATGGCGAAATGGAATCGTTTGCCAGAACTCCATTCATGGATATTATTTTTCAGATGTATACAGATGGTGAGATAAGCAAGAGTATGTTGCTTGAAATAATGGAATCATTGGAGAAGATTCCCGAGGAAGAAAACGATTATCTTGTTGTGACCGAGCTGTGCCTGAATATGGTTAAAGCACATATATATGAATATCTACCTAAAATACGCCAGTGGTTTGAAAAAGATTTCATCGATCCAATGATAGCAGGGTATTATTCTGATTACGTGGACATATTATTTGAAAAGCGCTTTGATGAAGGTGAATTTGTAAATAAGGATTTTGTTCTGGAGAGAGAACTTCATAAGTGGTATGAGATTGAAGGCTGGGAGAACCAAAAGGGTAACATACAACGGGATTTTTCGAAGATTGATTTTAATTCTGCTGTTGAAAGAGCTTATGATATGCTTGAAAATCCTTTTAAGAATGTTGGACGCAATGATCCGTGTCCATGTGGCAGTGGGAAAAAATACAAAAAGTGTCATTATCTAATAGCTAGTACATTTGAAAATAAAGATAACGGCATTGAGAAAAATAAAGACAGAGATAAGCATCTAAAGTATTACCCCAGGCTTTCCTTTAATCCTGAAACCATGGAGGATAGAGCGGATTTTGTACGTGATGAAGGCAGGCTCTATCTTGAAGACCTTTATGATAGGGAAAGCATATCTATAGATTATTATGTCTATCTTGCATTTAAACAGGATAACAAAGCGACTTTTGATATGAGAAGTGCTGAAGAGAAGAAACAGCACGAAGTGATAAAGAAAGCGTATCTTAAACGTGCAAGGGAACTCTATGATAAAAAGGTCATAAAAGATAACATCGCTGATACAGAAGAGTTTGATAAAAAGTATTCTATTCACTATATGGTAGATGAATGGATAAATAATTAAGACAAACGATATTAAGTAGAGATTATTTGAAAGGAAGGAACAAACATATAATGTATCCCTTTATCGCTATTATCCCGAATTCGGGATAATTCAGATAATGGATGAGAATTTCTTTACAGAGATGAGAGAGTCTGCTGATCAGGAAGAATCAGGGTTATGGTATTCTGCGACACTATATGCAAGGAGAGTATTTAGATATAATGAGTCACAGTCTCTTCTTCATAGCTCAGAGGAACAAGAAAAATGGACAGAAGATATATTTTATGAGACTAGAAAACGAGTTATAGATGAGTTTGCAGATGCATTCTATCTGACGAGAAAAGAGCGGGAATATTGGGATGAAATGGAAGAAATCAATCCGAAACCGTTTATCTACCGCAGCACAACTGATGTTCAGAACCTCCGAGACACCTATCAGTTTACCATGACTATAACCTGTTTGCTGATAGCTGTGTTTTTATCCGGAAGCTTTGCGGGGGAAAGTGAAGATAAAACAGATGCACTTATCTATTCCAGTAAATATGGACATAAATATGCAGTGGCTACAAAACTGATGGCCGGATGTACATTTTCACTTGTAATAGGATTTATGATGTTCCTCATGACTCATATCCCGGTTGCAATATTCAGTGGACTCCATGGTCTTGATGCGCCATGGTATATGGTCATGCCTTTCTCGGTGATGTCTGTTAAGGCATGGCAGATGCTACTTTTGCATACAGTGGTGTATATGCTAGGTTGTATACTCACCGGACTCCTGGTAATGATGTTGTCACTGTTGCTTGACAAATCTATGGCAGCTGCGGGAATGGTTTTTACCGTTATAGTATGTGATCTTTTGGGAAGTGTACCAACACATATGCGTGTGTTGAGCCAGATATGTTATCTGACTCCAATTTCTGTATTGCTAAATTCTAATGTTCCGGATATGCGCTTAACTAAGCTGTTTGGGACATATTTGATATCATTTCAGACAGGATCGTTATTATATTTGCTATGTGGATTGCTTTTGGTTATCGTAACTGTTAGGATCTTTCGAAGAAGATACTGTTGGAAGAATGATTCAGGCAGCTGAATGGGGAATTCTGAGGCATCATAAAAGTTCAATCACGGTCGCCGGCAGTAAGAGAGAAGCAGTGATGCTTCTCTTTTTTGCGTTCATTTATTTTGCTGAGTCAGTTTATTAAAGCATTCTAATAACCTTTTTTCTAAGGATTTATCCTTCTGGAGAGAGTTTACAAATGAAAAGAGTTCTGGGTCTTCAGATGAAGAAATTGTTATTACATTGGGAGATGGATCATCTGTTAAGCCATAAAGATAGTCAGAAGTAGTGTTAAACGTTGATGCTATGAAACACACAGTTTGGAATGATGGCTCCCTTTGCCCATTTTCATAACGCCCGTAACCCATTGCGGACATGTTGAGTTTTCTTGCTGCTTCAGCTTTGTTCATACCTAATTGTTCACGAATTTTGATCATTCTTTCAGCTTTGAATTTCATATGTACCTCATTACACTATTGGCAAGTAACCAATGGTTATGTATTATACAATAACCGATGGTTATATTATAGCCTAAATTTTTCATTTATCAAGGAGAAATAAAAATGGGATGTTGGACGATTGTGGCAGGTGAACTAGAGATAATTCCTGCGCCAGATGAGACATTGATCAAGGAGTACATAAAGTTTTCAAATAGGGTCAATCCGTATGAAAAAATGGATGAAAACTTTCCAAATCCGTGGTTTTTTAATGAGGATAATCGATTAGAGTCGATAGCTGGTAAATTTGCCGAACCTTCTGTCTGGTATGACTACATAAAGAACTTTTTTGAGGCGCTAGGTTATAAACTGGTTGGTGAAAAGCAAATAGTGGGTGAATGTGACCCTGGAGTAAATTTCTGGGAATTGGATGATATTCAGTACAAGAAGTATAAAAAGTGGAAAGAGAGGATTCAGGATTATGAATTGGGAGCGTAAAAATGTGCAATGAATTTTCTATGAATTATCTTTTTATATTCTTGACTTAAGGTTTTGATTACAATACTATAATCTTAACAGCGGACACTTGAGGTTCGTTTGAACGTTGAAATCAAAGAGGGTTCTGGAACGCTTTCTTTGATGGAGTTCTAGGTGGGTTCGATAAATAACCACAAACCAGATAGGATTATCCGAAAGAAAATTATCTAAAAGACCTTGTAGCCAAATACAAGGTCTTTATTTTTTGGAGATACAATGGGAGTATTAGAATCTTTAAGTTCATATGACAAATTGCTAAATACGGAATATCTTATAAAAATAGGCCGTAAAGGAAAGGCTGGCGTTCTTTGTCTGGTTTTTGATAAGGTTGATTGGTTCCACACGATGGGATTGCATTATCTGAAGGATCTTGAATTCTTAAACGTACATGGAGCTCAAACAGAATCTTTATATGATGAAATCATCGCAGGAACCTATGAAAATGCTGACTTTAAAAAATCAAGGCATTATACAGATGAAATGGAATCAAGGGTAGAACTTTTCGGACAGCTTGCGGACATAATAGAAAAGCTGGACAACCAAGAGTACAGCTTTTTTGGCTTTAGTAAAAAGAAGTGCCCTTGGACAAGTATCAATGCAGATTATCTGATAAACAATCATGAGAGATTTGAAAATCTTATGTTATATAAGAAAAGTGATAATTTGGCAGGAATAATATTTATCAGTGAAATGTCTATCTTTTCTTCAGAGGCAAGCAAGAATGACTACACAGTTGGACAGACACAGTATACAGTTCTTAAGGTTGAAAAACGCGACAAGGTTACAGGTACTGTGACACCTGTATTTACACATAGAAACTATAAAGAATAAAGTAGTTTAAGTACATTTGATGTATATCCATAACTAGGTTCAAAAGTGGATTCAGAAAATAAAGTGAAACCGCCAGCCTCCTTTCCATCAATGTTTGCAAGACGCAGGAAAGTTCGATCCCGGTTGCCGACAGTAATGAGATTGGCTGTAATCTTAGAGTTTATCTGAGTTTGCAGCCTCTTCCTTTTTTTGCTAATATATTGGAAGAAGTTTGAAATACATGAGAGAGTTTTAGATGAAGCTTAGAGCATTTGCTAAAAACTCAATATTGCTTCTTATATTGTTTACCATTGTAGTAGGTGGTATCTTTTTTGATGCCCATGAAAGCCTGAAATTATCAGATTGGTTTGGCTATGGCGCAGCTGTTGAAGAGTCTCAGACATCCAGACCATTGAAAGCAAACTCTTATGTAAACTATAACATCACGCATATACTGTCAGCAGCAGAGATAAAGGATGTCAGTATTCTTGGTGAAGTAATTAAAAAACTTGAAAGAAGCTCATCAAATAAGAGAATTGTCATTCTGACACTGATTTTATGCTTCTTTCTGTCTATAGGCACTTTTTTTAAGTGCAATCTACCTTCAATCTTTCCTTGGACAAGTGTCATTTGTTCAAGGAACAACATCATGCTCTATATTCATGAGCAGGATGGTCTAAAATAATTAATTCCCAAAACAACTGAATAAAAAAGTATTTGCCATATTTAATTTGAAAAAGGAGATTTAGAAATGGTTGCAGATGCGATTGTTGTGATATGCACGGTCCTGGTGGTCGGTGCTGTTATTTGGGTGGTTATAGCCGAGCATAATGCGCCGGATTATGATGAAGGCGAAACAAAGGAAAAAAATGATAAGAAAGATTCGGAGGTTAGAAAATGAACAACTTTATAACATACATATTCATTATTTTTATGGTCATCTTTGGCGGTTTTTCTACATTATATGTTGTAGTATCACTTCCGGTAACAATCATATATAAGATTTATAGAAAGATTAAATTCGGGGAGAAGATTCTATAATATTATGAATGATGGAGAAAAAAGATGATAAAGGATGTATTTATACTGCTGATTGGCTTTATTGCACTTATAAAAGGTGCTGATATATTTGTTAAAGGAAGTTCAGATGCAGCAAAGAACCTTAAAGTTCCTTCAGTAATAATTGGACTTACTATTGTTGCTCTTGGCACAAGTGCACCGGAACTGGCAGTAAGTGTCTCAGCTGCACTACAGGGATCCAATGAAATTTCAGTGAGCAATGTTGTTGGTTCCAACATTTTTAGCGCTTATGTATTCGAGAACATCTAATAGGATAAACAGAATTGAAGGATGCTCATTGGTTCTGATATACTTGGTTTATATTGGATATGCCATTTGTAGATGACAAGTGTAAGAGAAGAGTCAATATAGGGGCAGCATATTACTGCCCCTACATATGAAGGCTACATAATAGAGGAAGGTAGTGCTAAATGAAGAAGAGGAAAGATTTGGTGTCTTACATATTTATCATTGTTGGTGCTTTAATGGCAAGTTTCTCGGTTGCTCTTATACTTCTTCCCAATGATGCTATTGATTATGGAACTGCCGGTGTGGCAATCATAATAAGCAAACTGACAGGTGCGCAATTATCAATCTGTGTTCTTTCTGTATTTATCCCTTTTATTATTGCGGGCTATGCATTTCTGGGCAAGGAGTTCACAATTAAGGCTGCTATTGGATCTGTTGTATATACTGTGGGGCTTGAATTTTTTGAGAATGTACCATTTGAGCTAAACACAGAGCATTTTTTAGCTGTAGCATTTGGAGGAGCTATTTTAGGTGCGGGATTGTCACTTATTCTTCGCAGTGGAGGCTGCATAGACGGATCGGAAATCCTTGCAAATATTGTAGTAAAGAAGTTATCTGATGTTACAGGCAGAAACTACAGTATGACGCCGGTATTACTTGTTTTTAATGCATTGGTATACCTTACAGTTTTTGTGGAGATAGATATGACGGCAGCTCTTTTAAGCCTTTTGGTTTATGTTGTGGCAACTGTTGTAATAGACCATTATACAGATCACTTTGAAGCCATCAAGCAGGTTACGATCATCACGCAGGATCCAGACGGGATTATTAAAGACATAAAGGACAGACTTAATAAGACCTGTACGATCATGGATACCAGAGGTGCTATTGCAGGAAATAATAATACACTGATCTGTTACATCAGTTATTTTGAGCTTCCTATAATGAAGGAGATTATTTCAAGCCATTCAGGGAGTTTTAGCACTGTATCTACCATAGATGAAATATTGAGATAAATGGACCACAAACTCCCCGTCCCCTAGGACCACCAATGTCATTAAGATAAGAAAAACTGAATAAATTTAGCAGATATGTGATGCGTGTGGCATATCTGCTATTTTTTTTGAAAAAAACACTTGACAAATTAATCAAAAAATGTGGCGAAGCCCTTGAAATATATACTTTTTAAGGAGGCGCCCCATATGCAATTTTCGGAAGAAGTTAAGGCTACTTTGTGGAGTTTAATTGATGAAATGACTTTGGATTTAGGTAGGTTTACAGTAAATCCAGATACTGATTTTAAGAGGAAAAGAAAATGGGATTTTCAAACATTAATTAAATTTATCATTTCCATGGAAAGCCAATCACTAAAAAATGAGCTTCATAAGTATTTTGGTTATACAACAGACTGTCCAACGAATGCTTCATTCAATCAAAGACGAGCTCAGATTAAATCAGAAGCATTTCAATATCTCTTTCAAAAATTTACTGCAACCTATAATACAAAATCGAACCTTTATAAAGGATACCGATTACTGGCTTGCGATGGTTCTGATATAAACATTGCTCATAATCCCAATGATGAGGAAACTTATTTTAAAGTTGGTACTGCAAAAGGTTTTAATCAGTTACACCTCAATGCAATGTTTGATTTATTAGACCGAATATACACCGATGCTATAATTCAACCAGCGCGAAACGAAAATGAACATAAAGCTTTTTGCGATATGGTAGATAGATATGCTTCAAACGATAAGACCATCTTTATAATCGACAGAGGTTATGAATCCTATAATAACCTTGCTCATGTGTTTGAAAAAGACGCATTTGTCTTGGTTAGAGCTAAAGATATCAATAGCAGTGGGATTCTATCTGGATTAAAACATTTGTTGCCAAACAGGAATGAATTTGATGAGGAAATAGAGATAATCCTCACTCGAAAAGGCACAAATGAGGTGATTAATCATCCTGAAATATATAAATGTTTTCATAAAAAAAATAGCTTTGATTATATAGACATTGAAGATAATCCATTCTACAAAATGAAACTAAGAATTTTAAGATTTCCAATTTCGGAAACAGAGTATGAGTGCATTATAACAAACATTTCTACAAAAGACTTTTCAACCAAGGAAATCAAGGGATTATATGCTATGAGATGGGGAATTGAAACTTCATTCAGGGAACTTAAATATGCAGTAGGGTTAACTAGTTTTCATTCTAAAAAAAGAGAATACATTATTCAGGAAATATGGGCGCGCTTGCTTTTATATAATTTTTGCGAAGTAATTACAGCCCATGTGAGCATCCAAAAATGCACTGAGAAACATACATATCAAATAAACTACACATTTGCAATTCATGTATGCAGATATTTTATAAGTAAAATGGCGGAGAAATCTCCGCCAAATGTTGAAGCTCTAATAAGTAAAGAATTCTTACCTGTACGTCCTGGACGTCACGACCCTCGCAAAGTCGATCACAAGAAAGTAGTAAGTTTTCTCTACCGCGTAGCTTAACAACAATGATACTATACTACCAAATTTGGCAGATGAAAACATCTGTCTATTTGTGCTGCACTAAAATCAAAATAAAATGTTATACTAATATACTTCTTGATAATTATTCGTTCAACACAGCCTTTTATCTATTATCTTAATGACATTGGGTGCCAGTCCGACCGGGACGTAAATTCATAAGAATTATACGTCACCAGTCGGCTGAACCATTAACCTACCGATAAATCAACAAAACAGAATACACTGAATAGTAGGCGGCCCCTGATGACCGTCTGTTTGCCTTTTTCAAAAATAGAATTTTTGACCGTAAACCCGAGAACTGGATATATTTTGTTTGGATTTATCATGGTTATAATAATATACTGTTATCAAGATTTATGCTATCTAAATGACATTGGGACGGGGTTGTTGGTCCATTTACTGCATATTAACTGTTATTTTCCCCAGTGTGATCTTGTCAAGAATATCCTCATTTGTCCATGTCACATGCCTGGGCAGGACTTCTTCAAGATAATACTCACCGTCCCAGTTCACAAGCTTATAGGGATCTCCCGGGTATGCGCTCACTCCTTCGCTGACGGCAAGTGACATTGCATATTTAGATGCCAGGGACTGTTTCCTGCATATTTCTGTTATCATCGCTTCGCTTAGCCCTGTAGCGCTCATCTGCAGCGCGTCCATGCTGCCGATCGTCTCCTGCGCCTTAGACGCCGCGCTCTTTTCTTCAGCGCTGCTTAGCATTAACCCTTTGCCCATGGCTTCCCGGTAATATAACTCATCAGCTATACAGGAGTTTATTGCTACCTTTTTGGCATAGTCACACACAAACTGAGAATCCATCCCCGCGGAGAAATGGGTATTCCACCAGTGTTTGGGATTCTCGGGATCATATAAGAGAGCCTGTTTCTGGACAAAGGCCTCCACTTCATATATGTAATACCCAAATTCCCTGAGTGTGATGTTTACTCCATCAACCGCGATGACCGGATCGTCAAGGTGCTCAGTATAATCAAATCTGCCGAGGATCCTTCCGCAGATTGCGCCGGCAATCAATATGCTGTTTGCAATGATGATCGCTATAACTGCTTTTTTGAGAGACACTTTCATTTTCGTTCCTTCCGGGCAGGCATGCTGCCTTATCTGTCGGGCGAAAAAGTTCTTTAAATTCTTTTCTTCTAGGGACCCAGGCCTTCTCATATATACTGGTGAAGTGATTCCTGACTGTCTGCTCCGAGATTCCAAGCATATATGCTATTCTTCGGTTTGAAAAACCGGACACCTTTAAATATCCCAGTTCAAGCTCTCTTTTTGTAAGTCCGAATTGCCTTGCCACCTGAAGATACTTATCCTTTGTTATTCCGGCATAACTCATCTTCCATATCCATTTCTTCATTCATCCTGCGCTCAGCATTGAGCCTTAGCGGCAGAAGGAAGAACTCAATAATAACAGCGTACAGTCCGGACAAAAAGCAGACTGCCAGGTTGGGACCCAGAGTCGACATGTCATCAAGATGGCCCATGATGAGCACTCCTGATATTATGATTGCAAAAAGAGCTGCAAAGACCGTGAGCTTCTGAGCCGCCGCAACGGCTTCTATTATGTTTTTCAGCTCAAGAAGCCTGTAATCTTTGATCCCCACAGAAAACGACTTTACAAAGTCTTTCCATTCTCCCATGATAAGAAGCCCCGGGATCAGGATAAGCAGAATAATGATCAGTGATGGAAGATCTATAAACTACGCCACAGCTGATAATCCGTAGCTTCCCCCCAGGAGCAGAAAAGTAAATACTGCCACAAAGAGCAAAAGTTCCCCAAGTAAAACCATGCGAATATTCTTTTTCATAATATAAGTCTCCTTTTGTAAATGGGTAATTGACCATATTAAATGTCCCTATAATCAAGATATACCACATATACCTGGGGAATTATATAGTACCTTTTGAGTTCGGGCGGAATACGTCGCTTTACCAGATCAGTGGTATAACCTTGTACCTTACCCGCTTTTTGTAATCAGAGTATCCCTCAAACCCTTCTTCAAGTACCTGTTCTTCATTGCGGATACGTTTAGCGATTATTGGAATATTTAAGAGCATGATGGCAAAAGAAATAACCGATCCAAGCACAAGAGGCATTGATAAGAACAAAAGAAAACCTACAAGCAGCACTCCCGATATCACTTTTGTTATTGCCTGTGCAAACAATTTACCACTCATACAAAGTCTCTCCCAAAATGCAGAATTCTGCATTTTCAGCGATTACGATAATATTATAAAACAGCCCGGGACAAATGTCCCCCTGACTCCGTCCCAATGCCATTTAGATAAGAAAAAGTTGTGACAGAGCAACAAGCATGATATTTATAGCGTCTACGTGAGATGCTGCTCTTTATTAGTAGTAGAACACGTAAAAATAAACAGATATTTGGAAAAAATACGTGAGGAGAGGCTTGTTAACGTGGGTGTATCACGTAGAATGCCAGAAAATCATTGCGAAACTACGTGATAACAGTCTAAAGATAAAGCGGTGTCACGTAGATGTCCACGCTACTATATAATCTGAAGAACGTAGCATGCCTATTTCGCATTTACTGCATTTTCTTATCTAAATGACATTGCTAGGACCACCCGAAGGGTGTTATAGTTCTTTTTCATGCAATGCCTGAATATCATCAATTGCGGAGAGCATAGGTTTTACGTTCTGATGGAGAATGACTCTCTGAACGTAGTTATGAGTGATCTGCATAACTGTGCCGCTTAGTGAAAGGACACCGATAAGGTTAGGTATTGCCATCATTCCGTTGAATGTATCTGAAAGATCCCAGGCAAGTGTAAGATCCATAGTTGCGCCAAATACGATGAATACTACGAAAATGATGTGGTAGAACTTTATATTTTTTCTTCCGAAAAGATATTCAAATGCTTTGCTTCCGTACTGGCTCCAGCCAAGAGTAGTAGAGAAGGCAAAGAGCAAAATAGCGATTGCGATAAAGGCATATCCGAACTTACCAAATACAGTTGAAAAAGCTTCAGCGACAAGAGCGGTTGATACCTGACTTGAAGTTACAACGCCGGTCTCAAGGTCCACAAGACCACTTGAAAGAACTGCAAAAGCTGTGATGGAGCATACGATTATAGTATCTGCAAATACCTCGAAAATTCCCCACATTCCCTGAACTACAGGCTCACGAACGTTTGAGCTTGAGTGAACGATTACTGATGAGCCAAGTCCGGCTTCGTTAGAGAATACTCCTCTTTTCATTCCCCACTGAACAGCCATTGCTACGCCGCTACCTACAATACCGCCGCCTACAGCGCGAAGGCCAAAGGCACTTTTGATGATTGATGTAAATACTGCGCCAAGCTGGTCAATGTGCATGATGCAGACTATGATGGCGCCGACCATATATATGATAGCCATGAAAGGAACAAGTTTTTCTGTGACAGAGGCGATTCTCTTAAGACCGCCAACGATAACAAGGCTTGCAATGATCATAAGTAAGATTCCGGTAACAATGCTTGGGATACCAAAGGCAGTGTTCATATTGACTGCGATTGAATTGATCTGGCCCATGTTGCCGATACCAAATGAAGCTAGGATACAGAAGATACTAAAAAGAACTGCCAGGACAGAGCCTGCAACCTTGCAGCCGGGCTTGGAACCCAGGCCGTCACGAAGATAATACATAGCACCGCCGCACCACTCATTTCTTTCGTTTCTTCTGCGGTAGTAAATACCAAGTACATTTTCTGAGAAGTTAGTCATCATTCCGAAAAATGCCACAATCCACATCCAAAAAATAGCACCTGGGCCACCTGATGCGATGGCAGCAGCAACACCGGCGATATTACCTGTTCCAATTGTAGCTGCCAGTGCTGTACACAGGCTCTGGAACTGAGATATCTGAGTGTCATTCTTTTTCGTATGTGCAGTGACATGCGAGTCTTTAAATATTCCACCGATCGTGTTCGAAACCCAATGTTTAAAGTGGGATATTTGGAAAAATTTAGTGAGACATGTCATAAGAATTCCTGTTCCTACTAAAAGAACAAGCATTGGAAGTCCCCAAACAAATCCGTTTACGGCATTATTGACGTTTTCAACAGTTGATAAAAATTTCTCCATATGACTCTCCATCCTATTAAAAAAGTTTTTTTTACTTTATCACATTAAAATCAGAAAAGGAAGTAAAATGTATAATTGTATACAAAAATATTGCAACAATACATGCTACCGATAAAAAGAAAACGTGTTTATAATAAATGTAGCAAAAAGCATGACATCTTGAACTAAATTCCAGAAATCCGCATATACTGCGGATTTCGTGAGAATATGAGTGAAGAGTCAACCAAGCCTCATCGACGAAGTCGATTTAAATTAGCTTGGTTGATGCATTCTTGAATTGTTGATTCAAGAATGCATATTACTATGAGTGGGGGATTATGGACAATGGAGGAAGGCATCTTTAGGGGAAGAAAGATACAGTTTTCGCAGGACTATCTAAATCTGAAGCAGAGTAAGCAGATCCAGGCGCTTGCGTGCATCGGAATCATGATACATCACGTCACACAGCAGATAACGTCATATGGAAATAATCCTAAAGGACCCATCACTGTATTTAGTTACATAGGATTTATGTTCACAGCACTGTTCTTTTTCTTTTCTGGATATGGGCTTATCTATAGCTATCTAAGTAAAGAGGACTATCTTGGAGGTTTTCTTAAAAAACGCCTTCCGGCGGTGCTTATCCCTTTTTGGATTACCAATCTTTTGATTGTTTTGGCCCAGTTGTTCTATAAAAAAGAATCCCTTGGTTTAGTTAAGGGGTTAAAAGAGATACTTGGTCTTATATTGGTAAACAGTAATGGCTGGTTTGTGATAGAGATTGTTATTTTGTATCTTTTGTTTTATGGCGTTTTTTCAGTTGTGAAGAACAAGGACATGGCGCTGTTTTTGCTGTGTCTTTTAACAGTTGCACTGATTGGATTTAGCTTTTTCCAGGGCCATGATCCATATGAAGGAAAGGTCCACTGGTTTAGAGGCGAGTGGTGGTACAATTCTACGATCTGCTTTTGCTATGGGCTTATATATGCAAGGTTCAAGGAACAGATAGAGAGTAAATTAAAAAGAGCTTACTATCCATTTGTTGTTGTGATGGGAATTCTTACGCTGCTCATGACAGCAGGCAATATCTATTGCCTTGATCACTATGGCTATTATCGTGAATGGGTGCATGATGGGGCGAGTTTTGCAGCGATAACTCTATTTGTACAGATGGTTACATGTATTATTTTTACGACTTTTGTGCTTCTTCTCAATATGAGATTCCCGCTAAAAAGCAGAATACTTGAGTATCTTGGGAGCATTTTGCTTCCGCTGTTTTTGGTACATGGCTATGTGGTGAATACTCTTTTGCATGATATAAGGGTGAGTGACTTGTTAAGATATGTGATCATAATTGGCGTAAGTATAGGCCTTGCGGCTGTCATCGCGCCGGTTACAAATTTTGCTGTCAAGGCTGTAAAAGAACTTTTGAATAATTCTTTTGAAACAACGAAGAGCAAAAAAACAAATTTAAAAAAGGTAGCGATCATTTTAGCTCTTATGTGCGGCTTGGCAGTAATAGCAATCCCTGTAATCCATTCAGTTGTTATTTCAAAAGAATTCAGTGAAGAATGCGCTGTTTTTAAGGATGCGCAGGTGGGCGATGTAGTAAAGTTTGGGCATTATAATACCAAGATTAACAATCCCGGGAAAGAGAGGCTGACCTGGGAAGTTGTAAAGAGGCAGGACGACAGGCTGTGCCTTATGTGCGAGTATGGAATCGCAGGAAGCTATTACAATCAGCATCATCAGGAGATAACCTGGGAAGATTCAGATATTAGAAAGCTTATAAATTCAAAAGAGTTCACGGGGAGCTTTAGTGGTAAGGAAGCGGATATCATCCTTCAAAATGATGGGGATATGCTGACTTTGTTAACCCCTGAGGAAGCAGAAGAGTTTTTTGAAAATGATGAGGCAAGGCAAATTGCAATAACAGATGTTGCGACCAGAAACGGAGTGAACATCAACACTCCCAGCAAGGTCAACAATTGGGATATGAAAGGCTACAGATCCTCATGGTGGTGGCTTAGAGGTGAAAATACAACTCCATGTATAACTGCACCAATTGTAACGGTTGACGGAACAATCGTTATGGATGAAAAAGTAGTAAATAAGCCAGGTGGGGCAATAAGACCTGTTGTTTGGATTTTATTGCGTTAAACCGGTAGCGTATTTTGAGGCGTTAGTGTATAATTTTTTTTATGCTTTTTTGAAAGAAGTTATTATAGATTGGAGAGTAGTATTTTGAAACAGGAACACAGAGGATCTTTTTCAGGAAAAATTGGTTTTGTATTGTCTGCGGCAGGCGCGTCAGTAGGCTTGGGAAATATTTGGAGATTCCCTTATCTTTGCGCTAAATATGGCGGAGGAATCTTCCTTATCGTGTATATTCTTTTGGCGCTTACATTTGGATATACCATGATAATTGCTGAGACTGCTATTGGAAGATATACCAAGAAAAGTCCGGTTGGAGCATTTAACAGTATCAGCAACAATAAATGGATGGGACTTGGCGGATGGATCAATGCTATTATCCCGATTTTGATCGTCCCCTATTATTCAGTAATTGGCGGTTGGGTATGCAAATATCTTTATGAATACATCACAAATGATGTGAATGTGATAGCGGGTGATACCTTTTTTACCGATTTTATAACTGATGGTATTGCGTCAGAGATTTGGTTTGTAGTCTTTGCTGCTCTTGTCATGATAGTAATATTCATGGGAGTTGAGGGCGGAATAGAGCGTGTATCAAAAATGGTTATGCCTGTTCTTGTGGTAATTGCAGTTATTATCTGTGTATACTCAGTAACAAGACCGGGTGCTTTGGAGGGGGTAAAATACCTCTTTGTCCCTAATTTCCAGCACTTTTCCATTATGACTATAGTTACAGCTATGGGCCAGATGTTTTATTCCTTATCAATAGCGATGGGAATCCTTATCACTTTCGGCTCATATGTAAAAAAGGAAGTCAGCATTGAAGGTTCAACCAAGCAGGTTGAGTTCTTTGACACCATAATAGCTATTCTTGCCAGCCTTATGATCATTCCTGCAGTATTCTCTTTTTATCACGGAGATGAGAGCATGCTCAAGGCAGGACCATCACTTATGTTCATAACTATGCCACAGATATTTGCAAGCATGGGATTTGGTAAGATTATAGGAATCCTTTTCTTTGCACTTGTTTTGTTTGCGGCAGTTACGAGTGCCATTGCACTTACAGAGAGCGCAGTTTCAACATTTTCTGATGAGTTTAAATGGAGCAGAAAAAAGGGAAGCATAATAATGATTGTCATCATGCTTGTACTTGGAAGCCTTTCATCCCTTGGAAATGGGCCTCTTAGCTCTGTGACAATAATAGGAATGCAGTTCCTTGATTTCTTTGATTTCCTTACAAACTCAGTTATGATGCCTATAGCAGCTGTCGCTACATGTGTACTTATAACCAGGTTTATGGGAATTGATAAGCTTGAAGCGGAAGTTGAGCAGGATGGACATCCATTCAAAAGAAAAAGAGTCTTCTCTTTTATGATCAGATTCCTTTGTCCTTTATTTGTTCTTATTATTTTAGTAAGTGCGATACTTAATGTATTTGGCATCATAAATATGTAATAGAAAATGCGGCATAAACAGTTGATTTATGCCGCATTTATTGATATCAATTGGTTTTTTTGTCATATATACTAATGATTAACTTGCATAAACTTACGGTAAATGCATTGGGATGTCTTATACAGGTATAGAGTAATCGGTTTGATCTGGAAGTGATGTTTACCTTGGTTGACATCACTTTTTTTCTTATATCAGGGCTCAGGAATATTTCCCTGACACCTTTGATGGTGCCCATGTCAGTGCTTCTAAGTACATTTTTTAGCACAATGAGCAGCATAATGACATATTCCCTGTCCATTTGTCTGTCATAATCAGGTATATTTTTGTCGGCGAAAATACTTCTAAAGGTTTTATCGGTAAGTTCAAGATTGGTAAGCAGTTTGGGACTGTAGGAATGGGCGATGGATGAACCTACAAGTCTGTAGTGATAAAAATATCCTTCCTTTACTATTACAAGTCTTTTACAGTCCAGAAGGCACGGAAGAATAATGTTCACGTCTTCACTCATAGAGATGTCAGTATTGCAGTATTTCAGATTCTCCATAAGGAGCTTTCTTGAAATAAGCTTCATACATCTGGACATGGTGATCGGTCGTACTTCATCGCCGAGAATGTGCGAATGTAGCTCTTCGAGGTCTTTTCCCATATAAATTCCAGGTGCAAGAGACTGAGTTTCCTTGCGGCGTTCGCCTGCTTTTTCAACAATGTAGTTGCTGGAAATAATTTCTGAATCTGTAAAAGATGGGTCAGTGAATGCCATCAGTTCTTTTGCCAAATCAAGGTCAATCCAGTCATCGCTGTCTACATAAGATAAGTAATCAGATGTGGCGGCTTTCGAACCCTCAATCCATGCGGACATGAGACCTCCGTTTGCCTTGTGTATTACTTTGACACGTGTATCTTTGTCTGCGTACTTATCACAAAGTACAGGACTAATACCATCGGTTGAACCATCATCTACAATGATTATCTCTATATCTGAAAATGTCTGTCCTAAAACAGAATCCATACACTTGGCAATGTATTTGGCTGTGTTATATACGGGAATGATAAAGCTGATTTTTGCCATTAAAATGCTCCTAAAAATATTCTTAGATTATAATAGCATACAGCATTTTTTTAAACAAAGAGTAATGATGATTGAGATGGCGTTTATATGAATTTTAGGTTAGAATTATAGGTATAAAAATCTCTTTTTGGAGGTATCGAGTATGGGCAAGGTTTTTCATGTTGACAAGCAGATAGCAAACAAAAATGTTGAGGATTCCATCACAGAATGGACTAAGGTGGTTAAGTATGATGATATCAACGCCGAGGACAGACTTTTCGGCGGAAAACTTATGAGCTGGATCGATGAGGTTGCAGGAACAGTAGCTGTAAGGCATTCAGGAAATCCTATAGCTACGGCAGCAATCGACAATATGCAGTTCAAACAGGGGGCAGTTCTCGGAGATGTTCTTGTAATGATAGGCAAGATCACATATGTTGGCAAAACTTCAATGGAAGTAAGGGTAGATACCTATGTTGAGGATGTTAAGACGGGAATGCGCCATGTGCTCAACAGAGCATATCTTACTGAGGTGTGCATCGATGACGACGGGACACCATGCCTTGTTCCTTACGGACTTAATATAAAGACTGAAAATGAAAAGGCTGAGTGGGAGGGTGCCATCAAGAGGCGTGAATTCCGCAAACAGCGCAGAATGGAAGGATTCTAAATTCTAATAAAAAATTTATAAAGACGTTGAAATTAACAATAGGGAGTGTTAAACTTTTGTCATATGGCGAAGTTTAACACTTTCTTTAGTTTATAGACAAATGGAGGTTTATTAAAATGAGTAAGAGTTTTGACGACATTCTTGCTAAACTTAAGACAGCAAGCACCAAGAAAATGTCTGTTGCAGTTGCACAGGACACACACGTACTTGAGGCTGTCAAGATTGCAAAAGAGAGAGGAATCGTAGATTCTATCCTTGTTGGTGATAAGGACCTGATCGAGGAGAAGGCAAAAGAGGTTGAAATGGACCTTTCTGACTTTGAGATCATTGATGTTAAGGATACTATTGAGGCAGCTCGTACTGCAGTTTCACTTGTGTCATCAGGCAAGGCTGATATTTACATGAAGGGTGCTCTTGAGTCAAAAGACTTCCTTAAGAGCGTTCTTGATAAAGAAGTTGGTCTTCGTACAGGCCGTCCGCTTTCTCATGTTTGCGTATTTGAAATTCCAGGCATTGATCGTCTCTTATTCCTTACAGACGTTGCTTTCATGCCATATCCAACACTTGAAGATAAGAAAGTTATTATTGAATATACAGTAGATGTTGCAAGAGCTTGCGGTGTTGACTGCCCTAAGGTTGCTCCACTTGCAGCAGTAGAAGTTGTTAACCCTAAGATGCCTGTTACTGTTGAGGCAGCAGAGCTCACAAGACTTAACGAAGAGGGCGAGATCAAGAACTGTATCGTTGACGGACCTCTTTCAATGGACCTTGCAATTGATCCTGAGGCAGCTCAGCACAAAGCAGGAGCACTTGACAGAAAGATCGTCGGCGATGCTGATATCCTTCTTTTCCCTGATATCCACGCAGGAAACCTTACATACAAGACTATCGTAAGACTTGCGAAGGTTAAGAACGGTAACATTCTTACAGGAACAAAGGCACCGGTAATCCTTACATCAAGATCAGATTCTGTTGAAGTTAAGGTTAACTCAATCGCACTTGCTGCAGTAGTAGCAAATAAGTAAGCTGAGAGAACTTGACGAGGTTTTGTCGAGGCGTAACTACATTAAAAATAGGAGAATAATCATGATAAAAAGTTTGATCATAAATCCCGGTTCTACTTCTACAAAAGTTGGTATTTTTGAAGATGAGACTCTTGTAAAAGAGGAAACATTAAGACACAGCACTGAGGAGATCAATCAGTTCGCAAGCATAATCGATCAGAAGGATTTCCGTAAGAACATCATTCTTGATTTCCTAAAAAAAGAGAGTATTGATATTAAGTCTTTTAACGTAATAGTTGGAAGGGGCGGTCTCTTAAGACCTATCCCGGGCGGCACATATGAGTGCACAGATGCTCTTTTAGAGGATCTTAGAAAGGGTGTTCAGGGCCAGCATGCTTCTAACCTTGGCGGCATCCTTGCAAGAGAGATCGGTGATGAGATCGGTGTTCCTTCTTACATTGTTGACCCTGTTGTAGTTGACGAGATGGAACCTGTAGCACGTATTTCAGGTGTTCCTGAGATTGAACGTGTATCTATCGACCATCCTCTTAATCAGAAAGCTGTTGCAAGAAGATACGCTAAAGAAATTGGCAAAAAATATGACGAGATCAGTGTAATTGTTGTACACATGGGTGGTGGTACATCAACAGGTGTTCACAAAAACGGCAAGATGATAGATGTTTACGCAGCACTTAACGGTGACGGTGCATTTTCACCTGAGAGAGCCAATGGTATTCCTGCAAAGGCTCTTGTAGATATGTGCTTCTCAGGCAAGTACACATATGATGAGATGAAGAAGAAAATCGTCGGAGGCGGCGGACTTAATGCATATCTTGGAACTAACGATATGAGAGAAGTTAACAAGATGTGCGAAGAGGGTAATGAGAAGGCTATTCTTGTCCGTGATGCTTTTGTTTACCAGATTTGTAAAAACATTGGTGCTTGCGCAACAGTACTAAAGGGTAAAGTTGACCAGATCATTCTTACAGGTGGTATTGCTTACGGCCAGGTGATCACTGATGCCATCAAAGAGAGAGTTGACTGGATCTGCCCTGTAACTGTATATCCGGGCGAGGATGAGCTTCTTGCTCTTGCACAGGGTGCTATTCGAGTACTTAATGGTGAGGAACAGGCAAAAGAATATTGATAATTTATCAGTGGTGTCGGTCATTTTGACCGGCACCTTTTTGCGCATGAGGGGCATGTCATTAGATATTTGCTATGACGACAAGCGTATTGAAAAGCTATTATTAATCTGCTACAATGTACAACGGACTTTTGCTAAAATATTGGGTTATTATGCCCTTTTTTATGAGGAATAAAACATGAGTATTATTGATAAGATTATTGGTACACATAGCGAGAGAGAACTTAAGAGAATTCGCAGTACTGTTGATTCAATTGAGGCTATGAGACCAAAGATGCAGGCTCTTTCCGATGAAGAACTCAGAGGCAAAACAGATGAGTTCAAGAAGAGACTGGCAAATGGGGAGACACTTGATGATATTATGCCAGAGGCATATGCGACAGTTCGTGAGGCAGGTAAGCGTGTTCTTGGAATGGAACACTTCAGAGTACAGCTTATTGGTGGCGTTATCCTTCATCAGGGGAGAATCGCTGAGATGAGAACCGGTGAAGGTAAGACACTTGTAGCTACTCTTCCTTCTTACCTCGATGCCCTTGAGGGTAAAGGCGTTCATGTAGTAACAGTAAACGATTATCTTGCAAAGCGTGACGCTGAGTGGATGGGTAAGATCCATGAATTCCTTGGTCTTACTGTCGGTGTTGTTTTAAACAGTATGACTTCTGAAGAGAGAAGAGCTGCTTATAACTGTGATATCACTTATGTAACAAACAACGAACTTGGATTTGATTACCTTCGTGATAACATGGCGATCTATAAAGAGCAGTGTGTTCTTCGTGGACTTAACTATGCCATCATCGATGAGATAGACTCTATCCTTATTGATGAAGCAAGAACACCTCTTATTATTTCAGGTCAGTCTGATAAATCAACCAAGCTTTATGAGGCATGTGACATCCTTGCAAAGCAGATGACACGTGGTGAGGATATGGAAGATCTCACTAAGATGGATGCCATCATGGGTGTTGAGAGAGAAGAGACCGGTGACTTTATCGTCAACGAGAAGGATAAGATTGTAAACCTTACAGCACAGGGGGTTGCCAAGGTTGAGAGATTCTTTAGAATCGAGAACCTTGCTGATCCTGAAAACCTTGAGATTCAGCATAATATCATCCTTGCTCTTCGTGCAAACAACCTTATGCAGAGAGATCATGATTACATCGTTAAGGATGATGAAGTTCTTATTGTTGATGAGTTCACAGGCCGTGTAATGCCGGGACGACGTTATTCAGACGGCCTTCACCAGGCAATCGAGGCAAAAGAGCATGTTAAGGTTAAAAGAGAGTCCAAGACTCTTGCTACTATCACTTTCCAGAATTTCTTTAACAAGTTCGAGAAAAAATGTGGTATGACAGGTACTGCTCTTACAGAGGAGAGAGAATTCCGTGATATCTACGGAATGGACGTTATCGAGATTCCTACAAACGAGCCTGTTATCCGTAAGGATCTTCAGGATGCAGTTTATAAGACTAAAAAAGAGAAGTTGAACGCTATCTGCGATGCAGTAGAGGAAGCTCATGCAAAGGGACAGCCTGTACTGGTTGGTACTATCACTATTGAGTCTTCTGAGGAAATAAGTAAGCTCCTTAGAAAACGTGGTATTCAGCATCAGGTACTTAATGCCAAGTTCCATGAAATGGAAGCTGAGATAGTAGCAGAGGCTGGTAAGCACGGCGCTGTTACAATCGCTACTAACATGGCAGGCCGTGGTACAGATATTAAGCTTGACGAAGAGGCAAGGGCAGCAGGCGGACTTAAGATCATCGGTACAGAGAGACACGAGAGCAGACGTATCGACAATCAGCTCCGTGGTCGTGCCGGACGTCAGGGTGATCCCGGTGAATCCAAGTTCTACCTTTCACTTGAGGATAACCTCATGAGACTCTTTGGTTCAGAGAGACTTATAGCAATGTTCAATGCTCTTAAGATTCCTGATGGACAGGAAATTGAGCACTCATCTCTTTCAAAGGCTATTGAATCAGCTCAGAAGAAGATTGAGTCCAACAACTATGCGATAAGAAAGAACCTTCTCGAGTATGACCAGGTTAACAATGAGCAGAGAGAAATCATCTATGCAGAACGTAAGAAAGTTCTCGATGGTGACTCTATGAGGGATTCTATCTACAAGATGATAACGGATATTGTAGAGAATGCAGTAGAAACAGTTGTTGGAGAGGAAAATGATCCTGATAACTGGAATCTTGGCGAACTCAATGAGCTACTTCTTCCAACTGTACCACTTAAGAAGATTACAAGAGGCCGCATTGAAACTCTTACAAAGGCTGGTCTTCTTCAGCAGTTAAAAGAGGAAGCTGTTAAGCTTTACGAGACAAAAGAAGCAGAGTTCCCTGAGCCAGAAACAATCCGTGAGATTGAGCGTGTAATCCTTCTGAAAGTAATTGACAGAAAGTGGATGGATCATATCGATGATATGGATCAGCTCCGTCAGGGAATCGGTCTTCAGGCATATGGCCAGAGAGATCCTAAGCTTGAGTACAAGCTTGCAGGCTACGAGATGTTTGATGATATGACCAGAAACATCAAGGAAGATACAGTAAGACTTCTTTTCCATGTTCACATCGAGGAGAAGGTTGAGCGTGAGCAGGTAGCCAAGGTTACAGGAACAAATAAGGATGATTCAGTTGCAAAGACTCCTGTTAAGAGAGTTGAAGCTAAGGTTTATCCAAATGATCCATGTCCATGCGGAAGTGGTAAAAAGTTTAAGAATTGTCATGGAAGAGTTTAAGTAATTAGAAAGGTAAGTATATGGTAGTTTTAGATCAGATGAAGGTTGAGATTCAGAACTTGCAGGATACTTTAAAAGAAGTAACTGCTTCCCTTGACCTTGAGTCTAAGAAAAAAATAATTGAAGAGCTTAGCCGTGAGATGGAAGAGCCTGGTTTCTGGGATGATGCAGAAAAGGCCAACAAAAAGACAAAAGATCTTAAGAATATGCAGGATCTTGTTGAAAACATCGAAAGACTTAACAATCAGTACGGTGATATTATTGACCTTATTGATATGCAGAATGCAGAAGGCGTAGATGATGATGATATGGCTGCTGAAATCAGATCAGAGCTTGATGAGTTTGAAGAGACTTTAGAGAATATCCGTATCAGCAATCTTCTCAATCAGCCTTATGATAAATATGACGTAATCCTTCGTCTCAATGCAGGAGCAGGCGGAACAGAAGCTTGTGACTGGGCAAGCATGCTTTATCGTATGTACACAAGATGGGCAGAGAGAAAGGGCTTTACAACAGAAGTTCTCGATCTTCTCGACGGAGATGAAGCAGGAATCAAATCAGTTACATTCCAGATTTCAGGAACAAATGCTTATGGACTGTTAAAGTCAGAGCATGGTGTTCACAGACTTGTTCGTATCAGCCCGTTCAATGCGCAGGCTAAGCGTCAGACATCATTCGTATCATGCGATGTTATGCCTGATATTGAAGAGGACGTAGATGTAGAGATCAATCCTGATGATCTTAGAATTGATACATATCGTTCAAGTGGTGCCGGTGGACAGCACATCAACAAGACATCATCAGCTGTACGTATCACACATATTCCTACAGGTGTTGTAGTTGCTTGCCAGAATGAGCGTTCACAGTTCCAGAACAAAGATAAGGCTATGCAGATGTTGAAGGCTAAACTGTTCATCATGAAACAGGAAGAACAGGCAGCAAAGCTTGATGGAATTCGTGGTGAAGTGAAGGATAATGCATGGGGAAGCCAGATCAGATCCTATGTACTTCAGCCATACACAATGGTTAATGATACAAGAACAGGATTTAAGGCATCTAACGCAGATGGCGTTCTTGATGGTGATCTTGATCCATTTATCAATGCATATCTTAAGTGGCTTGCAACAGGTGGAAAGCCGGTTGGAGATACTTCAGAAGAATAATCACAGGGGATGCGGCTTTTGTGTCGCATCCTTTTTTGATGTTTTTTATTCAAAAAATAGCTTTCGAAATTTATGTATTCCTAGTACAATATTGTATTAGGGGAGTTGTGTTTATGAAAATTATTGAGAATGCTAAAGCTTTATGGAACCTATTTAAAGATTACCGTTCTATGAATGATGATGATTTGGCTGATTTTTACCAGTCAAAGTGCGATTATTATCAGAATTATGTGGCTATCAGCTTAGTGGTTGGCGCATTTGTTTCTATTACATATATTTTCTCGGATTATTTGCTCAATGGCACTTATCTTCCGACACTTATTCCCAGATTTTCAATACTTGTGGCGCTGGCGCTTTTTTTGGTGCTCATTAATTTTGTGCGTGACAGCAAGCTCATTACCTTTTTGGATTTTGCTCTTGCCCATTGCATAGTGTTGGCAACTATGTGGGCCATCTATCATCTTGAGATCAAGGTTCATGCCAGTGAAGGCTTTATTATCATGAACGTGGTATTTTTGACCGTTGGATTCGTTTCAAGGCCAAGATATACCTTCCTTTCCAGTGTGATCTTTATTCTTGAGATCCTTATCACCAACACTTTTAATCATTATCCAAACCTTGATATTATCCTTGCACTGCAGATTCCGGTTGGTCTTGCGGTTGTATGTTCACACATTCTTTTGACATTGTACTACCTTGATCATTACAGGGTTCGTCAGAAGCTTGAACTTGCGATGGTTACAGATCCACTCACTCAGGTTTATAACAGACACCTTTTGGAAAAAATTGTAACAAAGAATGCTCTTATTGATGCTCAGGAGCCTATTGCAATAGCAATGCTTGATATCGATTACTTTAAGCAGGTTAATGATGAGCATGGTCACTATACAGGGGACCTTACACTTTTGTATATAGGTAAAAAGCTTTCAACTGAAACTCACGGTGATGATTATGTTATCAGATTTGGCGGTGAGGAATTTATTATTATCTTCAAGAACTGCGATGTGAATAATGCCTGCGCAAGAATGGAACAGTTCAGGCGCGATATAGAGGCTGCTACAGATACACCTGTTCCATTTACAGTATCTGTGGGTGTTTCCAAGTACACGGGTGATTTCGCGAAGACTATACAGAATGTTGATTCAGCTTTGTACAAGGCCAAAAATACAGGAAGAAACAAGGTAGTGGTTGTTTGATATGGGGAGCATAAAGGATATCCGAGACAATATTGGCAGGGTGTTAGTTGGTAAGGACGAGACAGTTCTTTTGACGGTGGTTGCTATGGTGGCCGGTGGACATGTTCTATTAGAAGATGTCCCTGGAACCGGCAAGACCATGCTTGCTAAGGCACTGGCCAGATCAGTAGATGGAAGTTTTAAGAGAATTCAGTTTACACCGGACCTTCTCCCGTCTGATATCACAGGACTTAATGTTTATCAGATGTCTAAGGGAGAGTTTGTTTTTAACAAGGGTCCGGTTTTTTGTAACATTCTATTGGCGGATGAGATAAACAGGGCAACTCCAAGAACACAGGCAGGACTTCTTGAATGTATGGAGGAGAGGCAGGTTACAATTGACGGGCAGACAAGAACTCTTGAGAGGCCGTTTTTTGTTATTGCGACACAGAATCCAGTTGAGACTAGTGGAACTTTCCCTCTCCCTGAAGCGCAGCTGGACAGATTCCTTATGAAGCTGTCTGTCGGATTTCCTGACAGAGATGAAGAAATAAAAATTCTAGAGCGCTTTGATGGTAGTGGAAGCGGAGAAGCTTTAGAAAAGATCAGCTCTGTGACAGGTCCAAAAGAAATAGAAGAAATGCATGGTGAGGCTATGAAGGTAAAAGTTCACCCTCAGATAAAGGAGTACATAGCAGATATTATAGTTGCTACCAGAAAAAGAAGAGATGTTTCTTCCGGCGTTAGCACAAGGGGAAGTCTTGCACTTCTTAACTGTGCCAAAGTTTTGGCCTTTGCTGAAGGAAGGGACTATGTTGTTCCTGAGGATATCAAGAGACTTGCAGTGCCTGTTTTGGCTCATAGACTTATTCTGGCTTCCGGCTATGGAGTGAATACGGATGCAAGTGGAATAATTCATAGCATTCTTGATGAAATTTCTGTACCGACTGAGGATTTCTGATGCCTATTATACTTATACCAATAGTTATTTTCGCTTTATATCATTTGGAAAAATGGCTCTTTGGTAATTTTTGGGACAAAGGGCTTATGGCGAGGCTTGATTTTGTTGAAGAAGCAGTAAATGAGGGCGAGAAGGCTCATTTACAGGAAGTTATCACTAACAGGAATTTTTTGCCCCTGCACATCTTGCAGGTCAGCTTTCAGACTGATAGGGGACTTACATTTTCAGAAGAGACCAATTCCTCTGTCTCTGACAGGGTCAATGTGACGGACGTATTTAGCCTGGGATTATATGAAAAAATAACAAGAAAGTTGGAACTTGATTGTCAAAAGAGAGGATATTTTAGCATTTTGAAGACTTCTCTCAAGGCATCAGATCTTTTTAGCCCTGATATCAGATATAACACCTTTGAACAGCACACGAATCTCTATGTCTATCCGGCGCCGCTTTCTGTCAGTAAGACAGAAGTGCCATTTAGACAGCTTATGGGAGATGTGCTTTCAAAGCGTTTTTTGTATGAGGATAATTTTACTTTTCGTGGGATCAGGGATTATTCCAAGACCGATCCGCAGAACATGGTGAACTGGAAGGCAACTGCCAAGACAGGAAATCTGAAGGTGAACCTGCATGATCATACATCTTCTCAGGAAGTGATGTTTATTTTAAATGTGGATGAACCGGGAATATTGTTCGAAAGGGAACTTTTGGAGGATTGCATAAGACTAACTATGTCTTTAGCGGGGAGATTTATCGAGGAAAATGTGCCGGTATCTCTTTTGACCAATGGTAGAGACAAGGTTACAGGGGAAAGCATCTTTATTATGGCGGGAGCATCATCACTTCATATGGTTAGCATAAAAAGAGCTCTTGCAAGGATTGACCTTGAGAAGACGTTACCCAATTCTATGGCGGAGTTGGTGGAAAGAGAAGTGGCAAACGTTGATATAGAAAATACAACATTTTGCTATATTTCTACCACCAGAGGTGATGATTCTTTAAAGGCAGCAGGTTTCTTGGCTCAAAAGTCCGGGAAACTGTTATGGCTGTGCCCTTTAACCAAGGATATGAAGCAGGAACGTCCGGAAAATTTAAAAATCGATTTCAAAGTGGTTATACATGAATAAGAGAATAGAAATATTAAGGATAATAAACAACATAGTGATAGCGTTATGCCTGAATTTTTTAAGTGTAATGTCTCTGAGGCTTGGCTTTAAGAAGGAAGTGGTCATTGTCTTTTTGTGCATCAATTTGCTTTTGGTGCTAATAATCACTGCTCTTGAGAGGATAAGAGAAACTCTTGTTTTTTATCCTGAGATTTCGGAGGCTTTTTTCTTTATTGGTCTCTACATTTTTTGCAGGATCGTTAAAATACAGGAAGGCGTGATCGTGGTTCTTGTGGGCGAAGCAGTGTGGGGAATTCTGGCGGTTTTATATTACAATGCCAGACAGATACTGGATGCAATGGTTCCCTTTAAAGATGGTTCAAGTGTTCCAATAGAGATGGTAAAAAAGAATAATGGCAGAATGGTGCGTTTGTCAGTGATGACTGTGGCTGTTTCAATGTTTATCTGTACCTTGTTCGACTACGGAAAAGAAATTGCTGCTGCGGTAAAATATCTTGTCATTAGTTTCTTGAGGTGGCTTTTTGGATTTTTAAGTTTTAAAGAACCGGAAGAATATGTGCCGCTCCAGGAGAAACAGGAATTTGGTAATCTCCAGAGTCTTCTGCCGCAAGATTATGAAGATGATTCCATTTGGCACAGCATATGGGAATTTCTTTACTGGGTTTTGGCAGCAGTTGTTCTTATTGCTGCGATAGTTCTTTTGATAAGGGGGATAGGCAGACTTTACAAGACGTTGAAGAACTCAAGGAATGTTCTTAAGGATAAGCTTGGGCGTGATAAAGTTGAGTATTTAAGTCCGTTTGATAAAAAAGAAAGTGAAAAATCAGGAAAAAGAAATGGATCTTTTTTGCAGATGAGGCTCAGTAATGAGGGGAGAGTCAGACTCTTATTCAGGAAGTATATTAAAAATGGAAGCGGTTATACTGATGTTAAGAAAAGTCAGACACCAAGTGAACTTGAAAAGGCATCAAATGGAAGAGTGTCTGTGGCCTTTAGTATTTATGAAAAGGCCAGATACAGTGAACATCAGATAACCGCTGAAGATTTGAGAAGTATTAAAAAAATTGTAAGGGGACAGGAACTTTAAAATATTGAGGTGACATCCGTTATGTTATTATCAGTAACTTTAAAAGACCAGATTGAGTGACCTTTAAGTCTGTGTTCTGTAAGAAAATAGGTGTCATCTACATTTGAGATGTAGTAAGGGGTTCCTCCTCCAATAAAGTATTCTGAATAGATGTCTTCGTATTTTCCCTGACTTAAGTCGGACAGGGAGGCTGTCTTTATTATGGTTGCGAAGTCCTGTGAGCCTGTTGTATCTGTTGAAACTGAAATATAATAATAATCCTGAATTTTAGTAATCTGCACCATTCCTGCAATTTCTGCGGGGACGGTGTATTTTTCTTTTATCTCTAAAGTGTCAAGGTCGCACATTATGATGTTAGAAGCGGCGGCAGAATTTGTGTCGGAAACTCCTGAAACAAAGTAAATGTATCCATCAATTATAGAAAAAGAGCGGACATAAATGCCATCAAGTTCGTCAATTTTGCGAATATCGGTCAAGTACATTCTGCTTGAATCCGATGTGTGTCTGAAACAGTAAAGCTCGCCGGTAGTAGAACTCCACACATAAAAGGTATCCGTAATCTCGTTGTAAACAGTGTAATGTGGTCTGTTTCCAATATCATAAAAGGTCTGGGTATGAACGAATTTATCATTAACTATTTCATATACCAGAACTCTGTTATTTTCTGTGTCGTCGATCATGTATACAGTGCCATCGCTTGCTATGGTATGTGGCTGTGTGGCATCGCTTGACATGATGTACCATTCATCAAGAGGTGCATTAAGGTCCTGAGAGTAAATAACGCGATTGTGATAACAATCTACTATGAACCAGTTATCACCCTGTTTGGTGATGAAAGTTGGAACGCTTAGTTCGGTATCATAGTTCTGCACAATTTCTATGCCTGCTATGGCATCTTCTATGTCAACGTCATCTTCAGCATCTGCAAGTTCCTGACCTACAGAAGTAAGACTGGACTCTTCGATATAAGATGCACCGTTAAAAGGTGCTGCAGGAGTCAGAGTAGTTGAGTAAACAACTGCTGAGTCGGCAGAAGAATCAGGAATTGAAGTGTTGCCGAAATCTTGTATGTTGCATCCGGAAAGCAGCGAAGCAACAATAAATACGCTTAATGATTTATGTAAAAATGTCTTTTTCATTAAAAAATCTGTCCTTTTCAAAACTCCTTTTAGTTTACATTATGTTTGTTTCGAGGTAAAGGATATTGAAAAATATACTATAAAACGTTACGATTATTATAATAATATCGCATATCCAGGGGGTATAGTATGGTTACGATCAGTCTTTGCATGATAGTGAAAAACGAAGAAAGCTGCCTTGAAAGGTGTTTGAACAGTTTAAAGGGCCTGGTAGATGAAATGATTGTTGTTGATACCGGATCAACTGACAGGACAAAAGAGGTGGCAAATGCATTCGGAGCTAAAGTATATGACTTTAAGTGGACCGGAGATTTTAGTGAGGCCAGAAATTATTCTTTTTCTAAGGCAAGCTGTGACTATATTTATTCGGCAGATGCAGATGAGGAGCTTGATGAGGCCAATCGTGAACGTTTCCTACAGATGAAAAGAGATCTTGAAGAACTTGATATTGATATTGTACAGATGTACTATTGTAACCAGTTGTCTTTTAGAACAGTATACAATTATGATCGGGAATTAAGACCCAAGCTCTTTAAGAGGGTCAGATATTTTGTATGGGAAGACCCGATTCATGAGCAGGTGGTTTTAGATCCTGTTATTGTAAATTCTGAAATTGAAATCATACATAATCCAGCTGAGAATCATTCATCAAGAGATTTGTGTTCCTTTAGAAAGGCTATCGAAGATGGCAAGTTCTTATCAAGACGCCTTTATGGAATGTACGCTAGAGAACTTATGATGTCAGGAACGGATGATGACTTTTTTAAAGCAAAAAGATTTTTCGAAGAATCGCTACAGGATACCCACAGAAGTCTTGATGAGATAAAAGAGGGAAGCTGCATCCTGTCTCATATTGCGGTTATCGAAGGGGATGTTGCAGCTCTTTTGAAGTATGCTTTGAAAGACGCAATAACTGAAATGTCCAGTGAGGTTTGCTACGAACTTGGTGATTTTTACTATAGCCAAAACGACTATGATGAGGCTATAGTGTGGTATTATAATGCAGCATACGAATGTGAGAGTATACTGGACATTCAAAAATCCAAGGAGCTTCCAAGGCTTGCTATTGCCAAATGTTATAAAGCTTTAGGCAATAATGAGCTTGCTCAGGACTATGAAAAGGAAGCTTTAGAAGTACAAAAGGAAGAGTAATGTTAGATTTTTACAAAGGGAAAAGGGTGCTTGTCACCGGTCATACAGGCTTTAAGGGAAGCTGGCTGACCAAGATTCTAATCATGGCAGGAGCAAAAGTCTATGGCTATGCGTTATCTCCTGAGGGAGATGAAAACTTATTTGATATTTCCGGGGGGGGTGAGGATATCTGCTCATGCATTGGAGATATCAGAGATTTTGACAAACTTAAAGTTTTTTTTGACGAGGCAAAACCGGAGATAGTTTTTCATCTGGCTGCTCAGCCAATTGTCAGAGATTCTTATGAAAGACCGCGCTATACCTATGAAACAAATGTTATGGGGACGGTAAACATCTGCGAGTGCGTAAAAGAGTCGGACACGGTCAGATCTTTTTTAAATGTTACTACCGATAAAGTTTATCAGAACAACGAGTGGGAATGGGGCTACAGAGAGGATGAGAAACTTGATGGTTATGACCCGTATTCCAACAGTAAGTCATGCTCTGAACTTGTGACTCATTCATACATTAATTCATTTTTCAGGGAAATGGGGATAGCTACATCCACTGCTAGAGCCGGAAATGTAATTGGTGGTGGCGATTTTGCTAAAGACAGAATCATTCCCGATTGCGTTAGAGCGGCCAGAAGCGGGCAAAAGATAACTCTTAGAAACCCTGAATCTACTAGACCTTACCAGCACGTGCTGGAGGCTCTTTCAGCATATCTTTTGATTGCTAAAATGCAATATGAAAATGGCGAGAGTGCCGGCTTTTACAATGTTGGCCCCAATGAGGCAGATGCTGTCACTACGCTTAAGATTGCCAAATTGTTCCGGGCAAAATACGGCGAGCCGGATATAGAGATTAAATCTGATAATGGTCCTCATGAGGCCAATTATCTTAAGCTCGACTGCTCAAAAATAAAGAGCAGGTTAGGCTGGGCACCAAAGTGGGATATTGAAATGGCTGTTGAGAAGACGGCAGAGTGGACTCGTGGGTACCTTGAGGGTCACGCAATAGAAGTTATGGAAAAAGAAATAAAGGAGTATTTTGATTAATGTCAGGCAATGAAGCACAAAAAGCTGCCAGAAAACAAATTTTAGATCTTGTGGCAGATTACTATGATAAATTTTTAAAGGTGGATAATACAGGTTTTGAAAAAGGCGACAGAATTCCTTATTCAGGGAGAGTCTTTGATGAGAAGGAAGTGAAAAATCTCGTGGATTCTTCACTTGATTTCTGGCTCACTGCAGGCAGATATACAGATGAATTCGAGGAGAGATTTGGCAAGCTTCTTGGAGTAAAAGGCGTGAGTCTTGTAAACAGCGGATCTTCAGCTAATCTCATCGCATTTATGGCTCTTACTGCTCCTGAACTTGGTGAAAGAAGAGTAAAAAAAGGTGACGAGGTAATTACAGTTGCCTGCGGATTCCCTACAACTATCTCACCCATTATCCAGTATGGCGCTGTTCCTGTATTTGTTGATGTTACAATTCCTCAGTACAATATCGATGTGACAAGGCTCGAAGAGGCATTAAGCGACAAGACAAAAGCGGTAATGATTGCTCATACTTTAGGTAATCCATTTGATTTAAAGGCTGTAAGGCAGTTCTGCGATAAGCACAATTTGTGGCTTATTGAGGATAACTGCGATGCTCTCGGTTCAGAATATGAGATCGATGGCGAAACAAGATTTACCGGAACCTGGGGAGATATTGGAACATCAAGCTTTTACCCGCCACACCATATCACTATGGGAGAAGGAGGATGTGTTTATACCAATAACGGACTCCTGCATAGAATGGTAAGAAGCTTTAGAGACTGGGGAAGAGATTGTGTATGTCCTCCGGGAAAAGACAATTTCTGTGGCCACAGATTTGATGGCAAGTTTGGAGACCTTCCTGTTGGATACGACCACAAATACGTATACAGTCATCTTGGATACAATCTCAAGGCAACAGATATGCAGGCAGCAGTTGGATGCGCTCAGCTTGATAAGCTTATTCCTTTTGCCAATGCCCGTAGAAATAATTGGGCGATGCTCAGGAAGGAACTTGAAAGTGTAAATGATCTTCTTATTCTTCCAGAGGCAGCAGAGAACTCCAATCCTTCATGGTTTGGTTTTATCATGTGCGTGAAAGAGAAAAGCGGGGTATCAAGGAATGATATAACAAAGGCCCTTGAAGCAAATAATATTCAGACAAGACTTCTTTTTTCTGGAAATATCTTAAGACATCCTTGCTTTGCTGAGTACAAAGAGAGTGTTGATTATAGGGTGGTTGGATCTCTGGAAGTAACTGACAGAGTCATGAACAATGCTTTCTGGGTAGGTGTTTATCCGGGAATGAATGAGAAAAAGATAGAGTTTATGGCCAGCGTTATCAGAAAGGCCCTTGGAAGGGAATGATGAGGACTGCAATTGTAACCGGTGCATTTGGATTTGCAGGTGCCAATCTTGTAGAACAGCTTTTGGAAAGTAACTATGTTGTTTATGCCATTGGCAGAGAAGGCTCTTTGCACAATGACAGATTTCAAAGTGCTCAGAATTTGAAAACCCGCTTTATTGATATGGAGGACTATGACAAAATTCCAAACCTTATTGATGAAGAGGATATTAAAGATAAAGAGGTTATCTTTTTTCATCTATCATGGGGCGGTGGAAGGGATGATTTTGATTCTCAGGTTAAGAACATAGACGGAAGCCTTAAAGCCATGGACAGCGCTATTTCTTTTGCTGATAAAGGAAATAAAGTGGTGTTTGTTGGTATTGGGTCACAGGCGGAATATGGTGTAAAAGATGATTCAAAAGAGCTTGATGAGAATGCCCTTTTAGAGCCGTTTTCTGCTTATGGAGCTGCAAAGGCAGCGGCTTTCCACCTTATTAAGAATAAAGCTAAAAAAGCCGAAATACATTTTGTGTGGGGCAGAATATTCAGCCTGATTGGTAAGTACGAACCGGAAGGAAGGATGTTGCCTGATCTTGTAAGAAAGCTTAAACGGGGAGAGGAAGTTTATTTAAGTTCCTGCAGGCAGTATTGGGACTATCTCGATGCCAAAGATGCAGCTAAAGCCATAATGCTCCTTGGAGAGAAAGGCAGAGACGGAGAAGTCTACAATATAGCAAGCGGCAACTATAAGGAGCTTAAAGTTTTTGTGAAAGAGGCTGCGAAGTATATTGGAGCAGATGAGAAGCTTTTACACTTCGGAAAGGATCCGGAGCCTTATGTTTCTTTTAAACCAATGGTTAAAAAGCTTATGGAAGATACCGGATGGAAGGTTGAGAGTTCTTTTTTTGATTCTATAGATTGTTATGACCAAAATGTAAGGTGAAGCATGTACGAAAGACTGCAGGAGCTGATTTCGAGCGGAGATTACAAAGAGGCCCTCTACGAGTTGCAGGAGGAGTTCTTTCATATTGACCGGAAGACTGATAAAGATGCGGCCAGACTTTGCCTTCTTGAGGCTTCTTTATGGGAAATGCTTGAGGACACCACTGCGGAATTCGATGCTATAGCACGGGGATTGAAATATGATCCTTGCAACTATGAGCTCTTTTACATGTTGGGACTGATTTATAAGGACATAAATTTAAATAAAGCATATCTTTGTGTGCAGCAGGCGCTTCTTTATTGCGAAGTGCCTGAAGATGCTGCAACTATCAAAGATATGCTTTTTGAATTGAAAAAAGATAGTTCTTTAAGGGTAAAAAAACTGAGCGTCATGGTGTTGTCATACAACGATTTGGAATTTTTAAGGAAGTGTATTGAGAGTATAGAAAATACCTGCTTTATGGAGGATATCGAAGTTGTTGTGGTGGACAATGATTCAACAGATGTATTGGTCAAAGAGTTTTTGAAAGAAAAAAGGGCTACTGCGAAATACACTTTTAAGCTTATTGAGAGTGGTGAAAATTTAGGATTTCCTTTGGGATGTAATCTTGGAGCTCGAAACTGCGACAGGGATAGAGACATTTTCTTTTTGAATAATGATGCTGTACTTATGCCTAATTCAGTTTTCTTTTTGAGAATGGGGTTGTATGAAAATAAAAATGTGGGGGCAGTATCGGCGCTTTCAAACAGCGCATCACTTCAGGAAGTAGAACCTTTATGTTTTGAAAAATATGCAGGGAAAAAGCTTGAAAATTGTTGGCATAAAAAGCTGGCATTAGATGAGAGCCTTAAGATATTTGGAAACTATTCAAAGGATAACGCTGTTCCCAGGCACAATCCATATATACGACGATTCAGGCTGACAGGATTTGCTCTTATGGTTTCTAAAGAGGCTCTTGATGCGGTTGCTCCTGATAGAGAGGTTTTTGACGGACGCTTTTCACCAGGGTATTTTGAGGATGATGATCTGGGGATAAGGATTGCAAGAGCAGGATTTATGCAGTATGTATGTGATAATAGCTTTATTTATCATCATGGTGGAGGTGGTTTTGAGGGCCATAATGAAGCTATGGAAAATAGCCGGAAGAAGTTTATTGATAAGTGGGGATTTGATATCTGGAGTTTTAGTCTTCAATGGGACGAAGCCTGTGCTGCGATTGTTGCGATATATGACGAGAGAAGAGAACCATTGCGAGTCATAGATTTTACCTGTGGTTTTGGTGCAACAGCTTCATTTTTAAAGCATGAAATTCCCGATATATATGTGGCAGGTGTCTGCAGGACGTCTTTTGCTGCCGGTATAGCAAATAATATGGCAGATGAGGTGGCGTGGGGGGATTTAAATCTCTGCAGATTGCCATGGAAAGATCATTCTTTTGACGTGGCACTTATAGACAGGAATGACGTTTGTAAGGTGAGGGCTTCACAGTATATAAAGCAAAATGGTATCATTATAGATGAAGGCTTCGTTTAAAAGGAGACGAATAATAGTCAATGCGCTGTGATAATTGTAAGCAAGTTTTAGATGATAAGATTAGTTCAAAATTAAATTTTTGTCCCATTTGCGGGAACAGACTTTTTTATGAGGATAAGATTTTTTATATCACCGTTTACAGATGTTACTGATTTTATAAAAATCATTGCAGTTAGGCGTAAAATGGGCGCTATAGACATTCAATGTGAGGGAAATGTTCATAAAGTTTATAGTATTCCGAAAGATGCCTACAATGAGATTATGGTATATTTAACCAATAGAATTCAGGAAATAAGGGATTAGTACGGGACTTGTATATGTGCATGGAATTCAAGTCTATGTGCGACACAAAATAACAAATATTTAATGATGATAAACAGCACTTTTGTGCTGTTTGTTTTTTCGTAAATTGTCATGTCGATTATAGCGGTTAACGGATGTGCGATAATATTCAGTTAACGCAAAAAAGTTGTTATTGTAACAATGAATTGTGAAAAAAGTGTGAACACTTTCGCAAATTCTTGTTATCACTTGCAATTTCGTTAAAATGCCAAAAAACCCTTGTTAATCTTGATGAAAATTTATTAGAAAATTCCCCTAAAAAGTGAATGACGAAAAAACGTTAATGTGGTAGACTTTACTTTGCCAAAAGAATGATTATTCACAAGATAAAAAATAAATAGGAGGTATGACATGACAAAGGCAGAAATTTTAAAAAGAGAAATCTTACAGCAGTATAAGAGTGTCAGACAGTTCGCAATAGATATGTCTATTCCATATAGCACGCTTGTTACAGCACTTGATAGGGGGATCGAGGGTATGGCTTACGGTACAGTTATAAAAATGTGCGATCGTCTTAACTTGAATCCGGTAGATTTTTCAACACTGGAGCAGGGAACAGATCTTGGCAAGAAGATTGTTGAAAACCGCGTTATGCAGCAGTATGTTAAACTTAATAAGGCAGGACGTAAGAAAATCCTTGATATGATGGGAGATTTCTCACAGCTTGATAAGTACCAGGCAGACTGATATTTTGAGGGATGCATAACCAGAGAGTGGTAAGCTTTTTGTTTCTCTGGTATCGTTCACAATGATTTGATAAAAGTATGACATCTTGAACTAAATTCCAGAAATCCGCATATACTGCGGATTTCGTGAGAACATGAGTGAAGAGTCAACCAAGCCTCATCGACGAAGTCGATTTAAATTGGCTTGGTTTATGCATTCTTGAATTGTTGATTCAAGAATGCATAAAATAGCTATGCGACTTATTTCGTATTGGTAAAATAAGTCGCATAGCTATTTTTTTATTTTATATTCATTTGTTCGAGATAAAACATTTATGAGATCACTGGAAACTGTGCATTTGTTGTTATATGAGCAAAGTTTGTTATAATGAAGTAGTTATTATTATAAGTTGAGAATAGGAGAAAGTATCATGAAATACGATTACTTGGTGGTTGGAGCAGGACTTTTTGGGGCTGTGTTTGCACATGAGATGGCTGTTAAGGGCAAGAACGTTCTTGTTATTGATAGAAGAGATCATATAGCCGGTAATATATATACTGAAAATAAAATGGGGATTAATGTGCATAAGTATGGTGCGCATATTTTTCATACTTCTGATAAAGAAGTGTGGGAGTATGTTAATAGGTTTGCTGAGTTCAATAACTACATTAACTGTCCTGTAGCTTCATATAAGGATGAACTTTATAATCTGCCATTCAATATGAATACATTCAGCAAAATGTGGGGGATTAAGACTCCTGCTGAGGCTAAGGCTATTATTGATAAACAGGCAGGCGAAGAAATAGAGAGAATGAATCAGGAAAAGGGAACAACAGAGTTCGTTGCTGATAACCTTGAAGAACAGGCTCTTTCTCTTGCAGGAAGAGATATCTATGAGAAGCTTGTAAAGGGTTATACGGAAAAGCAGTGGGGAAGAGATTGTAAGGAGCTTCCGGCCTTTATCATAAAGAGGCTTCCTATGAGATATATTTATGATAACAATTATTTTAATGACAGATATCAGGGTATTCCTATAGGAGGTTATACAGCACTTGTTGAGAAGCTTCTTTTGATCAGAAAAGATGAGGAAGTACCATTTTTATCAGGATCTATAACTGTAAAGACAAATACTGATTATTATGATTTTGTCAAAATGGATGGGAATATTCCTGTTCAGCCTTTTGAATCAGTAAGTGGAGACAGCTTCGATAAAATTTTATTTACAGGTATGATTGATGAGTTCTTTGGATATAAGCTGGGGACACTTGAATACAGATCACTTAGATTTGAAACAGAGGAGCTTCCGGAGGTTGATAACTATCAGGGTAACGCTGTTGTTAATTACACTGAAAGAGAGATTCCTTATACAAGAATCATTGAACACAAGCATTTCGAGTATGGCAACGGTAAAGGAACTATTATAACAAGAGAGTACCCTGCAAACTGGAAACATGGTGATGAACCATATTATCCAATGAATGATGAAAAGAATAATAATCTTTTTTCACAGTACACATCACTTGCAGGCGAGTACAACAATATCCTCTTTGGTGGAAGACTGGGGCAGTACAAGTATTACAACATGGATCAGGTTATAAGAGCAGCACTTGACATGGTTGCAGAACAGTGAAACGTTTGCAATAATTTATACTTTTTTAATTTTTATTTTGAATATGTTTATTGACTTATTGGCAAGTTTAGGTAAATATATAAGTAACTAAATGTGGCTAGGTGTGCCCTCGCGCGGCAGATGCCAAAGGATTGGCAGAGGAAAGGACTCGTGCGTTATCAAGGAAGAAAGGAGGGGCTACATATGGCAGGTGTTTCTTTAAATGGTGTTTATAACCATTTCATACAAGATTATGTATCTAAAGATGTTACGCAGGCTGATGCACATCGTAAGGATGAGCTTCGAGATGTGTATAAATCTATTGCCAAAATCAATAAACAGTCCCCTCTGTATTTGCTAACGGATGACGATATAACTCGCAACGATGCGATTGAGATAAAAGAAAAGGCCAGGCTTCTTCAAGGTAAAATTTTTGGGCTTAGTAATCAGGAAGATAAGACTTCGCTTAATCATACCTCTGCGTTTACGACAGATGATGCAAAGGTAGAGGCTTCTTATATCGGAAGAACACCCGATGATGATGTTGGAAATGCAGGATTTGATATTGAGATCTCACAGTTGGCAACTAGTCAGATTAATACGGGAAGATTTTTGGTCAAGGATTCTTCGACAGTTCTTTTGCCTGAAAATTATGCATTTGACGTCAGGATTGACAAGCAGGAGTATGAGTTCCAGTTTAGTGTTTATCAATCAGACAAGAATATAGATGTTTTACAGAGGCTTGAAAAGCTTATAAATAGAGCCGGTATAGGATTAAATGCTGAAGTTGTTGAAAGTAGCGATAATAGAGCTGCGCTTCAGATTGGAAGTGCGCGCACCGGTATAAGAAATGGCGAGACCAGCCAGTTTGAGATTTATGAGTCTGGAGGTGAACTATCAACAGGTTCAGTCGAGGCATTGGGGCTTGATCAGATATCTTCACCCGCTGCGAATGCGCACTTTACATTGAATGGCGAAGATAGAATAGCGATATCTAATCACTTTACGGTAGGCGGTAAGTTCGATATTCAAATTAAAGATGTCACTACATCCCCGGTAAATGTCGGGTTGAAAAGAGATAATGAAGCACTGGTTAAGCATATCTCATCTCTTGTCGATAATTATAATAGATTTATACTTGAAGCGTCCGGCAAACAGGATGCGAAGTTTAAGAGTGACAAGCTTAAGGCTGAAGCTGTGAGCATAGCGAGGCAGCATATGTCGTCTATAGAGGATATGGGTATAAAGCTTGAGGGCGATGGAACTATTTCTATAGATGATGAAATGCTCAGGCAGGCGGTTGCAGGACTTCAAAATGATGAAATGCTAAAGCCGATCAAGAATTTTACAGATGCACTTATAAACAAGGCAAAAGATATAGCGGTCGATCCTATGAAGTATGTTGAAAGACCGGTTGTTAATTATAAGAATCCGGACAGCAATGACAATACTTTATCTCCGTATATTACAAGCGAGTACTCAGGAATGATGTTCAATAATTATTGCTGAGATCGCGCTTAAGTTACCTTTTCTGCAGGAAGGTGACTTGAAATTATATATAGAAGCGGTATACATCATGTGTATGCCGCTTCTTTGCGTTTGGCTTTACTTTGAAAAGCGTTGTTTTGCTCAGATGCGGTTTGTGGGGATGGCTTGTATCGTGTATAATGGCGTAAGTGAGGTAAATACTGATGATATTTTGGACGACAGTTGCGGCTATGTTGGCTTTAAGTATTTGCATAGCTGATAGATATAAGGTTAGTATTGGGGATGGAATAGCACTATCAGGCGCCACGACAATTTTGCTTCTTTATATTCTTGCTTTTTTCAGGGGAATGAAGCTTATAGGAGTTGTTGGACTTGTGTTTGTTGTGGTGATTCTGTTGGGGAGTTTTTTTTCTGCTAAGAAAAATAATGCGGAAAAGACCACAAAAAAAGAGCCTTTTTGTGGATTTTCATTAAAAATATATGCGCTGGATCCCTTATTTATCATGTTTGTTGCAGTTGTAGCAATAGTTACAATACTTACAAGGCAGCAGGTGTTTTCATGGTGGGATGATATTAATTTTTGGTCATCTGATGCAAAACAGCTTTTTTATATGAATGGATTTCCGGGAAAATATGGAAATGTTTCTCCTGAATTTGGGGATTATCCACCGGTCACATCTATATTTAAATGGCTTTTTTTACAGATCAGCTCTGGCAGTTATAATGAGAGTCTTCAATTTGCTGGCTATTTTTCACTGAACCTCATTTTTCTTATGCCTCTTGCAGGCAAATTAAGAAAGTGGATAGGGGATGGATGGGGGGTCGGAGCCTTAAAAAAAACAACTCTTCAGGTGACCTCCTTTGCGGTGGTAGCGCTATTGCCTGGTGTATTTAATGGGATAATCTATTACGGAACACCGGCTGATATAACCATGGGAATAGTGTATGGAGCGCTTCTTCTTGCTATTTATGATCAGGATATTGTTGATGAAAGTTTTTACTATGTCAGGATTGCTCTTTATTCTTCGGTTCTTTTTTTGACTAAATCCGTGGGCATTGAGTGGGCGATATTTGCATTCCTGTTTTACCTGTTTACCCGGAAAAAGAGCTGGAAAATACTGATATCCTGTGCTGTGTCTGGTGGCTTTTATATGAGCTGGCTTTTGTTCTGTTTTATAAATAGAAGAGTTGCAAAGCTGACAGGAGCAGGACTACGTATGGCGACTTCAGGTACTTATACTGCACCTCAGAACACTTTGGAAAAGGCCGGGTATTTTATAGAAGGCTTCTGGACAATGCCGATGCATGCGGATTCAAATCTTACATTTGATATTTCAACGGGGGCGGCAGTATTGATCCTTGCGGCATTTCTTTTTGCTTTAAAAAGAAGTGGAATCCTGAATGCGGTGGAGGCAAAGAAGATAGGAATTTTTCTTGGAATATCAGGACTTTTATGCTATGGAATCATATTCCTTGCACATATTTCCATTTTTCAGACGGAAGATCAGTATCTCGACGCCTATGCAATGGCGGTTTCCATTTCCAGATATGCTTGTCCGTTTACTCTTGGTGGTTTTTATCTTATTATGGGAGTCTTTTGTAATGGATGTAGTAAAGTCTCTCTTAAAATCAGTAAGCGGATTGGTATTGCATTTCTTATGTTTGTTCTTTTGACAGCAGATTATACAGGCGTATACAAGCATTTGTGGGGATACAGAAAAAGTGTAGAGGAAAATATAAAATATTGTTATGATATGGTTGACGATGAGGGAAGAATCCTGGTGGATAACCTTGTTCAAAACGAGAGCCTTTGGGGAAAACGAGTTCTTGTCATGAGAGACGGGCATACATATACGTGGGTTCATGATACTTACATTAGTAAAGAGGCTTCGCCTGTGGCTTTGGTTTATGATGGCTATCTTGCAGAACAGGAAAGCTTTGGGGATATGGCAAACAAGATATTAACAAGCCATGCTTCATATTTATATGTGGAAGATGTGGATGGAACGGCAGCAGAGCTTTTTGATCCACTGATGAAGAATGGAGAAAAATTTATTCCAAGTACCGTTTATAAAATTGAAATAAGTGAAAAAGGAGTTGTTCTTACTTCAATATGATTACACCGATTATTATCCCGGCTTACGAACCGGATGAGAAACTGATAAAGCTTGTGGATGAATTGAATAGTGCTTTGGTAAGACCGATCATTGTTGTAAATGATGGCTCGGACAAAGAAAGATTCGGACACGTTTTTAAAAGCGTTAAAGAGAGAGGGGCTATTGTTCTTGAACATGCGGTCAATATGGGAAAGGGCAGGGCGCTTAAGACTGCTTTTAACTATTGCCTTAATGAATATGAGGATCTGGCAGGAGTGATAACTGCTGATTCTGATGGACAGCACACTGTTTCTGATATTAAAAAGTGTAAGGGAGCTCTTTTAGCTGATTCTGGAGCTCTTGTACTGGGCGTGAGAAACTTTGATGAAGGCGGAATACCTGCAAGGTCTGTATTTGGAAACAAGTTGACACGCATGATAATGAAACTGCTTGTGGGGCTATCGATAAGTGATACTCAGACAGGGCTCAGGGGAATTGGTACTTGCTTTATGAAATATCTTTTGACTGAAGATGGAGAGCGCTTTGAATTTGAGACCAACATGCTGATAGCAACAAAGGATCAGGGGATTAATATTATTGAGGTACCTATAAGTACAATATATTTAGAAGAAAATAAGTCGAGTCATTTTAATCCGATAGTAGATTCAATAAGGATTTATGCAATATTCCTTAAGTTTTTATTTTCTTCTTTGTCATCAAGTGTTGTTGATATAGTGATGTTCAGTATATTCTGTGCTATCTTTAGGAATGTTCCAACGGCGATAGGATATATCATGCTTTCAACGATTCTTGCCAGGATTATTTCTGCAATTTACAATTTTGCTATTAACTATGGAATTGTGTTCAAAGGAAAAGGAAGTAAAATAAATGCTGCAATAAAATATTTTGCGCTTGCAGTTTGCATTATGTTATTGAGTGGCTTCTTTGTAACGATAGGACATGGATTGTTTGGCGACGTGCCGGAAATAGTTGTGAAGGTACCTGTTGATTGTTTGCTTTTTTTACTCAGCTTTATCGTTCAGAGGGAAATTGTTTATAAATAAAAAAGTCATTGACTAAGATTAGTTACTATGATATATTAAACAAGCGACTAAAGATTTACGTCTTTTTTTTATGCAAAAAAATGATGATAAAAGGCGCAAAGTTAAGATAATTAGAACACACCGGAGGTGAGATTATGCGTACAAGAATTACATTAGCATGTACAGACTGCAAGAATCGTAACTATGACACAACAAAGGATAAGAAGACACATCCTGATCGTGTTGAGATGAAGAAGTACTGCCCATTCTGCAAGAAGCATACATTACACAAGGAAACAAAGTAATTTCATTCCTTATTAGGAGGGAGACTGCGGGTATGGAAGAGACCAAGGTAGTAGATAATAAGTCTGAGCAGACTAAGAGCTCTTCTGCCAAGAAAAACAAGAAATCAAAGAACGGACTTCTTGGAAAGATCGGTGCAGTGATCACTAAGATAGGTGATTTCTTTACTGGGGTTAAGGCGGAGTTTGGCAAGATTATTTGGCCAACAAAGGATGATGTGATTAAGCAGACAACGGCTGTTGTTGTAGTGTCAATAATTTGTTGTGCTCTTATAGCTGTATTGGACTATGCGTTTGAATATGGTATGAATTTCATAACATCTATATTCTAATTTAAAGGAGATAATATGTCAGAAGAAATGGAAAAATCTTTTGAATCTGATGAGCAGTTTGAAAATGCAGAAGCTCCTGTTAATGAGGAGATTGAAACTCCTGCTGCAGAGCCTGTAAATGAGAATGCTCATTGGTATGTTGTTCATACATATTCAGGATATGAGAACAAAGTAAAGGCCAATCTTGAGAGCGCTATTGTTAATAGACATCTTGAGAATCAGATTTTTGAGGTTAGAGTTCCTCTGCAGGATGTTGTTGAAGTTAAGAATGGTGTGCGCAAGAATGTGCAGAGAAAAATGTTTCCTGGTTATGTCCTTGTTAACATGGATATGAATGATGAAACTTGGTACGTAGTTCGTAATACACGTGGAGTTACAGGCTTCGTTGGACCGGGAAGTAAACCAGTTCCGCTTACAGATGCAGAGATTAAACCTCTCGGAATCAAGACTGACACAATTTCTGTTGATTTCTCGGTTGGAGATGAAATTGCTGTTGTTGCCGGTGTTTGGAAAGACACTGCCGGTGTTGTTCAAAGAATGGACTTTGGCAAACAGACAGCTACGATCAATGTTGATTTGTTTGGTCGTGAGACTCCGGTTGAGATTAGTTTTGCGGAAGTTAGAAAGATTGATTCATAATTGATATGATATTCGATGCGTGAGCATTTGAATATAAATTGCAATCATTAGATTGCACGTAACCGCTGAGTGGGAGCGACTCCCATCATGCGTCTTTCACATGATGGTGGAGTCGCCCCTGTGAAAAGTCCCAGACTCGTTTTTTTTGAGTCTGTTGGACTTGACCACGGGAGCAAAAACCGTATGGGAGTCGCGTCCGACCACATATTTTCAGGAGGTGCCATTATGGCAAAGAAAGTCGAAGGATACATTAAGTTACAGATCCAGGCTGGTAAAGCAACACCAGCACCACCAGTTGGACCAGCACTTGGTCAGCATGGTGTAAACATCGTTGAATTTACAAAGCAGTTCAACGCTCAGACAGCAGATAAGGGTGATGTTATCATCCCTGTTGTTATCACAGTTTATGCAGACAGAAGTTTCACATTCATCACAAAAACTCCACCTGCTGCAGTTCTTCTTAAGAAGGCAGCTAAGATTCAGAAGGGTTCAGGAGTTCCTAACAAGACTAAGGTTGCAAAGATTTCTAAGGAAGAAATTAGAAAGATTGCAGAAACAAAGATGCCTGACCTCAATGCTGTTGATATCGATGGTGCTATGAGCATGATCGCTGGTACAGCACGTAGTATGGGAATCGTAGTAGAAGACTGATGGAGGATGAGAGATGAAACACGGAAAGAAATACGTTGAAGCTGCTAAGCTTATTGATAAGACACAGCAGTATGAAGCCGCTGATGCAATAGCTCTTGTTAAGAAGTCAGCTACTGCAAAATTTGATGAGACTGTAGAGGTTCACATCAGAACAGGTTGTGACAGCCGTCACGCTGATCAGCAGATCAGAGGTGCAGTTGTTCTTCCTAATGGAACAGGTAAGACTGTTAAAGTTCTTGTATTCGCTAAGGGCACAAAGCTTGACGAAGCTCAGGCTGCAGGTGCAGATTTCGTTGGTGGTGAGGAACTTATTCCAAAGATCCAGAACGAAGGATGGCTTGACTTTGATGTTGTTGTTGCAACACCTGACATGATGGGCGTTGTAGGACGTCTTGGTAAAGTTCTCGGACCTAAGGGTCTTATGCCAAACCCTAAGGCTGGTACAGTTACTATGGATGTTACAAAAGCAGTTAATGATATCAAGGCTGGTAAGATTGAGTACAGACTTGACAAGGCTAACATCATCCATGTTCCAGTTGGAAAAGCTTCTTTCTCAGAAGAGCAGCTTGAACAGAACTTTAACGCACTTATGGATGCTATCTCAAAGGCTAAGCCTTCATCTGTAAAGGGTCAGTACCTCAAGAGCATTACTCTTGCTACAACAATGGGACCTGGCGTAAAGGTTGTATCTAACAAATATTAATTTGCATAGGCGCAAGTTAGGAGCGAATCGTTTTACGATTCGCTCCTTTTTATTGTAACAGAAGGCTACAGATTGATGATTGTATATAAATTCATTTACTTGTTGCAAAAATAGAAAGACACAATATATTGTGATATTATAAGATAATGAAAAATAAATATAGCCATGAAAAAAATACAAACGGAACTTCTGCTGTAAGAATTTTTTTGATTACATTATCAATCATACTTATAGTTGGAATTCCTTCTTTGTTTGTTATAAAGAGTATTAATGAGTCACCCGAAATCGGAGAGGTGAAACTTGCAAGTGGTTGGGAAAAGATTCCTGAAGCAGGTGTTGTTGAGAATGTTGTGGTACCTGAAGAGAAACAAGTGGAAAGTGAATTGGTTGTTCTTGAGGAAGATGAAGCGTACACTCATGTTATAGAAACAGCTTCTGATGAATCTGTTACCATAGGTTTTGCCGGAGATATTTTGTTTGATGACAATTATGCAGTCGGGAATGCTTTTAAAAATGCTGGGAATTCTGCTGAAGGAGTCGTGGGGCAAAGCCTTCTTGAAAAAATGAGAAATGCAGATATCATGATGGTCAACAACGAGTTCCCATACTCATATGGAGGAGTACCTACTGAAGGAAAAACTTATACATTTAGAGCAAAACCTGAGACGGCGTCGATTTTAAATGAAATGGGAGTCGATATTGTTGGCCTTGCAAATAATCATGCCTATGACTATGGCGAACAGGCGCTTCTTGACACTTTTGATACGCTGGATAGTGTAGGAGTTGCCTACGCAGGAGCTGGTCACAGTATAGAGGAGGCTTCTCATCCTGTGTACTATATTACAAGTAACGGGATGAGAATCGCTATTATATGCGCAACTCAGATAGAAAGACTTGATAATCCTGATACAAAAGGTGCAACAGACTCTACTCCCGGTGTTTTCAGATGCCTTGACGATACTCTTTTACTTGAAAAAGTCAGAGAAGCTCGGGAAAAAAATGCTTATGTAATAGTATTTATACATTGGGGAACGGAGAGTACTTCTGAAATTGATTATCTTCAGGCAGATCAGGCGAAGGAAATAGTGGATGCTGGAGCTAATCTTATAATTGGAGCACATCCACATGTGCTTCAAAAAATTGATTATGTAAATGGCGTTCCTGTTATTTATAGTTTGGGAAATTATATTTTTAACTCAAAGACTCAGGATACAGGAATGATATTGACAACAATTCATAATGATGGTGTTGTTAATATTCAGTTTATACCAGCAATTCAAAGTGGCTGTTCAGTATATGAGCCATCTGACGAGGAGAGGCTTCGCATTCTTAATGAAATGGCAGGGATGTCTCCGGGAATTACACTGGATACAAATGGGTATATTACAAAAAGGTGAAAGCTTTGCCTGAGTTATGGAAAAATACGTAATATGAAGAAAGCAGATGTTACTGTTCAGACAGAAATGCGCACTAAGCTGCGCATTTCGTGAGAACTTGATACGGGAGTGAGCGCATTCCATCGACGAAGTCGATTTGGAATGCGCGAAGTGGTTACTGGAGCGAGCTGTATGCGAGTGAACAGTAACAAGCAGATGGAAATATTACGTAAAATAATAGAAAAGTGTTGACACGAGTATTTGTTTATGATATTTTATTTTAGGTCGTTTAAAAGACGATAATATATGCCGAAGACAGTAGGTGTTCTATTAGAACATAATGAGTAATCGCCTACCGAGGAAAAGTTATATTTTGACTTTTTACCTCTCGATGTCTTCGAGAGGTTTTTTTCGGCGGTTAATTCTATAAGGAGGTAAAAAGATGGCAAAGGTTGAATTAAAAAAGCCTGTAGTTGAAGAAATTTCAGAGAAGATTAAAGACGCTCAGGCTGTCGTACTTGTAGATCACCGCGGACTTACTGTTGCACAGGATACTGAGCTTCGTAAGAAACTTCGTGAAGAAGGCGTAACATATAAGGTTTACAAGAATACGATGATGAACTTCGCATTCCAGGGAACAGATTTTGAGCAGCTTAAGGATCTCCTTAATGGTCCTAGCGCAATGGCTGTATCTGCAACAGATCCAGCAGCTCCTGCTCGTGTTCTTTATGAGTTTGCTAAGACTGCTAAGGCTCTCGAGATTAAAGGTGGTGTTATAGAAGGTAAGTTCTACGACGCTGCTGCAATGAGTGACATTGCAACAATTCCTTCAAGGGATGTTCTTCTTTCAAGATTGCTTGGTTCTATGCAGTCACCTATTACAAACTTCGCTCGTGTTATCAAGCAGATTGCTGAAAAAGATGGCGAAGGTACAACAGAAGAAGCTCCAGCTGAAGAGGCTGCAGCAGAAGCACCAGCAGCAGAATAATTTGTTTGCGCGGTTCGCTTAACAAAAACTTAACAATAAATTTTTAATTATACTATACGGAGGTATATAAAATGGCAAAGTTATCTACAGCAGAAATTATTGATGCTATCAAAGAGTTAACAGTTCTTGAGTTAAATGATCTCGTAAAGGCTTGCGAGGAAGAGTTCGGCGTATCTGCAGCAGCAGGCGTTGTAGTTGCAGCAGCTCCTGGAGCAGCAGCAGCTGGTGAAGAGAAGACAGAGTTCAATGTTGAACTTACAGAAGTTGGTCCTAACAAGGTTAAGGTTATCAAGGTTGTTCGTGAGCTTACAGGTCTTGGTCTTAAGGAAGCAAAGGAACTCGTTGATGGAGCTCCTAAGATGATCAAAGAGAACGCTTCTAAGGCAGAAGCTGATGACATCAAGGCTAAGGTTGAGGCTGAAGGCGCTAAGGTTACTCTTAAGTAATTTTTTGATCTTCGAATTTAATCAGAAAAACATAATGGGCGGTTTACACAAGGCAACTTGTGTAAGCCGTTTTTTTCTTTCGTATGATTGGTTGGAAAAGATGAGTATTATTTACAACTTCTTGCCAAAAAAACGGAAATCGCCCGCAAGATTCTGGCTTTGCCAGATATGCTTTCATCTAAAGATGAAACCTATGATTTTTTAGCATTTTAACTCAAATTTATGTTTTAAAGAAAATGCTTGACACAAATTTTTATTCGATGTATTATGGATAATGCACTATTGTGGTGTGGTGGGCTTTTTTGCGCGCTTTTTTAAAGTGCTCTAAAATGCCTCTTTTCCACTACTAAAAAATAAGAACGGGGTGAATGTCAATGGAAAAAAACAGATTACATCCTACCGGCTCTGGTAAAAATATTCGTATGAGTTTCCAGCGCCAGAAGGAAGTCCTGGAGATGCCAAACCTTATTGAAGTTCAGAAGAACTCCTACCAATGGTTTCTTGACGAAGGCTTGAAAGAAGTCTTTGACGATATCTCTCCAATTGAAGATTACAGTGGTAAGCTTAGTCTTGAATTTGTTGATTTCAAACTTTGCGAAGACGAAATTGATAAGAATAAGAATACTATTGAGAAATGTAAAGAGAGAGATGCTACTTTTGCAGCGCCATTAAAGGTTAAGGTACGTCTTCATAATAAGGAAAAAGATGAGATTACTGAACATGAGATCTTCATGGGCGATCTTCCTCTTATGACTGCAACTGGTACCTTTGTTATCAATGGAGCTGAGAGAGTTATTGTCAGCCAGTTGGTTCGTTCACCCGGTATCTATTACGATATTACATACGATAAGATTGGTAAAGAGCTTATCGCATGTACAGTCATCCCTAATAGAGGAGCATGGCTTGAATATGAGACAGACTCTAATGATGTGTTCTATGCAAGAGTAGACAGAACAAGAAAAGTTCCGGTTACTGTACTTATCAGAGCACTTGGTATTGGATCTAATGAAGAGATTCTCGAACTTTTTGGTGATGAGCCTAAGATTCAGGGAAGCTTCTCAAAGGATTCTTCTACTGATTATCAGAGTGGTCTTCTTGAATTGTATAGAAAGATTCGTCCTGGTGAACCTCTTTCTGTTGAAAGTGCAGAGAGTCTTATTAATGCTATGTTCTTTGATCCTAGAAGATATGATCTTGCTAAGGTTGGAAGATATAAATTTAATAAGAAGCTTCATTTTAAGAATCGTATTAGCGGACATATCCTTGCAGAGGATGTTGTTGATGAGACAACAGGTGAGATGATTGCATCAGCTGGTACAAAGGTTGATCGTGCTCTCGCTACAGAAATTCAGAATAGCGCTATTCCTTATGTGCTCATTCAGTCTGAAGAGCGCAATGTTAAAGTGCTTTCAAATATGATGGTTGACATTACTCACTTTATCGAGTGTGATCCTGAACAGCTTGGTATTAATGAGAATGTTTATTATCCTGTTCTTAAGGATATTCTTGAAGAGTACACAGATAAGAATGATCCGGAAGGACTTGCTGAGACTATTAAGAAGCGTGTGCATGAGCTTATTCCTAAGCACATTACAAGAGAAGATATCATCGCTTCTATTAACTATAATATTCATCTTGAGTATGGAATTGGTAATGATGACGATATCGATCACCTTGGTAACAGACGTATTCGTTGCGTAGGTGAGCTTTTACAGAACCAGTATCGTATCGGATTATCAAGACTTGAGAGAGTTGTTCGTGAGAGAATGACTACACATGATACAGAGGAAGTTTCTCCTCAGTCACTGATCAATATTAAACCTGTACAGGCTGCTGTTAAAGAGTTCTTTGGTTCTTCACAGCTTTCACAGTTTATGGATCAGAACAACCCATTGGGTGAACTTACACATAAGAGACGTCTTTCTGCCCTTGGTCCTGGTGGACTTTCAAGAGACAGAGCCGGATTCGAGGTTCGAGACGTACACTATACACACTATGGCCGTATGTGTCCTATCGAGACACCTGAAGGACCTAACATCGGTCTTATTAACTCACTTGCTAGCTATGCAAGAGTAAATGAATACGGATTTATTGAGGCTCCATACCGTAAGGTTGATCAGTCTGATCCTGCTAACCCAAGGGTTACAGATGAGGTTGAGTACCTTACAGCTGATGAAGAGGATAATTACCATGTAGCTCAGGCTAATACTCCTCTTGATGAGAATGGATACTTCAAGAAGAACACAGTTTCTGGTCGTTACAGAGAAGAGACTTCTTCATATCCTAAGACATCATTTGAGTACATGGACGTATCTCCTAGAATGGTATTCTCAGTTGCTACAGCACTTATCCCATTCCTTGAGAACGATGATGCTAACCGTGCGCTGATGGGATCAAACATGCAGCGTCAGGCAGTGCCACTTTTAACAACAGAAGCTCCTGCTGTAGGTACAGGTATGGAACGTAAGGCAGCTGTAGACTCAGGTGTCTGCGTAGTTGCAAGAAAAGCCGGAACTGTAGATTTTGTAGACAGCAAGCTTATTCAGATGACATATGATGATGGTGAGAAGGAAGAATTCCATCTTATTAAGTTCCAGAGATCTAACCAGAGTAACTGCTACAACCAGAGGCCTATAGTCTTCAAGGGTGATCATGTAGAAGCTGGTCAGGTTATCGCAGATGGTCCTTCAACATACCAGGGAGAACTTGGCCTTGGTAAGAACCCTCTTATCGGTTTCATGACATGGGAAGGTTACAACTACGAGGACGCTGTTCTTCTTTCAGAGAGACTTGTTCGTGACGATGTTTATACATCTGTTCATATTGAAGAATATGAGGCAGAAGCTCGTGAGACAAAGCTTGGACCGGAAGAGATCACACGTGATGTACCTGGTGTAGGTGATGATGCACTTAAGGATCTTGATGATCGCGGAATTATCCGTATCGGTGCTGAGGTTCGTGCCGGTGATATCCTTGTTGGTAAGGTTACACCTAAGGGAGAAACAGAGCTTACAGCTGAAGAGAGACTCCTTAGAGCTATCTTCGGTGAGAAGGCTAGAGAGGTTCGTGATACTTCTCTTAAGGTTCCTCACGGCGAATATGGTATCGTTGTTGATGCTAAGGTATTCACAAGAGACAATGGCGATGAACTTTCACCTGGAGTAAATCAGGCAGTTCGTATCTATATCGCTCAGAAGAGAAAGATCTCTGTTGGTGATAAGATGGCTGGTCGTCATGGTAACAAGGGTGTCGTTTCCCGTGTACTTCCTATAGAAGATATGCCATATCTTCCAAATGGTAGACCACTTGATATCGTGCTTAACCCTCTGGGCGTGCCTTCTCGTATGAACATTGGACAGGTTCTTGAGATTCACCTTTCTCTTGCAGCTAAGGCTCTCGGATTTAACATTGCAACACCTATCTTTGATGGTGCTAACGAGATTGATATCCAGGATACCCTTGAGATGGCTAACGATTATGTTAACAGCTCATGGGAAGATTTTGAAAAGAAATATAAAGATCTTGTTCATCCTGAGATAATGGATTATCTCTATGAGAACAGAGATCACAGAGAACTTTGGAAGGGCGTTCCTATCAGATCAGATGGAAAGGTACAGCTCCGTGATGGTAGAACAGGTCAGAAGTTTGACTCACCTACAACTATCGGACACATGCATTACCTCAAACTCCATCACCTGGTTGATGATAAGATCCACGCTCGTTCAACCGGTCCTTACTCACTTGTTACACAGCAGCCTCTGGGGGGTAAAGCTCAGTTCGGTGGACAGCGTTTCGGTGAAATGGAGGTTTGGGCACTTGAGGCTTATGGTGCTGCTTACACTCTTCAGGAAATCCTTACAGTTAAGTCTGATGACGTTGTAGGACGTGTTAAGACTTATGAGGCAATTATTAAGGGTGATAACATACCTGAACCCGGTGTTCCGGAAAGTTTCAAGGTTCTTCTCAAAGAGCTTCAGTCACTTGGTCTTGATATTAAAGTGCTTCGTGAAGACAATACAGAAGTTGAGATTATGGAAAGCGTTGATTATACAGATTCTGATTATCGTTTTGAGATTGAAGGCGATAATGCAGGTCGTGATTATGGTCAGGAGTCATTTGAAGCCAATGGATTCTCACAGGGTCAGCTCAATGAAGATGGCGATATTGTAGCTGAAGAAAATTCAAATGATGATTTTGAAGCAGAGGAAAACTTCGACGACTTCGAAGAGTAATCTGACGAAGAGTAATTGAGACTGTTAATTAGCGTTTAACATAAAGAAAAGAGGTTACGAATGTCTGATTCAACCATGAATAAAGCAATAAATGAAGCTTCTAGCGGAAGAAGCAGTTTGCAGCAGCAGACTTATCAGCCTATGACATTTGATTCTATTAAGATTGGACTTGCTTCTCCTGAAAAGATTAGAAGCTGGGCTCACAGAATTGATAACGATCCACATAGTGGTGAAGTTACAAAGCCTGAGACAATCAACTATAGAACACTCAAGCCTGAAAGAGATGGTCTTTTCTGTGAAAGAATATTTGGACCTACAAAGGATTGGGAGTGTCACTGCGGAAAATATAAAAAGATCAGATATAAGGGTGTTGTCTGCGACCGCTGCGGTGTTGAAATAACAAAGAGCAGCGTACGTCGTGAGAGAATGGGATACATCGAGCTTGCAGCTCCTGTATCACATATCTGGTATTTCAAAGGAATACCTAGCAGAATGGGACTCATTCTTGATTTATCTCCTCGTGTACTTGAGAAAGTACTTTACTTTGCATCATATATAGTTCTTGATCCAGGTGAGACAACACTTGAATACAAGCAGGTTCTTTCAGAAAAAGAATATCAGGATGCCAGAGAAGAGTGGGGCGGCAGATTCCGTGCAGGAATGGGTGCTGAATCAATCAAAGAGCTCCTTCAGGCTATTGACCTTGAAGCAGAGTATAAGGAGTTAAAGGAAGGTCTTGATACTTCCAGCGGACAGAAGAGAGCAAGAATCATCAAGCGTCTTGAAGTTGTTGAAGCTTTCAGAGAGTCTGGCAATGATCCAGCTTGGATGATCATGGATTGCATCCCTGTAATCCCACCAGATCTCAGACCTATGGTTCAGCTTGATGGTGGACGTTTTGCTACATCAGATCTTAATGATCTTTATAGAAGAATTATCAACAGAAATAACAGATTGAAGAGACTTCTTGATCTCGGTGCACCTGATATTATCGTACGTAACGAGAAAAGAATGCTTCAGGAAGCTGTTGATGCACTTATCGATAACGGTAGAAGAGGAAGACCTGTAACAGGACCTGGTAACAGAGCTCTTAAGTCTCTTTCAGATATGCTTAAGGGTAAGTCAGGACGTTTCCGTCAGAACCTTCTTGGTAAGCGTGTAGACTATTCTGGACGTTCAGTTATCGTAGTAGGACCTGAACTTAAGATTTATCAATGTGGACTTCCTAAGGAAATGGCTATCGAGCTGTTCAAGCCTTTTGTTATGAAAGAGCTTGTTTCCAGAGGAATATCACAGAATATTAAAAATGCTAAAAAGCTTGTAGAAAGACTTGATGAGCAGGTTTGGGATGTTCTTGAAGATGTAATCAAAGAGCATCCGGTTATGCTTAACCGTGCCCCCACACTTCACAGACTTGGTATTCAGGCATTTGAGCCAATTCTTGTAGAAGGTAAGGCTATTAAGCTTCACCCACTTGTATGTACACCTTTCAACGCCGACTTCGATGGTGACCAGATGGCTGTACACCTTCCTCTTTCAGTAGAGGCACAGGCTGAGTGTAGATTCCTTATGCTTGCTCCTAACAACCTTCTTAAGCCTTCAGATGGTGGCCCAGTTAACGTTCCTACACAGGATATGGTACTTGGTATCTACTATTTGACACAGGAGAGACCTGGAGCACTTGGAGAAGGTAAGTTCTTCAAGAGCGTTGATGAAGCTATTCTTGCATATGAGAATGGATACTGCACACTGCAGACAAGAGTTAAGATCAGAATGGACAGAACAAATGCTGATGGCGAAGTTCAGACAGGTATTGTTGAGTCCACACTTGGAAGATTCCTCTTCAATGAGATCATTCCTCAGGATCTTGGTTTTGTAGACAGATCAGTTCCTGAAAATACATTTAAGCTCGAAGTTGACTTCATGGTAGGTAAGAAGCAGCTTAAGCAGATCGTAACTGCTATGATCAATACACACGGAACATTTGCTACAGCAGAAGTTCTTGATAAGATCAAAGCTACAGGTTACCACTATTCAACTCGTGCAGCTATGACTGTTTCTATTGCTGATATGACAGTGCCTAAGCAGAAACAGCAAATGCTTGATGAAGCACAGGCTACAGTTGATAAGATTGCGCTTAACTATCGTCGTGGTCTTATTACTGATGAAGAGCGTTATCGTGCAGTAGTTGATACTTGGATGGAAACAGATAAAAAGCTTACTGATGAGCTTCTTGCCGGTCTTGATAAGTACAACAACATTTACATGATGGCTGACTCAGGTGCCCGTGGTAGTAACCAGCAGATCAAACAGCTGGCTGGTATGCGTGGACTTATGGCTGATACAACAGGTCGTACAATCGAACTTCCTATCAAGTCAAACTTCCGTGAAGGTCTTGACGTTTTGGAATACTTCATGTCAGCTCATGGTGCTCGTAAAGGTCTGTCAGATACAGCTCTTCGTACAGCCGATTCAGGATACCTTACACGTCGAATGGTCGATGTATCACAGGAACTTATTATCCGTGACATAGATTGCAGTGCAGATAAGGAAGTTATTCCTGGAATGACTGTTAAAGCATTCATGGATGGTAAGGAAACAATTGAGCCATTAAAGGATAGAATCACAGGAAGATATTCATGTGAGACTATTAAAGATAAAGATGGAAATGTGATCGTTAAGAAGAATCATATGATCACTCCATCACGTGCAGCTAAGATCCTTTCAGTAGGCGTTAATGCTAAGGGACAGCCTGTAGAGGCAGTTAAGATTCGTACAATACTTACTTGCCGTTCACACAACGGTATCTGTGCTAAATGTTACGGTGCTAACATGGCAACAGGTGAGGCAGTTCAGGTCGGCGAGGCAGTTGGTATTATCGCTGCTCAGTCAATCGGTGAGCCTGGTACACAGCTTACTATGAGAACATTCCATACTGGTGGTGTTGCCGGTGGTGATATCACACAGGGTCTTCCTAGAGTAGAAGAGTTGTTCGAAGCTAGAAAGCCTAAGGGACTTGCTATTATTTCTGAACTTGATGGTAAGGTAGAAATCAGAGACACCAAGAAGAAACGTGAAGTTATTGTGACTAACGATGAAACTGGTGAATCAAAGGCTTACCTCATTCCTTATGGATCACGTATCAAAGTTCAGGATGGAATGACAATTGAAGCAGGTGATGAACTTACTGAAGGTTCAGTTAACCCACATGATCTTCTTAAGATTAAGGGTATCCGTGCAGTTCAGGATTATCTCTTAAGAGAAGTTCAGAGAGTATACCGTCTGCAGGGTGTTGATATCTGTGATAAGCATATTGAGGTCATTGTACGTCAGATGCTTAAGAAAGTAAGAATCGATGAGAGTGGAGATACAGATTTCCTTCCAGGAACTCTTGTAGATGTACTTGATTTTGAAGATACTAATGAAGCACTTACTAATGAAGGAAAGAGACCTGCAGAAGGTAAGCAGGTAATCCTTGGTATCACTAAGGCAGCCCTTGCTACGAACTCATTCCTTTCAGCGGCATCATTCCAAGAGACAACAAAGGTTCTCACAGATGCAGCTATCAAGGGTAAGGTTGATCCACTTATTGGACTTAAGGAAAACGTTATTATCGGTAAACTGATTCCTGCCGGAACAGGTATGAAGAGATATAGAAATATAGCTCTTAATACGGATGCAAATTTCAAAGATCCAGAGAAACTTATTCTTAAGAAAAATAGAAGAGATTTTGATGATGATCTTATTGATAGTTCTGATTTCGATATCGATGATGAAGTATCAGTTTCAGATGAAGATTGATAAGTTATTGTAAAAGGTTAGTCAAAAAAATTAGTTGACAACTGAAATATTAGTATTTATAATTCTTAATTGCGTGTGTAAGCAAAGGGGTAACTATGCCCCTTTGCTATATGCATATATTTAGGGTGTATTCGCCCAAGTGTTTTTATCAAAATAGGAGGTAAAAAGAATGCCAACATTTAACCAGTTAGTTAGAAAGGGTCGTCAGACATCTGTTAAGAAGTCTACAGCACCTGCTTTGCAGAAAGGCTTCAATTCTTTACACAAGAAAGCTACTGCAACAGCTTCTCCACAGAAGCGTGGTGTTTGTACAGCTGTTAAGACTGCAACCCCTAAAAAGCCTAACTCTGCTCTGAGAAAAATTGCCAGAGTACGTCTTTCAAACGGCATCGAGGTAACAAGCTATATTCCTGGTGAGGGACATAACCTTCAGGAGCACAGCGTTGTTCTTATCCGTGGTGGAAGAGTTAAGGATTTACCTGGTACAAGATACCACATCATCAGAGGTACTCTTGATACAGCAGGTGTAGCCAACAGAAAACAGGCTCGTTCAAAGTACGGCGCTAAGAGACCAAAGGCGTCAAAGTAATTTATTAACAAATCTAATTTTTTAACGGTGTTGGTGTTCTATTCTATATATACAGATATATAAAGTAGTAAATATACCGCACGTACACTAAATTAGTGAGTACCGATGATTTATAGTAAGCAGTGAGCTTTACTGATCATTGCAATTCTAAAGGAGGGAAGAACCGTGCCGCGTAAAGGACATATTGTAAAACGTGACGTATTAGCGGATCCTTTATACGATAACAAGGTTGTTACTAAGCTTGTTAACCAGGTAATGCTTGATGGTAAGAAGGGTGTTGCTCAGAAAATCGTATATGGTGCATTCGCACAGGTAGAGGAGAAGGCTGGTAAGCCTGCTCTTGAAATTTTCGAGGGAGCTATGAATAACATCATGCCTGCTCTTGAGGTTAAAGCTAGACGTATTGGTGGTGCTACATATCAGGTACCTATCGAGGTTAGACCAGACAGACGTCAGGCTCTTGCACTTCGTTGGCTTGTAACTTTCTCACGTGCTAGAGGCGAGAAGACTATGGTAGATAGACTTGCTTCAGAAATTATGGATGCATACAACAATACTGGTGCAGCTGTAAAGAGAAAAGAAGACATGCACAAAATGGCAGAGGCAAACAAGGCATTCTCACACTACAGATTCTAATCTATTGGTGAGAGTTTCGTTTATATTTATTTAGGAGGAAGAACCTTTGGCTGATAGACAATACCCATTGGAGAGAACCAGAAACATCGGTATTATGGCTCATATCGACGCTGGTAAGACAACTCTTACAGAGCGAATTCTTTATTATACCGGTGTAAACTATAAGATTGGTGAGACTTACGAAGGTACTGCTACTATGGACTGGATGGAACAGGAGCAGGAAAGAGGTATCACAATCACATCTGCAGCTACAACTTGCCACTGGACACTTCAGCAGAATGGTAAAGTTAAACCAGGTGCTCTTGAGCATCGTATCAACATCATTGATACTCCTGGTCACGTTGACTTTACTGTTGAGGTTGAGAGATCACTTCGTGTACTTGATGGCGCTGTAGGTGTATTCAGCGCAAAAGAAGGCGTTGAGCCACAGTCTGAGAACGTTTGGCGTCAGGCTGATGGATTTAATGTTCCTCGTATGGCATTCATCAATAAGATGGATATCATCGGAGCAAACTTCTTCGGAGCTGTTGAACAGATCCGTAACAGACTTAAAAAGAACGCTATCATGATCGAAATCCCTATCGGAGCTGAAGATCAGTTCCAGGGTATCATCGACTTGTTCGAGATGCAGGCTTACATCTATAATGATGATAAGGGTGAGGATGTTACTATCGGTGAGATCCCTGCTGATCTTAAGGATGATGCTGAACTTTATCATTCAGAACTCGTTGAGAAGATATGTGATCTTGATGAAGATCTTATGATGGAGTATCTTGAAGGTAATGAGCCTTCTGTAGATGCTCTTAAGGCTGCACTTCGTAAGGCAACTTGCGAATGTAAGGCATTCCCTGTTTGCTGTGGTTCTGCTCACAGAAACAGAGGTATCCAGAAACTTATCGATGCTATTATCGAGTTCATGCCTTCACCACTTGATATCCCTCCATGTAAGGGAACAGATATGGATGGCAATGAAGTTGAGGTTGAGTCAACAGATGATGGCCCATTCGCAGCACTTGCATTTAAGATTGTCAGCGATCCATTCGTAGGAAAGCTTGCATTCTTCCGTGTATATCGTGGTACAGCTAATTCTGGATCATACGTACTTAATAGTACAAAAGACAGCAAGGAGCGTCTTGGACGTATTCTTCAGATGCATGCTAACAAGCGTTCTGACCTTGAGAAGGTTTACTCAGGTGATATCGCAGCTGCTGTTGGTCTTAAGAATACAGTTACAGGTGATACACTTTGTGATGAGAAGAATCCGGTTATCCTTGAGTCTATGGAATTCCCTGACCCTGTTATTGAGCTTGCTATCGAGCCTAAGACTAAGGCTGGTCAGCAGAAACTTGATGAGGCTCTTATGAAGCTTGCTGAAGAAGATCCTACATTCAGAGCTCATACAAACCCTGAAACAGGTCAGACAATCATCGCTGGTATGGGTGAGCTTCACCTTGATATCATCGTTGATAGACTTCTTAGAGAGTATAAGGTTGAGGCTAACGTAGGTGCTCCTCAGGTTGCATATAGAGAAGCTCTTACTAAGGCTGTAGATGTTGAGTCTAAGTATGCTAAACAGTCTGGTGGACGTGGTCAGTACGGACATTGTAAGGTTCGTTTTGAGCCTATGGATGCTAACGGCGACAACCTTTACCAGTTCGATAGCGAAGTTGTTGGTGGTGCTATTCCTAAGGAATTCATCCAGCCAATCAGCGAAGGTATCGAGGAGGCAATGAAGGCTGGTACACTTGGCGGATATCCAGTAGTTGGTGTTCATGCTACAGTTTATGATGGATCTTACCACGAAGTAGACTCATCAGAAATGGCATTCCACATCGCTGGATCAATGGCATTCAAGGATGCTATGGCTAAGGGTGCTCCTGTACTTCTTGAGCCTATCATGAAGGTTGAGGTTACTATGCCTGAAGAGTACATGGGAGACGTTATCGGTGACATTAACTCTCGTCGTGGACAGGTTGAAGGTATGGATGATCTCGGCGGTGGAAAGATTGTAAGAGCACATGTGCCTCTTGCTGAGATGTTCGGATACGCTACAGACCTTCGTTCTAGAACACAGGGACGTGGTAACTACTCAATGTTCTTTGAGAAGTATGCTCCAGTTCCTAAGAATGTTCAGGAAAAAGTCCTTTCTAATAAGGGAAATTGATGAAAAAAAGTAAATGAATGCCGACTAAATCAAGTTTTTTGCTTGATTTAGCGGCAAACATTTAATATAATCGATATAGTCGGTTAAATTATGTATGTAAATGTTTATTAACATTTCACTAAGGAGGATATTTAGAAATGGCAAAAGCTAAGTTTGACAGAACTAAACCACACGTTAACATTGGTACAATCGGTCACGTTGACCATGGTAAGACAACTCTTACAGCTGCTATCACAGCAGTACTTGCTGATAGAGGATTCAGCCCTGCAGTAGCATTCGATCAGATCGATAAGGCTCCTGAAGAGAAGGAAAGAGGAATCACAATCAACTCTGCTCACATCGAGTACGAGACAGCGAAGAGACACTATGCTCACGTTGACTGCCCAGGCCACGCTGACTACGTTAAGAACATGATCACAGGTGCAGCTCAGATGGATGGATCAATCCTTGTTGTTGCTGCTACTGATGGTGTTATGGCTCAGACAAAGGAGCACGTTCTTCTTTCACGTCAGGTTGGTGTACCTTACATCATCGTATTCATGAACAAGTGCGATATGGTAGACGATCCTGAACTTCTTGACCTCGTTGAGATGGAAATCAGAGACCTTCTTACAGAGTATGAGTTCCCTGGAGATGATACACCTATCATTCGTGGTTCAGCTCTTAAGGCTCTTGAAGATCCTAAGTCTGAGTGGGGCGATAAGATCATGGAACTTATGGATACAGTTGATTCATACATTCCTGAACCTACTCGTGAGAATGACAAGCCTTTCCTTATGCCTGTTGAGGACGTATTCACAATCACAGGACGTGGAACAGTTGCTACTGGTAGAGTAGAGAGAGGTTCACTTAAACTTAACGAAGAAATCGAGATCGTTGGTATCAAGGAAGAGACATCTAAGTCTGTTGTAACAGGTATCGAGATGTTCCGTAAGACTATGGATTTCTGCGAAGCTGGTGATAACGTTGGTCTTCTTCTTCGTGGTGTTGATCGTGATGGTATCCAGAGAGGTCAGGTTATCACAAAGCCTGGTACAGTAACTTGCCACACAAAGTTCACTGCTGAGGTTTACGTTCTTACAAAGGACGAGGGTGGTCGTCATACTCCTTTCTTCACAAATTACAGACCACAGTTCTACTTCAGAACAACTGACGTTACAGGTGTCTGCAACCTTCCAGAAGGTGTTGAGATGTGCATGCCTGGTGACCACGTAACAATGAGCATCGAGCTTATTCACCCAATCGCTATGGAGCAGGGTCTTAAGTTCGCTATCCGTGAGGGTGGACGTACAGTTGGATCAGGTAAGGTTGCTACAATCGTAGAGTAATTCTTACTTAACTGTTTCAATCACAGTAAATATAAGGCTTCCGAGATTTTTCTCGGAAGCCTTTTTACTTACATAAATTGAAAACTAGATGCTTTAAATTCGTTTCTGGTACCTTTTTGGTACCTTTTTTTATGCTACAGGTACCAGCGGGATAGAATGATGCATTATAGTAATGTATAAGTTCTATAATTGTTACCAACCTTTTATATTTTTTACTTCTTCCGCCCTTTGAGGGTCTTTATGAATCTTTAGCATAGTTTCAATTATATCAACAACTGCTTTTCTTCCCTCATCATCAAGCTGATAAAAAGAAGTGCATATATGGTCGAGATCCGGCATTGCATTTTTACCATATAGCTTCATAAGAGGATACATCGAGTTTAGCAAATATGTTTTAACACGTGATGCATCAAGGATTCCGGTAGGATCCTTAACAGTCATGTATATTTCATCCTCTGTAAGATCACCTGAAAAAGGGCTGTATAAGCATATTTCATTTACATCAACGTTAAGTTCATTTGCAATTCTAAGTCCATAATCAAATCTGATATTAGAGTCTTTTTGGATTATGGAATACAAAGTTGTAGTCTTTATTCCTGTAGCTTTGGAAAGCTCCTTTACAGTTTTTCCTTGCTTCTGAAGAAGCTCTTTTAAATTCTTGCCATCGCCCATGTTCTTGCCTCCGTATTGTATTAGTAATACATTATGTATTTTATCATATTATTCAAAAGCATAATAGGAAATAATATAAAAGATACGAATATTATACAAAAGCATAATCAAAAATACTTTACAAGAGAATAATATGATGATATAGTTGGATGCATGAAAGCATAATAAATATAATTAGTAAAAAGCATAAAAGGAGGTATTCATGAAAACCAATTACATGATCGGAGTGGAAGAAGTTTCTGAAGAACTTGGTGTATCTAAAGGACATGCTTACAAAGTAATCAGAGAGCTCAACGATGAATTGTCAAGAAAAGGGTTCATAGTTGTGGCAGGAAAAATTCCTAGAGCGTATTGGGAAACTAAGTTTTACGGTTACAATAGTGAGCCGGTTGCGATGTAAGGAGGGAGAATGACAGCATTTAGAGAAACAGATGGCTCCTGGTCCTGCTCGTTTCACTATAAGGATTGGACAGGAGCTCCTAAAAGGAAACATAAGCGTGGTTTTGCTACTAAGAGAGAAGCCGTAGAGTTTGAATCGCAGTTTAAACTTGTGTCTCGGGCTGACATGTCAATGAAATTAAAAGAGTTTGTTAAAGTCTATTTCAAGGACAAGGAAAATGAACTCAAGGAAAGAAGCAAGAAAAACAAAAAATATATGATGAATGCTTATATTGTCAGCTTCTTTGGGGAACAGCCGATGAATGAGATATCGGCAGCTGATGTTATTGCGTGGCAGAATGAGATACAGGAAACAAACAATTTCTCAGAATCCTATCTAAGAATGATACAGAATCAGCTTACAGCGCTGTTTACGCACGCAGAGAGAATATATGGGCTAAAGAACAATCCCTGCAAAAGAGTAAAGAAGATGGGAAATTCAGATAGCAGAAGCCTGACATTCTGGACTTTGGAAGAATATGAGGACTTCATATCAACATTTAAAGATGGTTCACAGCACAGACTAATGTTTGAAATTCTATTTTGGACGGGAATACGTGAAGGGGAGCTGCTGGCGCTTACAAAAAGCGATATAGATACAAATCAGCTTTTGCTAAGCATTAGCAAGACCTATTACAGAATTAATGGTCAGGACATCATAACAACACCTAAGACAAAAAATTCCATTAGGACAATAGATCTGCCAGCCTTTCTTGTAGATGAGATAAAAGATTATTACAAGAAACTGTATTGCTTCCCAAATGATGAGCGATTATTTCCAAATACTGCTAAAGCACTGCAGAATCTTATGGAAAGGCACATAAAAAAATCCGGAGTAAAGAAAATACGAGTGCATGATCTTAGACATAGTCATTGTGCCTATCTAATCAATCAGGGGGTTCAGCCACTGATAATAAAAGAGAGGCTGGGACATAAAGACATCAAGGTGACACTTAACACCTATGGCCATCTTTATCCCAGCGAGCAGAAGAAAGTTGCTACAATGCTTGATAATCTTCGAGAAAAGGGAAATAAAAAAGATGATGCCCCGACATGAGCCAGGGCATCAAGAGCAGTCAAGCCGGAGCTTAAACTATACTCTATCTCGCAAATATAGTATAGCAAAGCTCCCTGGTAATAATCAATTAAATATGCAAGGGAGAAAAAGTTTTGGATATTGCATTTTCAACCGGTAATGCAATCGTAGATGAAGTATCTGAGATGAATTTGACTGGAAATATAGTTCCTTCGATATGGTTCAAGACCATGAGAAATGAGTGCGGAAAGCCTATGCTCTTGGCAATAGAAATACTTAGTGACATCGTTTACTGGTATAGAGCAAAAGAAATAAGAGATGAAGGGACAGGTGCGCTTATTGGATACAAGAAAAAATTCAAAAAAGACCTTCTACAACGCAGCTATCGGCAAATAGAAGAACAATATGGAGTTACAAAGAAGCAGGCAAGACTTGCAATCGAATATCTATGCGATATTGGGGTGATACGTAAGCATCTGAGGAATGAAACAACCAAGGACGGAATAAAGCTATATAACAGTATGTATCTTGAATTAGTCCCCGAAAAGTTAAAAGAGATTACATATCCTCATAGGTCATTTTGGGGTGTGCCCTGTAGGGCATTACCCTCTGCCCCTCAGGGAACTACCCTGGTTCCTTATACGACAGAGGGTGGTGACCTGCAGGGTACCACTAATACAAAGATTACTACAGAGACTACTACTAAAGATTACATCAATCCTATCTATCAGGGAAATGGTTCATGGAACAATACTGACATAGATCAGATGGATAGGGTTGAAGAAATAAGCATGTATCGTGAAATTATAAGAGATAATCTTGATTATGACAGTATGAGATCCAGACTTGCATGTGACAGTGAAAAAAACAGATTGGATGAAATATATGAGATTATCTGTGATGTAGTAAACACGACAAACAACTTTGTGAGAATTGGTGGAGAAGATTATCCATCACAGGTTGTTAAGTCTGTATTTCTTAAACTCAGATATGAGCATGTCGAGTATGTAATGGATTGCTTAGATAAAACACATAGTCAAATTGGCAACATGAGATCTTATCTGATAACGGCTTTGTACAGGTCCATGCAGACAATGGAAAATAGTATCAACCAAAATGTAAATCACAGCATGTATGAATATGTAAAAAATCATGGACTCTCGTAAGGGAGTCTGTGATTTTTACCATCTTTTAGGAGAAAAAAATATGCAGGAAAAGAAAAACGGAGTTAAGAGACTTCTTAACGCAATCGAACAAAACATTGATGAAAAAAATATAGAGATTTTGGCAAAGCTCCTGAACTATCATATCCCACAATTAAAAGTAGATATTGAAGCAATTTCATTAGTGACAATCGAAAACAGGTGAAAAAACAGCTTTAAAAGACAAGAGCAAGATTCGCCTGTGTATCCACAGGCATCTTGCAAAAGAATTTGCCACTCTCTTAACTTACGCAAAACTATTGGGGATTCCGATTCCCCAAACCCTCGATTGGCTCACATTGTGTTCGCAGGAAAAACAAAAAAAGAAAAATGCTATTTTTGAGAATATTGGAGAAAAGGAAATGACGAAAAATAAGAAAAGACAAACAGCATATGGATATAGAACTAAAGACATGCATATACGTTTAACTGAAGCAGAGCTTTTAAAATTACAAGCTCTTGCAGATGATTTTGAAATGACAGAATCTGAGTTTATCCGCTGGTCTGTATTTCAAAGAAAAGTAACAATGAGAATTATAATAGATGACGAAAAGCACGCACTAGCACAAATCAGACATCAATTGGATAGAATTGGTAACAATATTAACCAGATTGCCAAACTTGTAAATACTGGATATGTTAATCCGGAGATGTTCAGGACAGAATTAAAGGACATGTTTAAGCTGATACATGATGAGATTGATTTATTAAATCGCGTGCAATCAGAAGTTGACGAACATTGGAAGAAAAAGGTTTCAAAATACTCTGCGTTACAATTCAGTTGTTAGCCAGGCACTCCTGAACGCATACCTAAATAATCCTATAAACAAATGCTGAAAAACGCAGAAAAATACTGAGTTTTTCAGCATTTTTTATTGCATCATAGATAGATATGCGTTATGATATACACATATCTATCTAAGGAGGTTAATTATGTCTATTGTGTATCAAACTGACAAGCGATCAGGCATTACTTATGCTTATGAATCCAAGTCTTATTGGGATAAGGAAACAAAGATGCCAAGGTGCAAACGGACTTTAATTGGCAGAGTTGATCCGGAGACCGGAGAAATAAAGCCCACTGACG
>NZ_FOXO01000044.1:0-22559 GCF_900115735.1 Butyrivibrio proteoclasticus
GTTTAGCCTGCCTATAAGAGTTCTCTTTGAACGGGATTGTTTCTTTTCTTTGTCCCAAAAAGATTTGCATTCATAGACATATGTGATTCCGGATCTTTTATCTTTTTGATGAATGATAGACATGATATCACCTCCTATATCGCCATGTATACAGTATAACACATGACGATATATAAAACAATAAAAAAAATGCCAAAAAACATAGAAAAAATCTAGTTTTTTGGCATTTGATACAACTGTGAAATAATGGTTATGTATTTCTCTTGTGGTGAAAAAATGAGTCCGGGATGCAGATAGGCTGTGAATAGTAACTGCAGATGGGAGCTGAGCTTTTTGAGAGGCAATTATAGGACACGTCAGGATTTATTATTGAAATGTAGAGAACCTTTAAGGGGAGGAAAAAAGATATATGGGGATGAGTTAGTCAGCGTAGTTGTTTGGAAAGGATGTGATAGCATGATTGAGTTGATTCTTGATTTGATTTTTATAGGAGCGATAGTAATAGCACATGCACCGGTTTTACTTGGACTTTACGGAGCGTTCCTGGTGCTGAAGATCTTTTTTATCTCTTTTACCAAGGGGATTTGGTATGTGTGCAGCTACCCTTGCTACTGGATTATAAGACGAAGGCGATAATGCGGAGGATGTGGGCTTATGAACAGACTCATTTACTGGATAAAGAAATGCATCTATAGAAACAACAGATTCTGCAAACACTTCTGCGTGACCTGCGAGTTTTATGAAGTCTGTAGAAGAGATGGGGAGCTTGGATAAGAAATCGAATGATAAATATAAGTTGGGCTAGGGGATGATCATATATCATTTCCTGCCCCTGTGCCCTCTTAAGGAAGGAGATTTTGATTATATTCTTTGGGAATAATAAGAAAGATAAAGATGTGAGACTTACAGATAAGCAGTATAAGGATCTTGTAGGTGGTATGAGCAGGAAAGAACGCAAAGAATTTGAACGCCACCAGGATCAGCTTCGCAGGGATAGGGAAGACGATAAGTTTGATGTGGCTATAGCAAAGATTGCGCTATTTACTGTGAATTTCACTCTGTTCTGATCATTGCATTTGCTGTGTTGTTGATGCTCACCTTATGAGACAACGGAATAATGTCTTAAGTACCAGTTTATTGATTAATAATCAGTGGCTGGTATTTTTTTTATCGATTTACTTTACAAAAAAGTGAATACGAAGACAGAGAAAATACGATATAAGTCCGAAGAATTAAAAAATGATGTGGCTACAAGTTTTGGTTTTGATTTATACTAATTATGCATACTTTTTATAAGAAAAATAGGGCTTTTTGATGAGAAAAAGTCGGGTTCTATGATGTATTATACAGAATTTGCTTATGGATTAAAGTGTGAAAGGGGGATTTACAATACTTGAGCGTAGTTTCAAAAGAGGAAATAGATAAATTATCATTGATGTACGATGGTGATAAAAGTAGAGATGCCTCTGACAAAATAAGAGGTTTTTTGTTTCAAGATTATATTGCAATTGGATGTTTACTTGATAATGATGTTGAGTACGTTTGTTCAGAGTATATAGAGGACGTAGATGTTTTTTTTCAAGATGGAAGATTACTTATTATTCAGGCGAAGTATTATCCAAATACTGTGCCTAAAAAGGATGAGATATTCACGGATTTATTCTATCAATATCTACAACTTAGAATGTTGAATAGTAACATGTCTGCCATACCGAGTCTGTACATTCACAGAGCGGTGACAGTGGCAATTCCTACGATTGATGAAATGAAAACATATGTGGTGGGAGAAAATGCGCTTCGAAAAAAAGTGATTTATCCCAATGAAGTAGATGCAGAGAAATTTCTAGAAGAAGAAGTTTATTCTTTGACAAAAAAGGAAGAACGAAAGCGAAAGCTTTTCTTGAAAATGGCTTCGGAGGAGTCTATAAAGGGATTCCTGGATGCGTGCAGCATTGTTCATCTATCAAATATTGATAAGTATAAAGATGAAGTGATGGATAAATTGGCGTTGTCATATCCTAGACCTGATAGAAGTGTTGATCAGGGAAACTGGAAGTTAATTCTACTTGGATTAGCAATATCACGCATACAAAGCCGCTATATGTTGAAAGACCCTAGTTTTGAACAACTGAGAGTAAATAAAAATGATTTTGATCAGCATATGCGGATGACTGTCCAGACTAGAGATGAACTATCAATAGTATATTACCTCATTGGAGTTACATACGAAATATATGGTCAGATAATCATTGGAAATGATCTTTCTGTGGTGCAAAGAAAGATGTTAGATCAGATCTATTACAATACAGTAAATTGGCTAACGATGACGTTAGATAATCCGGATGGACAGTATCGGTTGTTGAATACAATTAGTACCGACGACTGTAGTAAAATAAAAGATTTTATGGATATGCCGATAGATGCTAGGCTGATAAAAATAGCAGAATGCAAGCCTGGATTTGAGTGTTTTATATGTTATCTATGGAAAATAATGCTTGATATTAATCAGAGTAATGGGATGACTAATAGTGTTGACAATGATGATGAGCTAGATCCTTCTAGCTATGTGGATAATTCGGTGAAAGACTATATATGTTTGCATTTTCCAGAAGATAAGCTGATAAGTCATGCAGTAATTCTTCCAGAGGTTCTTAGTAGGTTTAATACAATTAGGAGAAATATCGTAAGTCGTATGATAAATGCTGAGCCTAAACCGGGAAAATGGTTCTTTGGAAACAATGGTATTATGCGTGGGAAGAACTACTATAAGTATAGCACAGCAGATGTATGCGATAATCCTACAGTTGCTGATTTAGGACAAGAGATTTTTTATATAGAGTGCATGGACTGTATTGGAGTTGATGAAGGACAGTGGAATAAAAACGAAAGATGTGACACATGCATTTTTTCTGAACAATGTGTAAGAGGGGAATGATAATGGTTTTACAGGACGAATTTGAAAAGGCTGGATATAAGGATATTCTTAATGGGAGCATTTCTTTGGATTATGAAATATGCCTCGATGATTTATATGATAAAAATATGAGACCAGAAGAGTTACTAGGTATTTATATTAGCAGGCAAAGAGATGATTTGTTTTTTCTTCTTAAAGGGGATGTGGAGGATATAAACCTTTTATGTGATAGTTGGGATGAAAGAATTCGTGTATTTTCAATTATTAATGAGAATACAAAAGCGGTCAAAAAGTTAAAATATAATATTGTGCAATTGATAGTTGTTTCTTCAGATGAAGTGGATAAAAGTATAGAGGGCAATTTGATGTTCTCAAGGAAGCTGATTATTAAGGGGGATTTATCAGATAAGAGTCACATAAAGATTGCTGCTGATGAAGCGATTGAATTACCGTTTCATATGATCAAAGATGATGGTTTTACTCTTGATGAAAATAAAGTGAGACAGCTGAGCGAGTTGTTACCAAGTGATGAGGAATTATTGTTGTTTATGAAAAAAAATTGGAAAAAAGTAATTCGAAAAAAAAGAAATGACGTATATGATAAATCATTGAAACTGTCTGACTTTGAAAAGGTTAAGGAGTGGTTGGAACAATGATAATACGGAAGGTAAAAATCAAAAACTTTAGAGGCTATACTGATAAAACAATTTATTTTCAAGATAAAACAGTTGTGCTTCTTGCTGCCGCTAATGGAATTGGTAAAACAACTGTAGTTGATGCAATAGAATGGTGTCTGACAGGGGATATCAGAAGATTAAAAGAAGCTTTTGATTCAAGGAGTACTAATACAGCTGAGCGTAAACTGAACACAAATGGTATTCTGAAGAATCGCGAAGCTGATGATAAAGAAAAAGTGGAGGTTGTCCTTTGGTTATATGATGGGGAAAAAGAGCTGATCCTCAAGAGAGAACAAAAGAAAGATGAGCTAGATAAAGATTCTTCTAAGGCTACGATAGATAATAGTGAGGAATTAGCAAAAAGTTTTATTCAAGAATATGTCGGCGATAGTTTCTATAATTTTCACTTTTGTGATGTACAGAAATCATTTAATATCCAAAATACAAAAAGGACAGACCTTGATGAATTATTTAGCGAGTTTATAACAAATTATGATGCACAGAAACAAATAGCAACAAATTTAGACATCTTTGCAGAGGATTGTGATAGATACATAGAAGACAAAGAAAATCAAAAAGTATCTCAGAACGAGATAGATAACCTTCAGAAACAAATTGATATTGCCCGAGAAGATGCTAAAAATACCAAATATCCAGAAACTGGGTTTTATTCGGGTGAGGTAATCGATATCTATAAATTAAAGAGAGATGATTTAAATCAACAGAAAAAGGATATAGAAAAATGTGGTTATCAAGTCGCGGGAGAAAGCATTTATAAGCTTATAAAGAACGAAGAATTTAAGCAACAACAGAAACTTATCAAAGAATTAGATGCTTTATTAGAAAATAAGGGAGATTTAATCAAAAGCGCATTAGAGGAGAGGCTAAATATTGATACAGAAATCATTACAACATTAGAAATAAAGCAAAACAGATTGAAAGATTTATCATTATCAAAAGATACAATTCTTCTAGATGCAGAAAGTGTAATTGTTTTAGGAAATGAAGGCTTTAGCCAGGAGTTCTTTGAAACTGAAAAAAGGACTCTAGAATTAAAAGATAAGACACAGAGGGAACTTGCCTCTGAGATAGAGTTATTATCAAAAAACAATAAGATGCTAAGCTTACTGTCGAATATTTGCGCAAATAAAAAAGAAGTGATTAATTATAGAGATAGTAAGCTTAAAGATGATGGTGTCGTGAAATGTCCTATATGTGGTTCGGAAGCTTTTGGAATTATGGATGAGGCTAAGATATTAAAAGAGGCTGAAGAATACATTAGGTTGAACGGCGAAGTTGTAAAGGAAAAGGAAGAGGCTAAAAAAGCATTGATAGAAGATATTGATGCTTTATATGAGAAAATTATTAAAAGAGCTAAAGATGTAGTTGATAAAGAATGCGAGGTACTTGAAAAAAGAATAAAATCACTAAAACTATTGTTGGAGGAGACACAGCCTTATTTTGATAAGGTGAATGAGTTAAGGAAAAGTAGAGAAGATGTGATTTTAGAAGAACTAAATAAAGATAATCTTAAGGTTTTATTAGATGAAATAGAAAATAAAATAATCGAAGAATCTGTGGAAAATGAAGTAAAAGATACTTATCAGAAGATATTAACAGTCATTGGCTACAAATATGATGGTGAGACTTTAAAGCAGACATATGCCAAAGTACAGAATCTTATCGGCAGCCCATTAGAGATTTTGAATTTTTCATATGAGTTATTTGTTTCTAAGATCAATTCAATCAATAGTTTCCTTTCAAATCAGGGATTAACAGCTCTATGTAAAAAGCAGGATGAAAACAACAAAAAAAACACAGATCTTGATCGAGAAATAAATGTGCTTCAAGAATTGAAAGACAGGGCAACACAGAGAGCGGAAGGAATAAGAAATCTTATTGATGAGCTTTCTGGAGAAGAGTACAAAAAAGTAGGCCCTGTACTATGTAAGTTTTATAACAAATTGGCAAGATTTAATTTTGCTGAGGGGATAAAAGTTGTTCAAGAAAATGATGGCATTACGTTAACTGATGATAAGGACAAAAACATAGTCAATGTATTGAGTAATGGTCAGATAAGTGTATTTATGTTAGCACATTTTTTTGCTGGGATTAGTGCAAGGAATAAGCATGAAAGAATGAAAGTATATTTCATTGATGATTTGACGGCGTGTATGGATGATGTAAATATGCTTGCATTTATGGATTTATTAAAATACCAGATGTCGTCAAAAGAAACTATGGAACAGTTATTTTTTGTTACTTGCGATGACCGTATTAGCAGGTTGTTTAAGTATAAAATGAATGGACGTGGGATAGAACTATGTGAGCTGAATGAAGCTGATTTACTTTAAGACAGTTTTCATAAAGTGATAGTGGCAGGTAAGATATTGCAATAATCGAACATTTTGGGGCCTGACTGTGATGATGTAGGAACCTTTTGGTGTTCATATATGACTATTTCGTGCTAGGGCATCGGTGCTGAGCATCGCTCAGCACCATTGTTTTTATTGCTAACCGAGGGTTCGCAATTCAGCCTCACTTGGCAGACTATTCGCGTTTACTGCAGCACTGGTATTAATGCCAGTGCTGTTTTACAAGACAAATTATTCTAAACTCGCGTCTAGCTCCTTTAAAGAAATACCATCTACAGTTTTCCATTCTATATATCCGTTAGCATTAATTCCACATGCAAAAGCGGCTGCACCAGAAGGAGTGTTGAATAGAATGTCCTCTAATAAAATGCAATTGCCATCTACTTTATTCCAGAGTCGCTCTCTTTGCTTTATAATATGTTCGGAACAACTCGGTTTAGTTTTTTCAGCTATCTTGCTCCCTTCTTTAAAACAAATCCTTCAGCAGTTCTTATGCCGATAGCTTGTATCCCGCCTCTAGTGCAATATAACTCTGGCCCCTCTACTGATGCGCCGGAATCAGCTACTGCTACTAATGGTATAAACAGTTTATGTCCAAGCATACCAACAATAACCATAGCATCATATGCATTAGATTCTACTTTTTGCACCTAACTATAATCTACTAGCTCTGCTTATGTCTAAAAAGAGCTGAATATAATAAAAGAGTAAATGTCGGTAAAAAATATAATATTACCGATATTTACTTAAATTGATTACTTATCCAAATCGCATATATTTTTGCGGATTTGGATAAGCATTATTGACTTATATAATCGATATGCTTATTATATTCTTATGAAAAAGAAGATTATTGGAAGAACAAGGGAATATGCAAGGCTTGACAAATGTATGCGTGAGGAAACAGCGCAGCTTGTCTTGGTGTATGGGCGAAGAAGAGTTGGTAAGACATTTTTGATAAATCAATACTATGGGAACTCTTTTAGCTTTAAGTTGACAGGTGCATATAATAAGCCGAAGGTTGACCAGTTACATGCTTTTATAAATGAGCTAAATCGAAAGTCTCATAAGAAGATACCAACACCAACAAACTGGACAGATGCATTTGAGCTTTTGCGTGAATACATTGAGGAGCAGGATCCAGAAAAGAAATGTGTTGTTTTTTTCGATGAGATGCCATGGCTTGATACGCATAAATCTGGGTTCCTCTCAGCTTTTGAGTATTTTTGGAATGATTTCGGATCCTCTGTTGACAACCTTGTTTTTATAGTGTGTGGTTCAGCGACATCTTGGCTGGTGGATAATATAGAGCATAATAAGGGTGGTCTTTTCAATCGTCAGACATGTAAGCTTTTCTTAGAGCCATTTTCACTAGCTGAAACTGAGGAGTATTTGATCAGTAAAGGTATTCGTTGGTCAAGATATGATATTACAGAGTGCTATATGATAATGGGTGGAATACCATATTATCTGAGCCTTTTGGATAAAGAAATGTCATATCTTCAAAATATTGATTATTTGTTCTTTAGAAAAAAGGCAGAACTATGGGATGAATTTGACCATTTGTATAATACCTTGTTTGCACAGGGTGAGAATTATATTTCTGTAGTTTATGAACTCAGTAAGAAGAAAAACGGTCTTACGAGAGAGGATATTTCCAAAGCGACAGGGCTTGCATTAAATGGTGTATTGTCCAAGATTATAAAGAATCTGGTAGATTCTGGTTTTGTCAGAGAAAACCCGTTTTTTGGCAAAAAGAAGAAAGATACTCTTTATCAGTTAGCTGATTACTATTCAAGCTTTTATTTTAACTATATAAGGGATAACAAGGGCAGGGATGAACATTATTGGAGCAATACGCTCGATGCTCCTGCCAGAAAGACCTGGGCTGGAAATATGTTTGAGCAGGTATGTAAAGATCATATCAGCCAGATTAAGCAAAAGATTGGAATTCTAGGCATTCTATCCACTGAGTCATCTTGGTTCGTGAAGGCAGATAAGAAGCTTGGTACAGCGGGGACACAAATTGATTTGATTATTGATCGTCGCGATAGAGTTATAAACCTCTGTGAGATGAAATTTTCTTTGAGTGAATACGCCATCGACAAAGACTATGACGAGAAATTGAGAAAGAGGATAGAGACCTTTCGTAAAAATTCAAAGACTAAAAAAGCAGTTCAGATAGTATTTGTAACAACTTATGGGGTGGAATCAAATCAGTATAGTGGAATTGTTCAAAAGCAGGTCACACTAGATGATTTGTTCAAAGCCAAAGAGATATAATTGCTTATCTTAATCGCATGCCATAACGAAGATTTGGATAGGTAATAATGCAAGCTGAATAAGAGCTGAAACTGGTATCGGAGCAAAATCCGGTCCTTTTTCTAAGCCCACATTTTGAGCGGGGTTAGGCACTTCTACAAGAAAAAGTATTATGACAAGGTGCTCATAAAAGATCATGCCGGTAACACGTTATCAGAAGAAGTGGGTTCAATATATCAGGCTGCAGATGGGACATACTAGATTGCGTGATAGAGGTGAAACAAGAAGCGTTCCAAGTGGAAAGGCCTACAACCGCAAGAACGAAAAAGAGAGGATCAGTAAAGAATTCAGAGATGGATTTGTAACTGATTCTTTTTTATTGGCGGTATAAACAATTAAAGAGAATTACCGATATATAAGATAGCAAAAGGAATGCGTGTCTTTTCAATGGATTGATTATCCTATGAAGGGGCACGTTTTTTGTTACCATCTAGGAGGCTGGCATTATGGGTATAACAGCATTGGCACTTGATCGTTATGCGGACAATACATATTCTGTAGCGGGAAAAGAGAATTATACAGGCGTAGATGAGACTTCTAAAAGCTTTGGTTCTCATCTCAGTGAGGCCAGTGAGAAGAAATGTCCTTATAACTTCCTGGCTAAGGATGGCATCATCAATTACAATGGCGTGATTTTTGAATGCGATTATCAGCAGAATGCCATAACCCTTGGAAACATGTATGAGAAAGAAAAGGTCCTTAAGATATATCTTCCAAGTGGCGGAGCTCTTCATGTGAACGTGGATAACATTGATCAACTTTCGAAGGCTGCCAGCATGTTTATGCCGGAAGATCTCAATGCGATCATGAGGGCCATTCATGAGTATAATCACTGCACAAGGAAGCGTTATGAGATCGAGGAAGAGAAGTCCAAGCCGATAGAGGATACTGCTGAGGAGAACGAGACTCCGGACGCGGAAAAAGAGCCAGAGATTAAGGAAAACTCTTTGATAGAAAAGATAAACTCATATAAAACTGAGCTTTATCATAAGCTTCTTAACAATGAGACCGAAGTTAAGATCAAGATAGGAAACCAGGAGTTTACCAAAAAGGAATGGGATAAACTCATGGAACGCATAGATAAGGATCTGGATGACATTCAGGAAGCTTTGAAGGAAAAAGAGGAAAAGCAAGCCGAAGAAGAATACGAGGATAAGATCCAGAAACTATTTGATGAGAGGAAGGAGCTTGCATGAGTTTTTATGCTATTGATTCTTATGACAGACGAAATGATCACAGCTGGTATAAGACAGCTGCAGCCAGTGCAGTCACAGCGAGTGCTCTGAATAAGCCCTTTGCGGTAGAATTGACATCTACAACGTTCATGGCGCCATCTGCAGGAGATGGTAAAGTACTTGGAATGTCTGCAATTGCCGTTGGCCCAAATGCTTCCCAGACAATGATTGCAAGATACTCGGAAAATTCTACTAAGAAAATCAATTGGTTCAAGGGGCTCGATGTAGCAATGAAAAATCAGGTCACGGACCAGTATTCTTATCAGGAGAGATCCGAGCAGATTAAGCTAAGATCATACTTTGAGAAGCAACACCAGGATATTGAGCTGAGGAAAAAGCTTGGAATTGATAATACAAAGATGATAGAGACAATACAATCTTTCTAATATCCATTAAAAACTATTAAAACCCCAAAAAGGTGATACGGTAAAAATGTGAAGATATTTGTGCTACTATAGAAAGAATTAGCCATTGGAGACTAAGGTAACTGAATCTTGCAGTCGTAAGTATTTAGCAATGTACTAAAGTTGAACGAGCTAAGTATTTTATACTACAAGGCTAATAGACAACTAAACTTACCAGTGTTACTATATGATATAGAAAGAGATAAGCGGAGCAGATAAGAGCTCCCGGAAAGGAAAAGAAAGAGACATGACAACAATGAATCGCAATTATTGCCTCTATAGCGAAAGTTATGAATCATCACTCCAGAGCAAATCAGAGTGGATGTTTAATTTCATGCGCTCATTTAAGGATAGGCAAATGCGAGAAAATGTTGTTTTGGCAGGATCGTGATAGACAGGATCCGAGCTTATAGATGAACATGTTTAGCAGCTGCTTACCTCTTAGATGAGGCAGGCAGCTTTTTATTTTGCCTAAAATGCAGAGTTGGCGTGGTTGGTACAGCATCGGGAGCGACGCGAAGCTAGTCCCCGCAGGGGAAAAACCGACATTCCTCACGGATATCTGGGTTCGAATCCCAGGCTCTGCGCTATAGATTCGTGGTGTAATTGGCAGCACAGCAGTCTCCAAAACTGTTAGTCCGGGTTCAAGTCCTGGCGGATCTGTTTGGCTAAGAGCCAGAAATGAGTCAAAAATGACACAGAATATTCCAGCGATCGATATGGTCGCTACGGGACAGAGAATTACAGATTTAAGAGTGGCAGCCGGTATGTCTGTTAGGGATTTACAGGATGTGTTCGGTTTTGCTACTCCACAGGCGATTTACAAGTGGCAGCACGGAACTGCCATGCCAACACTTGACAATTTAGTCGTATTAGCAGCTGTTTTAGGTGTTGCTATGGATGACATTATCGTAGTTGAAGGGGAATGGCTTTATTCACTAAGCGCATGAATTGAATATAGATTAGCGGGCGTGAAAGCGCCTGCGCATGGTTCCATAGTCTAAAGGGTTAGGACACTGGCCTTTCAAGCCAAAGATACCGGGTTCAAGTCCCGTTGGAATCAGTAAGGCTCCTTAGTCTAATCGGCTAGGACGCCAGCCTCTCAAGCTGGAGATGTCGGGTTCAAACCCCGCAGGAGCTATTAAGGGTAGGTATGCCTAGTGGCGAAGGCAGGGGTCTGTAAAACCCTGACAACAGAAACATCGTGAGTTCGAGTCTCATCCTGCCCACTGAGTTTGCGTGACCGAGATGGCTTATGGTGCTGCACTGCTAATGCAGAGCACGGAAAACTGTGCCGAAGGTTCGAATCCTTCCGCAAACGCTTAGTGTCATCTGATGACACTATACAGATCAAAGTTTCTGGTAAATAATACAATTACAGAAACGCAAAGAGCTGCAATACAGCAGCAAAGATTAAGGAGAAGAATTAAGAATGTACTACGTAACTATCAACCAGCAGTTTAATAACAAACAATTCATGCAGTTCTGCAAAAATCAGAAGTGCTTTGTTAGTTATGCAAATTGCAAGTTGGTGGTTGATGGTCCGGGATCCGGAAAAAGATAATCCGAAGAAATCCTGAGCGTTAAGAATAGAGTAGTTCTAGGTCCACTTAACTTGCGTTAGGTGGATTTTTTAATGCAAAAAGGAGAGAAAAAGAAATGGATTATCCAGTAATAGATATCGAAGGAACAGGATTAAGAATCAGGGAGCTAATCAGAGAGAGCGGACATACAGTATCTGAGGTGTCGGAATACCTTGGAGCAAGCACATCGCTTGTGTACAGGTACTTAAGAGGAGAAGTTCTTCCAAGTATAGACAGGATTGTGGCTCTTTCAGTTTATCTTGAAGTTCCTATTGATGACATAATCGCAGTCGCTTAAGGCTGCGCCTTACGACATGGGGTAATGGTAGCCCACAGGACTTTGACTCCTGCAATCTTGGTTCAATTCCAAGTGTCGTAGTAAGACGTAGTAGCCAAGCTGGAAAGGCAGCGGACTGCAACTCCGCGAGCGTGGGTTCGACTCCCACTTACGTCTCTAAGGGCTTGTAGCTCAACTGGTAGAGCTGGGGATTGAAAATCCCTGCGAGGTGGTTCAACTCCACTCGGGCCCATTATGCTGTCTTAGCTCAGTTGGAAGAGCAACGGTCTTTTAAACCGTAGGTCATGGGTTCAAGTCCCATAGGCAGCACTAAGCTGTTGTAGCTCAGTTGGAAGAGCAACGGTTTCTTAAACCGAAGGTCGTGGGTTCAAGCCCCACCAGCAGCATCAATGCGGCATAGTTCAATTGGTAGAGCGTCTGACTCTGACTCAGGAAGTTGCAGGTTCGAGTCCTGCTACCGCAGCTTTGGATACATAGCTCAATTGGCAGAGCGCCCGGCTGTTAACCGGGAGGTTGTGGGTTCAAGTCCCTCTGTGTCCGCTATCCCGGGATAGCGTGGGAGGTAGAGCATCCGCTTCATACGCAGAAGGTTATGGGATCCCTCGCAGAGCTCGGAGTCGCAAGCATGGCATCCCACGGATGCCTGCTACCCGTTCCTGGGACTATTATTTAATCATTTTGATAGAGCGATTTTCTAATTTATCAACCACGGGTTAACTGACAACTGTGCAGGGGAGGAATACTATTGTTAGTAGAGAATAGTAATGGAGGAGAAAACAATGCGTTTTGATGAGATGGATGCAAAGATGCGAATTTATGAGCAATCGTTAGATCAGGTATTACTTCCTGACATTTATATGGTTGCAAGGCTTGATGGTCGGGGCTTTACAAAGCTTACAAAAGAAGTTTGCAACTTTGAAGCACCGTTTGATGAAAAATTTAGAGATATGATGGTGAAAACTACAAAGGCGCTCATGGATTGTGGATTCAGAGTTGTGTATGCATACACAGAAAGCGATGAGATATCATTACTGTTTGCTGCTGGCGAGGATGCATTTGGAAGGAAAGTGCGAAAATACAATTCAACCCTGGCTGCTGAAGCCAGTGCAGTGTTTTCACTGGAACTTGGAATGGCAGCTACTTTTGATTGCAGAATGGTGCCTCTCCCAAATGCAGAAAGAGTTGAAGATTACTTCCGATGGAGACAGGAAGATGCTAACAGGAATGCACTAAATTCACATTGTTACTGGATGCTTAGAAAAGAAGGGGTGTCAGTTCACAAGGCGACATCAGAGCTGAAGGGCAAAGGAATAAGTTACAAAAATGAGCTTCTCTTCAGCAGAGGAATTAATTACGATAAGCTGCCTTCATGGCAGAAACGCGGAGTCGGTATGTGGAATGAAGAGTATGAGAAAGAGGGCACTAATCCCTTGTCAGGCGAGACTAAAATGACAACGCGCAAAAGGATACATGTAGATTACGAGCTTCCGATAGGAGATGAATATGGGGAGCTTATTCGAAGTATTATTGAGAAGGAAGGAAAGAAAAGATGAGAAAACTAGCATCAATACAGAGAATCAAGGCAGTCATGCCTATACCGGATGCGGATAGACTGGAACTTGTTCAGGTTCTTGGATGGAAATGTGTCGGAGGAAAGGGAGAATTTCATGTGGGAGATCTGGTGGTCTATTTCGAGATAGATTCTTTTCTCCCTGTATGTGATGAGTTCGAGTTTTTAAGAAAGAATTCTTACAGAAGCAATGAGTTCATGGGAGAAGGATTCAGACTTAAGACCATGAAGTTTAGAGGAGAGATATCCCAGGGTTTATGTCTGGGGATAGATAAGCTGCCAAAGCTTCAGGGCATGACACTGGAGGAAGGAATGGACGTCACGGAAATCCTTGGTGTGCGTGAATGGGAAATGCCTGAGCGTGCAGGATCCGGAGGAACTATGATTGGAGATCGTCCGGGATATATCCCTAAGACTGATGAGACCAGAATACAGTCAGCACCTGAACTGCTAAACGAGTTCAAGGGGCTTCCATATTACATAACTACAAAGATGGATGGATCAAGCCATTCAATAGGTGTAAGGGATGGGGAAATATCTTTTACCGGACATAACTTCACTTATAAGGATGATGGAAAGTCTGCATTTGTTGAGCATGTAAAGGCCGCAGGAATACCTGAGAAGATGAAAGAGTATGCAGATGTGCATGGGCTTAGCACGTTGGTTCTTCAGGGAGAATGGTGCGGTGAAGGAATTCAGAAGAACAGGCTTAAGTTAAAGAAACCGGAGTGGTTTGTGTTTACAGCCAAAATGGATGACAAGAGAACTGACTTGGCAACACTAAGGAAGATATGTGAGTATGTCGGATGCCAGATGGTTCCTGTAGAAGAGGAGGGTGATGATCTCCTGGCAAAGTATCCTGATGAAGCAGCTCTTTTAACAAGGGCAGAAGGAATCGGATACAACGGAACTACCAGAGAAGGAATAGTAATCCGTCCTGTAGTGCCTGTTCATTCATATACACTGAGCGGACCGTTATCTATGAAGGTAATAAACAACAAGTATCTTATGAAGAATGATGACTAATACTAAGAAAAGGAGAGTGACATATATGGCAGAGAAAATGCTTGTAACACAGGCGCTTGATGAAAGAGACCTTCTTGTAGACAAAATAACTGACAAGATAGGTAAAGCGGTTTTTATTGACACGATAAAGCCTAACGAGGATAAGGTATATGAAGAGCGTATTTCCAGGGAAGATTTCGCTAAAAATGCAGAAAGTGCATATCAGCAGATTCAGGATCTGATAGACAGATATCAGAAAATAGATTCAGCCATAGTAGCATCAAATGCCAAGACCAAGGTAAAGACTTCATATGGTGAGTATACTGTTGCTGGAGCGATTTCTCTAAGAAATAGACTTCGAAGCACAGGCTCTTATGATGGCAGCACAAATTTTGAATATATGCTTCAGAAAAAGATGGAGACTGATCTTCAGAAAATGATCCAGTTTGCAGATACGAAGAATAAGCAGCTCCAAAGTACTGCTGAAAGCATGAGGCTTTCTATCCTTGGTAAGGATACCAAGGTAAAGGATGATAAGCCACTGGGAGTTGTAGATGCATATGTTAAGGAAAATACAACTGAAGTAGTTGATCCGCTTGAAGCACAGAAAAAAGCTGATGCGCTAAAAGAAAAACGCGATACCCTGCTTACTGAGCTTGATACTCAGATCAAGGTGTCCAACGCTACAACTTTTATAGAAATATAATGTAAAAGTATTGCCTGCAGTACGAAAACTTCGAACCCGGCTTCCCTGTAACAGGGTCAAGTTACAATATGGTCTGTAAAACCACTTAAAAGTCCGAAATAGCCAAATGGATAAGGCGCAAGCCCCAAAGCTTGGAATACAGGATCAAATCCTGTTTTTGGAACCCAATGATTGTCGCAATCATTGGCAGCTCGACTGGCTGATAATAGTCTCCACTATTTTGGGTTTTATGTTCTTGGTTATTTATGAATCATGTTTATTTATCGGTTTTTGTCTTGCTTTTTGAATGGTCAAAGGATAACTGTTCTTTAGGCATAGAGATATGCTGAAATCCATGGGAAGGTTTGGCGCTAAGCCGGTTGACCTGAAGTGATACCGCATGGCTGTGCTGTAGGCAATTTTGGGAGGAAAAAGTGAGAGATTATATGGTCTGCTGGCGCGGAGATTTGGACAATGGCTTCCAAGAGGACTTTTTCGTTGCTGGTAGCAATCCGATTTATACTTACAATTTAGTTCGCGCGGATAATATGTATGATGCAGTCGATATTTTTTTGGAAAATACGCTGGACTATGCCTATAATGATGAACCTGTTTTTTTAGATGATGTAAAGGAACAGGCGATTGAAGAGTTTGTATATCTGATATGCGATGAAGATGAACCGAATCATATTATACCTAAAAGATTTAGTACTGTTGCTAAAGATATTTTCAACAAATATGTTGAGGAGTGTGAAAAAAGAGTTGGCCGCGATGAAGCGGTTACCGATAAAGTTGATTTCGAGTGCAGGACTGCTGTGATAAATTCGTTAGATTCAAAGAAATTGCTGGATTCTTTTTCTGAGCGTGAGATAAGGGATCTGTATAAATCCAAGCATGAGTATAGCATATCAGTTGTTGAATTAACGCCACTTTCAAGTGGGATAGAAACACAGGAAGATGATGAAGAATTAGTAATAGACTCATTGTGGAAAAATAATGAGTAATCAAAGACGGGAGGGAACATGATATCTACATTGTATGAGCCATTTAGGCACTGGTCAGAAAACGGATCGGTATATATCCTGTCTGATACACATTTTGATGATGATGACTGTAAGCTAATGGATCCGAATTGGATAGATCCTGCGGAACAGGTCAGAATACTGAATTCTGTGATCATGAAAAATGATACCTTTGTATGCCTTGGTGATGTAGGAAAGCCTGAGTATGTAAAACAGCTCAGGGTCAGAAAAAAGATCCTGCTTCTTGGCAATCATGACAGAAGAGGTGAGTATACAGGGCTGTTTGATGAGATATATGCCGGACCTCTTTTTATAGCTGATAAGATTCTTTTGTCGCATGAACCGGTATATGGTCTGCCGTGGTGTCTTAACATTCATGGCCATGATCATAGCAATATGGAAATGTATAAAGAAGGGTGTAAGCATCTGAATCTTGCAGCCAATGTCTGCGGATATACACCGGTTAATCTGGGAAAACTGATAAAGGATGGGATTCTGTCGGATATAGACAGCATTCACAGGATCACAATTGACCACGCCGTAGAGAAGAAGGAAAAGAAATGGATTAACAAAGAGATACAGACATGAAGTCGAGAATATTAGAATTCATAAAGAATAACCCGGATACCTGGGAAGAGAAGCTGAATGAAAAGTTTATACGCACAAACCATAACGGAGATCTTGTGTGCTTCAAATATGCAACTGAAGCCGATTTCTCTGATCCACTGGTATGCGAGGCAAGGGGAATAATAATAGACGTTGCGCAGCTTGTAGTGGTCTGCTGGCCGTTTGATAAGTTTTTTAATGTGCAGGAAAAGTACGCTGCAGATATTGACTGGAACAGTGCTAGGGTACTGGAAAAAATAGATGGATCCATGATTAAGCTGTTCTGGTACAAAGGTGCATGGAGATTTGCGACAAGTTCTACCTGTGATGCTAAGGATGCAGCTATTCCAGGGTATAACGAACTGACTTATGCGGACATAATTGCCCGTGCTGAAAACGTAAATGAGATTCCTTTTGAGGAACTGAATAAAGACTATACCTACATTTTTGAGCTTGTTTCTCCACTTAGTCAGATTGTTGTCAGATATGAAATGACTGAGCTGTTCTTCTTGACCGCAAGAAATAATCTTACAGGAGAAGAGTTGGATACAGAGCTTCTGCAATTTAGGAGACCCAGGAGCTTTGCACTAAAATCTATGAATGAGTGTCTTGATGCTGCTCTTGCGCTAAATAAGGGCGACGAGATAGAGGATGAGGGCTTTGTCGTGGTTGATGAGAAACATAACAGGGTCAAGATAAAGTCTCCGGCATACGTGGCTATGCACAGATTATCTACGAATAAAGTGTTCACTGTAAAGAGAATGGCTGAGTTTTTCTGTAATGGTGAGGATCTTTCAAAGCTGGCAAAAGATTTTCCGGCTAATGCCCATATCATTAAGTACTATGATTGGCAGTTTGCTGAGATGAAGCATAAAGCAGAAGACATGATGCTCTATTCCAGGCGCCTTTATGAAGAATACGACCACGACAGGAAAGCAGTAGCCATGACCATAAAGGATTCACCATATGCCTGGGCTGGATTCAGGGCAATCGGTAATGATAAGGATATCACTGATATCATGGCAGTGCTTGCACCGGCAAATGTTGAAAAACTGATTGTGGAGTATCCTGAGATAAGTAATTGAAAGCTGAGAAATTATTATGGACGTTATAGGGAGGGACTTAATGAGTTCTATAACTTTTGTGATCGGAGCAACTGCTTCTGGAAAATCATTTTATATAAATGAAATGTTTTCGCAGGAAGACGTAGACATTTTAAATGCATATGATTATCAACAAAGAGCATATGATGAGGCAGGGTATGAAGACGCAATTCCAATTTCTGTGCAGAAAAAATGTGTTATGAAGGCTAATAGTATGCTTCTCGAAGATATTTTGAGAGACGTTAAGGCAGGCAAGAAAGTTGTTGTAGAGCAGACCTTCTATAAGGCCAAGCGACGTATTGCATATATTGATGAAATCAGGAAGTGCGGTGATGTAACTATAGATGTCCATGTAATGTGCCCTGATGATGATCGGTGGAAGATGAATATCCAAAAGCGTGGATTAGATGATCGGTTTGAATATTATAAAGCTATTGAAGCAGAAATAGAGTTTCCAAACCCAAGTGAAGGCTTTGACAATATCTTTGCTGTAAAAAATGGCAAACCTGTCCTAAGAATGGATGATCCTAAGCCTGAAATAGTTGATATAGCAAGAAAAGAGCTACAGAAAGAAGCAGAGATGATTAAGGCTGAAGATGCTAGGAGAGAAGAAAAGGAAAAACTCATAGAGTCTATGAAAAAAAGACCTTTTTGGCATTATTGTGAGGTCTGTGGAAAAAAAGAATATATAACTGCTGAGCAGGCATATATGAGTGGATGGGATTATCCTCCTCACATTGGGATGTTTGGAGTGCTTAGTCCAAGAACATGTGGTAATTGCTCTGACATGGATACTCTATGGGCAAAGTTTATTGCAAAAGATGAATCGAATTGTTTTACTACATCAGAGTTAAATGAGTCAGAACGGAAGACATTGCAAAGAATTAAGGGAGAACCTGAAAGCTTGCTGACAGAAGATGCGTGGGATTTATGAATAGCAGTTAAAAGAATGTAGCTTATGAATTCGGGAATCGAAAATAATAATAGAAAACATACTTGCAGGATGTCGGAGATTTATATAGTCCTGATGAACGTATCTATGTATTTAACTATAGTGAATCTGGAGCGCTTGCGGTGTATAGGATTTGTGAGCTAAGAGACAAAGAGCTTAGTAGGGACAGTGAGAAAGCTGATGAATACTGGGGTGCATTCCTCGGACCAGGAGGAAGTATCTATGACGTTCCTGGCGAACAATGTGGCGTTGATTATGCAATGAAGTTCTGTGAGGACTGGTACAAATCAGAATGGTACGACACCAGAGATTATGCTGATTTAGTTTTATGAGAGAAGATGAGGCACTAGAAGGATGGAAACAGGAGAATATAGATGCAAACTGAGGACATCACATTTAAAATAACAGGCAGAGATGCGAAAAAACTTAATGAATTCCAAAAGCTTCATGATGGCTGTCTTGAGGAACTGGCTGGAGACAGGTTTTCCTATTCTTTTTCACCAACATCTCTTGGCATGGCAATAACAGTCAGCTGTTCTTGCGGGCAGAAACTTTTTCTTGATAACTTTATGGACCATGATGAGAAAGAGGTTGCTATGAGTTAATACGGACCTCTTTCACAAACTGATATTGAGAACAAGAAGTTCGAAGAAGATGCGTTCAGAATTCTGCAGATGGAGAGTCCGCGTATATGTATGATAGCATCTGCAAGAAAACAGACATTTGATATGATATATTTCTTTGCTGTGGGAGGTGCATGTAATGTTGACCCGAGAATCTCAAAGTCTATTCTCTATATCTACAGTTTGGATAAGTACCATCATCAGACGAATAACTACACAGGTTCTGAACGGGAGAACATAGAATTATTCTTCAGACACTTTAAGCAGAAGATTCGTGATGAGATTGAAAAATATGATTGTGACAATAAAGCTCTTTTAGAGAAATTGTATTCATGATACGAATTGACAGAATAAGAAGGTGAGAATAATGGGACGAGATGAAAATGTAGCAATATTCTAAGATACAGAAAAGATGTGCAGAGAGAACGTTCGGCTAAGGAAGTCTATAAAACAGGCATCTGAGAATCAGAAGCTTATTCTGGAGGGAGATTCATTATTTGTAACTGAGAAAGATAAGTATGATGAATCAGCTAAGATAGTAGTCTCAAAGAAAAAGACATTTGAGGCTGCAAGTGAATACAAAGGTATGAAAGTTGCTGTTCATAATTTTGCGTCAGCAACAAATCCAGGCGGTGGAGTAGTTAAGGGATCTACAGTCCAGGAAGAATGTCTGTGCAGATGCTCGACTTTGTACAGCATGCTTAATACCAAGGAGATGTGGAACGGATTTTATGCTCCTCACAGGAATGCAGCTGATCCAATTCACAATGATGACATTATATATACTCCGGGAGTTGTAGTGTTTAAAACAGACACAGCAGCTCCTGTTGCCATGCCAGAAACTCAGTGGTATGAGGTTGACGTTATTACATGTGCTGCTCCTAATCTTAGGGACAACCCCAGCAATCCATATAATAAGAGCGATGGAACGAAAAAAGTGAAAATATCAGATAAAGATCTGCTTGAGCTTCATGAAAAGAGGCTAAGGAGAATATTGGATGTTGCCGTGGCTAATGCTGATGAAGTAGTTATATTGGGGGCATTTGGATGTGGAGCATTTCAGAATAAACCGGAGATTGTTGCCAGAGCTGCAGCAAATGTGATTAATGACTATCTGTATATGTTCAAAAATATAGAATTTGCTGTTTATTGCAGTCCTAAGGACAGTCGGAATTACGATGCATTTAAGCGAGAACTGGCTAGAATTGCCAATCAGAGATAAGGGGAACAAATAATGCATTCTACAATTTTTGTTTTGAATGATAATCCGATTTCGGAAAACGATGTCATTGACGACGACTATTTTTCAGTGAGTCAGATAGAGCGCCAGGGATATGATTATTGTGGTGTAACGAATCTTGAGTATGAAGCAAGGGACTATTTTTCTGGATATTACTCCGATTTTTTTCAGACAGAGATCATGAAAACGGAGTATGAGGATTATCCTGAAGACAACTTTGTGCAGTACAAGATGACCATTAAAAATCGTGAAAAATTCATGAAAGGCGTTTATAAAAGATATCGCAAGGCTTTAAAAGAATTCAGCAATGCTCTTACATTGGAAAAACTTTTGGATAGTGAAGACAGAGATATCCATTATTTGCTATATAAGCTACAGTGTGTAATGGATGATACATGTGCTTTGCAATTCTACAGTGATTATGGAGATTTTGAGAGCCCTGAGCAGTTAATGCGTCGGTGTAAGGATGGAGATGTTTATTATATAGTTGCTGCTTTTGACTATCATTTTTGACAAAAACAAGAGAATCTTGCTAGAGAACCTCTTTCAAAAGAGCTGGAAGATGGTATATTTGAATTACGTAGTGGTGAAGGAAATAACATAGTCAGGATATTGTATTTCTTTGATAAGGGGCAAATCATAATTGCCACTAATGGTTTTGTTAAAAAACAACAGAAAACACCTAGAGGTGAAATTGATTTAGCTAAGCAGAGAAGAATCGACTACCATAGTAGGAAGGAGGCGGGAACGTATGAGTGATCTTCAGGAATTGACCAATGAACTTATGCAGGATCCTGAGTTTAAAAGTGAATATGAGGCACTTCAACCGGAAATGGATATTACAAGAGCGATACTTGATGCAAGAATCCATGCGGGTATGACTCAGTTGGAATTGTCAGAGAAGAGCGGTATAAGTCAAGCGGACATAAGCAGATTGGAGAAGGGTACAAGAAATCCTAGCATTGCGCTTCTTAAACGCCTTGCTGAAGCTATGGACAGTACTTTAAAAATAGAGTTTGTTCCTAAAAAAATGGTAAGATAATAACTTGTTTGGCTTTATGTCAAGATAGAGGTTATAAGAGGAATTAGATCTATTTCTTCTTACAATTAGATAAGAGTAGCCCTGCAAGCAGTGTAACTGGTACAGCAAGTACTGATATCAGTGTAGCTGCTCTTATTATTTTGCTGTTTTCAGTGTTGTTCACGCTCATGGTAGATGGCCTTTCATTGAATCAAGTATGAATTTTGCCAAAGGAGTGGATTTAATACATGTAGTGACCGTGGAGCTTGATATTTAAATCAAGCTCTTTATTTTTTGAAAAGCATCTGAATTTATCAACCACGAGTTAACTGACAGTCAGTATGTATAGGGATATCATTTAATTAAATATCGTGTGAAATCTATCCGCGGAACTCAGTTCCGTATATGGGCAAATTCTGTTTTAAAGGAATATATCATCAAAGGCTTTGCAATGGATGATGATAGGCTAAAGGGGAATGGCTGCGGAAACTACTGGAAAGAACTTCTGGATCGAATTAGGGACATCCGCTCATCTGAGAAGGTGTATATCGTCAGGTTCAAACCATAGATGGAATCTAGCGACTCATATAGCGCTAGATTCCTTTTTTCTATATAATTGAATGAGTGATTATTTGGGAAAAAGAGGCATTTATGGACACTTCCAGAAAGACAATAAACGTAGTAGCTGCGCTGATCAGAGACGGTAAAAGAGTTTTTGCCACAGCCAGAGGCTATGGGAATTATAAAGGTTGGTGGGAATTTCCGGGCGGAAAAGTTGAACCTGGAGAAAGCCCAGAAGATGCTTTAGTAAGAGAAATTAGAGAAGAGCTTGATTCAGTTAAGTGGCTTCCGGCGGATATTACTTTGATAGATGAGATCAAGAAGAGGATGGCGTAAGCTTTGAGGTGAGCAATGGGAAATGAA
>NZ_FOXO01000044.1:22569-23793 GCF_900115735.1 Butyrivibrio proteoclasticus
AGATCTTCATGCACATCAATTCCGCCATGCACGTGCTTCACATTGGCTTGAGGAAGGAATGAATATAGTGGAAATATCCGTTTTGCTTGGTCATGAGCAGCTGGCAACAACAATGCGTTATCTGGACATCAGTACGGATGATCAGATAAAAGCAATGGCGACATTAGAAGATGAAAACGATTCCAGAGTAAGTGCCAAATGGAAAAACAACAATAACGGTAGTCTTAAGTCTTTGGTCGCCAGACAGTAATAATAAATCCGAACCTTTTCTGATTGGATAGATAGTACTACTGTACTCAAAATGAAAAGGTTCGGATTTTTCAAAGGTTCGGATAATAATAAAAATCAGAATCTTCCGATTTATATGATGCACAAGAACGGCAAGCGAATGGATGCCTGCGACCCTGCTCCAGCGACTAAGCTATAGAAAACTTGCAGGTTTCAGCTTCATGTTTTATCAACCACGAGTTAACTGGCAGTCAGTATGTATAGGGATATCATTTAATTAAATATCGTGTGAAATCTATCCGCGGAACTCAGTTCCGTATATGGACAAATTCTGTTTTAAAGGAATATATCATCAAAGGCTTTGCAATGGATGATGATAGGCTAAAGGGGAATGGCTGCGGAAACTACTGTAAAGAACTTCTGGATCGAATTAGGGACATCCGCTCATCTGAGAAGGTGCTATATCGTCAGGTTCTAACCATAGATGGAATCTAGCGACTCATATAGCGCTAGATTCCTTTTTTCTATATAATTGAATGAGTGATTATTTGGGAAAAAGAGGTATTTATGGACACTTCCAGAAAGACAATAAACGTAGTAGCTGCGCTGATCAGAGAAGGTAAAAGAGTCTTTGCCACAGCCAGAGGATATGGGAATTATAAAGGTTGGTGGGAATTCCCCGGAGGCAAAGTTGAGCCGGGAGAGAGCCCTGAAGATGCTTTGGTAAGAGAAATCAGGGAAGAACTTGATTCTGAGATTAGCATTGATGAGTACATAAGCACAATCGAATATGATTATCCGGAGTTTCATCTATCCATGCGGTGTTACTGGTGCAGTTTGATATCAGGAGATCTTGTGCTAAAAGAGGCTGAGGATGCTAAGTGGCTTGATTTTGATACCATTGATTCAGTTAAGTGGCTTCCGGCGGATATTACTTTGATAGATGAGATCAAGAAGAGGATGGCGTAAGCTTTGAGGTGAGCAATGGGAAATGAA
>NZ_FOXO01000041.1 GCF_900115735.1 Butyrivibrio proteoclasticus
TACACCAGAAGAGCAGACAGACATCTTTGAGCTGCTCCACAGAAGGAGAAAGAGATCCTCCACCATCTTCTGCTCTCAATATACAAAAGAGGGTTGGTATGAACAGCTCGGAGGAGATGATTCCCCTCTGGCAGATGCTATACTAGATCGTATCGTACATGACGGATACGTCATCAACATCGTTCCAATAGATCCATCCAAGGATCTTTCCATGCGAGAGGTTTATGGTTTATCAGAAACTGACCGTATGTAATTGTAAAGGTACAAATAAAGGTGGCTCACGCTTGTCCGGACACGTGGCTCACGCCACACCGGATAGGCGGCTCCGCCGCACAAGAATATTCATCTTATCTCCTTTTTCGTCAATGTATACACTTTATATTATAATGTGTATAATATTTAATCATAGGACGATTTAAGATGTCACAATTAAAAGGAGCGCTTCTCTTTGGATATCAGCATTTTAGACAATGAATTTTTTCTATATAACTATGACTATTGTTATCTTGAAAGTATGCACTGGCTTTTTAACTCCAAAATTATCCCTGCCGAAAATATAATCACAGGATTGAGCTATGGACTTGACGGAATAGAATGTTCTTGTTTTGATAGACCAACCCTTAGCTTTTGCATGCATTCACAAGATGTATTTTATGATACTCATCATATCGTTAATATTCTAAAAAATGATAATAATCATATCATAAAAAATTGTTTATTTGCTTTTGGATATTATAGTTTCCACTATGATTTATCAAAAACCATGTTTAAGGATAGGTGCGTAAATGTTTATTATCCACTTTTTAAAACCACGCATAACTTATATGTGGAAAATATTGAAAAAAGAATATCTATAAATAATTTGTCAGACCCTGACTTCATTAAAGGATATCACGCGTTTTTTAAAGAAAATCCTTACTATTTCAATAACAAAATAGTAAGGGACACTCTTGACAATGCAGTCGTTGCTAAAGGTGGTTGGAAAAATATCACAGACGAAGAGAGATTACAATTTGCTAAAAACAGAGCTATCATTCAAAACAAACATATACATCATATTGAAACACTAAAAGAGAATGTCGCCCTATTTTATAAAATTTGTAAAATTCTTACACAATGTAATATAAAAATACATGTTATAATCATGCCTTTCTCTCAGGAATATGCAGTTTTCATTAATTCTGAGTATAAAAAAATGATTTATGGAATACTAGATGAAATGCCTTTCGAAATTAATTTTATAGATTTTAATGACGAACATATTATGAATACATGTGATTTTATGGATCAGGATCACCTTACTCTTGATGGTGCAAAGAAAATATCAAAAGTAATCAATAGCCTATTACTATAGCAGTACTTTATCCATACCTCTTATCACATTCTTCCATTATCTTTATATCAAGTTCTGCTATCTTGCTCATTATCTCATCATTTTCTCTATACGAGCAAGTTACGACTCTGTTTTTGAGTTTGGCGAGTTTTTCTAACATTCCTTTTTCCTTTTCGCCTACGTTCTCAAAAAACAAATTAATATTTTTTTCATCAGCTCCATATTTTGCAATCTGATCATACAGACATCTGTTTATCCCATATGAATACCAGTTAACTTGAGCATATTCGATTACTTCTTTACAGCTCTCATAATCAGGAAGCTTATGACACAATTTATAGGTTCCATCGATAACTCCATAGATACTCCCATAATACCTGTCAAGATCAACTATTTTGGTATCTGACCCGGGAGCATCACTATAATAATATAGTACCTGTCTCACAGCCCATATGTTCCTAGCACGCAAGCACATATATTTTAGGATATCATTGTCTGAAAGCGTTCTTACATAATTTCTCATTTTTATCGGGGGATCAAAAAAGAGCTCTCTTTTAAACAACTTAGTTACCAAATAGCCTCCTAATAAAATAAGCGTTTTTCTTTTCTCAGCATCTAGTTCCCCCTCTGCCGACTCCGGTGTTGATATTGAGGATGCCCCGGCAGCTTCTGCAAAAAAACCGCAATCAACTATATCTGCATCTTTTTCTTTAGCTTTTTCATATAATAGCTCATACATATTTGAAGCAATATAATCATCACTATCACAAAATCCTATATACTCGCCCTCAACAAAATTAAGCCCAATATTTCTGGCACCACCACACCCAAGATTAACCTCGTTATTTACTATCTTAACTTTATCCGGAAATTGTTCTTCACAACGCTTCATTATTTCCCAAGTATCATCTTTTGAAGCATCATTAACAACGATTATCTCAATATCTTCTAAAGTTTGGTTGATAAGGCTAGTAAGACATCTTACCAATGTCGAATGAGCATTATATGCTCCAACTATTACACTTATTTTTTTCATTATTTTCCCTCTCAGATCCTTGTCAATCTCACTTAAAGTGTCTGCACAGTTTGATTACGGCGTAACAATATCTAGTATTTCCATAAGCCTCTGCTCATAGGTATGTTCTGCACATACTTTTTCATAACCTTTTTGAGCTATTTCACGTCTTTCATCATCATGTTCCAAGTAGTATCCTATTTTTTTCATTAAATCATCTCTACTCTCGTAATAGACAAATTCTTCCCCTGGCACAAAAAAGTTAAACAAGTCCTCCTGATAATTAGTCAAAAGAAATCCCCCACATCCTAATATATCCATAATCCTTAATGGAATTCCCCTTTGTATGCTCCGAAGTGTGATATTTAGATTAATATCAGAACACTTGAAAACATATGGCATCCCAAAGTAGTAATCTGTTTCACCATGATTATTTACTCCCTTAGGAGAAAAAGACTTATCTTTTGTATAAAGATCAATGCCAAATTTTTCTCCAATCTGCGTTAAAATCTCGGTTCTCTCAATAGATGTTATTTTTCGATTTATTACATAATTCGAATACAGGTATTCATAAGTCGCAACACTGTCACTGCTTGGTTTAATTCCAAGAGCATTGACCATATCCTGCATGACAACAGGTGGTATCGACTTTTCAATAATATTCAGGCCATCAATCTGCATCTGCGATTTCATAAGACCATCCAGATACCCCTTTGAATAATCTGAAAGTTTATCCGCAATATCATCAAAATAGGTATGATCTTCACAGTACAAACTGCCAACAAAAGAAATCCTCGAAGAGTATCTCTTTTGCTTTTCAGGTGTGATTTTCAGCCCATCATATCTATGAACTGCTGCTGCCATTGGAAGATAGTAAACATTTTTAATGCCTTGAGAAGCAAACACTTCATACATTTGGCTGTCAAATACAAATACATAGTTACAGCTATTGATAAGAGTATATGAATATAGTCTGACGCAAGGATTGTCATAAACCCATGCAACATACGTTATCCCAATTCTATTACACACTATTGAAACCAGCGGAAAATAGTTAAAAGAAAAAACAATATCAGGATCTTGCTTTTTTATAGCATCCTCAAGAGTCGTTTCATACTCTTTATCACCATCATCAATATGATTGTCAAAAGGATGCATAAAAATATCAATGCTATATCCACTTTTGTTAAGATTATCAATAGCATCAACTATGTCTTCATTTCCTATACTTTTCCAATCAAGAAAAAATATTTTCATCCCTGTTCCTCTTCAAAAGTGTTAGCCATATTTATTACTTCCATGATCAAATATTCGTAAAAGTAACAATAACCATCAATCTTATCGAAATATGGTTCACTATATATTATAATAAATATAATCGATAAAAAGCAGAGGGGTAAACTATGAAAAAAAGAATGAACGTATCCTCGCTCTTAAGCAATAAATAAAAAACTCAACCACAATTTATAGTTCTTCGTCCACAACTATATCCATCTGCGGAAAAGAATCCCTTTGCAAATTCACAGCTTTTCCCATTTTTAGTCCACTTGGTTTGTCATCATTTAGAAGGATTCTTTCTCCATAAGGTGCCTCAAAAATAATATGATCATACCTTACTCCATTCTCTTGCAAAAATGATTCGGTTAGATTCTGATATTCCAGCTTTCTTGAGGTAATAAAAACAATCATATCTTCATCTGAGATATTTCTAAGAAATTCTAAAGCCCCGGGCAGAAAAGTATCATGCCCATCATCTTTATAGCCGTTATGCTTAACTATCGTCCCATCAAGATCAAGTATCCATGTGTGCCCTAATTTAGAGAGTATAATCTGCTCCATGTTGTAACTTTGCTCCTATCGCTCCACCGGGATGGTTTTCTTTAAATACATCCAAGGTTACATTCATTCTTTTGGCCAGCTGTATAGCAAGTGTCTGCAGTACTATCAAAAATAGTGTCGTTGAATTATTCGGAATAACATTCCACAGATCGCCTTCATGCTCAAGTGGAATAATGATGCGATTCTCTATTGTATCTACAAGAGTCCCTTTTTCGTTGCAACACATAAGCCATAATACAACGCCCTCTCTCTTGCGAATAAGGTCAACAAGATAAACTGATTCCGTAGTACTGCCACTCTTCGTAAGCACAATAAGTACATCTCCCGGCCTTATCATTCCCATATCGCCATGAACAGCCGTATTAGTGTGAAGGAACTGAGCTTCCATTCCAAGAGAAACCATTGTTCCCTCAAATTTCTCACAGATAGGTACATTTTTACCAAGTCCCGAAGCAATTATCTTGTGTCCTGACTTAAGTGCTTTTTCACAGTCTGTAATAAGCTTATCCATATAGCTCATAGATATTCCGCTAAGAGAATCATTAAGTATTTTGACATTTTTATCAAAATAGCTGTAGGCACTTTCCATTCCAAGTGCATCTTCAAGATAATAAAGGCCATTATAAAAAGCACCACATATGGAATCATAATCTTCCCAGGCATATGTAGTCAGGCTAAGCCATATAATAGCAAGTAAAATCTTCATCTGTCTTCTTGTCACTTCCCCTTCGAGAAGTTCAAAGAAGTACTCTTCCATATTTTCCCAGCTATTTGATCCAATCTCTAATAAAACATCTTTTTCACGGATGTCCAGACTAAATCGCTTTAAATTAAACTGATCGTAGTTACTAAATAAGCTGTAATAGAGTTTAACCCAATCATAAGCAACATCACCATAAAACTTTGTGCTTCCAAAGTAACCTCTCGGATCAATGAAAACCGGTTCTATATCATGGCGAAGCATAGTGTTACTAAACGTGCAATCTCCATGAATCAGCACATATTCCCTGGGAGCATACTGCATTACAAGTCTTTCAACTTCTTCCTGATGGTAAAAGATATTTCGGCATACCTTTCCATTTATCGTTACAGTCTCATCATTTGCGAAAGGCACAAGATCTCTAACCTTTGAAAGTCTGTCATAAGTCTTATCAAGATAAGCTTTTCTGTAACTTTTCTCATCATATGGAACAGATTCCATCTGATGAATTTCTCGAAGACTATTTATGATATTCTCAAGGGCATATCTCTTCTGTTCATTAGGCAGATAGTTATACTCATAGATACATTTTCCATCAATAAGTTCCATTGTAAGTGGGTCATAAGAATATATATAAGGAATAGCATTGTAACTCTTGCCTTTTAGCTTCTTATACCAGGCTATTTCCTTATCAGCCAGTTTCTTTCCCTGTTCGTCTATGCCTGTTTTTACAACTTTATCCCCCTCAACAGTAACCTGATTAAATGGTCTGCATTTAAGCTTTGATTGTTTACTCCACTCGCTGTATAATCCGTACTCCTTGGTTTTTAATAATGGCTGTTCTTCAAAATCAATATTTTTTTCACTAAGATACCTTACAAACTCACCATCAGACGGAACATCAGATAAGACTTTCTTATCACGGAAAATAAAATGTCCCGCTACTCCATGGACATCACTTCTTTCTTCTGTAAATTGTCCATTTTCATATTTCCATCTGCAAGAAAAGTCCTTGGATATTCCAACAACATTCTTATCATTTTCCGGGATTTCGTATTCATCAGACAAAACAAGGTCACACCAAATCAGCATAAAGCGCTCATTATCCGGGATATAGTCCAAAGCTTCGCTCAGTCCAGCGCATGTCCCGGTATGTCCACTACCACATACCATAGTGTAATCAACTTCAGCAAATGCCTTTAGGTACTTTTCCAAGACATCATATTTATAATCACCTATAATAATGTATTTTTTATCGGGAAATTTTTTAAATAAATGAAAGATCATCGGAAGATTCTTAACAGGAACCAGTGCCTTAGGCTTATTTCTTGTCAGCACCTGCATTCTTGAGCCTTTTCCACCTGCCTGAACAATTATATAATCCAACATATACATCCGTCCTTCCAAACATTATCTAATCATTGATAGAATATTAATAAAGTTCTTTGTATATAATCAATCACGCTGATAATAAATCTCCGAGTCTATTGATGATTTTTTCTTCATTTTCCTGTTCATATGCAATTTCTGTAAACTCACCAATTCCAAGATGTTGTATGCTTGACCAAAACTTAAATTCCCCATCAACAACTTCATAGTCCTGTGTATAAATCACAGCCAGATTGGCTCCGCACGCCGCAAGATAATCACAAATTCCACTTCGTAGCCCAATGAACAGATCAATATATTTTGACATTCTCTGGAGTTCATCAAGTGTACTTGATAAAGGCTCCGTTTCGGGAATCATCATCTCACAATCAAGCCCGTTATAATTTGTGTAAACTTTATAACCCTTTTCATTTTTTAGATATTTAGCTAATCTTGTCCAAAAATCTGTATCAATTGTTTTAAATGTATTAGCTGCAGGGAGTAACAAAACTGAATTTTCATATCTATTCTGCATTTCTGCATCATATTTATATGTTTTCCGCATCATTGAAGGCATAACTTTCCCTTCAAGCCCAAGTATTGAACAACGCTCTGCTTCTATATTCTCATATTTGTCAATCCCCATGGAGATCGCGTATCCATCATTTTTTAAAACAATGAAACCGGGATGGTTTCCGTATATTATATGATTACTATTCCACAGTTCATTTCTTACTATATATAAGCAAAGAGCTTCCATCTCAACATTTTCTATTCCCAGAACCATATCCACTGCTTCATATTTGCCCGGAATGCTCTCTTGAGATTTTTTTACCACATATAAAACTCTGCAATTATTCTTTTGTTTATAAGCCTCTGCATATGCAGAAAACCAAACTGTATCCCCTAACTGCATAGGTGAAATAATAATATCAGTATCATTGGGACGTTTTTCCTTAAGTGCATTGTATAACTGCTCCCCAACTTTATATTTTTCATCAATATATTTTATAAAATCTTCCCAATCCATAATAAGCTACCTTCCTTTTTTCATTATCACACGCTTGCCAGATAAACTATCACTTGACAATACTTATCTTCCTGATGTTTTGTCAGCCAAGTCCCTCCGCAATTACATCATACTTTTCAAGATCCATAGGTAGTTCATCAATTTTTCCATATACATCAATACATGATATAGCATACCTTCTAACAATCTCATTTTCTTCCACACCAGCTAAAATCGCATTTGGATACAAAAAATGAATATGTCCCAACATGTTTCCACATCCACATCCGATATGAACCACTGAGAATTTACTTTCCTTCGCGTACCCTTTTTCGGCCAGTCTTTTTATAAAGCTATATTCATTAGGACTCATAGCTGCATATATGGTACTGTCGAATCCCCATTTCTTTACTATCAACTCTCTATGTTTAGTAAACAGCTCATGTTGGTCGTCTCTTCTTGCAAAGCTCTGACTTCCAACATGATAAATAAAGGCATTATGACATACCATAAGTCTATAGCCATGTGACCTAACATTGAGGCTTAGATCATCATCCTCCACGTAACCGGGATTAAAATTCTCATCAAAGCCACCCGTGAGTTCATATGCCCTTTTTCTAAGGAGCATGGCAAATCCACAAATCTTACTTTGTTCCTCGCATGAGTTATCCATTGGCACATTATTTTTGGCTCCATACTCAACATAGAGCTCCGGTCTGTCAAAAGAGACATCTGCATTTTTGTCCGCGTCCGCATAATTTTGAATAGCTCCAACGCCGCCAATATCATCAGCTTCATAAAGAGCCATTCTCATCCAAAACAGCGCATTTGCAGGAACTCTTGTATCGTTATTAAGGAAAAACGGGTCATGCCCATCCGGAACATACTGACATGCCGCATTGTTTCCACCAGAAAACCCAAGATTCTCATCATTTAAAACAACTATCGCCTCATCCTGCATTTCTCCCCATTTAGCCAGCCACTTTTCCGTCCCGTCCTTGGATCCATTATCAAAAACTATCAATGTATAGCTATCGGGATTGCAATTATTTAAAATACTCTCAATACATCTTTGAAGAACATACGTATTATTGTAAGAGAGAACTATTATCGCCGCCTTATTTACTGAAATATTCCCGTTATGTAAAAGATTTTCCTTCTTTTTTGATATTCTGTTTTTTTCTTCGCTGTCATCACACAGATATTCTGCATTTTCATAGCATAAAAAAGCCTGATTACTATTTTTTGAAATAAGCAAATCACCTAGCTTTTCATAGTCTTTATATGTTTCTTTATTTAAATACTTTAATCTGTCCTCAAGCGTTATATCATCCCCTGCATTATAGGAACCGGAAATATAATTAGCTTCAAGATTCTCTTCTCCCCACACTTCTTTGTATCCATCTTTGTACTCTAACTGAGCTGCCTGAAGCATCTGCTTCGGAGTCAGTTTATCCTGGTAATATGGATTATCAAAAAGGTTTTTGTTATCTTCTCTTACCGTATGCCCTTTTTCAAAAGAAATGGCATCAAAATCTTTTGAAAGCCAATTAAAATCTCTATCCGTTATCGTTTCAACAGAAAAGAAATTCCCCGCCTGTCGAAATGAATGCCACTCCCTAAGTTTATATGCACTGGAATGTTTCAATGCCACAAAAGTTCCGTATGTCTCAAACTCACTAAACGACGAATCCTGAATCTTATCCTCTGGAATAGCATTGATTATTTTTTCCCAGAACTTTTCACCTATTATTTCTGAATTGCTCTCAATATCAGCAATTAACTCTCTCATATACTCCGTTTTTATAAGCATATGTTCTGAAATAAAAGACTGTCCGATAACCTTATTAAACCCCGGAAGTATAACTCCCATTGTTTCAAAGTACTCCGGATGATATTCATGTTTAAGATCAAAATAGGGCTTACCTGTCTCATCATTAAACATTTTTACTTTTTTACAGGGAATAGTATCCCCATCCCAAACCATGTAATACTCATTTTCACAAGATAAGGAATATTGCATCTTTAAGAACTGTTGATAATACCACCCGGTAATTCCTCGTGGAAGTTCTCTTCCTGCCAGTATATTCGTAAGCTTTTGCTTCATTAACTGATGAACATCATCAAACGCAAGAAGTGAATTCTCATTTAAATATCCTACCCTTTTAAGTGCGTCTGAAGAACTATTTATAGTTTTCTCTATCCCTTCTGCACCTACAAACAGTAAATTGCCAAAATCCAGATTATCCATTAACCTTGGATACAATGGAAGCAATCTTTCAAAATCTTTTGGAGTTATAACTACCAATATATCAATCATCACTAATCTCCTGAAATAATCGAATCAGTTTTTACGCCTCCACTCATTTTCAGACAAACTTCAACCTTGTGCACTTTCTGTTATTTATATTATAATAATTAATGTGCATTATTGCGTGTCTATTTTTATAAAAATCTCATAAAAATATTGAATGGCTGATACCTATGATGCCGCCACTTTCGAAAGGTACCAGGAAACAGAGCCACAACTCAATGAGTTGTACAAAAATCCACGATATCGTAAAAAACTGACCTTCGAACAGTTTTATATTTCAGTTTTGGAAAGCGGTGCTATGGGTGAATATAATTCTAACGGCACTGTACTGATCGATGGTTTTATCGCTCCAACCTAAACTATAATAATTGAAAGTGCTCTCAATCACTAATGACTGAGAGCATTTTTTCTATTCTATCAGGGAATGTAAAATCTTTTCTTACTCTTTCATAACCTGCTTTTGCGATTTTTAGCCTTTCATCTTCATGTTTTAAATAAAAATCCATCTTTCCCATAGCATCTTCAACATTTTCATAATATGCTATTTCGCCGTCATCAAAAAAATCATCTATTTCTGATTGATGGGTTGTAAGAAGAAATCCTCCGCATCCCAAAACATCCACTACTCGCAGCGGTATCCCAGTTCTATTCGCACGCAAAGTAGGATTCAGATTTATTTTTGTAGATTTAAAAACAGCAGGCATCTCTTCTTCATACCCTACACCTTCACAAAGATCTACCTTATGTTTTTCTAATAATTCCCTGTTCTGATCAGATAGCTGTGACAGATAAAGGCGTGTACGGTAGCCTTCACCTGCACTTAATCTAAGAAGAGCCACTCTTTCCATATGAGTAATATGAGAACAAATGGCATAAAAGAGCTGTTGTTTATTGGGCTGAATCGCATATTTGGACTGGGATCTGTAATAAGCACAAACCCCATCTGTAAATTCATTGCTCAGTGCCGCATCTATTACAGAGCTTCCTGTATATTTCATCTGTACAGCGATTACCGCATCTATATAAATCTGTTGTTCTTTTGACATAATGGATCTAAGCCCAAGAAAAGAGTCCGAATTGTACAATCCTCCAACCAGTGCTACATCAGATTCATATTTTTTTTCGGATTTAATCTTGTCCAAACGCTCGGTATTTACTGCTAGAGGAAGATAATATGAATTTTCAATCCCATAGTCATCTTTTATGGCTTGATAATCATATTTACTAAAAAAGAACATTCTGTTAGTACTATATTCAAGCGTTTCAGAAGAAATTATTTCGGGAGGACTGTCATACGTCCATGAAATATAATAAACGTCTTTCTCATGGCATATTCTCGATACTATTGGATAATAATTTGTTGTAAAAACTACATCAAAGTCATTATTTTCAAGTTCATGGGTCATAGCTTCTTCAAATGATTTATTTTCATATTTATCATCAAGAAGGTATTGTATGTACTTACATTTATGTCCCATCTTTTTCAGAAAAAACATCAGGTCATTGATTTGAAATGATCCAAAAAGATCATATACTAATATATTCACATTCAATCCCTTTTTATATACAACCAATCACTTATTTACTCATGATAAGCTTTACACTTTTAGCAAACACTTGAAAATCAGCTTTATTCATTTCATTAAGACAGCTCTGCAATATCAGCATATATTCCTCACTTAGCTCGCCCTTTTCAATATAAGGATTCTTCATAATATCAGGTATATGCTCCTGCACGACAGCACAAAGCATCCTATAATACGAGTACGGAGGCGCATCGTAACGAAGTGAGAGCATTTTCCAAAAAATCAGCACACAGGAATATACATATTCAACCTCTATCTCATCTTTAAAAAGTTCCATAAATCTCCGTTTTTTTAATTCATTCCATAAAAGCACCTGATTTGTAAGTAAATCCAGGTGATACATTTCATTTTTTGAAAGCCCGGTAGAATTGGTATTTACATAATAGTGATATAGCTTTTTCTTTGTAATACAAGCTTTCTTAACATACATATTAAGAAGAACGCCCCAATATGAATCCTCGTATGCCAATCCTTCTGTAAAATATATCTTGTTATTAACAAGAAGTTCTTTTTTTATTAGTTTGCAATGGGCATAGTTATTTATTATTTTGCTATGGAATACTTTTTTTCTGTCTTCATTATCACGAATAATCATTTCTTCTTCATTAGTTTTTTCTTCACTCAAACTACCACTATTTACAAATTCAAGATTCTCAGACGAATCTCTTATGAACTCGCATTGCACAACATCATAATCTCCACGTATTGCAATATCATGCAATATCTTGATATAGTCCTTTTCAAGCCAGTCGTCAGCGTCTATAAACGCTATGTATTTCCCTGTAGAATAATCCAGTCCTATATTTCTTGCCATTCCCTGTCTGCCATTGGAACTTAATCTTATAACTCCCAGTTGATCACTAAACTTTTTTTCCCATGCTTTGAGCTTTTCAAAAGTATTATCCGTTGATGCATCATCAACACAAATAACTTCAAGAAAATTCATATCAATTTCTTGCCAAAAAATAGATTCTAATGTTCTGTCTATATATTTTTCAACATTGTAGCAGGGAATTATTACACTGACCTTGTCCATTACCGATCCTCAAAGCAATAAACTTGAATTCATGTATAACTATATCACAATTAATTATATATTATTAACCGTAATATAGCACTTACTAATTTGCTACAATGTGCAAAAAAAAGAGCTCCGGATAACCGGAGCCCTTTTGGTAGCTTGCAATGTTTTAAACAGACATTTCAAAACTATTAAATTATGACAATTAACCAAGAAGTGAAAGAACACCCTGATTTGACTGATTAGCCTGTGCCAGCATTGACTGTCCAGCCTGTGCAAGGATGTTATTGTTAGAGAATTTAACCATCTCTGTAGCCATATCTGTATCACGGATAGCAGATTCAGCTGCCTGTGTGTTCTCAACAACGTTATCAAGGTTCTTGATTGTGTGCTCAAGTCTGTTCTGGATAGCACCAAGGTCAGATCTCTGTGTTGAAATTGACTCAAGAGCTGTCTTAATCTTTGTCATAGTAGCTTTAGCTTGATCATGAGTGCTAACTTTGATATTTCCTGTAGCAACACCGATCTTTGTAGCAGTCATGCTCTTGATGCAAATATTGATCTGGTTTCTTGACTCTGTCTCTGAACCAACCTGAAGGTTTTTGTTTGTGAAAGTTCCGTCAAGAAGCTTCTGGTTATTAAACTCTGTAGCTTCAGCTGTACGTGTGATCTCTGTTGAAAGAGCATTAAGCTCAGACTGGATATAAGAACGATCCTTTGATGTCAAAGTATCGTTTGCAGCCTTTGTTGCAAGCTCGTTCATTCTCTGAAGCATATCATGTACTTCATTAAGAGCACCTTCAGCTGTCTGTACTGCAGAAATACCATCCTGAGCGTTAGCAGAAGCCTGTGTAAGACCTCTTACCTGACGTCTCATCTTTTCGGAAATTGCAAGGCCTGCTGCATCATCTGCTGCTCTGTTAACCTTGTAACCGGATGATAACTTCTCACTTGACTTTGCCTGAATACCTGTTGTGATTCCAAGCTGTCTGTTTGCATTCATTGCGTTAATGTTGTGTTGTACTACCATATTTAATTCCTCCTTGAATTTGTACGGCAACTTCCTTGCTGCTCGTTTACTTGTTTAGAAATAATTTCAGTGCTGGCCTAAAATCATTTCTATTTTTTTATTACACTTATATTATCGCCCATAATTCTAAAAACTTTAGGGTGAATTTAAAAAAAATTATATAAACTTTTTTTAAGAATTAAATAAGGCTCCGACACCAGGTCGAAGCCAATAGTAGTTTTAATTTATTCATATTATTACTGGAGAAGTGAAAGAACACCCTGATTGGTCTGATTTGCCTGAGCAAGCATTGACTGACCAGCCTGTGCAAGGATATTGTTATTGGAATATCTAACCATCTCATCAGCCATATCTGTATCACGAATCTGTGATTCAGCTGCCTGTGTATTTTCTACTACATTATCCAAGTTCTTGATTGTATGCTCAAGTCTGTTCTGAATAGCACCAAGGTCTGATCTCTGCTTAGAAATTGACATAAGTGCATTTTTGATACATTCAATTGAACCTTTAGCATTACTATGAGACATTACGTTAATCTGATTATCACCTGATCCCGGAACAGTATCTGTTGCAGTTGCTGTAATAACAGCACCAACACCGATACTTGTAGCACTAAGTCTTGCAATACATATATTGATCTGGTTCTGAGAATCAGACTCTGAACCAACCTGAAGATTCTTATTTGTGAAAGAGCCATCAAGAAGATGCTGATTGTTAAATTCTGTTGAAGCGGCTGTTCTTGTGATTTCATCGGATAACTGTACAATTTCCTGCTGTATGTAGGATCTGTCCTGAGTTGTAAGAGTATCATTGGCAGCCTTAACAGCAAGTTCATTCATACGCTGAAGCATATCATGTACTTCGTTAAGAGCACCTTCTGCTGTCTGCACTGCAGAGATACCATCCTGAGCATTGTCAGAAGCCTGTGTAAGACCTCTTACCTGGCGTCTCATCTTTTCAGAAATCGCAAGTCCGGCTGCATCATCTGCTGCTCTGTTGATTCGATAACCTGATGAGAGTTTCTCACTGGACTTTGCCTGTACATCGGTTGTGATTCCAAGCTGTCTGTTTGCATTCATCGCTGTAATGTTGTGTTGTACTACCATATTCAATCCTCCATGAACGGGGCCCGCCTCCCTGCTGCCTTTCCATCGTTATTTTTTGTGCAGCATTGCGGAGTCCCTTCCATGGCTGCTTGTTTTTTGATTTTCACTATTATTATCGGCAGCTAATGTACTGACTTAACCCCTTTTTGAAATAATTTTTTATTTTTTTTGATAAATTTGAAATTTTTTTGCTCCTTATATTTTTCATATAACGAAAAACGGATTTCTCGCCGATATATGGCGGAAACCCGTTAAACTCTTAATTTTTGTTGTCCATAAATTGAGGAGGTACATCTCTGTAATTATTCATTGTCTGATAATAATTGAATGCTGCTGCAGAAGTTTGTCTTGAGAAATTCATTTTTTCTCTTGCAGAACTGAAATATTCTTCAGCTAACTTTTTGTTTCTATGTTCAGCGGCTTCAATTGATGCACTCATGCCTGTTATTTCCTGAATATACTCTTGCATACGCTTTATCTGGTCTTTGTATTTTTCCTTATTATCACCAACTTCATCTTTTACTCTGTCAAAAAGAGATTGGAAACCATCATCCAGTTTAAGGAGCCGATCAATCAACTCGCCCTTGTCATCCAAAATCTTGTCAAATGCTTCTACATCAACTTCGTTGGGATTTTTAAGAAGCGTTTTCTGCTTCTCATTCTCCTCTTCAATGTTCTTCATGACTTCGATTTTCTTTACAAGACTTTCTTCTAGCATATCAAGACATGCAGGTACCATTATTATCCCCCTTTTTCCGTTGCTGTTTAAGCTTCTTTTACATACACATTATTTGCTTTCATAACTTCAATCCAGTTATCACGTATAGCATGCATATGCCTGTTGATTTCAGATATGATTTCTCTGTCTTTACCTATATTGGCTTCAACAAGCCTCCTGGCAATATACGAATACATATTCTCGAAATCCTGTGCGACAGGATACTTCATATCCAGCGTGTTTCTGAGATATTCTATTATTTTTTCTGTCTTAATAATATTCTCATGAGCCTTTGAAATATCATTTTTTTCTATTGCATAATCAGCAATGTTAAGGAATTTTATTGCTCCATCATAAAGCATTAGTGTAAGTTCCGGGCCTGACGCAGCCATGACCTTATTATTTTTGTACTGAGCATATGAATTCTGCTTAGGTGTAAATACTGGCATAAGTTTTCCCTCTCTGATTCTTTTTTCCAACCTTATGTATTAATTGCTCCCACCGCCAAAGTAGCTTGAGAGTGAGCCACTTGAAGAATTGATCTTAGATAAAGCCGTTTCCATCTTGGAAAACTTTTTATACAGCTTATCCTGTGCTGCTTCAAGTGCTTTCTGAGCGTTGGATATCTTGGTATTATATGCACTGTACTGAGATGCCATCAATTTATCTTCGTAAATGGTAAAAGAACTTCTATACTCAGTACCTTTCATGAGATCTGAAAGTTTACTGTACAAGCCTTTTGAAAGTTCTGAGAAGAAATCCTGTACAGCATCGGGGTCCGAAGAAATCATAGCACGTAAAATATCTGTGTTACCTGCTGAAGCTGAATCATCTTCATCTCCGTCAATATGGAGCATATCCCTTTCATTTTCCTCTGTTGAGAAATAGCTTCCTGTGGATATACCAAAATTTGCAAGAGAAAGACTCTTTGTTGTTCCATCTTTGAGTTTTATGTCAAAAGATGAGTTCATCATCTCACGCATTGCTGTTCTGATATTTCCAATTGTTTCGTCTTTACTTAATAGACCATCCTTAATCTTATTCTCCCACTCTTCAACTTCCTTATCGGACATTGCGTCCTTTTGGTCATCAGTGAGCATTTTATATTTAGTTGCTTTGTCTGCGTTATAAAGAGTAGCAAATTCTTTCATCAAGTCATTGTACTCTTTCAGCATTTTCTTTATATTATCGTAAATTCCACTAGTATCCTGCTTAGTAGTGAGTGTAATTCCGGATGCTACTTCATTGGCAGTAATTGTAAGTCCATTTATATCAAAGGTATTGGTATTCGACTTAAATGTTTCACCATTTAACACAATCTCTGCACTTGTTCCTGCTATATAGTTGGAGCCATCTGCTTTCTTGGTAAGTCCAAGTTTCGTCATGGCATTACTGGATTCAGTATCAGACAAAAGATCAAATGAAGCAGCCTCACCGGTAGTCTTTGAAGATACAAAGAATCTCCCGTTATTCTCATCATAATTAAAGTTAAGCTTAGTTCCTGTAAGGGACGACGTAGCATCCTTTAACTTATTTGTAATACTTTCAATTGAGTCATCAGCTTCAACAGTTACAGATAAAACGTCACTAGAATTGCCGCCAATTGAAAACTTGATCTTATCACCTGCAGCAAGTCCAAGTTCACTTGCTGTAGCATCTTTTTTAGCGTAAGAAGATCCAACCTTAACCTCCTGCCCTGTCAGATATCCGGCTTTTGCAAGTTTTGTAATATTCAGAGTCTGAGTGGAATCCATTGCGCTTTCACCGGTAACAACCGTTACTGCATTTGAATTTGAAGCAGTTGTTGTTTTCTTAGTGTAAGCTGCAGAAAACCTCATGTTACTAAGCGCCCCATTATAGAAAGTAGTTACTTTCTTATTTAATGCTTTCCACTTATCCTGCTTCCAGGTGAGTTTCTTCTGATCTCCTTTGAAATTGTCTAATTTAGTTTGCTTTGACTGTGTCAGAGCTGTAATAATACTTTCAGTATCCAGTCCTGAATTCATTCCCGTAATTCTTATAGGCATAAGCACTCTCCTTTCTCAATCCGTGAGCATACTACATGGAAATCCATTTCCATTCGTGTAAATTACCTCTTTTCGTCTACCATAATTCCTGCAATTTCCCATACTTTGGCAATCATGTCCAGAGTTTCTTCAGGCGGGAACTCCTTTATGACTTTCTTAGTATCTTTGTCTACCATTTTAATGGTTACCCTGTTTGTCTTGTCATGGATTCCAAATACCGCTTCAGCGTTGGATCTGACATTTTTTGCCATTTCAGAAATTGTCTTTTTTATTTTCTCGTTGTCAGCCTGAATCTGTTCTGCGCTAGCTTCAATTTTTTCTTGAAAGTCGCTGAATGTCTGGGTTTGTGTTTTGCTCTGTGAATTATTATTAGAACCTGATGAATTTTCAGCAGCTTCTACTTTGAGTTCAATATCCGGCTTGCCACCCTGAGCATCAAAATTAACAATCTCAGACTGAGCCTGACTTTTCTCCTGAGCTTGCGCTTTTACCTGTGGCTGAGTCTGCTGCACCAGCGGACCAAAGCCGTTAATTGCTTCCATTCCCATAATTTATACCTCCGAACATCCATGTTCTTCTTTAAATAATCGGGTTTATAGCATTTCTTAACCTCTATATCGGTTTACATAGAAATATCTTTATAGTTTAGATAAAAAAAATCCCAAAATTAATAAAAATTTTAGGATTTACACTAAGTTAACTTATTGCATCAGTAAATTGCTTCCAATACCTCTGGCAGCAACCTCGTATATGCAAACTCTTTAAAAACTTTCTTCTGTCCGTTTATGGCTATCTCTTTTCTCTCATCTTCATGTTCAAGATAATACGCAGTTTTTTGAATCATATCTTCAGGTGTAAACGCCATTACAAGTTCCTCTCCATCTGTAAAATACTGAGCAATCTCCGCCTGATAATTTGTTATTAGAAAACCACCTGCCGCCAAAATATCAAGAACTCGTAGCGGAATTCCGGATAAAATAGATCTTAAAGTAATATTAAGATTTACCTTGCTTCTATGAAATACCTTTGGCATCTTCTCTAGATATGAAGCTACTCCAAGATTACACACACCTTCTATCGGCGCTGTTCCCGGCATTGTATAAAGAACTGTATCAAATCTTTTCCCCATTTCCGCAAGGATATTATGGCGTTCATTGACTGTGACTTTTTTTCGTAAAATATCAAGCATTACTCCATCATAATCAATTTCATACTTACCTGACTGCTCAAATTTAATATATTTCTGAAGTTCTATTATCTTAGCATATGGATAAATCGATTCTTCTGTAAAAAAATCCTGTCCAAAAACTCTCTCCTGTGCCTTGATAACTGCGTCTGTATATCCCTTAAGTTCCGGAGGAAGATAATTCACCTGATCGTAAAAATTATATTCATTGTCATAAAGATTTCCCAAAAAACATACGTCATGTTCATAGACCATATTACCATCTGTTTCACCATCAAGTTTTTTACATAGTTCTGATAGCCTCACATCATTAACTCCAAGCGGTGAATATTTGACAGTATTAACGCCTTTATCCAAAAGTCTTTTATAAAGAAGCTTATCAAACACAAATATTCTGTTGACGCTATTATTGGTCAAATGTGAATCCAGAGTGTAATGTGGGCAGTCAAACACCCAGCTGATATATGGCATATTATATTTCTGACATGCCTCTGAAATATTTGGAAAAAAATCAAAGCTAAACAGCAAATCATATTGAAGATGATAACTGTGAAAATCTGATTCGTCCTCATCATTTCCATTATCACCTGCATTCATTATATTTTTTCCCAAAACAAGCTCTCTTATCTTCTCATCTATCTGCGGTGTGAGTTCAAACCCTTTCATATCAAGCTTAAACACGTCAACCTGATGTCCAAGCCTTCTCATTGCATCCCTGCAATCCTCGCCATTAAATTCGTCCCAATCATAATAAAGAATTCGCATATGTGCACTCCGCGCAATAATCATTTAAAGCTACATAAACGTTCTATTATTAACATAATTCTCTATATTTTAAGGGTTCTTAGCCTATTCTTAAACATATCTTTTATTTCAACTCTATCACCAAACCAATCATAATCTATCTCTTTGATCTGATTTAACCCTATCTTTTCAACAGCCTCAAGCGCTGCCTGTTTTTGTGATATGTGCCTTGGCAAAGTGGTTTGGCACAATGCTCCGTCAATATTGTCATAGGATTTAAATGATTGATTGAAATCCATAAGATCATGCAATCTAATTATACTTCCGGTATTATTATCTACCAAAAAGCCCCAATTCTCCCAATGCCTGTCAATATTGCCAATCAGATAATCCAAAATATTCATCATATAATAGCCATTAGCATCAATCTTTATTATTTCTTCTATTGGATCAACTTCATGATTAGCCGCATATATATCGAAAGCAGCACGTGTTACAATACTACTTGACAAATCTGTGATAATTTTGCAGGAAGAAACTATTTCTCCATCAAATTCATCAAGTGAATAGGTTACCTGATTACAATTAAAACAATTACAGATTTTACTTGCCAAAACTTCATTTTTGACGTTATCAACTGAACCGTCTTTTAAAAGATAAAAACCATCATCTTTTCTTAACCATGCTTTTGGAAAAACTCCACTGGTTGAGATATTGTCTGCTATAAGGTAAGAATTCTCTACTGTCATGGCTTTACCGCGTAAAGAAATATCCACAAACGCATTGCTAAGATGATTATCATATAAATTTATGTCAGAAAAGCTTACATCTTCTTCGTCTTTTTTTACCCAATATATATCAGTAAGCGTGAGACAATGATATGTAAGTGCTATTTGAGCTCTATCTCTATCAGTTTTCCCCTGTGAAGCCCCTATACTATTTAATATTTCTTTGGCATATTGGCGATCAAGAGTAAGTACCCTATTTGCGCACCAATAATTAAAGTTGGTGATATTGTTTACATAGGTATCAATATCATCATCTTCATCAAACCACAGATCATATGGCATAAACTGAGGCTCAACAACCTTTGCCTTTCCATTTTTATCCATGGTAGCAATTATGTTTTCACCATGCATTATGCAGTAAGTAATAGGCATCCTCCATTATCTCCCTGTTGTCAATTTTTTCCCTTTTCTTTTGCCTTATCCAAACTTATCAATCTTTATATTAGTATAGCCGAATTGGCAACAGCATACAAAAAAATTTCCCACTCTCATTTGCATGTAGAGAGCGGGATTACAATTCACTTTTATCACAACAGTTTCTTAAGCGCTTCAATTCCGGCAACATCCGTTGCTTCTTTATTTTCATTCTGAATCTGGATATAAACTTCTTTTCTGTAGATAGGGATTTCCTTTGGAGCGGAGATTCCAAGTTTTATCTGGTCACCTCTTATATCCAGAACTGTAATCTCGATATTATTGTTAATGATGATTGCTTCATTCTTTTTTCTTGATAATGCTAACATTCGTTATCCCTCCATGGTTTTGTAGTTGTGCAGGCCTAAATCTCCCCATACCTGCTTTATTTCTAGTATCTTTTGATCATCCCTTCTCTTTGTCTTTTTGAAGAATGTCATAAATCGGGAACTTCACCGGATATTCATCATTATCAATAATTGTCTGGGAAGCCTTCATGTCTTTTGTATTAATAATAAACGGTCCCTTAAGATTAACTGTCATCTTAGTAAGATCATGCGGAACAGTGACAGTTACAAGAACCAGCATATCCTCTTCATCTAGATCTCCTATTGCTTCTACTTCCGTCTTATCAACAAGCGGTTTATAATCCGGACAAACAACAAGAGGGTCCATAACGGGCATTGCAAAATTCGGCTCATCTATGGACTGGAGCCATTTGATAGTACCTGAGCCCTGATCTTCATCGTGCATAAGAGTAAACTTTTGAAGATCAGGAAAGCCTATGATACCATTTGGAAAGCATATTATCTTGCTGTCATCAATTTCAACTTCTCCGAAAATCCTTGTCGTTAATTTCATTGTGTAACCTCCATGCTATCATATGTACATATGTATATCGGTGTCACGATGATAAAGATTTCTCTCCTATCACCATTAATTATATACGTTATTTCGTTATGTTGCCACAAATAATTATGACATCTTGAACTAAATTTCAGAAATCCGCATATACTGCGGATTTCGTGAGAATATGAGTGAAGAGTCAACCAAGCCTCATCGACGAAGTCGATTTAAATTGGCTTGGTTGATGCATTCTTGAATTGTTGATTCAAGAATGCATATTTACCCGAAATATTCTCAATAATCAGATATAATTCATCAAACTTGTCTGACTTATCTTACCTGTAGCCATAAGACTTGCCTCATAAGTTACCTGAGCTGAAGTAAGGTGGGTTATTGTTTCTGCAAGATCAGCATCTTCATTTTCCGACTTAAGAGTTTGAAATGTAGTAGTTTGCCCCATAAGTCTTGTACTTATAAGATCAAGTCGTTTTGATCTGGTTCCATTATCTGTAACCGCTATGTTAGCTGTATCCAAAGCTTTCTGCATAGAAGTAATCTTATGCTCAAATTCCTCCTGAAGCTGATTACGAAAATAATTATATGACTTTTGGGCGGCACCTATCTCTTTCTGTATATTGTTATATTCTTCCGTATCCTCTGTTATAAATGCAAGCTTTCCTTCTAATGTTTTTATAGTTCCATCAATTTGTTTTAATTTATTTAAAACACCATTCAGATCATCTATATCTCTTTTGACATCTGTAGTAAATACGGCATCTGCTGTTGTATTTACTACAACAGACTGCGCAAATCCTACATCATAAGCTATTTGATGCGCTGCAGATCCTCTGTTATAAAGAATTTGCTTATCATCACCATTTGTATCTTTATAATTGTAGGTGCAATTGAAGAGGTTTTCAGGCTTTATATCTCCCGCTTCCCATTCTTTTTTATCGTATACCATATCTATGCTGTTGGCATTTATAATGTCAGGAAGTACCGAGAGTCTATCCCTCAAATATCCGTTTAAAAGAACTTCTCCGGTAGCTGCATTAAGGTACGCAACTGCATTACCGGATTTGTCATTATAAAGCTCGTTATAAGCATCATCTATATCTTCTTCAGATGTTGTAGAATATATGATATTGTCTGTCGGGATTTCAAGGCTATACTCTTTATATGACGAATGAATACTTCCGTTAGAAGTAACATTTATCACAACATTACTTTTGGTCCCATCAGCTTCATCTGCTTGATCTGTCGTTGTTATAGTATATGTTCCGTCGCTGTTAACTGTTGCAACGTGACTATTATCCAGTGTAATAGAATATGTCTGTTTTATAACAGGCAAAAGAGGTAACGAAAAAGAAGTTTGAACAGCCCCTGCACCATTGGTATAACTTACAGTACTTTTACTTACTGTTTCGATTTCCGTCGATGCAGATTGGATATACCCTGTAGATGAAGCTGTTTCATCATATACACCATCTTTTGTCAGCGCTATAGTATAGTTATTTCCGTCTTCAGTAAAAGTAACAGTGCTTAAACCATCATCGTTCATTGTGCCTGTATATGTTACGCCATCAATTGTTACTGATTTTGGTGTAGTATCATCTTTACTGTATGTATCAAGCGGAACAGCTACGTATCGTGTATCTCCTTCAACCGTCTTATAAGTAACATTTATAACACTGACGGTTTCACTAACCGTGCTTGTAGCCGGCTGCGTCAGATCTTCTCTAAACTTTAATGTAGGGCTGTCTCCTTCAACTCCCGATAAATAATTAAGATTATCATACGACAAACGAATTCGTCCTACTGTGCACTCTGTAATGTCACTTTCAACAGGAACATCATTTGAAGTAAGCGAAGCAAGCTCTGTTGAATCAAGCTTATAGTTACCTAATACTCTTTTTGATTCTCCAACATCAACTGCGTTAAATTCATCATTTATATCCTCATAATCTGCTGTTGAAGTCTTGGAAAAAGAAAGAGCTGTATCCGTTCTATACCCTGTAAAAACATATCTTCCGGCATAGTCCACATTTCCTGTTGAATAGTATTCTTTTGCAAGAGCATCCATCTGGGTAACAATAATTGACAGATCATCCAAAGTAAGATCCATATTTGCACCCTTTGTAGCCTGCTTGACAGCATCAGTAAGAACATCAGTAACAGTTGAAAGAGAATCCGCCGTTACATCAAGCCAGCTCTCTGCATCTTTTGCATTTTTCTCATAGTACTGTGAAAGCTGAGTCACATTACTTCTAAGACGAAGTGCTCTTATTGCGATAACAGGGTCATCTGACGGCCTTGTGATGCGCTTTCCGGTTGACATCATAGCATTCAGCTGATCCTCTGCGACTTTGTTATTATTAATATTGTAGAGGGAATTATTCTGCATTATCTTATTTGTTATACGCATCACGAAACCTCCTGTTTTATACTCCGGTCTGTAAAATCAACCTGTCATAAACCTCCGTCAGTGTTTGGATCATTTTTGAGGAGAGGTTATATGCATTTTGAAATTTTACAAGGTTTACAGCTTCTTCATCTTCATCTACCCCTGACTCTGAAAGTCTTTGATTATCGATAGTATTGGCAAGGGCTGTATATGTTTTTTCCAATGTATCTGAATTGCTTCGGTTCAGTGCAACATCAGCAAGCACTTTAGTCAAAAACTCGCCCGAAGTAGCTCCTCTGAATACCTCTTTATTGTTAAACATATCATTTAGTTTTGTGAGATTACCGAATTCAGATTCACCTTCAGTTATATCTGATTTTGTAGCCATTCTGTCTGCATTGTCCAAAAGCACTCTGTTTACTTCAAAATTACCGGCAGTTATGTTGTAATATCCCTTGTTTTCAGATAATGAAGTAAGTTCTTCATAACTATACTGAGCTGATGAATTGGTACTCTGAGATCCTGTCAAAAGATATACTCCATCCAGAGAATCTGATGTATAGCCGCTTACCATTATCTTGTTCACTTCATCTGAAAACTTTCTGATCCATTCATTCATCTGTTCCATATAGTATGGTAGTCCCTGGTACTTATTGTAGTAACCTACAGAAACTGCTCTATTATCATCAGGGATACTTGTCAGCGAATCCGGATCAAGTGTAAATGTATATTTGGAACCACCGTCATAACTCCAGCTGTCATATTTATAGAACTTGGCGCCTATATGAATTGTACCGCTTACAGGTAGTGTGCACTTTCCCATATCCATGAGATAAGATGATGCGACATCAACCGTTATTGTGCAGGAGTCACTCTGTGGATCTACTTCTACTCCATTTCCTTTTCCATTAAAATACTGCCCGTTATTTCCATCTCTTATAGCTAACAGTCCCTGAAGCTCTCCACCTATAAGTCTTGAATCAAGCGCAAAATCAGCAAGTTCGTTCACATTATCCCCATCTTTAAATCTTGAGTTAGCCCACTTTATATCATAAAGACCGCTTATATCATTCTGGTTAACAGACTCATCTACTTCCCTTGCGACACAAACCATCTGCTTGTATTCATACATATCAACAAGCTCATAGCTTCCGGCAACCCATACCTGAAATCTGGTAGCACCGGTGTCTCTATCAGGCTGTGTTTCATCAATTACTTTCGATTCCTTTGTTTCAATAGAAACAATTTTCGACAAATCATCAAGAAGTACATCCCTTTTATCTCGCAGCTCATTTGCAGTAGTACCAGTCATTTCTATTGTATTAATCTGCTGATTCAGAGACGCTATCTCAGTTCCGATTGCTGTGATCCTATCCGCACACAGCTTTATCTCTGCATTTACATCTGACTGAAGATTCTGAAGACTTGTATACACATTATTAAAGTACTCAGTTATGCTCTTAACATTTGACACATAAGTTGACTTGGTTTCCGTGGTACCCGCAGCAGTCATGACTGACTGAAGTGATGCCTGCATCTTGGTAAACAAAGTTGAGAACCCGGTAATTCCATCATCATCCAGATATTGCTCTATCATTCCATTGTAATAATTCTTTTGCGTAACATTGCCTAAGAGAGCTTCATTGTTTCTAAACTTAAAATCGTAAAAACTGTTACGTATTCTCTCTATTGCTATAGTATCAACACCAGCTCCGGCGCAGCCATATGTAGTGAATACCCTCAGGGCATTACTTGCCTGCTGTTCCACTGCCTGTCTTGAATATCCGTCAGTATCCTTATTTGACACGTTATTGGCTGTTGTATTGAGAGCTGCATTTGCTGCTCTAAGTCCAGAAGCTGCAATATTAAGACCAAAAAACTGTGATACCATATTTTTCTCCTCTAAAAAATCACCTTACTCATGTTCCAAGAGTTGTCACCAGATGTTCAAGCATTTCACTTACCACATTGATATATCTGCTTGATGCATTATAGGCATTCTGGAACATAATCATAAATCCCAATTCCTCATCGCTTGAAACTCCGACAATCTGTTCTCTGGCCGCCTCTACCGCAGAAACCGTCTGTTCCTGCGCGCTCTTTATGCTGTTGTATACGTCTCCTGAATTGGCAACCTGTGACACCAGGCTGTTATAGTAACTGACAAAACTGGTTTTTGCTGTAACATTTGGATTTAATGTATATTTTTCAGCAGTAAATGCCTCTTTTAACTTCGTAGTAGTAGCGTTATCTTCGCTTCCGTCTATGGTTCTAAATGTAAACAATGTGGGCTCTTTTAAAAACATCGGATTGAGCTGAGTATTCGCAATAGTATATCCGGTTGAAATTGTTCCTGCCGTTTTATCTTCTCCAATATCATAAATCAGTTTATCTCCGGGATTGGCCTCAACAAAAAGTGTGAAATCCGCAGCATCTCCCTTGGTAGGATCAAGAATTGCAGGATTACTTCCTGCCTTTTTCATAATGTCATTAATTGTTGTTGTTATATTATGTATCATCTGATCAAATTCAGCCTCAACGTTCATGATGACTGACTTGGAAATGCTACTGTTATAGTAATCTTCATCTTCTCTTATATCATGATAAGTAGCATTATGATCGCCTCTTGCAAGAAGTACTGATTTGAGCTTGCCAACGTCTGTATTGATAGCTGTTGATATTGTCTGAGTCAGGTCATATACGTACGCCCCATCAATTGAGGTGACTATTTTATTGCCATTGTGATCTACTTCTGTCTTCGCAGCATATTCCCAATATGGTGTAGCATACCCCACGCAGCTTCCAAGTTTGACATCAACTCCAATATGATTGACATGGTCAGAAGTAATAAATGATGAACCTTCAAAAAGAACGGTGACATTTCCAAAGATATCTTCCTGATAATCAATCTTTCCATATCCGCCGAGTCTGTCCAGTAAAAGGTTTCTCTCATCTCTTAGATCATTTGCATGTTCCTGCTTGCCTGACTCTATCTCAACAATATTCTCATTTAAAACTCTTATCCTATCGCCAATTGCATTGATGTCATCTACATAAGTCTGAACAGTCGAATCCAGATTTTTCTGATAAGAAACCAATCCGTCATATACGCTTTGTGCTCTGGTAATAAACTCATTGGCCCTTGTTACAAGTGCACTCTGTGTAACTGCAGAACAGGGATCTTTATCCAGCTCCTGAACTGCTACCCATAAATTGTTTAAAGTCTGGGCAAACTCATAACCGTTCATTTCCTGAAGCTGATCTTCAATTTCTTCAAGTGCCTTAGTGGATATGTCGTAAAATTCGTATCTTCCACTTTCCAATCTGTAGGCTTTATCAAGGAAAACGCTTCTTACCTGCTTACAGTTGTTACAATGCCATTTAGCTAACTGTTCCGTTTCTGTTTGATTATAACAATTGACATTATTATACCATTTTAGAGCCTTTGGTTAAGCGTTTTCTGCATAGCAAACAGACAGATGCAAGATCTGCCTGCTACTACATATCAGATTGAGGAACTAAGCTACTCTATACAAGAAACTACAGGCACCTATACCTCGTAGATTACGGATAAAATGCCGCTCATCTGTTTTATCTACTCTTAGATTACGTTCTATCCATGCTATTACATCAGGTATCGGCAAAGATTTAGCCATTTTAAGAAATTTATGGCAAATTTTCGCTGCCATAGAGAAGTTGATTTTAT
>NZ_FOXO01000042.1 GCF_900115735.1 Butyrivibrio proteoclasticus
CAGAGCCTGCATGGCGTTTTCCTCAGGCTCAGTCAATGGTGGCGTAAGGAGCCGCAATATAAACTTTTTTTCAAACCGTCCCTATGTATCCAACTTACTTACGCATATACAAAGAGAGAGGATTCTGATATATGCTAATTGCAAACATCAGAATCCTCTCCCTAATCTACAACGTAGAATATAAGACATACATTTTCGTAAATACTCTTCCAAATCTCCAGAGTAATTTCAATCTACGCCATAAATTGAATATATTATTTTGCAAGAACCATCATGATGTCATTGCTGCGGGCGATGAACTTGGCCATTGCTTCACCTTCAAGAGGTGCATTCTGGATACGTGCAAGGTCATAAAGCTGCTCACAGATCATGTTTGTGTTCTCTCCGTCTTCGTGTTCCATTACGTACTGAACAAGAGGATGATTTGCATTGAGGATAAGTGTCTGGCCTTCGTTACCAAAGTCACCCATGCTCATTCCGTTCATGGCATACATCTTCATCATCTCTGCCATACGTCTTGATTCTTCTGATACTGTAAGCATAGAAGACATCTTCTTATCTTTAAGCTTTTCAAGCTTAATTGTGAGCTTATCATTCTTAAGAGCCTTTTTGATCTTCTCTGAAAGCTCTTTTTCCTTCTCTTCAAGTTCAGCTGCTGCCTTCTTGGAAGTCTTGGACTTAAATGTATCTGTAAGGTCTGCGTCGATTCTTGCAAACTTGATACCTTCATTCTTAGCCTCAAGCTGCTGCATGAAAGGAACATCAATGTTGTGGTTCATGATGAAAGCTTCCATCTTCTGAGCCTTGAACATCTTGATATACTGACTCTGCTGCTGTTCATCAGTTACATAGTAGATTGTACGAGGTTCTTTTTCTTTGTTATCATCAGCCGTCTGATTCTTCGAATCGTCTGCGCCATTTTTGCTTGACTCTTCGGAATCATTGGCATGGTCTCCACCAGAAACTTGCTCTTTCTCGTTTGGTGTCGCTCCAACAACCTCTGCCTCAACCTTGTTGCCGTTCTCATCGACAGCTTCATCCTTGGCTGCTGCCTCTTCGGCTTCCTTGTTGATCTGAAGTGCTTCAGGTGTTGTAAGATACTTGCCATCGAGGTTCTTAAAGAGGATGTAATCTGTCATCTTCTCGCAGAACTTGTCATCACGAAGGCATCCGTATTTAATGAATGGGCTGATATCATCCCAGTATTTGTCATAGTTCTCTTTATCTGTCTTGCAAAGACCTGCAAGCTTCTCCGCAACCTTCTTTGAAATGTACTCAGAAATCTTCTTAACAAATCCATCGTTCTGAAGAGCACTTCTAGAAACGTTAAGAGGAAGGTCAGGACAATCAATAACACCCTTAAGGAGCATTAAGTACTCAGGGATAACTTCCTTGATGTTATCAGCTATAAATACCTGGTTGTTGTAAAGCTTTATTGTTCCCTCTATTGACTCAAACTCCATGTTGATCTTAGGGAAGTAAAGAATACCCTTTAAGTTGAAAGGATAATCCATGTTGAGGTGAATCCAGAAAAGGGGCTCCTTATAGTCGCGGAAAACTTTTCTATAGAATTCCTTGTACTCCTCATCTGTACAGTCCTTAGGAGTTTTAGCCCAAAGAGGATGTGTATCATTAAGAAGCTGAGGTCTTCTCTTTATCTTAAGCTTTTTCTCCTCTTCCTTTTTCTCATCCTTATTTTCGCCATCTGCCTTGGTCTCATCTTTCTTTTCAGGCTCAACGACTTCTATAACCACATCAGAATCAAGTTTTTCTGATTCTTTGATTGTCTCTGTTCCTTCCTCATTTTCCTTGGAAAGATAGATTTCATATGGCATGAATGAGCAGTATTTCTCAATTACTTCTCTAGCCTTGTACTCGTTGCAGAACTCAAGGCAATCCTCAGAAAGGTGAAGAGTGATTGTTGTTCCTACCTCTTTTTTGTCACCATCTGACATTTCAAAATCTGAACCGCCATCACATGTCCAGTGAACAGAAGCTGCATCAGACTTATAAGAAAGTGTATCGATATCTACTGAATCAGATACCATGAATGTTGAGTAAAAACCAAGTCCGAAGTGACCGATGATCTGGTCTGCGTTAGCCTTATCCTTGTACTTGTTAAGGAAATCAGTTGCACCTGAAAAAGCTACCTGGTTGATGTATTCCTCAACCTCTTCAGCAGTCATACCAATACCATTATCAGTGATCTTGATAGTCTTTTCCTTATCATTAAGTACAACATCTACACGAGGCTTAAATCCATCAGGAAGAGTGTACTCTCCCATCATATCCATCTTGCGGATCTTTGTGATAGCATCACACGCATTTGAAATTACTTCTCTGTAAAAAATATCATGATCCGAATAAAGCCATTTCTTAATTATCGGAAACATGTTTTCGCTGTTAATAGAAAGATTACCTTTTTTTGAAGCCATAATTCTCACTCCTTATAAAAATATTTAGCAGGTAACAATCCCACCAAAAACTAGTTTAAGTCCGCCCAATACAAAAGTCAATAAAAAATTAGCACTCATCTAATCAGAGTGCTAATAACGTTACTGTTCACTCGCATACAGCTCGCTCCAGTAACCACTTCGCGCATTCATTCCAAATCGACTTCGTCGATGGAATGCGCTCACTCCCGTATCAAGTTCTCACGAAATGCGCAGCTTAGTGCGCATTTCTGTCTGAACAGTAACCTAATAACCTATTTATTATAATCTTTTTTTCGGATCACTGACCTTAATATCTTTCCGTTGGCGTTGTGTGGAAGACTCTCCTCGAACTTAATAAGTCTCGGATATTTGTAGATTGCAGTATTCTTCTTTACAAAATCCTGAAGTTCAACAGCAAGTCTGTTATCAGGAGAATATCCCTCGTTGAGAACAATGCTGGCCTTTACAAGAGCTCCCCTTGTTTTGGAAGGATACCCTGTGACTGCGCACTCAAATACTGCCGGGTGGCGCATCAGTATGTCCTCTACTTCTGAAGGGCCGATCCTGTATCCACTGGATTTGATCACATCGTCATTTCTTCCCACAAAGAAAAAGTGCCCTTCCTTGTCCCTAATAGCCATATCCTTGGTGTGATAGATTCCGCCGTCCCATACTTCTTTGTATTCATCTTCTGAACATAGATACCCTGCAAACACACCTGCAGGCCTCTTTCCGTCCTTTGGAACTATAACGATCTCACCCTCTGTGCCATCAGGTACAGGATTGTTGTTTTCATCCACAAGCTCAATATGATAAAGAGGTGATGCAAGCCCTATGCTTCCCGGAACCTGCTGCCCATCAACAGTAGTACAGGTCTGAAGCGCTGTCTCAGTCTGCCCAAATCCCTCTCTAACTGTAAGTCCCGTCATATCTGTAAACTTCTTTGATACCTCTTTGGGCATGGATTCACCTGCAGTTGTGACATAATGCAGATTCTCAAGATTATACTTTTTTAAATCCTCCAGAACCAGGTACTTATAAATGGTAGGCGGTGCACAAAACGTGTTAACCTTCTCTTCTTCAAGAAGCCTTAGCATGTCTCCCGCATAAAACTGTTCATAGTCATAGACCATTATGGCCGCTCCCATAAACCACTGACCGTAGAGTTTTCCCCAGGCAGTCTTAGCCCAGCCGGAATCCGCCACAGTAAGATGAAGCCCCTTTTCTTTGACACCATGCCAGTTTTTGGCAGTAAAAATATGGGCTAATGGATACGAAAAGTCATGAATAACAGCCTTTGGCGCCCCATTCGTTCCGGAAGTAAAATAATAAAGCATAGGATCAGTAACCTTCGTTGTCACCCTGTCAAAAGAGCTTTCTCCACTTTCAAGCATCTGATCAAAGCTCTTTTTATCCTTGTAAGCATCCCCAACAACTATCTGACATGTCAAAAGACCTTCGATTGCATTTTCCACCTTGCTGCAGATATCATCAGCATTTACGCATATCACAGCCTTTGCCCCTGAAAGACGCACTCTCTCCCTGATATCCTCGGCAGAAACCATATGTGATGTTGGCACAGCTACCGCTCCAAGCTTGTGAAGAGCCAGAATGCTTATCCAGAATTCGTAGCGCCTTTTTAGCAGCAGCAAAACGCTGTCACCTCTCCTGATGCCAAGGCTTTTTAGCCCATTTGCAGCCTTATTGGAGAGCACCTGCATATCTTTAAACGAAAACCGCTTCTTTATGCCATCAGCAGTCTTGTGTAAAAGAGCCAGCTGGTCTGGCACTTCTTTGGCAAACCTGTCCATAACATCATAGGCAAAATTGAAATCATCGCCGTATGTAAGCTTAATATCAGTGATTTTTCCACTGTCATCTTTTATTTCTTTATAGTAATCCTCATAGATCATGGTATTTCCCCTAGTAACCCACTTTCCTAAACTTTTCATAGCGCTTATCCACAAGGTCTTCTGCAGGTATTTCCTTTAAATTCCTCAGCTCTTTTGCAATTTCTTTTAAAAGATCACCTGGATTTTCACTATTGCACACCTTGTCCACAAGCCCGAGTTCATAGAGCCTTTTGGCTGTAAGTCCAAGAGCTTTGGCTGCTACATCTGCTTTTTCCGTAGTTTTCCACAATATGTTGGCGCAGCTTTCAGGAGAAACCACACTAAAATAGGCATCATCCATTATCCAGATCCTGTCAGCATGGCTAAGAGCTAGTGCTCCGCCGCTTCCGCCTTCTCCTATGACAATTGATAATATGGGGGTTTTAAGATCAGACATTTCAAAAAGACTTTGGGCGATTGCCCTTCCCTGGCCCCTTTCCTCCGCATCAATGCCGCAATAGGCACCGGCAGTATCAACAAAACAGACAACGGGCCTTTTAAACTTTTCTGCCTGTTTCATCAGCCTTAGAGCTTTCCTATACCCTTCAGGCATGGCACTGCCGAAGTTATGTTCAATACGCTCTTTGGTATCTTTCCCCTTTTCAATTCCTACTACCGTAACCGGGATTCCATCAATTCTTCCAATCCCTGCTTTTATTGCCCTGTCGTCCCCAAAAAGCCTGTCTCCGTGAAATTCCACAAAGTCTTTTACCAAAGCTTTTATGTAGTCGCTTGCAGTCAGGCGCCCCTCAGACCTGGCACCCTTAACAATCTCGTAATCTTCCATTTATTTGTTCCCTCTATGCCTTAAAATCCGTGGAGCTTTAAGATTCTCTCAAGATATTCCTTCTGCTCCTGTCTTGGCACTATTTCGTCAATAAAGCCGCACTCCAGAACCCTTTCTGCCTTTTGAAAGCCTTCCGGCAGCTTTTGGTTAAGAGTTTTTTCAATAACCCTCGGTCCTGCAAATCCCACTCTGGCTCCCGGTTCTGCAAGTGTTATGTCTCCAAGCATGGCAAAAGAGGCATCTACGCCCCCTGTCGTTGGATTGGTCAAAAGAACTATATAAAGGTTCCCAGCCTTGTCATGTCTTTTTACTGCGGCAGAAACTTTGGACATCTGCATTAGAGAAACCATGCCCTCCTGCATCCTTGCTCCTCCCGAAACAGTAACTCCAATAACCGGAAGGCCACGCCTTGTTGCATATTCAAAGAGCCTTGTTATCTTTTCACCTACAACTGCTCCCATGGACCCCATCATAAAATTACCATCCATGGCAAATATGCATACCCTGCTGCCGCCAATAGCCGCCTCGCCGCAGATCACCGCTTCTTTTTCACGACTCTTTTCCTTTGCCGCAATGAGCTTATCCTCATACTCAGGGAAAGATAGGATATTCCTGGATTCCATATCCCTGTCCATCTCAACAAAGCTTCTTTTATCTGTGAGCATAAGGATCCTTCTGCGGGCTCTCACAGGAAAATAGTGACCACACTCAGGGCAGATAAAATAGTTTTTCCTGATCTTTGAAACTGACACCTGCTTTTGACATTTCTTACAGGTGATCTTCCTGCTCCTTGGCCTGTTATCTGTATTTTCAAGCTCATTATTAACTTTCAAAAATAAGCTTTTAAGCTCCATATCTTATAACACTTTCTGACAGATCCCTGTATCATAGTTTCCAACTACAAATCTGCCGTTTTCCATGAATTTCATGTGCATATCCCTGTTATTATCAACTCCAAGAAGCACAAACTCTGACAGAGCACTCTTCATCTTTCTGATAGCTCCATCCCTGGTATCTGAGCAGACAATAAGCTTACCCAGCATGGAATCGTAGAAGGGACTTACAGTGCAGCTCTGATAAAGAGCTGAATCAAACCTTACGTCCACTCCTCCCGGAATATGCAATAGCTCTACCTTTCCCGTGGAAGGTTTAAAATCCTTTGAGCTTTCTGCGCATATCCTGCACTCGATTGCATGCCTGCTGCTTGCTATCTCCTCCTGCTTAAAAGGAAGCTCAACTCCTGCTGCCGTTCTTATCTGCCACTCAACAATGTCAATGCCGCACACCATCTCTGTCACAGAGTGCTCAACCTGGAGCCTCGTGTTCATCTCCATGAAGTAGAACTTATCGTCTTTTACCAGAAATTCCACTGTCCCCACAGTCACATAGCCAACCTTTGCGGCAAGCCTTCTTGCGGCCTCGTGCATCTTAATACGCAGCTCCTGTGAAAGAACCGGAGCCGGGCACTCCTCGATAAGTTTCTGATTCTTTCTCTGAACTGAGCAGTCCCTGTCCCCAAGAATCAGAACTTTTCCATTTTTATCCGCAATAATCTGAACCTCAACATGTTTTACATTTTCCAGATACTTTTCCATGAACACGCCGTCATCGGCAAAAGAGCTCCGGGCTTCTTTTTTCACCTGCTCAAAAGCAGAAAGAATTTCTTTTTCCTCCCTGACAACTCTTATGCCCTTGCCACCGCCACCGGCTCTTGCCTTAAGGATAACCGGATACCCTATTTCTTTTGCCCGGCAAAGGACGTCACTACTGTCAGTGAGGATATCGCTCCCCGGAGTCACAGGAACATCTGCACTCTTTGCAATTTTCCTTGCGATCTCCTTTTGCCCCATATTACGCATAACTTCTTCACCGGGGCTAATTAGAGCAATTCCACTTTCCCTGCACTTTTTTGCAAATTCAGGGTTTTCTGATAACATTCCATAACCCGGGTGAATGGCCTCCGCCCCGGTCTTTTCTGCAACAGTCAGGATAACATCCATGTTAAGGTAGCTGTCTTTCACCAGCGCTCCGCCAATGCAGTAGGCTTCATCTGCCATTTCCACATGAAGTGCATCCCGGTCCGCCTTGGAATAAACAGCAACCGTCTCTATTCCCATTTCTTTGCAGGCTCTGATGACACGAACCGCCACCTCGCCCCTGTTGGCAATAAGAATCTTAGAAAACATGTCAGTTACCTCCCTTTTCCACCTCAATATACACAAGTTTATATTTGACTAAATCCGGCCGGATGCTGATACCGTAACTCAGCCAACTACGCTTCGAACGGTATCATGCTCCAATATGACAAAAGAAAAATCACCGCTCATACACTTTTTTCCATCCACTGTGAGTTCGCCATGGAGAAGGTACATAGGATGTGCATCTCTTATAAGCTTTGTATCGATCCTTATGGTATCTCCAGGCTTTATCATTCCCCTGAACCGCACCTTATCAAGGCCTGTGTATACAGGAGTTGCATCTTTACCCTTCATCTTTTCTTCAAACATGATGCAGGCGGACTGGGCCATCATCTCGCATTGAATAACTCCCGGCACTATAGGATTTCCAGGAAAATGTCCCTGTAAAAAGAACTCATCTCCCCTTACCTTGTAAAATCCTGTAGCTGACCCATCCTCATTCAGATACGCCTCATCCACAAGCAGCATCGGCTCCCTGTGGGGAAGTATCTTTTTTATCTCTTCTCTGTTCATAAAATCACCTTACTCTATGACAAACAGGACCTGATCATACTCAACAAGGTCTCCTTCATTTGCCAAAACTTTAGCCACTGTTCCGTCCACCGGGGACTTTACTTCATTGAGCATTTTCATTGCCTCCAAAGTGCACAAAACATCGCCCTTTGAAACCCTGTCTCCCTTTTTAAGTGCCGCTTTATCTCCAACACTTCCGTTAAAAACGCCAAGGAGAGGGGCCTTAACCTCAAAGCCGCTGACAGCTTTAGCTTCACCTGCTTCAGGTTCATTTTTTACTTCATTTTTATTTGCCACAGGCTCTTTTTCCACAATTTCAGATGATTTTAAATTTCTTTTCAACCTTAGAAAAAAATCTTTCTCATGAACCTCAAGTTCTGATAAAGAGAGCCTTTCAAACATATCCTCATAATCTTTTAAAGAATTAGTCATACTCACGCCTCGTAACGTTTAAATGCTATACATGCATTATGTCCGCCAAATCCAAGGGATGTGCTGATTGCATATTCAATCTCCGCACAGACAGCCTTATTTGCTGTATAGTCAAGGTCACACTCCTCATCTTTTTCCTTGTAGTTTATGGTTGGCGGAATTATCCCATCTTTAAGTGCAAGAACAGAAGCAATGGCTTCCACTGCACCTGTAGCTCCCATCATATGTCCGGTCATGGATTTGGTGGAACTTATATGGATGTCGTAAGCTCTTTTGCCAAAAACAGCCTTGATGGCCTTGGTCTCCATGGCATCGTTTAAATGAGTGCCTGTGCCGTGGGCATTGATGTAGATCTCGCTGTTCTCATCAATTGCGCCCTCTTTGACAACGCTCTTTATTGCTCTTATGGCTCCGCTCCCTTCCGGGTCCGGCGCTGTGATGTGGTAGGCATCCGCAGTATTTCCATAGCCGATAACCTCAGCAAGAATATTGGCTCCTCTTGCCTTGGCGTGCTTATACTCCTCAAGGATAAGGATTCCTGCTCCTTCTCCCATAACAAAACCGCCTCTTCTCTTGTCAAAAGGAAGACTTCCCTCATCAGGATTTTCTGCAAGATTGAGGGCCTGGCAATTGATAAAGCCTGCCATTGCAAGCTCGTTTATGGAAGCTTCGCTACCTCCTGTGATTATTGCATCCGCATATCCATGCTTGATTGCTCTGTAGGCCTCTCCAATGGTGTTAGTTGAGGTTGCACAGGCAGTAACAACAGGAAGTGTGGGGCCCTTTGCACCGAACTTTATTGATATGGCTCCTGCTGCCATGTTGCTTATCATCATTGGCACAAAGAAAGGTGATACCATGTCAGGCCCCTTTTCTCTTAACTTATCCTGCTCTCTGATTGTAGAATTGATCCCCCCAATTCCCGATCCTATATACACTCCAAAGCGCTCACTATCTATCCCGTCCTCAAGTATCCTGCTCTGGGTAACAGCCTGTTTTGCTGCTGCCATTGCATACTGCATGAAAAGATCTGACTTTCTGATCTCCTGCATGCTGTCATAATATTCTTTGGGATTAAAATCCTTGACCTCCGCATCGAGGCTCACCTTAAGGTTTGATGCATCAAATCTTTTTATCTTTCCTATTCCGCATACACCGTTTTTGAGGTTATCCCAAAAAGTGTCCAGATCATTTCCTACAGGACTAATAACTCCCATTCCAGTTACAACTACTCTACACATACATTCCTCCATCCACCTTGATGACTTCTCCTGTTATATACTTTGATCCTTCGCTTCCCAAAAAAAGCGCAAGGTCAGCCACATCCTCGGGACTTCCAAGTTTCCCAAGGGGGATCATCTTCTTCATCTCCTCTGTCTGCGCATCACTTAACATCGCAGTCATCTTAGTGGTTATATATCCTGGTGCGATGGCGTTACACCTTATATTTTTTCTTCCGTACTCCCTGGCAACGGCCTTTGTAAATCCAACAATTCCAGCCTTCGATGCAGCATAGTTGGTCTGACCTTTGTTCCCCATAAGTCCCACAACTGAACTGATATTTATAATGCTTCCTTTTTTATGCATCACAAAGTTTCTGATAAAGGCTTTGGTGACGTATATACAACCCTTTAGATTCACATCTATAACACTGTCAATATCCATTGTCTTAAAGTTTGCAAGTAGGTTATCCCTTGTTATTCCGGCGTTATTTACAAGAATATCGATAGCGCCAAAGTCAGCTATTATCTCCTTTGCAACACTGTCAACCTGGTCCGCATCCTTTATGTCACAAACGTAGAGCCTTGCCGTAATCCCATAAGAAGTAAGCTCTTTTATTGTTTCAAGGGCCGCTTCGCTCTCTCTTGTTGCAATGATTGCAAGATCTGCCCCGTTCTCCGCGAATTTTAATGCGATTGCCCTGCCAATTCCACGGCTTCCCCCTGTTACTACCGCCTTCTTTCCTTTAAGCATCTTTTTCAAGCTCCCTTAATACTTCCTGAAGTGAATCCATATCATTTACTGAATAAACCCTGGCTCCCTCAACAGTTCTTTTCACAAATCCTGAAAGTGTCTTGCCGGGACCGCACTCTATGAATGTGTCAACTCCGCTCTCTGCCATGTTTGTCAGAGTTTCCTCCCACTTAACACTGCTGCAGATCTGGTCTGAAATGGTATCTATCATCTCTTTTTCTTCCTGTGGGTATGGCTTTGCTGTCTTATTGGCATAAAGAGGAATATGAGGTTTTTTAAGTTTATAGACCTTTCCTTCCTTTAGCTCATTTTTAAGCTCTTTTGCAGCGCTTTCCATATAAGGCGTGTGAAAGGGTCCTCCAACAGGAAGCTCTATAAATCTTACCTTTTGCTCCCCAAGTATTTCCTTGAAAGCATCTATTTTCTCTTTTTCGCCAGATACCACTACCTGTCCCGGGCAGTTGTAATTTACAGGGTAAACCTCATACTCTTTGCACATTTTTTGCAAAAGAGCTTTGTCCATCCTAAGCACAGCTACCATGCCGCCTTCCACAGCTTCAGCGGATTTCTGCATGTATTTTCCTCTCTGGCACACAAGCTTGAACGCTTCCTGGAAACTTAGCACATCAGAAGCTGCAAGAGCTGCCACTTCCCCAAGAGAAAAACCTGCAACTGCATCAGGACTTACTCCGTTTTTCATAAGAGCGATCGCACCTGCCATGTCAGCTAAAAACAGACATGGCTGAGCATTTTCTGTCCTCTTTAAAGTGTCTGTATCCCCTGTAAACATCTGGGTAAGTGTTCCCGGGCGTATTGCCTCGGCAACTCCAAAAAAGTTGTGGACTTCAGGTACATTCTCGAATATATCCTTTGTCATTCCGGGATACTGACTTCCCTGACCGGCAAATAAAAAAGCTATCTTTCCCATCAAAGTTCCTCACATTTCTTTTTCAAAAGAGCCTTAGCATCTCTGCAGATACCTGTAATGATCTCTTCACATGTCCCTTCAGAATTAACGAGCCCTGCAATCTGTCCGCACATACATGATCCCGTCTTAACATCACCATCTATGGCAGCGCGTCTAAGTGCCCCTGCTCCCATTTTTTCCAATTCATCCGGTGTAGCCAGCGGGTCATTTTCTTTTGCCTGAAAATCCCTTGTCATCCTGTTTTTCAATGCTCTTACAGGGTGTCCGAGACTTTTCCCGGTAACAATCGTATCTCTATCCTTTGCCTTTAGGACTTTTTCCTTGTAATTTGGATGGACGCCACACTCTTTTGCCGTAAGGAATCTTGTTCCCATCTGAATGGCCTTAGCTCCCAGCATGAAAGCTGCTGCCATGCCTCTTCCATCTGCAATTCCTCCGGCTGCGATAACAGGGATATTCACCGCATCAACGACCTGTGGCACAAGTGCCATCGTCGTGGTATCTCCAACATGTCCACCTGACTCACAACCTTCAGCCACAACTGCACTGGCGCCAATTCTCTGGGCCATTACTGCAAGAGCGACGCTCGCAACCACGCAGATTACCTTTACCCCTGCGTTTTTTAGCTGTTCCATATACTTTGCCGGGTTCCCTGCTCCGGTTGTCACAACCGCGATTTTTTCCTGGCAGACAACTTCCACAGCCTCATCAATATAAGGGCTCATAAGCATCAGGTTCACGCCAAAGGGCTTATCTGTCAGCTCTTTTGCCTTCCTTATCTGTGCCCTAAGTTGCTCCCCATTGGAATTCATAGCCGCGATGATCCCAAGTCCGCCTGCATTTGATACTGCAGCTGCAAGATTCGCATCAGCGATCCAGGCCATTCCTCCCTGAAAAACCGGATACTTGATTCCAAGCATTTCACAAATCGGATTTGCACTCATTTGTCGTTCCTCTCCAGACCATTACTGCTTTTCAATTAGCTCAACCAGCTTATCGATTGTTGTGATTTCCTGTGAAAGCTCAATCTTGCGATCAAGCTCCTCCTGCATCTGCATAACAAGCTCCATGATGTCCAGAGAATCAAGTCCCATCTCTGTAAATGTTGATGAAGATGAGATTTCACTTTCCTCCTTATCAAGATATTCTGCGATTATACGAATGATTGTTCCTTTAACGTCCTTCATTTTTTGTCTCCTTTTGGATAATCCATGTTTATTTATTATCAATTCTTTGTTACAATAATCTTGGGTGTTACCCCCAAGTCAATAGATTTTTGTAAGTTTTTTTGAGGTTTTTTATGACAACTTTTTATGATTACAAGAACGACCAACAGGAGTATTCACTCACTGTCAGCCAGTTTGCAAAACTATGTGGTACGACAAGGGATACTTTAAGACATTACTATGAGCAGGAAATTCTCATGCCCAGAGTTGATGAAAGTAACGGCTATCACTACTATTCTGCATCTCAGATAAGCTCTTTCTTTTTTATAAGCACTATGCGCCAGGCGGGCTGCAGCATCCCTGAAATCAGAGACCTTATCCACAACTCATCCAGAGAAGCAATCGAAAGACTGACTAACTCAAAGATTCTTGAAATGCAGAGGGAGCTTTACAGAATAAATAAAAAGATAAGTGCGCTTCACCTTGGAATGTGGATACTCGGAGAATTCGGCGGACACAAGAAGGGCTCTTTGTTTTTGCAGACAATGCCGGAAATCAGCATCAGCAAGACTCCTATTAAGAATAAAGACTTCGCCCATCACACTGCTGATATCGCAGAGGATATCTCAGAGCATCTAAAAAAAGCTGTGGACAAGGATTCTCTGTCAATTTTCCCAACAGGAGTCACCATTTCTTATGAGGACCTCGTCAAGAAGCATTACGTTTATAACAACATAATAAGTTTGTCTTTCCTGCCTGCAGATAACATCGATACATTCCCATCAGAGGGCCGATTCGCTCTGTGCTGCCACCAGGATAATCTGTCAAAAGATATTGAGAAAACCTACCTAAAGATTCTTTCTTACATAAAAAAGAACAGGCTAAAAGCCTGCTCTGATCTGTACGTAATAAGTCTCATTAACCTTTATGACAAGGAAAAAGAACATACTTACTTCAAATATTTATTTATATATGTGGAACCAGAAGACTGATCACTCAAGGATGCCCTTGCACTTTCTGGTGAGAGTGTTTAAGACACGCTTTTTATCAAGGCTCCAAAGAGGCTCTACAAGAAGCTTTCTGGGGCCATCACCTGTCATGCGGTGAATCACGGTTTCCTCAGGTAAAAGAGCTATGCACTCTGCTACAAGGTCTGTGTATTCCTCCATATCCATAAAAGAGGGTCTCTCATCTTCACTCATTTCAAGGTACTGTCTGTAAAGCTGCGTTCCCTTAAGAAGTTGCAGATTTTGAAGTTTTATGCCATCGAGCACAGGTGTAAGCCCGGAAAGGAATCTGACCGTCTCGAGCATATCTTCTTTTGTTTCGCCAAAAAGACCTAATATTACATGGACTATCACAACTATCCCTGCTTCTTTAAGCCTCTTATAGGCATCTTCAAAAACCTTCAGCTCATATCCTCTGTTGATACTTATGGCACTTTTTTCATGAATCGTCTGAAGCCCCAGTTCTACCCATACAGGCTTTATCTGATTTAGTTCTTTTAACATATCAAGGACGTCTCTTCCTATACAGTCCGGCCTTGTTCCGAGAGATAAAGCTACTACGTCTTCTCGTTTTATGACTGCGCTATAGAGCTCTTTTAACCTGTTTACGTCTCCATAGGTATTGGTAAAGGACTGAAAATAAGCGATAAACTTATTTGCATCGGTTTTTTGACGCACCTTATCTTTGGCACGTTCAAACTGCTCGTTTAATTCATTTACCCCAATGCCGGTCACAGGAACAGCGAAATCTCCTGAACCACCCTCAGAGCAAAATGTGCATCCGTGAAAAGATCTCTCGCCATTTGGCATGATAATAGAGCCGTCCCTGTTTGGGCAACTGCAACCAGAAGTCAGGGACAGGCGATATATCTTTTCACCATATGTACTTTTTAAGAATGTTGAGAGTTTATGATGCATGGATCATCCCCATGTTCTCCGATGATTTTTTCCATCCAGACCATATCGTACCAGTTCCCAAACTTGAATCCACATTTATGGAAATGGCCAATAAGTTTATAACCCATTTTTTCGTGGAATCTGACACTGTCATAGGTCAGATACTCATCCTCTTTTTCAGGATATCCAATGCATGAATATAGATTGAGGATTCCCATATCTTTGAGGCGTTTTTCAAGCTCCTCATAAAGGGCTCTTCCAAGTCCGTTCCTCTTGCAGTCTTTGTGGAGATAAATGGACATTTCAACGCACCACTGATAAGCTGCCCTCTCGTGGAATTTGCTGGCATAGGCATAACCAACAATTCTGGTACTGCCTGCATTCTCACTGTCATCTGCGCTTGAGCCTTCCTCAACAACAAGATAGGGAAAATACTCAAGAACTTTTTCTATACGGCTCTTAAACTCGCTTACAGTTGGCACTTCGTACTCATAGGTTATAGCTGTTTTTTCAACATAATACCTGTAAATATCAAGAAGTGCCTCTGCATCATCAGCAGTTGCAAGCCTTATTTTATAACTGTTGTTATTACTCACTTTGTCCTCCAGGTGATGGTACTTTCATCACAGCTGAAGATTACCTTCTATACCTTCAAAATCAATGACCTTGCAATTGCCATTTTTAAGGCTAATTCTGACAGGTCCATATCCTCCGCATTTTTGAGGATCTGTGTACTCTATGGACTTTACAGGGAAAATATCATCATCTGCAAAATCTTCAAGACTCTCTTTTGTGATCACCTGAGAAATAAGGAAGTATGGCTCATATCCATACTGCTTTTTCCTGATGGTATCTGCATAAAGGATGATAGAATTCTCACTGTCAGGGTTGGTATCCTTGCTGTGTATCAGGTCTATATTATCCCAACCATCCATAATCGTAAAGGCTAACTGCTTTTCTTTTCCTGTATGATCATGGCCCTTTAATATAACAGCCTTAAAGCCATCCTTTTCTTTTTTAATAATCTCAGTTCCATTATCAGGGAAACCAAAAGCACCAAGTGTTATACGAAGCGGTCTTCTGAACATGCGGATTTTATCTGCACGCATGATTCCATAAGGAACTGCAAAATCAGCGATATTTATGGCTGTTCTCCAATGAGTTTCTGTCTGTGTCTCATACTCAAAGAAGTGCCTTCTGTAGAGCACGCCATCCTTCTCCCCATGCCAGAAGCATGCATTGGGAGTAATACCCACAGGATGTTCTTTATCCTGTGCTGGTATTACCCCTGCAATAGCTTCCAGCTGAGGTTTCTCACGAAGCTGCTGAAGCGAACTGCTGGGAGTGATGCCTACAGGATGTTCTTCGTCAAGGTAAGTCACAACATACTGCTGAGACTGAACTCCATCCTTATTGACACTGTCCCAAGGGAACTTTGTGTTATAAACAAGCTTTCCATAGTTCCAGATTCCATGAAGGTCCGTTTTATCTTTTACCACCTTGCCTGTTCTAAGCTCAGTGATTCCATTTGCCTCATGGTTAGCCATGCAAAGTCCTGGTCCGTCAAGAGTTGTGACAAGTGTCTCGTTTTCTTTTAAATCTTCCCATGGGCCAATGTTTTCTTTGCTTGTCCAGAATGGATGGTCAGCAGGCAGATGCAGACACAAAAGAGCCTTAGCAAGCCACATAGGAGACTCAGCACATGAATAGGACTGCACAAGAGGAACGAATGGACCATAGAAACCAAGTGTTGGCACACCTTCCCACAAAAAGTCATCTCTTGAAAGGAACTGCAAAAGTGATCCGGAGCAGATTCTTCTTGCAAGTCCCGGATCTATAGAAGTGTTGTTCATAAGGAGATTGCCGTCAAATGAACTTGTTGCTGCATTTCTGTAGATGCCGCTTCTTCCCCACATATTTGTAAATCCATCTCTGTCAAAAAAGAGTGGGTATGTCTTCATGAGCTCATTGGAGTTTTCTTCAAACTTTTTGGCTATATATGGCTCTTTTTCATATCCATACCACTGATTCCAGATGGCTGTATACATATTGAAAGCCCAGCATGAATAATAGTCAAAGGACTGTCCATCTCTGTACCAGCCCTGACCAACATAGTAATTCAGGATGTTCTGGGCGTGGTCACGCATGATGTCCTCATCAATCTCATAGCCGTACATATTAAGAAACGCCAGATCAAGCATGTTAAAAAGGCGCCAGTTCTGAGGCACTGTATTGGAATGAGCAAAGTCGCTTAAAAAAGCAGCTATTTTGTCTTTTTCTTCCTTTGTGTAGGTCTCCCAGATTTCGTCTTTTGAAAGCCAAAGACAAATAACAAGGGCTGCTGTTTCTACAGTCTGCTGGAAGCATGCACATGGATTGCCGCTCTTATCCAGCTCTTTCATATCTGAATAGTTTAATACGTAGTTCTTTTCACCCTTTGTAACTGCGTATAAAACCTGTTTCTTATAGTAATCTCTTACGTTTATGCCGTTTAATACAAGATCAGGCTTAATGTGTATTAGAGGTGCCGAAATAAAGAAGGATCTGCAAAGTCCCTCAAATATTTCTGCCTTGTAGCGCCACATCGGGGCATCCTTTGAAGGGTAAGTAACTTCAGTCTCATACCTTGGCATTACCACCGGATCCTCTATGCTTTTAATATTTCCAAATATCCCTGATAAAAGATATTCTGCCGCCTCTATCCAGCTATCTCTTGTAAGACCTGTATATGGGCTAAGTTCATAATCCGTCTTTGTAGGTGTAAACTTCATGATGCTGCTCCTTATACTCTGACAATATATAATGAATCTTTTTACAACTTAGTTATCTGATCAAAAAACGTTAAGAGCACTTTCATTAAGCTTCATAAGTGCTTCGATGTAATAATAATCACCATAGATGATGGCTATATGATGACCGTTTCCATGATAATCAACTGATCCTCTTGTAAGGAGGTTGTCTCTGTCTAATGTATAGTCGCAGCTATGACTATCAAGCGCCTTTAAGAGCCTCACAGCTGCTGCAAGATACTTATCTGCACGTTCTTTGCAGTCTTCAATATTTAATTCATTATCGTTCTGAGCATCATCCTCTTTAACGGAATATGCCCCCATAAGACTCTTTGCGATTTCAATTAATCCGCCTGCTGTAATTGCTGCCGCTGTAGAATCCTCAAGATCATCCGTCTTTGGCTGTCTGTAGTCAATTGGAACAAGGAAAGTCTCAGGCATCTCAGAGAGTACATAATCTGCAACTTTCATAGCAGTCTCAAGATATTTCTTTTCACCTGTATGAATGTAGCTAAGGGCAAATCCATAAACTGCCCAGCTCTGTCCTCTTGTCCAGCTTGAGCCTTCACCATATCCCTGTCCGCCATACTCTTTGTCGAACTTTCCTGTAAATGGATCAAAACCAACAATATGCCTTACTGAGCCGTCTTCTCTGATAAAGTTCTTCATTGCTGTATCTGCATGAGCCATGGCAATCATTTTAAATCTTGGATCTGCAAGCACATCAGAAGCCCAGTACAAAAGCGGAAGGTTCATCATGCAATCGATGATAGCCCAGCCTGTGGTATCTCTGCCATCGCCCCAGTCATTCCATGCCCTTATGAAATTGCCGTTTAAGTTAAATCTTCCTGCAAGGCTTGCTGCTGCAAGTAATCCTCTGTTCTTAGCTGCCTCACCTTTATTTAACTTGTAATTGATGACAGCTGTTGGAAGCCATCTAAAACCGGCATCATGGTCCATTCCGTTATAATTAAGGAACGCTGCATCAAGCTTTTCTTCTACCTGAAGAGCCTCTTCCTTAAACATCTCATTACCTGTAAGCTTGTAGAGCTGCCACATTTCTCCGCCCCAAAAGCCATTAGTCCACCAGCAGATTTCCTTTTTATCTGACCTGTCGTCAAATCTGCCGCTTTCATCTGTAGTATATGGTATCTTGTTCCTGTTTCTCTCTGTAACAGGAACCATCTTCTCTTCTATCTTTTTTAATGTATCATTGACCCATTGTAAGTCTTCGCTACTGATAAATCCCATAATCTTCCTCCCAAACATGATTGCATAGTTGAATTGCTTTAGTTTTTTCTTACCCAATTCACCAAATTATATAGTACCGTCTTTTGGAGCAAAAAATAATGTATATTTTATATTAAATCTTGCGATTTTTTAGCTAAACAGGATTTTGTCACTAAATGCATGACTTTTGGTTATAGCAAGTAATTTTCTATAACCCTGTCAATGCCTACTGAATCTAAAGGTATCTTTTCTGTTTCAAATGTAGCAAGCATGTTTAAAGATATCACGTAGCCGTTCTCTACATATGCTTTTGACTTATATATATATTTGCTTATATATTTTTGATCATCCATCATTCCATAATGCTCCCAAATATATATTTTTCCGGTTCTCTTATTCTTCACAATAAAATCCGGATAAAAATATTCATTACCAACTTTTAATCTGCATTCATATCTATACTGAATTCCATTTCGAAATAGCGCATCAGCAATCATTGCCTCTGCTTTGGACCTTACCAGGTCACCTTTTAAAGTGGCAATTTTCAATTTTTCTGGATTTTTATTTGATTTTTCATACTCTGCCTTATCCCAATTATCATCGCATTCTGCGCCAAAATAAGATGGTATATCTATCAATTTCCTATATGCAGGTTGATTTTTAATAGCCCTCGCTGGTGTCTCTCTAGGATGTCTTTTTATGTATGCATCAATGGCTGCTATTTCCATCTTTGTCGAACTTATCTGCTTTTGCAGCAAGTTCTTTATGGCAAGACTTTTTGCGATTTCTATTTTATCCTTCTTTAAGTATTTCCTTGTGATTTTCCGGTCTTTTTGAATTACCTGATAATACTTATAACCCCTGCCATTTTTATTTATCTGTATTCTTCCTTCAGGAAAATTTCCCCTTTCAAATTTATCTTGATAAATGTTTAATTTTTTAAGCAGCACTCTTTTTTCTGCCATCATAGCATCTTCAATATCCACATTCACTCCTACTTTCTTAGAATTTTGCTTTCTTTATTTGCTTTCTTTATTTGTTTTCTTCTTTATTTTGTGCGGTTTCTCTCCTTCTCTTTTCTTAGTCCCTACTTATATACCTAGTTTTGCTGTCACTTTTCGTGCAGTTATCATTACATGCACTCTGTTTGTTAATATGAATAGTCTCGCGATTTGCGAATAACGTTGTTCATGCCAGATTAGGCATCAAGATTTAAATAAATAAACAACTTGATGAAAATAACACATTTCAACTTCTAAAGTCAAGCTTATTTCCTATTATTGTAGAAATAGTTTATCTACACCCTATTTTTTCTAAAACCATTTCCTATACAGCTTATTTTTATTTAACTGCACCCTTTTTTTCAACTAACTCTTTCCTGTGATTAGATTTCTTGTTCAAGTGCACCCTCTAAAAAGGGTGCACTTGATTTAAAACATGTTTTATAGCCAATGTCTCCAATATGTAATAGGGTGCAGTTAAATCAATATCGGTATCACAGGAAAACAAAAACAGAAAACTGGGGTGCAGTTGTCTGAATATGTTAATCTCAGGAAATTACAATTACAAAAACAGGGTGCAGTTGCTTTAAAATCTGCAACTGCACCCTGTTTCATCATCTAAACTTCATTTCAAGCCTATTTGAAGGTCCCATTTTTAAGAGCACTCTGTATACTTCGTGCTTCCAGGCGATAGAAAGCCTCTCATCTGTTATTGGATATGCTTTAACAGTGGCTGATACTACGCCTTCAACCTTTGCATAACCAAGATCACCTATCTTTATACACTTACCTTCTGATGTTTTATCAACTAAAGCATCTTCTGCATTCAGGTTCTCTAATGGTACAATTTCAGGCTTCTCATAAGTCATAAGACTTATAACTGCGTTAAGATCGCCATCATAGGTATCCTCAACGCAAACACCCTCACCTTTATTCAGACTTACAATTCTTTTATAGCTTCTGATGCGCTCATCACCGTAAGCACCTGCGATATCCATAGCTAAAGAGGATATATACTTTCCGGAACATGCTTTATCAGCAGAATTTTCAGCTACTCCCTTTGTTTCTCCTGAATTCATGCACAGAATGCAGTTTACATCCCTTGCGCCGAACTGCTCACCTGCGTGCTGCATAATAAATGCTGGATTATAAACGTCTGCAGCAGCATCTCTTCCAAGCTCTTCCAAATACTGTTTTCCGCATGCTTCAGTTTTTCCCTCAAACGCGCCACTCTCATCTCCAGTCAGGTATCCTTCATCAATAAAAGTAGGCAAATTGTGGAACTGAGACTGCATGGTCCATAGTTCATATCTTCTATGAGAGAAAGTCTTCTGTGTATAAGTTCCAACTCCAAGGTCAATGAGCATAGGCTTTCCATTTTTATATATTGTAAAAGATCCAACGTCATTATGATTATGACTATCTGCATTGTCACCAGCTTTGGCAGCAAGTGTATAGACGCCGTCTCGAGCTACCATCAGTCCAACGCTTTCAAAAAAAGCATCTTCAGGTATTCCAGCTTCACCCGTAACACTCATCATCTCGTCATAAGCAAAAGCCTGGATAAAATGGTAAAAGAGATTTATCTCACTGCTGACTAGCCTTTCTTCTTCGGATTCTTTTTGAAAATCAAGAGCTGCAAAAGTAGAAAGGACCTTATCACCTGTTGCCTTTCCAAACAGATACTCTCTTGCAGTTCTTCCTCCGACAAGAGCGCTGCAATCAGCAAAATTCACATAGTACCCGTTACCTACATACATCTTAACTATGTAATTGGCAACATTTCTAATAAGCTTTTCCTTGAATACGTCAGCAAAAGAACTATTGCCTTCCTTACCATTTCCAAGAACACCACTCATAAGCTCAAGACATCCAAAGAGACAAAGAGCCGCATGAGAATAATACTGAGCTCCCTCATCACAGCCTCCGTCCTCGCCGTACTCATCAAGGAAGTAATCACAGGACTTGGCAGCCTTTTCAACAAATGCCCGTCTTTCCTCTTCTGTAAAAAAGCCCTCCGGCCTGGTAAGCGCACATATCAGAACATTTTGTGTACACCATGGTGTCCAGTTACACATTGATTCCTTGCCATTCCCCATCCACCAGAAGTGCTGTCCTAAATATGGGGTAAATATTCTCTCCTTAAGTCTTTCATTGACATAAGTGCTGATAAAAGGACTTATGTCATTTAATACAGGTCTTAAAGCATACTCTGCAAAAGCAACTTCTGCACCTGACTCTGCATCAAAAAGATCTATGATAGGCCTTGTCACATCAGGCATTTTCTCCTGTACGCCATCACGCACATAGCTGGTGTGTGGTGGCAGGCACCATGTAGTTTCCTCTAAAATGAGGTAGAGTCCATCGAGGATATCCCCCAAAAATCTACCTTTATTTTCAACACACTCGGCAAGAACAAGCTTATTTAATTTCCTTCTTCTTGGAAAATACTTATCCTCAAACCTTACTCTGTTTCCTGATTTCTTAAACTCCATAAAATCCGAGATAAGAAGCTGTGTCCATGGCTCATTCATAGCCTCTTCGCCAGCCTGTACAAGTTTCTTTTTTAAGGAGTCAGAAAGCCCTTCCCATCTGCTCCTGTCTGAAATATCAGGATACTTTGTATATATGCTGCATCCTTCACTTTTAGCTAAAAAATCCTGTATTAAAGTCCTATTACTCATCTGTTTTCCTCATATAAGGTAAATTTTATTCAATTCTCTCCTGCCTCAGTTCCATAAACTTCAATCTGTGTAAGTGCAGGGAATGGGCTTGGATCATCGGCTTTAATAAGCTTACCAAGTTTTATCCATTTTATATTTTTCTTTTCGATGTGGAAAACATGCGGCTCTGCGACCTTTTTATCCATTTTTACCACTTCACTGCTTCCATCAGAGAATGTGAAAGTAGCTTCTACCCACCAGTTATCATGTGGGAAATCGGCTCTTGTATAAAGAACTATCTTGTCAAAGTCAACTTCTCTTCCAAAATCCAAAGTAAACTCAGCATCATCCTGCCTATTGATTCCCCAGGATTCATATGGCCATTCACCATGGGAGAGCGTTGCTATGCAACCATCTATCGCATTCCTTGCAGCAAATACAGCTTCGCCTCTTGTTTCAACATTGGCACTTGCATGAGGATAAACACCTGACACTTCATGCTGATCAAAAGGATTAAGAGCAATATTCCTATAGCCTTTAACTTCATAATCCTCAGCTTCTCTTATAGTAACAACATGTCTGTTCCCAAAGAAAGCAAGCGGATTATAGCTTGTTTTTTTCTCGTAAAACGGAACAACAAAATCAACCGTTTCCTGATCAACGAGCACCAAAGAAGTACCAACTGCTGCATCTACCTTTACGACATAAAACTTTCCGGGAACAAGTCCTGAAAACTCAATAACATCTCCCTTTCTATACTCACCATCCCAGGCAAGTACTACATTTTTCTCACCTTCGTACTCTGCCTTAGGCACATGATCCCATTCGTTAAATACTGTAATTTTCATACCTACTCCTCCAAAGCTTTTTATTTAACTCTATAGTCAAAAAATCCGCACAAACTGCGGATTTTTTAAGTTCTAACTAACATATTATTAAATTATTGATAAAAGCAGTCACCTTGTTGATAAAAATACGTTTTCTCTAACTGCAGCCTCATCCTGTGGATATTCCTGCAGATATGTTGTCATTAAAGATGAAGCCAGATCAAACTCTCCCATATATTCATAGGCAGTTATTTCGTTTAACATAAGTGCCTGATTTAGGGATTTGTCGTTTATCTCTATTCCTGACTGAAAAGAAGAAACGGCACCTTCATAGTCTCCCTGCTTAATCTGACACATTCCAAGCTGATTATAAACCTTTGCACTTTTTGGATTTTCAGACAAGTATGTCTTATATACGCTAATTGCATAGTTATAATCACCCTGAACTTCTCCTGTCTGTCCAAGCAAAAGAACTACCGGCTCTTTTTCCTGATCTCTCTCACTTCTGGCTGCTTCAAGATAACTCTGCGCATCAGCATTGTTCCCAAGATAAAAAGAAATCTGTCCCTTCTCATAGTTGGTCATATACTCACTGCCGTTTTCCAATGCCCTGCTAATGATGGAAACGCCTTCCTCTTCATAACCATTTTCAGCAAGCGACTTATATATCATTATCATCATGGAATAATCCTTGGGATTAAGAGATATAGCCTTAGTGAAATCAGCGTATCCCAAATCATGATTACCTGAGGACAGCTCACATGTACCTCTCAAATAATATGCGTTAATATCTCCACTTCTAAGACCAATTATTGCATCATAGACCTCTTTAGCCTTGTTGTATTCTCCAAGCATCATATAACTTTCAGCAAGATAATAATTGGTATCAAAGTCCATGTCATCAACTATGCCCTCATCTGCTGCAAGCGAAGAAAGCAGCTCTTCAGCTGCCAGCTCATACTCCCCGCTATATAAGTAAGCTATTCCCTTACCTCTGTGGATAAAGCACGCATCCTCACCATTTTTTTCTGCTTCTTCAAAGCTCTCAAGAGCACTTGTATACTCATGACTCTCAATATAAGCAAAGCCGGAATCAATGTTGTGTCTTCCTGCAAGACTTCCACAGCCTGTAAGCAGAATGGTCAGGGATAACGCTCCCGCAACAATTCCACGATTCATAAGCTCTTTATTACTCCCCAAGATAAGCAATTACCTCTACTTCGCAAAGGACATTTCTAGGTAGCTGCTTAACTGCCACGCAACTTCTCGCAGGCTTTCCGTTAAAAAACTTTTCATAAACAGCATTAAATGCTGCAAAATCGCTCATCTCTGCTAAAAAACATGTTGTCTTGACTACATGCTCAAAGTCAGTTCCTGCTGCCTTTAAAATCTCGCCGATGTTACGGCAAACTCTGTCAGCCTGATCAGCAATAGTAGTAGTATCTATTTCTCCACTTGCAGGGTTAATCGGAATCTGACCTGATGCATAAAGAAAATCCCCTGCCTTGATTGCCTGTGAATATGGTCCTATAGCTGCTGGTGCCTTGTCTGTACTGATGTACTCCATTTCATATCCTCCTCTTTTATAGCTCTGCTCTTGGGATTCTCACTAGGCTCGTATATTACCTCACCAAGTGTTCACCCATGGCTCGCACTAAATTCGAAACTACCTCATTAAGTGCT
>NZ_FOXO01000022.1 GCF_900115735.1 Butyrivibrio proteoclasticus
TTGTAAAGTACAAGGAAAGTGAACTGCTCTTCCTGCACGACAAAGCGGTTCCGGCAAACAATTCGTTAGCTGAGAGATTGGCGAGAGTCTTCAAGCGAAAGCAAAAACAGATGATGGTTTTCAGAAGCAGAGACAATTTTGAATATGTCTGTGACAGCCTGGGAATTCTATATACGCTAAAGTTTGAAGAAGGAAATCTATACAACAGGGTAACAGATATCTTTGACCGGAAACGTTACAGAAAAAAGAAGAAAAAGAAAGTAGAAGAAGCCGATGTGAGTGCATGATCACATCGGCTTTATTCGTGAACCACTGGCTAACAACTGAATTGTAACTACTCTGCGTTTTATTCATTTGATAAAACCAGAATGACTCAGAACTATTGATAAAAATATGATATAATAAGTCAAACAGAAACGCTGAAGCAGGTTTTCCCTGCGACAAGCAGGGAGGAATAAACTTGGGAGTAATTGACACTGAAGGAAAAGCTTATTTATCTGACAGCAAAAGATTTGCTGATATATTTAACTATCTGATTTATGGTGGCGAAAGTGTAATAAAGGCGGATAAGCTAAAAGAACTGGATACAACTCAGATTGCGATTCCATATGGCAGTAATGCAAGGGTTCCTGTTCAAAAGTACAGGGATGTTTTAAGACTATGGAACGCAATGATGGACGACAATGCGATATACGTCATTATGGGTGTTGAGATTCAGGCAAAGATTCATTATGCTATGCCAGTTAAGGATGGCTTGTATGATATGATAGGCTATTCCAGACAAGTTGAAGAGGCAAGACAGTCATATAGAACTAAAGAATCTGTTAAGAGTGGAAAAACTTCATCCGATACGAATAATGAAGGGAATCTTTTTGTTGATGAAGGAACCTTGAAGATTAAGCTTACTGATGAGGAATTTCTATCAGGCTTTCGAAAAGCTGATAAGCTTATCCCTATAATAACAGTGGTAGTGTACCTGGGATCGGAACCATGGGATGGACCTAGAAGTCTTTTTGAGATGCTTGATGTCAAAGATGACAGACTTTATGCTTATTTAAACGATTATAGGATAAATATTATTGCACCAGGAGAAATATTAGATGGAGATTTTGATAAGTTTAAAACCGGGCTTGGTCTTGCGCTTAATGTGCTTAAGCATCAGAAAGATTGTGCAGATAAGATTATCGAGCAGACAAACCATAAGAGAGTTGATATAGATACAGCGGTATTCCTTAACCGCGTTGCCAAGCTGGGGCTTGAGTTCGATGAAACGGAGGATACAGTAGATATGTGTGTTGCAATGGAAAATAGAATGAAAAAGGAGCAAATAATTGCTGCAATTGAGATGGGACGTGAATTGGGGATTTCTGATGAAGAACTATTCCCAAAGGTTGCAAAAAAATATGATGTCAAAATCGAATACATTAAAAGTGTTTTGACTGAGTTAGTATGCAATTAGTCTGTTTGAAAAGCCACTTACGGCTCTTGTTATATAAAAGAAACCCTGTGCCTCGATTTCTGGATTGGCATAGCGATTCTATCCGAACGTCAATCTAGAAATCGAGGCACAGGTTTTTTTAAAATTCAAACTGTCAATTTCTTTCATTTCTGTTAAATTGGTGCTGCAAATATATAAAAAGCATTATAAGTCTTTAGTTGGTTTTGAACATGTAGTTTCAACAAGTACATTTTTCTGTTGCATCACCATCTATAAGCAGTCCAATAAACTGCATAATCATCATAGTCTTTGCTGTTTGTGGTATCTTTCATAATTGTTTCGCCAGCATTCATTTGGTAATTATTGTTTGTCAGGTATACCTCATCATAATCAACCAGTTTCCCATTTAAGAAAAATAAAACCATAGCGCTGCAACTCATAAGATCATAGCTGCTAGTGTTAGTTCCTGTAACAATAATTTTTCCATTCTTGGCTTTCTGATGGGTTATTTGTACTGCATCATGCATAGGCGTACTTAATGATCTGCCAGTATCTACAGTGATTTCATAGTCATAAGCGGTTGCCTCATCAGAATCATAGAAGCCTGATGTCAGGACAAACTCTTGGTTAGGATTAACATATTCGCCAAAAGGCGTATATGTTTCAAGGGGATTGCCACTGGAGTCATACGTAATAACATCCCAGGATGCTTCACAGTCTACGCCAGTATCATTTCGACAGATTGCTAAAATATGCAGTCCACCAAACATATCCGTATAAGAATATTCTTTTAAGACTGTAATTCCACCAGAAGAATTAGAAGACGATTTTGATGAAGCAGCAAATGATGTATTGCTGAATAGTATAGATAGTATAAGAACTATAACTAAGGAAACTCTAATTTTCTTCATGTTAAACCTCCATGTTTTTATAAAAGAAAACGAAATTTACCGTATAGTAATTATAATTAGTTTTTATATGGATAGCTAATTATATTCTTGTTAAAAAAATAAAAAAAGCATAAATGTCCCTAGTGCATTTTCGGCAATCAGAATAATGACGCAATATTAGAATGTTATTAGATAGTATTTAGATAATTTTAATATTGAAATGATAGAATAGTTGTGTAGGTATGGACAATTGATGATGAACAGAGGTTATAATGAAGAAGATCATTTCAGCCATATTATATGCAATTTTAGCCGTTGTTCTATTGGCTTGCTCCGTTATAGTGCTTTATGCAGTAAATCCTAGCTTTAAAAAATTTTTAGATGATCATGTTGATAAGTTACCAAAACCTGTTGCTGAGATAGTTGAAAGTACTACTGAAAGATCGACTGAAATAACACCTATAGATGGTGATACTGAAATAGTTGAAACTGCGGAAGATGATAATGTAGATCTTGATGAATACGGACACCATGTATTGGATTTTGATAGGGATTGGGATACAGATGGCTTAGATGATGAATATGTTGAAGAACAACATGAAGTTGACTATGATGATAGTGTATTCCCGGAAGGTTCTGATGAATTTGTTAATGATAAAGCCGATGCAAATGAACTTGAGCCGGAAACAGTTACCGTTGAAGATGAAGATCAAGCAAACGAGATTGTCAGGAGTACTGATAAAGGTGAGACGGGTGATGACCTGAGCTTTGACAATGTCTATTATCCGTACTATAACATGCTAAATGACCGCGGAAAGAGTTTATATAATCAGGTATATGCAAATGCCAATGCGCTAAACACAGAATTTGCCCCTGTTTTGGAGGACACTTCCCATAGTGAACTGTACAACGCTGTTATCAGCGTCATATTTGATCATCCTGAGATATTTTGGTTAGATACAAGCGTATACACAGAATTTGATTACCAGGGCAACATTATAAAAGTTAACTTGCATTTTTATGATGCATTAGGTGACATAAAAAGCGCTCAGAGTAAATTTTATACTGCTGCTGATGAGCTTCTTGAAGGAGCAAAGGGATTATCTACCGACTATGATAAAGAATTGTACATACATGATTTGTTGATAGATAAACTAACATATAGGGAAGGTCCGTTGGATCAAACTGCATATAGTGCGATTGCTGAGGACTATACTGTTTGTGCGGGATATGCAAAGGCTATGCAATACCTGATGCAGCAATTAGAAATACCAACTTACTTTTGCCTTGGTTGGGGAGGCTCATTCTTCGGAGGCGGACTTCATGGTTGGGATATTGTTCAGCTAGATTCAGACTTTTATAATGTTGATTGCACTTGGGACGACCAAAATCCAGAAGTTTATGATTATTTCAACGTGACTGACAGTGAAAACTATTGGCATGGAAGGCTTTGGAATTCTAAGTATCTTCCAGATTGCAATGGAACCAAGTATGCATTTGAAGGTAATGGAAACACTACATTTGAAAGAACCTCTGATAGAAATCTAGATAATACCTCCAATTCTGAAGAAAACTATAATGATAATCAATCTGAGACACAACAGTATGAATTTACTGGAAGTGATGGAAACGTTGAATTGGATGAGTATGGTCATCACAAATTACAATGATAAATCTTAGATGTAGATGAATGAAAGGAGTTTGATGAAATATGGCTACTACTGCAATGGCTAAATGCCCAAAATGTGGGGCGATAATTCCTGCACAGTCAGTCAGTTGTCCTAAGTGTGGTACTCGCTTTAAAAGAAGCACCTCAACTTCAACTGGAACGGCACAGAGCAGAGCTGTAAGTCCCCAGAATTCCTCAGCTAATCGAGCTGTGGTTAATGGTAATAATGCTACAAAAAGTGCTAATCAGCCAAAGCAAACTCCAACCAAAGTGGAAAAAAAGAAGAACTCATGGATTAGCGTGGCTGCATTAGTTTGTTCATTATTATTCATTACAGGTCCAGTAGCTGTTATTCTTAGTATAATTGATATAGCGAAAAAAGATGACGAACATAAACATGGATTATCTATTGCAGCTATGATCATCGGCTTTTTGGGATGCATGGGATGGGTGTCAGTTTTTTTGCCAAATGCAAAGGACGATGCTTCACAAACTCAGATAGAAGCTCGCAATAGTACAGAAACCAATTCGCAATACAATTATGAGCAAGCGGTAGCTAATGCAAATACTGATAGTGATAATTATAATTCTTCAAAAGCAACTATGATTATGCCTGATGTTTTAGGACTTGAAAAGTATGATGCAAAAAGTGATATTAGGAACGCACTTGGAAGCTATGTAGATTTTGATGAAGAATTAGTATATAGCGATACTTATGAAAAGGGCGTTGTAGTACGCACAGAGCCAGTTGCTGGAGCGATGGTTGGAGAAGGAGCGACTGTTACATTATATACGTCGAAGGGAAAAGAAAAAATAATGCCCAATTTAATTGGGATGGATGTTGAAAGTGCTGAACAACTACTTTCTGATATGGATATTAGTATGTATACAACAGAAATCTTTAGCGAGAGTGACAAAAATACAATTGTTGCAGCAGAATTTGATCCTGGAACAGATTTGTCAGATGAGTATTCTGTAGATGTAGAAGTATCAAAAGGAAGCTTGCAAGCATTTAAAGACTCAACGCAGGTTATAGGATATGAGGACCTTTACAGATATCCAGAGACATATGAAGAGACCCCATTGAAAATAAATGCAACAATAACAAAAATAGAGGACTCAAGATTACTTGGAATAACTTATAATCTTTCATATTGGGCAACATACGAAGGAGAGACAGTTATCTTATACGATGACAGGTCGGTTCAGGAGCCTACGTTAAAAGTTGGCGACAAGGTAACAGCATATGGATATGGCGATGGAAAATCCACTATAGATATTAAGCAGAAAGAGTATCAAGGGAGCCTGTTGATTGGTTTTTCATATAATAAAACTGTGGATTCATATTATGTCCCCAAAATAAAAGTTGAGCATTTTGATATAAGATAAAGAGTCTAGATGGTGTAGGAATGTCGACTGTTTTTTGGTACCATTTTGGTACCAAAAATTTTAAAAACCACAAAAAATGAGGCAAATATGAATAATCTTCTCAAAAAGAATAGCGTATTTAAGCCATTTGTCATGACGATTCATCCCGGAAGAAACCGTGAGGGTGGACGTACAGTTGGATCAGGTAAGGTTGCTACAATCGTTGAGTAATCTTAACAAACCTAGATTTTATGCAGCTTCCAGAGTATCTCTGGAAGCTGTTTTTTTGTATACAACCTGGCTTAAAATGGTCACTGGCTCTAATTTGGCTCTAAAAATTTGGATAAATTCAGAGTCAAGCGAAAGTATTTCAAAATTCATATGTCGAGCTCGCTCGAACAAATGGATTTTGGAATACTTTCATTTGGCGGATATCTGCCAACGAGGAAACGATTTCGTTTCCGAGTCTTGATTCTGATTATATTCAGTATCTATGCGCTTTTGTAAAGGGCACTTCCGGTGCCAATATGGAGTTACTAAATCTTATAGTTTTTTGATTGACTATCATGACTGGAATATGTATTATGATGGTAGAAGGAAACTTCTTGAGAAGCACACTCATAAAAATGCTTTATTTGCCTATGAATCGGAATCCGCGATGGGAGGCGGTGAACGTGGAGGCTTATAAAGGTGGCAACTTACCATAACCCATCTAGCGATTTGCGAAAGAAAGTTGCAAAAATGACTATGAAGCCTTGCAGCACCTTGTTGCGAGGCTTTTATTATGTAAAAGGTTACCTAATGGATTTAATATATCAGGCAGCTGCAAAGTACGTGGCATTACAACAGTATGAGTATGAATTTGTATTATCGCATCGAAGAAAAACAAGGAAGATAAAGCTATCCTTTTCTGATAAAGAATTTTTTCATTTGGCAGGATTACAGCATTTGACAGATATTCAGATTCCCAGGAATAAGAATAAAACATTGGATTATATTCTGTTTTCTAGGGCTATTACAGATGAAACTATCGGAAAGAGTAAATTCTTCAGAGAAAAAATACCTGAAGGCAATATAAAATCAAGAATCGAAGAATTGAGGTTTTTAGAGGAATATCTTGACACGGATAACATCATTAAGATCTTTTCAATTAAAAACCAAAGGTATTTATCTTCATTGATAGATGCAGATTATATAATTGAAAGTCAAATTTCCGCAGGGATTACAGTATATATATTCCTTAAGTGTATAAATGATGCAACAGGAGAATGCAGGCTGATATCCTTTTTCAAGAAAGAGAATATTGCTTATGGTGGAGATATACTTTACTGGATGATGAAGACTAAACACAATATTTTTACAGGTAAAAAAATTATTTTGTATAAGCATCCAAAATATTCTAAAGAGGTGTAAAAATGTCTGAGATTAGATCTGTTCAGAATTATAAGGACTTTCTTAAAGATAACAGAGAACTTCTGCATAAAAACGCTGTAAGAATCGAAGATCTTTCTCCGGATGATGATTGGATTCTTGATGAGGAGTGGGATAGAATATATGAGCAAGAGTTTTTAAACATATGAAAGTATAATAGCCTTTGTTAAGCTAGGTGTTTGTGATATACTTTTTACAACGAACGAAAACCTTCGAGGTTTTCAGCGGAAGCGGTGCCAGCATCAATTCCGTTCTTGAAGATTTACCAAGAACACTTCGGTGTTCTTTTTTCTTGCAGAAAAATGAGTGCTCAGTTTTGAGCACCCGTATTGTTCTTCTTTGGTGTATTTTTCTCTTTTAAATATGCTTCATATCTCTGCTTTTGTTCTTCGATGCTAGCCTCTTTTATTTCTGTTTTGTAATCAGGATGCTGTTTCTTGTATTTTGCAATGGTATCAAAGTACATTAAAAGTTCTATTCCATGGCGATTGTAGTCGAAGAGCTTTCGGTTTAAAGATATAGTAATGTTATTTAGAGGTATTGAAATCAAGATTTGCGAATCACGGGTGGATGAAATCTCAAAGCTCCGTAAAAGTATAATCGACTAATCCAAGACCAGAGGTATTTATCAGAAGTACAAAGCAGCCGGCTTTGACAGAAAGTTTTTTGAAGAGCACAGAGCTAAAATTATGATTCACAAAAGGGCGAAGGATTCTTTCAATTTGTTAAAGGCAAGTGGGGCATATGTAATACATATGCGACTTGTTGGGGAAATTTCCCCCAATCCCCTTGCATCAGATTTTCAATCTGACTGGTAAAGAACAAATGAATATAGATAGAATCTTTAATATCGCTATGCTAAGATTAAAGCATGTGTTCTCTTGAAGGGCATATGTTTTCTTTTTTATAAAAAAGTATTGGGAGTTAAATCATTATAATATGCGTATCATTATTTGTGGTTTAAATGGAGCTGGTAAAAGTACTTTGGGGAGAGCTTTGGCAGGACAGCTTCATTATGAATTCAGAGATATCGAAGATTATTATTTCCCGAAAACAGATGATAAATATGAATACAGTGTTCAGAGGACAGAGGAAGAAGTAGCAGTGCTGTTACTCAAATACTTGGAAGGAAACGATGATGTTGTACTTGCATCAGTTCGTGGTAATTACAGTGAACAGATAGAAAAACTATTCGATATGGCAGTATACATTGATATACCAAAAGAGATTAGAATGGCAAGGGTAAGAAAAAGGTCCAATGACAAATTTGGAAATCGTATGTTACCAGGGGGAGACCTTTACGAGAGTGAAGAACGTTTCTTTAAAATGGTTGAGGCGAGATCCGATGATCATGCAAAAGGTTGGCTGAAGGATTTAACATGTCCTGTGATTAGTATAGATGGGACTGTCGAAGTTGATACCAATGTTGAAATACTTGTAAATGCTATTTCTTGATGTGCGAATGCAAGTCAAATAGTAAAGGTAAAAGCCAAATTATGAAGTGGACAGTTTATCAGAGCTTCTGAAGGTACTATGAAAATAGCAGCTTATAAATTTGGAGTAACCGGGAACACAAAGGATAATTTAGAAATAATAAAACGAACTATAATAAGAGCTTGTGAGAAAGGTATTTGAAATATGCAATTGTTATATGCTACAGGTAATGAATCAAAAATATGCAATATGAGATACAGGCTCACGGGATATGATGTAGAGATTATCACTCCTAAGGATTTGGGAATCCATATAGATGTTGATGAATCAGGCAGTACACCTATAGAGAATGCCAGATTGAAGGCAAAAGCTTATTATGAGGAAACCGGACTACCTACATTAGCAGCCGACTCAGGACTTTTTGTGGATGACATTCCTGCAGATGCGCAGCCAGGACTATTTGTGCGAAGGGTAAATGGCAAAACGTTATCGGAAGATGAAATGATCACGCATTATAGCAATCTGGCTGCGAGATATGGCGGGAAGCTGAATGCACGCTATATTACCGGTTTGGTTCTGATGGTGGATGGGCAAGAATATACAGCAGAAATTCCGGATGATGATTTCATAATCACATGTGAACCCAATCCTAATAGGCAGCATAGAGGAAATCCGCTTGATGTTGTAACGATTTGTCCAGCCAACAGCAAGTACTTTAATGACTGCTCATTAGATGAACTTTCGGTTCTTGCAAGCTCTTTTGACAAAAAGTGCATTAAGTTCCTACAGGAAAGCCATATCATACCGGAAAAATCATGTGGTGGAATTGTTTATAAAATTGTAAATGGTGAAGCGGAGTATCTGCTTGTAGAAGAAACAAGCGGATTTATTAGTTTCCCTAAAGGACACATTGAGATAGGAGAAACCGAGGAAGAAACGGCAATCCGAGAAATCAGAGAAGAAACTGGATTGGAGTTAAGCTTGCTACCAAGATTTAGGGAAATTCAGGAATACTATCCTACTGAACGTCCAAATGTTAAAAGACAAGTGGTATTATTCTTGGCTGAGTATTCAGATCAAGTTCCTTATATTATGCAACCAGAGGAAGTTATATCACTCAAGAGTTTGAGATTGGATGAAGCCCTTTCAGTATTAGAATATGATGAACCAAAGCGTAATCTTCTTGAGGCTGACAAATATATAAAAGGCAAATTGTAAAAAACACATTTATCTAAAAATAGCTATCTATGATACTGATGTGGATGGAGTCCTTAATTCGAAGTTTTGGGACAACGAACATCAACGTGAGATTAGTAATGGCAAATATATTGATGCTGAGGTTGGCCTTACTACAAAAGATGTTGAAAAAGCTATAACTATACTACTGGGGGAAGTATGAATAATAAATCATTTGATTCGCATAGAATTGCTGAGGGGTATGCAAAAAGACCTTGGTTACACAAAGGTGTAATTGACAGGTTTAGAAAAGATTGTGATTTGTCCGAAGATTATATGTTCAGTAATGGACTTTATGTTGGCTGTGGTGCAGGGCTGTCAACTAAAGCGCTTAAGACTATATGTAGACATGTGACAGGTACAGATATCGCAGAATCAATGGTAGAGGTCTGCAATGAATTATATGGATCAGACGAAACATATAGTTTTTATACTGCGGGGGCAGAAGATACTTTGATGCCTGATGAAAAGTATGATGTTGTATCAGCCGCAGGAATGGTCAATTGGGTTGATGAAAAGAAATTTATGGAAAACCTTATCGAAGTGACCAAGGATGAGTGTTTTATTATAATTTATGATTTCTGGATTACAGATAAAATGAAAAATGTTCCTGAATATGCAAGGTGGTATCAAGACGAGTATTTGAAACGATTCCCTAAGCCGCTGCGTAAAGAGAATATTTGGACTGATGCAGATTTAATAAACGGATTAAAAATGTATAAGCAGATTAACTATGAACTCATTCATTCCTTTAGTTTGGATGACTTTATAGACTTTATGATGATACAGTCCAATGTTAATGCCAAGATTGAAAGTGGTGAGATGGTTGAATTGCAGGTCAGAAGATGGATGAAGGATACTTTATCTCCGATTTTTAAAGATAAAGAGCAAGAACTTATTTTCGATGGTTATACTTGGTATATAAAAAGATAATACATGAGACTTTTAAAAATATAATTGTACAGGGAGTTGTGGGAAGATGGCATTATCAAAGGTAAAAACAAAATAATGAACTAATACTTGATGGGAGAAAAAGATGGAAATAGTTTATTATGAAACAATACCGGATTTAGATACCTATTTTGAACTTCGTAGATCTGTTGATTGGAATAATTTCTGTCCAGAACAGGCGCAGAAAGCCATAAATAAAAGTGCGTTTTTTATATTGGTAAAGGATGAAGATAAGCCTATAGCAATGGGAAGAGCAGTTGGAGATGGCATGTACTACACTATTGTGGACGTTGTAGTAAGACCTGAATATCAAGGAAAAAAGGTTGGCTCAACTATAATTAGTAAATTACTTGAGCTTATTCAAAAAGATGCGCCTGTAGGAGCGAGAATAAGTGTACAACTGCTGGCAGAAAAAGGAAAAGAAGAATTCTATGTAAAACAAGGCTTTAAGCTTTGCCCACACGAATTCTGTGGACCTGCGCTTAGAAAGGTAATATACACATAAGGCAGATAAGTAGAACTGTTTTTGTTAAGACTAGAAGGAATGTATATGAGCAGAACCGAAATATCAGAAATAACAGTCCTTTGCCTCATTTCAGATGGAGACAAAGTGCTGCTTCAAAATAGAGTCAAAGAGGATTGGAAAGGCTACACTCTTCCAGGGGGTCATGTTGAAATGGGAGAGTCTTTTGTTGATGCGGTAATTCGTGAGATGAAAGAAGAAACCGGCCTGGATATAAAGAACCCACGACTTGCTGGAGTTAAGCAGTTTCCAGTCAGGGACGGTAAATACGAAAATGGAAGATATATAGTATTTCTTTTTAAAACAAACGAATTTACAGGAGATATCATTTCCTCAGATGAAGGAAAGATGGAGTGGGTTGAAATAAGTAAACTGTCAGAGATTGAAACAGTTGATGACTTGGAAGAACTACTAGAAGTTATAAATAATCCTGAACTGACAGAGTTCCAATATCTTGTTGAGGGAGATAACTGGATGGTATCTGTTAAATGAGAGTAATGATAATTAGGCATGGAAAAGTACTTCATGATTGGAAAAAGTGGTGCACATCTGCTGAGTTTGATGAGCAGAGTGCGTTATATGACAAAGCTCCGATTGATAAGGCATCTGTAGATACAGTGAACGATGATATTCAAAAGATTTATATTAGCGAATTGGACAGGACTCTACAAACTGCAGAAAAGATATTTGGAGAAGAGGATTTCAATAGGACAGCACTGCTAAATGAGGTTCCGCTTCATTCAGGATTTGATATAGCAATACGTTTGCCGTTGGGTGTTTGGAATTTTCTAGGAAGGCTGCAGTGGCTAATCGGAAATAAAAGACAACCTGAAGGCAGGAAGCAGACCTCTAAGAGAGCAGAGCAGTTTGTGAACATGATAATAAAGCATAATGAGGATTGTGCTGTAGTCACACATGGTTTCTTTATGCATGCTTTGATTAGAATAATGAAGAATGTGGGCTTCAAAGCAGATAAAGAGCGAGTGAACTATAGGAATGGAGAAGTAATTTTACTTACAAGAGGTTGTGAGAGGTAAAAAGGATTTTTTGTATATGACAAATTGGGGATTAGAGAAAGATTTTTTGCTTAGTTCCAGGAAGAATATGTGGAACAATGATTATTTTGAATTCCTTGTAAAATGTGTTTGGAAGATTGACAAGCCGGTAAGGATTATCGATTTTGGCTGTGGATATGGTTTTCTGGCGCAGATGTTATTGCCATTGATACCTGGTGGGAGCAGCTATAAAGGCATCGATATTTCTGAAGAACTTATAAAAGATGCAAACATACAATTTGCAAACTGCCAAGAGGTTAGTTTTGAACTTGCTGATCTAAATGAATATGTGCCAATTGAAGAGTATGATATTGCAATATGCCAGTCTGTACTTAGGCATCTGTCTAATCCTGAAAATATCTTGAAAAAGATGGTCGATTCTGTTAAGGAGAATGGATTGGTTATATGCATTGAGCCCAGTAGAAGATTGGAAAATGCAGGTATATATGTCGATAGTAATGCTTTTGATCCGTTTGAACATGACGATTTCCTACGACAAAAGTGGACTTCTGAGAATAAATCCGGTGGTCGTGATTATCAGATAGGCGTTAAAATTCCAAATCATATGAGTAAGTTGGGGCTTAAGGATGTAGGTGTCAGAATTAATGACTACGTGGATTATATTGGAACTATAAATGACAAGGAGGAATCTGCCCCAAAAGAGGTAACCAGATTTCTCAAGGATCATAATGTCGATGATAAATATCCTGGGGCAGATGGATTCTTGGCTGCGCGTTGTCATGTGATTTCTTATGGTTACAAATAACTTGAAAGTGTTAAGGTGAAGAACAATGGCGGATTTTGGTATTAATGAAATGCTTGAAATGCAAAGAGCTTTACAGGAGAGATACAAAGACAAGTGGGAAGGCATTTCTCCGGAAGTTGGGAAGAGTAAGCTGTTGTGGATGATTGGTGAAGTTGGGGAAGTAATTGATATAGTTAAAAAGCATGGTCCAGAGGCTTCAAATGCAGACCACCCTGAGCGTGAGCATCTGATAGAAGAGCTTGCAGATGTCTTAATGTACTATAACGATGTGCTTCTTTGCTATGGAATAACTGCAGAGGAGTTAAAGGAGATATACACCGACAAGTTTCAAAAGAACATGAAGCGCTGGTGACGTAAATGCGATTTGGCTCTAAAATGGCTCTAAAAATTTCAAAAACCACCCAAAATATAGCGAAACATGAGATATATGCGAACAGAAACCACGTAAAATTAAGGCTTTCCAAATAGATATAAAGACCGTTAAGCCGTGAGGGTGGACGTACAGTTGGATCAGGTAAGCTGACAGTCCTAAGTTGCATATATCAGCTCTTTTTCATTCACTATTGGTTTAATCATTACCTTACTATTTTTCCATTCTGATTCAGGTAATGATTCCAGTTTATCTCTAAAAGTCATTAGTTAGTCTACGGAAAGCATGAGACTATCAGAAATTACTCTGTTCTAATACATACTTAAAACCTGCTTCATTGGGGTTAGTATAATACCCTTCTTCAATCTTGTTTATCTGATATCCGCATTTTTCAAAAAGGCCCTGCATTGCGGTATTACTTGCGCGTGTCTCTGCACAGATTTTATCTAAACCTGATTCTTTGTATTCCTTATAAGCATAGTCCATGAGTTTATGGCCAAGTCCCGTTTGTCTATAGTCAGGGTGCACCGCTACATTCATTATTTTAAGATAATTATGCTTGCCGCTACCAGCCCAGTTATAGGTAAATATGCTACCAATGATTTTGGAACCATCCATGAGGCAATAATATGTTGCACGATCATCTTTCAATAAGTCTTTCCAATCGGACTCATTCCAATAATCTGTGGGGAAGCAAAGTCTATCAAATTCAAATATAGCATCATAGCTGTCAATTCTCAGTGTTTTCTCTATGATTTCTTTACCATGCATCTTAATACTCCTCCCTTATAGCACTGATCAGTATTATAGCAATTTTGTCTGTTACCGAAAACGTTTTGAGCATGATTCATATTTGAATTGTGTACTGCTTTTTCTATGGGATAAAAGAGTCTGTTGTCCCCCAAAAGCAAATCCCGCAGCAATCGAGACGGTGCGGGAGATACCTTTATGGGATGCGTTATAGAAGAGCTAATACTGCAATTTCCATTATCACCACGAGAAGAGGTGCGCTTAAGGTCATGCCTGATGCAGAAGCAAAATGAATTAATGTCTGTTACTGTCTGAAAATGATCTTCTTTGCCATGTCGTCGGCGGCTTCTTTGCCCTGGAAATCTTCAATGATTGCAAGTCCGAAGGGAATTGCAGTTCCCATGCCGCGGCTGGTGATGAAGTTGCCGTCTTTTACAACTTCGTCTGTCTGTGGATCAGCGCCCTGGAGAAATTCTTCGTTTCCGGGGTAGCAGGTAGCTTTTTTTCCATTTAAGATACCCATCTTGCCAAATACTCTCGGTGCTGCGCAGATTGCAGCAAGCTTCTTACCTGCATCTGCAAAGGCCCTGATCTGAGCCTTAAGAGGTTCGCACGCGTCAAGATTGATGGTTCCCGGCATTCCGCCCGGAAGAATGATCATATCTGTTTCATCAAATTTAATGTCTGAAAGCAGGGCATCGGCCTCGACTGTTATGTTGTGAGAGCCGGTAACCTGCTTGTTGTCTGTGATTGAGGCTGTTGTGATCTCAATTCCTGCTCTGCGTAGCAGGTCAACCACTGTCAGAGCTTCTATTTCTTCAAATCCTTTTGCCAAGAATATTGCTGTCTTTGCCATATCATGTCCCTCCTTAAATTGGTGCCTTGTCTTTTGACTTGTTGTTTTGTATTTCTGTCATGGATTCCTTATCTGCGATAGCATCCATAGAACAATTCTAACACAAGAAGAGGTTCGGGACTATGATTTGCTGACTTCTAAAAAAGTATTTCAGAATTGAGTGGGCTACCGGATTTTTATAAGAAACTGTTGCAAGAAGTAGACAGTACAGTAAGGGAAATCATGAAGAGAGAGGATCATACCCGATTGACCATCATGATTGGAAGCTATTAAAATATAAAGGTATGAAAAAAGTAGAATCCAGATTCTGTTTTGGGAAACAGAACAGAATTCAGTAGCAGCTTCTTCAGAAGAATCTTCAGAGGCAATTACAGTGAAAAACTTGGCAAACACCCGTCAGGCCTATATGTATCGAATGAAAATGGAATGAGCTTTGAGTACGTTGGCGAGCAGTAAACACACAGAATTCTAAACAAAAGATAAAGTCCTTGGTTAACAAGTGGTTAATCGATTATACAAAAGCCCATTTTATGGGCTTTTTCTAACTTCTTTAAGATTTCTTCATAATTTTAATCAAATGTTAAGAAGAAAACGACGTCAATCATTACCTTTATGATGAGGGAAATGATTGATGTTTTTTTACAATATGGTTAAGAGAAAATCATATCTTTTGATATAGACTCTAAACTCGGACAGGAGAGGAGATGCCTATGGAACAAAGACATGATAAACAAACATTCATTGTTAAGATCTCTAACTGTCAGAACGGCACTTGGCAGGGCAGAGTCATCTGGGCCGATGAAAATAAGATGCAGCACTTCAGAAGCGCACTGGAACTGCTAAGGCTCATAGATGATGCAACCAAGGCGGTATCTGAATTACAGGTCAAAGAAGTGTCTGCAGAGTAAAGTCAAAAAACGAACCCAAAAACAAACCAAAAACGAAAACTATTAACCGGCAACAAACGTCCAAACACAAAAGCAAATCTTTATGAGGGAGGAAATGCTTATGTTGAGAAAATGGAACCGATTTTTAGCTATTCTTCTAGCACTCGCACTTGTGACAACCACTTTTAACAGTGATTTTGCAAGTGCCAGAGTTTATGCTGATGGAGAAGAAACTGAAGAATCCGTAGAGGAACAGGAAGAGTCTTCAGGTGAAGATGATTCTGAAAACGAAGGTTCTGAAGAAGACAACTCTGAAGAAGAATCTCATGAAGATGGAGATGAAGGATCAGGCGACGATGCTCAGGAACAGAATGAAGAACAAAACGAAGAGCCTGAAACTCCAGCTCCTATCGCTGAGAATGAAGAAGTAGCAGAAGCTACTGCAGAGATAGCTACGGAAGAACCAAAGGCAGAGCTCAAGGAAGAATCAAAGGAAGAACCGAAAGAGGAGAAAAAAGAAGCTCCTGCAGCAACTGAAACATCTATTGCTGCTACAGAAGCAACGTCTCTTTTGGAACTTATTCCTGAGGAGGCAGCGACTGCAGCAACATCTCTTTTGGAACTTATTCCTGAAGAGGCAGCAGTAGCAGCATCTTCTCTTGCTTCAATAGAGGAAAAAGAGGAAGAGAAGGAGGAGAGGCTCGTAACTGTAAAGTACCTTGTAACTGAAGGCGGAAGCATCTCTTTAGATGAAGAGACAATTGATCTTAATGATGAGGAAGCAAAGTTTGAGGGATCAACAGCAACAGCTGACAGTGAAGAGTATGAGTTTAAAGGATGGAAAGATAGTGACGGCACTATAGTTACAACAGATAACACTATAGTTCCAAAAGATATTGAGGAAGACACCAGCTTTACAGCAGTATTTGAAAAGGCAGAGAAGATTGAAGAAAAGATAGTAGTGATCACTTATGAAGCAGGTGAAGGCGGAAAGGTTTCTCCTGAAAAAGAAGAAATAAATATTAACGCTGAAGAAGTTGTTATCCAAGGATCAACAGCAACTGCTGATGAGGGTTATGAATTTGTTGAATGGAAGGATAGCGAAGGAAAAGGCATATCAGACAAAGCAACTTTTGTTCCGTCTGATATAAAAGAAGATGTAAAATTCAAAGCAACTTTTAAAAAGATAATAACAATGCCTGCCCAAGACTTTACCGGAAGTGCAGGTGGCATGAATGTTTCGGTAAGTGCAGGTGAAGGTGTGTTCCCTAAAGGAACCACGATGAAAGTAAAAGCTATATCTGATGCAGAAGCGCTTGATGCAGCTAAAGATGCGCTTGGTGATGGAGCTAAATCTGCAAAAGGTGTTGATATCACGTTTTATGATAAAGACGGAAACGAAATTGAACCTGCAGATTCAAAATCAGTTCGAGTTTCAATTTCACTGTCTCAGGAACTTGAAGGTGAATCCTTCAGCGTAATTCACAAAGATGATACCGGAAACTCACAGGAAATTGCTTCAGCTAGTTCCGATGGTGCAGAGTTTGAGACGGATTCCTTCTCAGTTTATATTCTGGCAGGTTCTGATGATGGAATAGAAAAAGCTATAGCAACATACATTTTCAAGGTTTACAACGTTGAGACCGGGAACTGGGATGTTGTATCAGAACAGAGAGTAAAAGACGGTGAAAAGTTATACAACCCGGGTATTCCTGATTTGACGAAAAATCAGGTGTTTAAGGGATGGTTTAAAGATGGTGACACTGAAGTATTATCTTTTGGCGAAACTACAGTTACCGCAACAGAGACAATTATAGTTAAAGCGAAGATAATAACAACCTATTATGTTACTCTTAAAGGCATAAAAGTAGTCGAGCAGATTCTTGCAACTGCTGAGAATGACGAAAGTGCATACGTAACACTGAATGTTTTAGTTATACCAGAACACGCCGAACAAGCCTTTAAGGGGTGGAAAAACTCTGAGGGAGAAGTATACGAGTACGGCGCTCAGATTGATGCGTCTTTGCCTAAAAACAGTGTGCTTACTGCGGAAATAATTGACGCTTACTGGATCAACTTTAATGAAAACGATGGTGGAACAGGTGGTGGAGCATCTTATACAGCACCTATATATGTAACAGAAGCGACCAATTATAAGGCAACAGAACCAACGCCACCTACAAGAAGCGGATACGTATTTGGTGGTTGGTACAAAGAGGCTGAATGCATAAATGCTTTTGATTGGAATACTGCAATATTAGAAAACACTACACTTTTTGCAAAGTGGACACCCGGAAAGGCTAGCTTTACAGTAATTATTTGGAAGCAGAAAGTTGATAGCCCTATTTCTGAGGGTAAGACATATGATTATGAAGAAAGCAGAGTTATATCAGACTATAATGCGGGTGATACTATAACCGCCAGGATGCTTGGAAATGATCTTAGTAAGAGCTATACAGGATTTAAGCGAACACCGACTTGGGAAGTAGTAAATAAAAACAGTTCTGACGGAAATACGATTGTTGCCAAGGGAACTACCGTTGTCAATATTTACTATGATAGAGAACTGGTAACGTTTAATTTCTTGGTAAGTAGTGGTTATTCATGGGTTCCATATTCGGAAGTATCTGAAATGCATGGTCTTTATGGATCGACACTTGCATCAAATGGCTACACCTGGCCTTCAATAAGAGAATGGCATATTACTAGTATAAATGGAGCACATGCTACATTTTTAGATTCTTTTATTCCTCCAACAGGCTATAGTGGGTATACTTTTGATTTTTATAGTAACCAAAATGAAAGCGGTAATTATGTGATTCAGCATATTAAACAGGCTTTGGATGGTAATTATACAATTGTAGCAAATGAAACGCCATCATCTGGAGGAAATGCCACATTTAATTTTACAAATAAATATACCGGATTTGAAGTAGTCCAATATTCAACAGACGGAGTAAGCTGGACCAATACAAGCGCAGGACAATCGACCAGATACAGCAGAAATCTATACATTCGCTATATGAGAAAAAGCTATAAGTTCACTCTCGCACATACAATTTACGGTATTGATCCTGTGACAGGCGATCTGGTTGATGTTTCAGCAACATACCTTGAACCCAAATATACACTTTTATATGAAGCACCTATTGGAAATGCGAAGGAAAGTGTTGTTGCCGCAGCCGACGCACTTTCTGCACCTGAAGGCTATATGGCAAAGGCTGGATCTGACGGCGGAGTAGGTATATTTGCAGACCCTCAGGGGAATCAGGAAGTAGACTGGACAACTACAATGCCGGCAAGTGATGACATAATATTATATGTAGTATGGGTTAAACAGAGATTTACTGCTAAGCTTGACCTTAACGTTGATGGCGATAAGAATTACAACACAACCGGTGGATATTCACAGGTTCAGGTATTAAATGATCAGGCTACAGAGTTTAGGCCATATTATGGCGCAATAATTGATAAAAACGCTATAATGAATAACTTTAATAGAGCGGGCTATGATCTCGTAGGATGGTTTGATAAAGAAACGGATCAGCCCTATGACTATGGACATGTTACCAGTGATGTTAATCTCTATGCTAAGTGGAGAAAGACAGGTACAGTTAAGGTCAAATATGACGCAAACGGCGGAACCCTTATATCTGATGAACCTGATAGTAATCAGTATGCAGGAGATTCAACTGTAGTTGTAGCAGCACCTCCAAAGACTAATCCTCCCAAGAAAACATTCATTGGATGGGACCTTTTGGATAAAGATGGAAATGTAGTAAATCTCCTTTATCCTAACAGCAGTTTTGAAATTACAGATACGCTCATAGCCACAGATGCGGCAGGCAATTTCGTTAAGCTAAGAGCTAAATATGCTGACACCGGTCTTTCAGAAGAAGAACTAAGGACCTCATTTACATATCATCCAAATGGTGGAAGTGGAGAAGCAGTTACAATTTCTACTGTAGGAGAAGACAATCATCCTCTTCATGTAAATGAAGCAGTTAAAGCCTGGACATATGATGAAGCTGTTTCACACTTCACAAGAGATGGTTATAAGCTACTTGGATGGAATACAGATCAGGCACAGGCAAATGCTCAGGTAGTAAATATCGGATTTGGTGCGCAGTACATAGTTGCTGATAATGAAGATAATCAGGGTAATTCCTCTGCAAATGTACTTTATGCAGTGTGGGAACCTCAGATTGAAGTAGTAGTAACAATTAAAGGAAATACCAAGACTGAGAATTATAGCGGTACTGAATATGAAGTCAGTGGATTTGAAGTAACTGGCATATCCTATATGGTTGGCGGTCAGCCATACAGCGGAAGCGGATTTACTCCTTCTGATGTAAAACTAAAAGAAGGCGTGGCTGCATATGCAAAAGGAACAGATGTTGATACATACTATATGGGATTGACTGAGGACAGCTTTACTACAACAAATACTTCTTTTGATAAGGTATCATACGTAGTAACTGATGATGGATGGCTTAAGATAAATCCAATAGCAGTATCGGTAACAATTACAGGTAATAACAATACAGTTCCTTATGACGGAGAAGATCATACAGTAACCGGATATACAGCAGTTGCAGATAATAAGACTTTTGATGTAAATAGCATATCTTTTACCGGAGAAGCAAGTGCAACACAAAAAGAAGTTGGCACAAAACTTATGGGACTTGATGCATCACAGTTTTCGGCAACAAGTACTAACTATACAGTATCCTTCAATGTAACTGATGGTTATCAGGCAATTACTCCAAAGGATGTTACAGTAACTATCACAGGTCACCATAGTGTTGATAAGTTTGATGGAACAGAGCATACAGTTACCGGCTATGATGTGGAAAGCAGTAGTCCTCTTTATACAGAAGCTGATTTCACATTCTCGGGAACAGCTGAGGCAAAAAGAACTGATGAAGGCACAACAAACATGGGACTTGCCATAGATCAGTTCTCAAATGCAAATAGAAACTTTGGAAATGTAACCTTTATAGTAACTGATGGATATCAGACGATTACACCGGTTGATGAAGTTGTTGTCACAATTACAGGACACAAGACAATTAAAGATTACGATGGAACGGAACATACAGCAACAGGCTATGATGTGGAAATCAGCAGTGATCTTTATACAGAGAATGATTTCATATTCTCAGGTTCTGCTACAGCAGCAAGGACTGATGCAGGAACAACTAATATGGGACTTGCAGCTGAACAGTTCGAGAATACAAACAGTAACTTCAAAAAAGTAACCTTTAATGTAACAGATGGTTATGTAACGGTTAATCCAATCAGTGTAACGGTTACTATTACAGGTAGCAAAAAATCTTATGATTATGATGGTGAAGAGCATAGCGCAACAGGCTACGAAGTAGCGATAAGCAACCCTCTTTACAAAGAATCTGACTTTACATTTGAAGGTTCGGATACAGCAGCAAGGACTGATGCAGGAACAACTAATATGGGACTTGCAGCTGAACAGTTCGAGAATACAAACAGAAACTTCAAAACAGTAACCTTTAATGTAACAGATGGTTATGTAACCATCAATCCTGTAAGTGTAACAGTGACCATCACAGGACATAAAGACTCTTTTGACTACAACGGCCAAGAGCAGAGCGTAACGGGATATGATGTGGCAACCAGTAATCCTCTGTACACTGCAAATGACTTCACATTCAGTGGAGATGCGACAGCAAAAAGAACTGACGTAGGAACAACACCGATGAATTTGTCGGAAGCACAGTTTGCAAATGATAATCCTAACTTCATTGATGTTACATTCGTAGTAAATGATGGTGAGATAACAATCAATCCTATCAGCGTAACAGTTACAATTGAAGGCCACAAGGGTTCTGAGGTTTACGATGGCAAAGCACACACAGTAACAGGATATGATGTAAAGCCAATCAGCAATCCTCTTTACACAGCAAATGACTTTACATTTAGCGGAGATGCAACAGCAACAAGAACTGAAGTTGGAACGACTTATATGGGACTTAAAGCAGCTCAGTTCACTAACACAAATAAAAACTTCGAAAATGTAACATTTGAAGTAACTGACGGAGAGATGGAGATCACTCCTGTAACAGAAAAGGTAACAGTTACAATTACAGGTAATACATTAACAAAGCCTTATAACGGAAACGCGCAGGAGGTAACAGGATACACATTTGCAAGTGATAACGCTCTTTATACAGAAGACAGCATAGCATTTACAGGAACTGCCAAGGCAACCGGAACAGATGCTGATACATACCAGATGGGACTTGCAAAAGAGCAGTTCTCCAACACAAGCGATAACTTTACAAATGTAGAGTTTGTAGTAAATGATGGCTGGCTTAAAATCACTCCTATCACTGCAAAAGTTACCATCACAGGTAATCACGATGCAGTAACCTATGACGGAGCAGAGCATGAAGTAAGCGGATTTGAGAGTATCAAATACAGCACTCCACTCTATAAGAGAAGCGACTTTAGATTTGACGGAACAGCAGTTGCTAAAAGAACTGAAGCCGGCACAACCAACATGGAACTTAAGCCGGAGATGTTTACAAACTTAAATGGAAACTTCGAAGAAGTAGAATTTGCTATAATCGACGGTTATATAACTATCGTACCTGCAGGAGAGGTTGTAGTAACAGTTACAGGTAACCATGACACCTTTGACTACGACGGAACCGAGCATGAAGTATCCGGATACACATTTACAGTTAGTGATCCTCTCTACACAGAAAAAGACTTCACATTCGAAGGAAATGACAGTGTAACAAGGATTGATGCCGGAACTGATTACATGGGACTCACAGAAGATGATTTCACAAACATAAGTGAGAACTTCGAAAAAGTAACCTTTGTAGTAACAGACGGATATATTACTATCAATCCAATAGCAGTAACAGTAACGATCACAGGAAATAACAATACTTACGTATATAACGGAAGTGCACAGACTGTAGAAGGATATGAAGCAGAAGCTGATAGCGAGCTTTACAGTGCGGATAGTGTGATCTATAACGGAAATGCCATAGCTCAGCGCACAGACGTTGGTACAACTCCAATGAACCTGGATGCCGGATTATTCGAAAACACAGATACTAACTTCAATGATGTTACCTTCGTAATTGAAAAAGATGGATTCGTTACAATAACTCCTCTGGAAGTAGTAATTACAGTAACAGGTAATACCAAGGAAGAGACTTATGACGGAAAAGAAAAGGAAGTAACAGGATACGAAACAAAGGCTAATAATGAACTGTACCAGCTTTCAAAGGTTAACATGACCGGCCAGGCACTTGCTAAAGGAACACTTGTTGGAACATACAACATGGGACTTAAGGCCGAGCAGTTCGCAAATACTGATGAAAACTTCAAGGCAACCTTTGAAATAGTAGATGGCTATCTGAAGATCAATGACAGAGGAGAAGGAGAAAAATTCCTTGTAACACTTATAACGGATGACGTTGAAAGACCATACACAGGACAGGTTTACAGTGGATTTGGATATCACGCAGAAGGCGGCAAGAATGTAAACGCAGCGGCAGCAGCTCTTAACAGAGTAGTAGATTTCATAAGCGGAATCATTACTCCAATTATAGCAGGAGCGGCAGATGGAACTTCTTCGGATACTGATATCATAATTGACGGAGTAACCTTTAAAGTAACCGGACTTTCAGTAGATGTAGCAGAAAGAGATGCAGGCAAGTATCCACTTACAATAAGCGGCGACATGGTAATTCTTGATGAAGCCGGAAATGATGTAACAGATCAGTTTGCAGAAGCTACAAAGAAGGAAGGAACTCTTACTATCACTCCAATGCCTATCACAGTAACATCAGGAAGCTCAAGCAAGACTTACGATGGAACGGTTCTTACTAACAGTGAGATCACAACAGACAGGCCATGGGGCGAAGGCGATGCAGTTGGTTACAACATTACAGGAAGGCAGATAGAGGTTGGCGAAAGCGACAATACATTTGATATCATAGGCGCAGGTAGCACCAATCTTGAAAAGAACTATGCAGTAACTAAAGTTTACGGAAAACTGACAATAACTGATGCTATAGTTCCTCCGGCACCAACACCTACACCTACTCCAACACCGGAACCAACACCTACACCAACTCCAGAACCAACTCCTACACCTGGAGGTGGAGATGATACACCAACAGGCGGAGATGATACACCAACACCTATTGATGATGCACCTACTCCAACGGCACCAGCACCAGCACCGACAGCTCCTGTACCGGTAGCTCCGGCTCCGGCACCATTACTTACAGGAACACCTGATCCTGCAGTACTTGGAGCACAGAGAGCAGCCAATCAGGCAGCAGTTCTCGGAGCAAGAAGAGCAAAGACAGAAGATTCTACAAACGATGTAGCAAGGCTCTTTGCAATAATCATCGCGGCAGCAGTTGCTATAACACTTATGGCTACCAAGAGACGTAAAGAAGAGGAGTAATACTTAAGACCTCAAAGTAGTAGATCAATCTAATAGCTAAATGATAAAAGAGCTATCGATCAGACAGTTGGTCGGTAGCTCTTTTACCATTGTGGACAAAATACAGATATTTTTAATAACGATTAAATATATACTTAATAATATGTTAAGAATTATGAGTTATCCTAAAGAGTAGAAAAATAAATATATCTATTATATTGAAGAAACAGGAGGTATCTCATGAGCTCAAAAAAAGGGAAGGCAGCCGGACAGACACCAAAGGCTATAAGCACTAAACTTTCAGTGCTGTTTGTGGCAATGCTTGTTGTTACAATTCTTGTGTCGGAGGCCATTACATTTTCTCTTGGCTATTCCATGATAAAGGGTCTGATTTACAGTTCACTTCAGAATGAAGTATCAGTAGATGCCAGCAGCATTAATAAAGAACTTAACTCTACATTCTACTATTTGAATGGTGTAGCGGATGCGATTGAACAAAATGATTTTGCATCAGATGCAGATCTTATGCAGTATCTTACAGGAACGGTTGGAAGATATGATCTGATTCCGACAGGAGCATACGTAATGCTTAATGATAAGACATTTCTTTATGCGGCTGATCCAACCTATAAGATTGAAGATTGTACCGATAATGTTATGTATAAAGCAGCGATGCAGTATACTAACAGCTGGTTTTACTATTATGATGTACCCTACTTTGACAAGGTTACAGGTGCACTTTGCGCATCTGTAATAAGGCATGTTCATCTTAAGGATGGGCGCGAAGGAGCTTTTGCGGCTGATCTGTTCTTGTCTTTTGCCCAGGAATCACTTGATGGCGTTAAAGTTTATGATACGGGTGGAGCCATGATGGTAACCAGCCAGGGACTGATCCTTACGTATAGAGATAATCCGGAAGTTTGTGGAACTCTTATCGCCGATAATGCTGATAATAAGTTCCTGACTGCAATTGGAAAATATGTTGCGGGAGAATCAGGAAAAGAAACTCATGAAGTTGTAAATACCAAGATTGGCGGAGAAAAATATTATCTTGTAAGTGCCGATGTAAGTGGTACTGACTGGTATGTAATTCTTTATGCTAAGCAAAGTGAAGTTTTGGCAACACTGTTCAAACTTGTTATTATCCTGATACTTGTTGCAATAATAGCAGTTGTAGCAGTAATTGTTATAATGAACATTGTTCTCAGGAAACTTATTAAGAATCCTGTTACGAGTCTTACTGATAATATTGAGAAGATTTCGGGCGGCGACTTTACAGTCAGCATATCATCAGATGGTAATGATGAGATTGCGTACATGAACAATGCGATGGGTGACTTTGTAAATGGTATGAGATCGTCCCTAAGCGAGATCATGGATGTTTCCGGAAGACTTATGGGAGATGCCCAGACTTCAAAGAGCACTGCTGAAGACCTTGAAAATGCAGCTAATGAGCAGTCTTCAAGTATGTCACAGGTTCGTGAGAATATCGACAATATGGCAAAGGCAGTAAATGAAGTTGCTGAGAATGCTACCGTCCTTGCACAGACAGTTGCAAATGTGACTGAGCAGGAGCAGCAGATTGAAGAAACCATGAATGAACTGGTTTCAAAGGCGGATTCAGGTCAGCATGAGATGGCAAGCGTTGCCAACGGAATGAATGACATAGTTGAGTCCATGAAAGATATGGCTGATGCGGTTTCTAGCGTAGATGAAGCTGCCGATAAGATCAATCAGATCGTCGATCTTATAAATTCTATATCTTCACAGACAAATCTGCTTTCATTAAATGCAAGCATTGAGGCTGCAAGAGCAGGAGAAGCAGGAAAAGGCTTTGCAGTAGTTGCCCAGGAAATTGGTCAGCTTGCACAGAACTCTGCAGATGCTACCAAGCAGATTGCTGATATTATCAAAGATATGTCTGGAAGAGTTCAGCAGCTTTCTGAGAAATCAGAGACCAATACACAGCTTATCAATAACAGTGCAGAATCAGTAAATACAGCTGCAACTACATTTAAGGAGATCACTCAGCAGTTGTCGGATGCCAACGTTACACTTTCTGCAATGGCAGAACATATGGAGAAGGTTAACGATGTTGCAACCAATATGGCTTCCGTATCTGAGGAGCAGTCAGCATCTACTCAGGAAATCGCTGAGAATGTTGAAAAAGTAACAGAGGCTGCCAAGGGAGTGGCTACATCTTCAGAGCTTGTTGCAAGTGCAGCATCATCAGTTTCTGAGGCTGTTGATACGATCAATGGAAATCTTGAGAGATTTACAATCCAATAAAAATAAAAATAATTGACTTTGAAAATGCTTTGAGGGCAGTGTTCCTCAAAGCATTTTTTTTGTCTTATTTTTACAATAATGATAGTTTATTTGACTTGGAGCAAAAAAGCTTATAGAGTTAAATTGAGGTAGTTTATTTTATCAGGGGGTTTTTATTCTATGAGTGAAGCAAAACAGATGCTATTTGCAAGAAATATGATATGTATTTGCATTGAAAAAAAGGAAAGCGGAGATTATATTGGTTTATTGTGGCATCAGTATTCTGATGATCCCATCGAGTTTAACGGAGTTAGCGACATGCTGATGCTCATGGATGATCTTTATGATGAGTGGGATTTTCCCCAGAGGAGCCTTGAAAAAAGAGAATTCAATAAGGCCAGGGAACATGAAGAGATGAATTGTGATCCGGATTCTCTTGTGATTGATAAGGTTCAGGCTACATCAGGAGTAAAGAATGTCCAGAATAAGAGGGGAAGTCTGGGTACATTTTTTGTTCAGGTTAAGTTCAGACAGAATGCTACATGGCAGGGAACTGTGATCCATGCAGAGACTAACAGCAAGTCAGATTTTAACAGTGCAATGGGGCTTGTTGATATTATTGATAAGACTATGAATAATAATTGAAGGGTTATTAATGAATAAGTTTAAGAAAATTGCAAAATGGAGCATCTTAGCTATCATCACTGTGATCATTGTAGCTGCGATTGGCTTCAAGATTTATACCAAAGGTTATTATAAAGCTGATATGGATACAATAACAGCTATTGAGACAAGGCTCGAGGGAAGCGTGAACTCGTATTCGGATGAAAACGGAATGGTATTTTTACCGGAGACTTCAGTGCCCAAGGCAGTCATAGTTTTTTATCCCGGAGGTAAAGTGGAATGTCAGGCATATAGCGGTCTAATGTATGAAATAGCAAGCCGCGGATATATCTGTATTTTACCGAGGATGCCGGAGAACCTTGCATTTTTAAGAATAAATGCGGTTGAGAAGATTACTGCCAATTACATGGATGATGTGGATTCGGTTAAAAATCTTGACTGGTATATTGCAGGGCATTCATTAGGCGGAGTTGCAGCATCTTTGTACCTTGAAGATAAGACAGATGATTATGCGGGTATAATTCTTTGTGCATCATATCCCAATGCGGATTTTTCTGATAAGGATATAAGACTTTTGTCCATATACGGGGCAGAGGACAAAGTTTTAAAGGCTGATGCTTACGAGAACAGTAAGGCATATTGGCCGGAAGATTCTGAAGAATATATCATCGAAGGTGGAATTCATTCATTTTTTGGATGTTATGGAATTCAGGACGGGGACGGAACTCCGAAGATATCAAATACAGAGCAGATTTCTGAAACGGCAGATATGATTGCATCATGGATAGAAGGCTGAAATTTTAGATTATATTAGGAGAAGAGTATGGATTTTTCAATTGTAGAAGTATTTAACAGAAGCGTGACTATTGAGCTTGTTTCCGATTCCATTTTTAAGCAGGAAAAGAGTTTTGAAGTACTCATAGATGGTGAGAAGATGCTTGAATCTGACAGAAATGTGGTTTCAGTAGCAGGTCTTTTGCCAGACAGAGAATATAAGATTGCTGTTGTATTTGATGACGAAAAGGTTGAAAAGAGCTTTACAACAAAGCATGAGTCAGTTTTACTTGATGTCACAAAGTTTGGCGCAAAGGGAGATGGAAAGACTGCTGATACAGCAGCACTTCAGGCAGCAATCTGCTCATGCCCTGTAGATGGAACAGTTTATATTCCAAAGGGAACGTATTTTACAACAGCTCTTTTCCTGAAGAGCAACATGACTTTCTGGATTGGCGAGGGTGCTGTTCTTCTTGGAGATACTGACAGAGATCATTACCCTATTCTTCCGGGAATGACATTTACAACAGATGAAAAAGATGAGTACAATCTTTCAAGCTGGGAGGGCAATCCCCTCACTAGCTTTGCATCTCTCGTTACAGCAATTGATGCGGAGAATCTTGATATCATTGGTTCCGGTACCCTTGATGGAAATGCCCAAAATTCAGACTGGTGGGTTAATCCTAAGATAAAAAGAGGTGCATGGAGACCAAACACTCTTTATCTTTGCAGATGTAAGAATGTGAGAGTTCAGAACATTACAGTTCAGAATTCACCTTCATGGACAGTTCACCCATATTACTGCGATGATATTTCATTTTTGAATCTCTATATCCATAATCCATCAGATTCACCTAATACTGATGGACTTGACCCGGAGAGCTGCAACAATATACTTGTTCTTGGAACAGTTATCTCTGTTGGTGATGACTGCATGGCAATCAAGAGCGGTAAGTATTACATGAGTCTTGAGCATCATAAAGAGACAGATAATTGCATTATCAGAAACTGCAAGTTTGAAAGAGGCCACGGCAGTGTGACAGTGGGCTCCGAGGCAGCAGGCGGTGTTAAGAATGTTCGCGTTTCACAGTGTATTTTTGACGGAACAGACAGAGGTCTTCGCATCAAGACCAGAAGAGGTCGCGGCGAGAGGTCAGTTCTTGATGACATACTTTTTGAAAATATTGATATGAATGGTGTGCATATGCCATTTACTGTAAACATGTTCTATTTCTGTGATCCTGATGGACATAGTGATTATGTTCAGAATCAGAATCCGGCACCTGTTGATGAGATGACACCTGTAATCGGCTCTATCACCGGAAGAAATATTAAGTGTGAGGGCGTTTCTGCATGCGTACTGTGCGCAGTGGGACTTCCTGAGAGACCTATTGGTGAGCTTAGATTTGAGAACATTACAGCTTCATTCCTTCCTGAATCAGAGCGTGTTCCTGAGAGACCTGTAATGATGGACAACTTCGATGAGATGAGCGGCAGAAGCGTTTATGCCAAGAATGTTAAGTCACTTATATTAAAAAATGTTTTTATCAGCGGAAGTGTTGACAAAGAGCCCGAGTTTTATGGCGTTGAGAGTAGTGACCTTGATAATGTGAAGTACGAGTGATCACTGAAATAATCTGGTGGTAAGAACCAATCATTTATTTGGAGCATTAAATGAAACGGAATAATGGGCAAATAATTGTAACTGCATTATTATTTGTTATGCTCACACTTTTTGGATGTGGAAAGTCTGAGATAAGTGAAAACGCTATTTCCCGTACAGCTTCTATTACGGAAGAATCAGAAGCTGTACGGGAAAATGATACAGTTTCTGAAAAGCCAGAAACTGTTGTGGCAGAGGCCACATCTGGTAATTATGATTCATATGCAGGGGTTGAAACTACAACAGAAAGTTATGATGTTGTTTCTGCAGATGAAAGTTCATCGAAGGCTGTAATTGATGAATATGGAATCTATGACAGCAAGGATGAAGTAGCTCTTTATATAGTTACCTATGATAAACTTCCCTCCAATTACATTACCAAGAAAGAGGCCAAAAAGCTCGGCTGGAGCGGTGGATCGTTAGAAAGCTATGCACCTGGAAAGTGCATAGGTGGAGACTATTTTGGAAACTATGAAGGGAATCTTCCAGAAGATGCACAGTACCACGAGTGCGATATAGACACCCTTGGTAAAAAGAGTCGTGGAGCTAAGCGCATTGTTTATTCTGATGACGGATATATTTATTACACAGAAGATCATTACGAGACGTTTGAACTTTTGTATGAGCCATGAAATCTATGTATTTGGTAGCTTTATGAACTGAATGACATGAGGATATGTGCGGCATCTATTAAATTGAATGTTGAAAATTCTGCTAATAAATTATGAGGTTTTGTCATGGAAAAGGTCTTCTATATTGATTTATCCGGAATAAAAAGTAAAGAGGAATTCCATAATGCATTAGAAAGAGAGCTGCCTCTTCCTGAATATTACGGAGGAAATCTAGATGCATTGTATGATGTGCTGACAGATGTTTCCGATGAATGGAACATTATTTTTTACAATTCTTCAGATCTTAAGCTGGGTATGGAGAAATATTTCAGTAGCTTTGAAAAGCTTTGCAGGAATGTGACCAGAGAAAACGAATGCGTAAGAATACGCATATATCCTTAAAGTCTGCTGAGATTATATATTTTTATGCGAAGATGACAGTTAAAGCAGACAGAATTTATTTAATGAAGAGTTTTTTGTTTGACTTTGCCTGTTAAGTTTCGTAAACTAAATACAGTTAATTGGTAAGAGGGAGTAGCTGGCCGATGTTTTGTTGGCAGCCAGATCCGTCAGGACGATGTGAGAGCATCCGAATCTGGCATAAGGTTACATTTTCGCGTAGCGATTTGAACTGACAGCAAGACTTTTATCATAGCTGCTTGCTATGGTAAAGGTCTATTTTTATGTCTGCTGACAAGGCCTTTACAGCTATTTTTTATTATCAATGAAGGGAGATTATTATGAAAACACTAGCTATTATTCTTTTTATTCTCATGTATGTTCTTTTAATAATATTTAAAAAGCATCGTGCGAAGATTGCAATTGCAACTGCAATTATCTTTGTAGTAACAGGAATTCTTCCTTATACTCAGGTATTTGCTGCGATTGACTGGAACATTCTTCTTATGCTATTTGGTACTATGGTAATTGTTGATTACTTCATAGAGTCCAAAATGCCTAATCTTATTGCAGATAAACTTCTTGATCTTGCCCCTAATGTAATGTGGGTAACAATATTGATGTCCCTGTTCGCAGGTATCATATCTGCATTTATCGACAACGTGGCAACACTTTTGATGGTTGCTCCTGTTGGACTTGCTATTTGTAAGAAACTTAAGATTTCACCGGTTTCAATGATCATCTGTATTGCGGTTTCATCAAACCTTCAGGGAGCTGCAACACTTGTAGGTGATACAACATCTATCATGCTTGCAGGCGCTGCTAAGATGGACTTCAATGACTTCTTCTGGATGCAGGGAAAACCTGGTATTTTCTTTGCAGTTGAGCTTGGCGCTCTTGCAACTGTACCTATCATGATGATTCTTTTCCGCAAGGATAAAGAGCCTGTTCATTCAGATGAGCGCACAGTAGTAACAGATTATATCCCAACAATTACAATGCTTGGACATGTTATTTTCCTTGTTTTTGCTTCATTCTTCCCCAACAAGCCTGAACTCACAAACGGTATCATCTGTATGGTATGGGGAATCATCAACATTGTTTGGGAGATCATTGTTTCAAAGGGAACAGACAGCATGTGGCATTCTCTTAAGGCTATCGACTATGACACAATGCTTCTTCTTGCAGGTCTTTTCTGTGTAATCGCTGGTATTACAAATGTAGGCCTTATCGATGATCTGGCTCACATCATTGCCGGTGCAGGAAAGGATAACGTATTCCTTTTGTATACTCTTATAGTATTCGGATCAGTAGCAATCTCTGCATTTATTGATAACATACCATATGTAGCAACAATGCTTCCGGTACTTGCTAGCCTTGCCGGAGTAATGGCAGTTAACCCGCTTCTTTTATACTTTGGACTTCTTATCGGTGCTACACTCGGCGGAAACCTTACTCCAATCGGTGCTTCCGCAAACATCGCAGGTGTTGGTATGCTTCGTAAAGAGGGCTATGAAGTTTCTTTTGGTGACTTCATGAGAATCGGTTTACCATTCACACTTACAGCAGTAGTTGTCGGCTATCTGTTCATCTGGATCGTATATGCGTAAAACTATACTTTCTTGTAAACAGACGCAGACGAACTGAAAGTGTAGGCATAGTGAGGTGAACGATTTTATTTTGAAATGATGATAAATGGATATAAATAAACCCACAAAAGACTTGTGTTCTGAATAAGTATGAAACAAGTCTTTTGTGGGTATTTTATGTCCAATTTATCACATTGAAAAATATCAGAGTGAACAGAGCTATACCTACACTTTCAGTTCGTCTGCTGTTCTTGCAAAAATATTAGTTTCTATATGTGTAGTAAAACATAAATCCACAAGTGCCCATATCTTTGGATTGATTTCGGAGTATTCGCAAAGACTCAGTAAATTTACAAAGTGAATGAAATGATGGGTATCGCGGACCTTACGCCACCATTGACTGAACCTGAGAAAAACGCCTTGGCCTTAGAGGCGGCGGTGAGGATGATGGGAACAGTAGTTAGATTCATACACCGTCGGATTCAGCATTGTAGCGTTTTTCTCAGAACCCGCCAATGGCAAGCACCTACGGTGTGGCTGGGTACAAGTGCCTCGGGTTCCAATTCCGAGAACAGTAGGTGTGGCTGGTTTCAAGAAATCATGGGCATATAGCTAGTTTTTAATAGCTCGGCCACCCGAAATAAAACCGTTTTTGGGCTCATAGCCGGATATCAGGCTTGCAGCCACCCTTGTAACGGGTGGCTCGAGTCTTGAAATCGGCCTATATGCCCATTTGAACGTTCGTGAGGGGTGGCTGTCCTCGCAAAAAGCTGCTATATGCCCAAAGCAATTTCTATTGGTTGGCGATTCAAATTGGATAAATGTGGGATTAACTGAGATGTGGGATAAGATCAAAAAAACTGTAACGTTTATCCTATTATGTCATAGCAATCATGCTGCGATGTAGGATAAAACCGAAAAAACTGTAATACTTATCCCACTCTATCCAAGTCGGTTTTCAGAGTTGTGGGATAAAACATTAAATTCTATCGAAGTTATCCCACATTTTCAGCCTTCTGAGCACTGTAATTGTCCAAAAAGTAGGATAATCGTGAAAAAATCAATTGTTTTATCCCACAATTCTCAGTCAGAACCATGAGAATTGTGGGATAAAATGAGTAAAAGTCAAACGTTTATCCTACTCACGAGCAAAATCCATTATCAGAATGGTCAAATCTGTAGGATAAAAAGCGCTAAAATCAAGCGATTATCCTACATCCTCTCCTACATCCGGATTGTCACAGTGAAATGGGTATATAGCTATACTTTTTAAGTTACCACATCCATCGGCTAAATTTTCAGGAAGTGTAATTGGGCATATACGAGAAAAAATGGATTGCCACATCCATTGGATGAGTGAACTTTAGACATATGATCTCTATATAATGGTGTGGTAACCTCAAATAAGGTTGTATATGCCCAAAATCACAAATCAAAAACCTTGTCACATGGTGTCGTAAGCTCAAAAATCAGGCTATATTTCCAAAACAGAATCTTCGCTCTCTTTACATTGAAAGACGCAGACATATAGTCACATACATCCTTGAAAGTAGCCATCCCTACTGTTCTCGGAATTGGATCCCGAGGCAATAATTCCCAGCCACACCGAAGGTGCTTGCCATTGGCGGGTTCTGAGAAAAACGCTACAATGCTGAATACGACGGTGTATGAATCTAACTACTGTTCCCATCATCCTCACCGTCGGCTCTAAGGCCAAGGCGTTTTTCTCAGGTTCAGTCAATGGTGGCGTACGTAGCCATTACAAATGCTTCCAGAGCTATGCTCTATATTTTTAGTAACAATTGCATGAATTATTCAATCTTGATTCTTTGGTTTTATAATGCACATCATTTTTCATGACAATATAATCAACATGTTAGCAAGTAATTGTCTTGTGTTTTGCATGTGTTATCATTTATAATGTAAGCACTTTCATATTGAGTTTATAAAGAAATGGAGATTCTTATGACAAGAGAAGAAACCTTTAAGATGCTCAATGAATATGTGGATTATCTTCTTGAGAAATCCGATGCTGAGCACCCATATTGGAACATTGAAAATGTCCTTAGTGGAAAGCCAAATAAGTGGAACTACATTGATGGATGTATGATCACAGCTGTTCTCTCACTTTACGAGCAGACTTCAAACAAGAAGTACCTTGATTTTGCTGATAAATTTGTTGGCTGGTTCGTGCAGGAAGATGGTCAGATCAAGACTTACAGTCCAGAAGAGTACAATCTTGACAATATCAACCCATCCAAGAATCTCTTTAAATTATACGAGCTTACAGGCAAGGAAAAATATAGAAAAGCCATGGATACTGTAAGAGCGCAGCTTGATACAATGCCAAGGACTAAAGCAGGAAACTTCTGGCACAAGAATATCTATCCATATCAGGTATGGCTTGATGGCATGTACATGGCACAGCCTTTCTACATGGAATATGAGAAGCGTTTCAATAAGATGCAGGGCTGCCTTGATTCTTTCAAGCAGTTTAAAAATGTTGAAGCTCTTATGAAGGATGAAAAGACAGGACTCTATTATCATGGATATGATGAGAGCAGAGAAATGTATTGGGCTGATAAGGAAACAGGATGCAGTCCTAACTTCTGGCTTCGTGCTCTTGGATGGTTCACAGTAGCTTTGGTTGATACAGCAGAGGCAATCGATGAGTCTATGTATTACGAGAAGCGTTACCTTCAGACAATGCTCAAAAATCTGGCTGACAGCCTTATTCCTTTCCAGGATGAAAGCGGAATGTTCTATCAGGTTGTAGATAAGGTAGACGATGAGAGAAATTATCTTGAGACTTCAGGAACAGCACTTATTGCCTATGGACTTTTGAAGGGCGTGAGACTTGGATATTTGCCTGAACGTTTCAAAGATGTTGCTATCAAGGCTTTTGATGGAATTGTTAACAAGTATCTTTCTCGTAACGAAGATGGTTCACCAAGACTTGGCGGAATCTGTCTTGTAGCAGGACTTGGCGGAGCACAGCACAGAGATGGCTCACTTGAGTACTACTTCTCAGAGCCTGTTGTTGAGAATGAAGCAAAAGGTGTGGCACCACTCATTCTTGCATACACAGAGCTGCTTCGTCTGAAATAATAATCTAATACATCAATTCGTTATGAATGCGGCACACCCTTAATTGGGTGTGCTTTTTATATAGCCTGATATTTCTAAACGGGAGAATGTAGCTTGCAACATTCTTTTTTCTATATCAAATTTATAATTGTGTGGTATACTGTTCTGATGAAATTATTATAAATTAAGAGGTATTTGAAATGGCTGATATTACAAATAAAATGCTTGATTTTATAGATGCTTCACCGACTTGTTTTCATGTTGTTGATAACCTGAAAAAAGAGCTTGTAAAAAACGGTTACTTAGAGCTTTCTGAGAAGGAAGAGTGGAACCTTAAGGCAAAGGGGAAATACTTTGTTACAAGAAATGATTCTTCTATTATTTCTTTCAGAATTCCTAAGAAGGATTTCAAGGGCTTTTATATGATCGCAAGCCACAGCGATTCTCCTTCCTTTAAGATCAAAGAGAATCCTGAGATGGAAGCCGCAGGAGCATACGTGAAGCTCAACGTTGAAAGATACGGCGGGATGCTTTGTGCACCATGGTTTGACAGACCACTTTCTGTTGCAGGAAGAGTTTTTGTAAAGGGTAAAAAAGGAATTGAGAGCAGGCTCGTTGATGTTGACAGGGATCTTGTTATGCTTCCTTCACTTGCTATCCATATGAACCGTGAGGCCAATGATGGTTACAAGTACAATGCGCAGACAGATATGCTTCCTATTTTTGGAGATGAAGCTTCAAAGGACAGCTTTTTTGATGTTATTGCAGGGAGTGCAGGCGTAAAGAAAGAAGACATATTAAGCCATGACCTTTTCCTGTATAACAGAGTTAAATGGACAACCTGGGGAGCAAACAACGAATATATTTCATGCTCACGCCTCGATGACCAGGAATGTGTTTACAGCTCATTTGACGGATTCCTTAAGGGAAAAGAAAAAGAGAATGTGCCGGTTCACTGCGTATTTGACAACGAGGAAGTTGGAAGTGGAACCAAGCAGGGTGCTGCTTCAACATTCTTAAAAGCTACTCTTGTAAGAATAAATGAGTGCCTTGGAAGAACTACAGAGCAGTACTACACAGCACTTGCAAACAGCTTTATGATCTCTGCTGATAATGCACATGCAGTTCATCCTAATCATGTTGAGAAGGCTGATCCTGTGAACAGACCTGTAATGAACAAGGGTATTGTTATCAAATACAACGCTAACCAGAAATATACTACAGATGCTTTCTCTGCTGCATTCTTCAAGAATGTCTGCGAAAAAGCAAACGTTCCTTATCAGACATTTACAAATCGTTCTGATACTGTCGGAGGCTCAACCCTCGGAAATATTTCTACAACTCAGGTTGCAGTTGACACAGTAGATATTGGTCTTGCACAGCTTGCTATGCACTCACCTTATGAGTCAGCAGGTGCCAAGGACCCCGAGTATCTTGCAAAGGCATCAAAAGAATTTTATTCATTATGATAGAGAATAGAGGAGATAGGTTTTAATGGGATTATTTGATTTATTTGGTGGGAAAAAGAATGGGGCTGGAGAGGAAGTTTCCAAGGAACAGGAACTTTTGTCCAGTAAGGAAAAAGAAATAGAAGCAGCCAGAAAGGCTCATGCGGAGCTGACATGGCCTACTATTCCCAAGCTCAACCCTGTAAATATAAAAGACGCTGAGACTCACGATATGGAGGAAACAGTTTCGCCTGAGAGAAAGAGTGAGGTTGGCCAGCTCATTTATGAGCCTGACATCTCAATTGATGCTCTTGTTGATCTTTCAGGACAGGAATTGTTATTCCTTCTGACAGCTATGGAAGTATTTACTAAGACAGCCCCTTTACCTGATTTTGAAAAGAATCACAGAAAGGTCTACAACGAGGTTCTCGGAAGACTTCGTGATTCAAAAGATCTGTATGTTCTTTATGATACATCTACAGGCTATCCTTTCATCGACCATGGATTTGCCAATGTATATTTTGAAGAAGAGCTTGCTGAAAAGGCAAGAAGCATGTTTGAAGGTCAGTACAGAAAGCTTGTTGTAAGAAAAGTTAAGGTAGAAAATGATGAAGCACCTGCAAATGTAAGACGCGGATTCTTTGATTATCTTTATTACATAGGTATCGAGAATCTTATTGTGGATAATGGTGCTTACAGAGCAAGATTTAAACGAAATGAGATAGTTGTTTCTCCAATGGACTGGAATAGCGATAGAAAGGATGCTTCACCTGTTAATCCTGAACTTAACTTTGCTATGATAGATTTCCTTGAGGAACTTCGCTGGCCTGTTGCTTATGAGAAAAGAGCTGATGTATTAAAGGCAAAAGAAGTGAGAATGCTTTCACTTATCAGAAATGCCAATTATATCATTCCTATGCAGCATGAAGGTCCTGCAGAAGTCATGGAAGATGGCAGGATCAGAATGGGTAAGGACACAAAGCTCAAATTCCTTGTTATGAAGACCAAGGATGATAAACAGTTCCTTCCTGTTTATACAGATGCCATTGAATTTAGCAAAAAGCTGACCGGCACAGAGTGGAATGCGGCAGTGTTCAAGTATCAGGATATCCTTAAGTTTGTACAGGACAAGGAAGGCATAAGAATCAATCCAAACGGACAGGGCATTGTCCTTCCAAAAGACAGAATGATGGCCATCGAGATCGCGGCTCAGCAGGCAGCCATCATGAGAGGCAAGGCAGGTATTAAACCTCAGCAGACAGGGTCTGCAGCTTCAATGAGCGAAGATGCAGCAGTTCAGGCAGCGCTTAATCAGGCTATGGCCAAGATGAACGAAAAAAGAAACACAGAAGATTTTAAAGAGTCTGAAGAACAATAATTAGCTTGTTAATAAACGGATAATAGTCTAAAATAGTAGTATAGTAGGCTATTGTCCGTTTCCTTTTTTATAAGGAGTGGTGTGATGTTAGACAGACTTATGGGTGCTTTCATGGTTGAGAGAGGGCTGATGACAAAGAATCAGCTCGATCAGGTCAATAAGGTACAGGAATCTAATAGAGCTAAACTTGGTGTGGTAGCGGTATCTGAAAAGCTCATGACAATTGCTCAGGCAGAGCAGGTCAATGCACTTCAGGCTTCTATGGATATGCGTTTCGGAGATATTGCCGTAGAAAAGGGATATCTTACTGATGCACAGGTTGAGCGTCTTCTAAAGCTTCAGGGAAATAGTTACATGGCATTTGTTCAGGCCGTGGTTGACCTTGGAATTCTCCCAATGGAGAAAATACCTGAAATTGAAAAAGAATATGAAACATATGTTGGCGCTACTGCCATAGATATGGTAGAACTTAAGACAGGAAATATTGACAATATAGTTCCAATTTTTTTGCATACAGGCAATAAAACATATAAAAGTATATTTTCCATGGCTATCAAGGCGTTGTACAGACTTGTGGACAATCATGTTTACATAGGAAAATCATATGTTGTTAATTCCGTTAGAGAGGAAGTAATAGGATATCAGCATTTTCACGGTGATGTAAGCGGAGTGTTGGCTATTTCTGGAAAATATGACAACATGAAGAAAATGGCAATTGCTTATACCAAGGAAGAATTTATTGAAACCAGAGAAGATGCCCTTGATGCTATCTGTGAGCTTATAAATTGTATCAATGGTTTGTATGCCACAGAGGAAAGTAAAAAAGAGGTACGTATTGAACTGAATCCACCGGATTTTTCAGTTGCTTTTCAAGGAATAGACTATGAAGGTATTGTAGTGATGCCGGTTTATATCAGTGGCGGCGAGATAAAGTTAATTATTAGGATTGTTTGATCATAAACTTTGGAGGCGGATTAAATGAAAAGTGTTTTGATAGTAGATGATTCAAGAACTTCCAGAAGATTTTTATCGGATATACTTGAGAGAGCAGGATATAAAATAGTAGGGGAAGCTGTTAATGGTCAGGAGGGGTTTGATCAGTATGTAAAACTTCATCCGGACATTGTGACTATGGATATAACCATGCCTGTTATGGATGGCATTGATGCCCTTAAACTTATAAAAAGAAATAATCCTGATGCGAAGGTTGTAATGATAACAGCCGCAGGTCAAAAAGAAAAAATGATGGAAGCACTGAAAATAGGTGCAGTTGAGTTTGTTTCCAAACCTTTTATCGAAGAAGCTGTTTTGGATGCACTTAAACGCTGCTGACATTATGAACTTGCAGAGCATATAAAGGCGCTGAAATGCGTTTTTATATGCTTTTTTTATATCATAGGAAATTGCTTCCTATGATATAAAAAATCGCTCCGCTAAGGAAGCGCACTCGCGCAATTGGAAGATGTTGCATAAATGCAACCGCGCTCGGCGCGAGAATGTCGCAAGCGACATTCTTTTTATGTGAACTTGTAGTATATTGTATAATATAACCATATTTTTGAAAGGTTTTTGCTTATGAACAGAAAAGTATTGATAACAGGTGCTTCAAGAGGAATTGGCAGAGAAATCGCTATTTCTTTTGCAAGTAAAAAAGATGAGCTGTTTCTGACCTGCATAAACAGCATAGATGAGCTTAAAAGCCTTGGGGATGAGCTTACAGAGAAGTACGGCGCCATCTGCCACGTGTTTAAGTGCGATGTTGGAAATTATGAAGAGGTAAAAACGCTTTTTTCACATATAAAGGATGTTGATATAGTCGTAAATAACGCAGGGGTTGCGTGGATAGGTCTTTTGACAGATATGGAACAGGAGGATTGGAAGAGGCTTATGGCAACAAATCTGGATGGGCTTTTTAATACTTCCAAATTTGCTGTACCTCTCATGGTAAAAAAACATACTGGCAGGATCATCAACATTACATCGGTGTGGGGGAGTGTCGGAGCATCATGTGAGGTGGCTTATTCTGCCTCTAAGGGTGGCGTTAATTCTTTTACCAGGGCTCTTGCAAAAGAGCTCGCTCCCAGTAACATTCAGGTTAATGCCATATCCTGCGGAGTGATCGACACAGATATGAACAGAAGGCATCTTACAAGTGAAGATCTTGAAGAACTTGAAAATGAGATTCCTATGGGAAGAATGGGACAGGCAAGGGAGGTTGCAGAGCTTGTTTTAATGGTTTCTGAGGCGCCATCATATATGACCGGGCAGATAATAACAATTGATGGTGGATGGATTTAAAAAAAGTACTTTACAAAAAAGAAAAAAGTGTTACAATTAAATTGTACACAATCAATAATATTTATGAATAGGAGGTATTTTATGTACGATTTAGTAATTATTGGTTCTGGTCCTGCTGGCTTATCTGCTGCAGTTTATGCAAAGAGAGCAGGTTTAAATATGATCATTATAGAAAAAAATCCGGTGAGCGGAGGACAGATCATAGACACTTATGAAGTTGACAACTATCTTGGAATTCCAGGGGTTAACGGGTTTGACCTTGGAATGAAATTTAGAGAACATGCTGATAAGCTTGGCGCAGAGTTCGTTGATGGAACAGTTACCGGAATTGAATGCATAGATAAGGGTTCAGATGATAAGGCGCCTGTTTACAAAGTTAAAACTGACAATGGAGAGTATGAGACTCACACAGTAATCATTGCTTCAGGTGCACATCATTCCAAGCTTGGCGTTCCGGGAGAAGAGGAATATATCGGAAAGGGAGTTTCTTACTGTGCAACATGTGACGGAGCATTTTATCGTGATAAGGTTACTGCTGTTAACGGTGGTGGAGACGTAGCTGTAGAGGATGCGATCTTCCTTGCGAGATTTAGCAAGAAGGTTTACCTCATTCATAGAAGAGATGAGCTTAGAGCTACCAAAATTCTTCAGGATGAGCTCTTTGGTCTTGATAATGTTGAAGTTATCTGGGACAGCGTTGTTAAAGAGATCAAAGGTGAGGACAAGGTTACTCACTTAAAGGTTGAGAACGTTAAGTCAAAAGAAATGTCAGATGTAAATGTTGATGGTATTTTTATTGCTATAGGTATTCATCCTTCAACAGATCTTTTTGCTGATATTGTTGAATGTGATGAAGGTGGCTACATTATCGCAGGTGAGGATGGCAAAACTTCAGCTCCCGGCATATTTGTAGCAGGTGACTCAAGGAAAAAGAGGCTCCGTCAGATAGTTACAGCCGTTGCAGATGGCGCAAATGCAGTAACCAGCGTGCAGGATTTCCTTGTCGGAAAAGAAAAGTAAGTACTGTTGGGAGTGGTTCAAAAAGTCCACAAAAAGCAAGCGCTTAATGATAAAAAATTGATAAAATTTGACAAAAATGGTTAAAGGGCGTATATTGTTAAAAGATGTGAAATTTTTCGTAACAATTACTGTAACAATTGGAGGCCCATTTTGAAAAAAGCTAGCATGCAGCTAATGGCTTTGAGTGTTGTAGCTGCGATAACATTTTCAAGTTTGAGTATGGATGCATATGCATATACATCTTCCAACAAGGTGACAAGTGTCCTGCCACAGGCGGGCATAACATATGCTCTTGGCAGCAATCAGGTTTCTCTTTCAAATCTTCAGCAGTCTGCAAGTGAGGAGACTTCCGTTGACGAGTCAAAGGAGAAAGCTTCAACAGAGTCTGTTAGCACAACCGCCGAGAAGGATATTGAAGCTACTTCAGCCGTGACTAATGAGACGCCAAGTGCTTCAACAATTACTGACAACATTCTTAAAGATATACAGAATGCAACAGGTGCAGTAATAAGTAATAAAGAAAGCACTGACGAAAGTACTGAGGGAGAAGAATCTGAAGAGATTTCTGAGGAAGAGAGCTTTAAGTCCCTTGTTATTGCTAAAGTAAATGATTATGTCAACGTTCGTGATCTTCCAAGTGAAGAAGACGGAGAAATAATCGGTAAGCTCTACGATAAGTCAGTTGGTTATTTTATCGAAGAAGATAATGGCTGGTATAAAATTAAGTCAGGATCTGTAGAAGGATATGTTAAGGCAGAGTACTGTGTCACAGGTGAGGATGCAGTAGAACTTGCCAAGGAAGTAGGAACCAGAATCGCAACAGTTACTACTACGACACTTAAGGTAAGAAGTGGCCCGGGACTTGACCAGGAAGTACTTGGTCTTGTTCCTATAGAGGACGAGCTTGTTGTTGAGGAAGAGCTTGATGGCTGGGTTAAGGTTAGTATCGAGGAAGGTGATGGTTATGTATCACTTGACTACGTAACACTTTCAACTGAGTTTGTAGAAGCTGAATCCAAGGCAGAAGAGGAAGCACGTCTTGCCAAGGAAAAGGCAGCCAGAGAAGCAGCTAATGCAGCAGCTAAAAAAGGAACATCCAAGACATCGGGTTCATCAAGCTACAATGCAGCAAGTTCCTACACAACTGCTACAAGTTCAATCGGATCTGCAGTTGCCCAGTTTGCTCAGCAGTTCGTTGGAAATCCTTATGTATATGGTGGAACATCTCTTACGAATGGTGTTGACTGTTCAGGATTCGTAATGAGTGTATATGCTAACTTTGGTGTAAGTCTTCCACATTCTTCCGGTGCAGACAGAAGTGTTGGTTCAGCAGTTGATGGACTTGCAAATGCACAGCCCGGTGATATTATTTGCTATTCAGGTCATGTAGCTATTTACATTGGTGGTGGACAGATTGTACACGCTTCAACAGCTAAGACCGGTATCAAGATTTCAAGCGCTGATTACCGTACAGTCCTTGCTGTAAGAAGGATCTTCTGATGTTCCAAAAATGAGAAATGCACACTCGGAATCTTCGATTCCTCGTTTCATGGCATTCGCCATATATAAATAAAAAGAAGTGACAATATATGAGCAAGCTCATATTGTCACTTCTTTTTATTTATGCATTTCTCATTTTGACACAAATTTCAAAATATTGTACAATAAATAAAACGATTAACCCCTCATAAAATGAGGAAATAGCATTAAAATATATACGGAGGTTAATATGATAACCTTAAAAGATATTGCAAAAGAATGTGGCGTATCAACTGCTACTGTATCCAATATATTAAATGGCAAAAATAAAGTTAGTGAGGAAACCAGAGACAGGGTTCTGAAGGTAGTTAAGGACAGAGGGTATAAGCTTAACTATGTTGCACAGGGACTCAGGAGACAAAAGACTCAGACTATCGGTGTGATTGCAGAAGATATAGCACAATTCACTACTCCTGAGATCATTGAGGGTATCATGGAGGTCTGTGAGGAGAGAGGCTACAGGACAATAGTTCAGAACCTTCGTCTTTATGCCAGATGGCAGGATCTGTGGTTTGACAATGATAAGATGTATTATTCTGTTATGAATCCTGCTGTTCAGGAGATGGCTTCAATCAGGGTCGACGGAATAGTATATGTAGCCGGACACGCCCGTAAGATACATCGTTTCCCCAATGACTATCAGATTCCATCTGTTCTGGCGTATGCTTATTCACAGGAAGAAGAGGTTCCTTCTGTAGTTATAGACGACGAAGAGGCAGCAAGAGTTGCCGTTGATTATCTGGTAAAAAGAGGACACACTAAAATCGGTGTTATGGCCGGTGAACAGGAGAACATCCACACTAAGCTTAGAATCCTTGGCTATCAGAAAGCACTTTATGATGCAGGCATTTTGTATAATCCAGAGCTTGTTACCTATGCCGGGTGGGGGAAAGAACTTAGCTATAATGCAGCAGAAGCTCTTTTATCCAAAGATATTACTGCGATATTTAGCATGAGTGACAGAAATGCAGGTGGAATATATAAATATCTATTTGAACATGGAAAACAGGCGGGGAAAGATATTTCTATAATCGGATTTGATGATGAGATGATTTCAGATTTCATGACTCCCGGACTTACTACCATGAAAATTGATCTTTTGGGAATTGGTAAAAAAGCTATAGAGATGCTCTTTGATAAAATGGAAGGCAAGGAAGTATCAAAAGAAATAAAGATGCCATGCCGTTTAATTGAAAGAGCTTCAGTAGGAAGAATATAGTTAGAGGTTAAACGATTTATAATGTTAATATTCACCAATTAATAACATTATAAATCGTTATTCTTTAACAAAATGCACATCAATATACCTGAAATATGTTGACAACTCTGATTGAGTTGTCTTATATTTTAATCAACAAGTTAATCGATTAACAAAAACAAAATAATGAATATCAGTTGCAAAGATGGAGGATGCTATGAAAAAGAAAATTGCTTCTTTATTACTAAGCGCTACAACTGCAGCTATGATTTTCAGCGGATGTGGAAGCGCAGCAACACAGACAACTGCTCAGAGCGATACTAAGGCAACGGAGCAGGAAGCTACTGCACAGTCAAATGTAGAGCAGAAAGATGACGGGGAAAGCAGCGAGGCTGCGTTAGATAAGGCTGCTCAGGCTATTGCAGACAGAAAAGCCAAGGCTGAGAAGGATGGCAAGTACGAGAAAGTTGTCATAGCTTTTTTTGACTGGACAGGAAGACCTGCAGGTCTTGATAGGATCAACGAAGCATTGTCTGCCTATACAGAAGAGACCCTTGGTCTTGATGTTGAACTTATGATCATAGACTCAGCTGCATATGGTGAAGATATGAAGCTTATGCTTTCATCAGGTGAGCAGGTAGATCTTTTCTCAACATGTATCCTGGGATATAACCCATCAATAAACAATGGTTATGTGCTCGACCTTGAGGAAGATGGAATGTTTGATGATTACTGTGGCGGAATCAAGGAAAAGATAAGAGCTGATTACCTTGATGCCTGCAGAGTTGGTGGCGTGTTATACGGAACACCTCCAATTAAGGACTATGCTATTGAGACAGCTGCTGTTTGTGTAGGCCAGGAATACCTTGATGCTATCGGATACGATGTTTCTGCCCTGCCGACAGGTGACCTTGGATATCCAAAGGCTACATGGGATGACATCAATGATATTTTCACACAGCTCCATGCTCAGTTTCCTGACAAGTATGTGATGGCGATTCAGGACAATGAACTTACACAGGGAAGTTCTGTTGATAACATAGCAGGTGACTATTTTGGAACGCTCCTTGATCCTCAAAATTCACTTAAGATTGAAGATGTATATGCATCTGAAACTTTCAAGGAATGGGCTCAGAGAGCTTATGACTGGAATCAGGCAGGATTCATTTCACAGGATGCTCTTACAGATACAACAGGTGCTTCTGCAAAGGTTAAATCGGGAGCTTATATGGCTATGATGGCTTGCAGTAAGCCTGGTTACAAGACTCAGATCTCTGGTGAGTGCGGAAGAGATATGGTTGTATTTGATGTTGGTGAGAGCTTTATGAGTTCTTCATCAGTATCATCATTCCCTTGGTGTGTTAACCAGAACACAGAAGATCCTGTAGCAACACTTCAGGTTCTTAATGCGCTTTATACAGATTCAACAATTGAAACTCTTATGTGTTGGGGACAGGAAGGAAAAGAGTTTAAGGTTAACTCCGATGGAACTATTACCTATGCAGATGGCGTAGATGCCAATAATTCTGAGTACTATCCAAACGTTCTCTGGCTTATGCCAAACCCATATGTAACATATGTATGGGAAGGCGACCCACTTGATCTTGGACAGCAGATCGCAGATTTCAATGATAACTGCACATGTAAGTCAAAAGCTCTTGGATTTACATGGGATAACACAGATTATGCATCTGAGTATACAGCTCTTAAGAATGCATATGACGAATTCGGACCGAAAGTAGTTTATGGCTTTGTTGAGCCGGAAGCAGGAATTGCAGAACTTGAGCAGGCTCTTAAGGCAGCAGGACTTGATGACTATATGGCTGGAAAGCAGGCAGCTCTTGATGCTTGGGCAGCCGAAAACGGAATTAATTAAGATCTTTTAAAGAGCTCCGGCTATCGGGGAAGGATAGCCGGGGCTTTTATAGCACTTGGGAGCGAAATAACGTATGAAAAATAAAAGGAAAAACTTTAAGAGGTACATTCCTCTCTATATTATGGCTTTTCCGGGGATGCTGTATCTTTTTATAAATAATTATCTGCCTCTACCCGGACTTATCCTTGCATTCAAAAAATATAATGCCAAGAAAGGAATATATGGTTCGCCCTTTGTTGGCTTTAAGAATTTTAAATATCTTTTTGCAACTAAAGATGCTTTTGTGATAACGAGAAATACTATTCTTTATAATCTGGTGTTTATTATCGTTAATACCATTATGGCGATTTTTGTAGCGATTCTTCTGGCGGAGATGACTTCCAGGATAAAAAAGGCTTATCAGTCATTTATCCTGTTGCCATATATGATCTCAATGGTAATCGTAAGTTATCTTGTATTTGGCTTTTTATCCACGGAAAACGGATTTATCAACAATTCAATATTAAAGCCATTGGGGATGGACCCTGTTTCCTGGTATATGGAAAAGAAATACTGGCCTTTTATCCTTGTGTTTGTAAGTGCATGGAAGGGTGTTGGATATAACTGTGTTATCTATCTGGCAAGCATTTTGGGAATAGACAGAAGCATCTATGAATCTGCGTCAATAGACGGTGCATCCAAGTGGCAGCAGATCTTCAAGATAACTATTCCTCTTTTGAAACCGACAATTGTGATGCTTACTCTTTTGGCAATAGGAAGAATATTCTATTCGGATTTCGGGCTCTTTTACCAGGTGCCTCAGAATCAGGGAGCACTGTTTAGCGTGACAAACACAATTGATACATATGTTTACAGAGGACTTTTGGAGCTTGGCGATATGTCCATGTCATCGGCAGCAGGCCTTTATCAGTCACTTGTTGGATTTATTCTGGTTCTTGGTTCTAATCTGATAGTTAAAAAGATAGACCCGGATTATGCATTATTCTGAGCATTAAAGGGGTGAATGACAATGAGAACAAGAGAAGAGAGAAATTTTCAAATATTTGCACATGTTGTGATGATGATTTTATCGCTCCTTGCAGTGGTTCCGTTTGTACTGCTGGTTATTTCTTCGTTTACGGACAACGATGTACTTATTGCTGACGGATATTCTTTTACTCCGGCAAAATGGAGCACCTATGCGTATGAATATATTTTTAAAACAGGAAATTCAGTAGTTCATGCCTATGGAATATCAATAGTTCTTACTTTGATTGGAACAGCGCTGGCTCTTTCGATCACAACACTTTTGGCTTACGCTCTTTCAAAACCTGATCTACCTTTTAGGAGCGTGCTTTTATTTCTGGTATTTTTTACGCTTTTGTTTAACGGCGGATTGGTTCCGACTTACATTGTGTATTCCAATATGCTGAACATAAAAAATAGTTTTTGGGCATTGTTGGTTCCGGGACTTTTGATGAATGGCTTTAATGTAATGCTGATGAAATCATATTTTTGCAGCAGCATACCAACAGAGATCCTGGATGCGGCTTACATTGACGGGGCTTCTGAATACAAGACATTTTTGAGTGTGGTATTGCCATTATCAAAACCGATAGTTGCTACGATAGGTCTTTTTGCAGGAATTGCTTACTGGAATGACTGGATGAACGGATACATCTATCTTACAAAAAGGACTGACCTGTATTCTGTTCAGAATCTTCTTAATCGAATGATGCAGAACATCCAGTATCTGTCACAGAACAGCTCAAGGGTACAAGATGCCGGAGTTGGTCTTGCGTCCATACCTTCAGTTTCAGTTCGTATGGCGATGGCTACAGTGGGCGTATTACCTATACTTGTATCATATCCGTTTATTCAGGGAAATTTTGTGAAAGGAATAACTCTTGGTGGAGTTAAGGGGTAAAAGTTGAACGATGAAATTACATATTAACGAGAACAGAAAATTAAGTCATATCGAGCCTGAAGTTTACGGGCATTTCAGCGAGCATCTTGGAAGATGTATCTACGGAGGACTTTATGTTGGTGAGAATTCTCAGATAAAAAATGAGAATGGAATGAGAAAAGATGTTGTTGATGCATTAAAAGAGATAAAAGTACCGGTGCTGAGATGGCCTGGAGGGAATTTTGCAGATGAGTATCACTGGATGGATGGAATTGGTCCAAAGGAAAAAAGAAAGAAAATGATAAATACTCATTGGGGCGGCGTTATTGAGGATAACAGCTTTGGAACTCATGAGTATTTTGAACTCTGCAAACAACTTGGATGCAAAACTTATGTAAATGGAAATGTTGGAAGCGGCACAGTAAGAGAAATGAGTGAATGGGTGGAGTACATGACATTCGATGGCGTTTCACCTATGGCAGAACTCAGAAAAGAAAATGGCCATGAAAAGCCATGGACTGTGGATTACTTTGGCGTTGGTAATGAAAACTGGGGATGCGGAGGAAATATGACCGCAGATTATTATGGCAACAAGTACCGGAATTATCAGACATATGTGCGCTGTTACAATGGAAATAAGCCAATAAAGAAAATATGCTGTGGCCCCAATGCTGATGACTATAAGTGGACAAGCGATGTTATGGAAGTGTGCTTCAGACACCCTGCACCTGCAGTAGCCCACGGCTTTATGGATGGACTTTCTGTTCATTACTATGTGGTAGTCAACAACTGGGAGCATAAGGGAAGTGCAAAAGAGTTTTCCACAGAAGAGTACTACAGGGCAATGAGGAAGGCAGTATATATGGACGAGATCATTACAAGAAATGACCATATTATGTCCGAATACGATCCTGAAAAGAAAATTGCTATGCTTGTAGATGAATGGGGATGCTGGCATGATGTGGAAGAAGGCACAAATCCGGGATTTTTGTATCAACAGAATTCTATGCGTGATGCGCAGGTGGCCGGTGCAACTCTAAACATTTTTAACAAGCATTCAGACAGAGTGAAAATGGGATGCCTTGCCCAGATAGTAAATGTGCTTCAGTCTGTGATTCTGACAGAAGATGACAAGATGGTTCTTACACCTACTTATCATGTATTCCATATGTTCCGCCATCATCAGGATGCGAATCTTTTGGAAAGCTATCTTGAGGGAACTGAAAGAGTAGGAATAGGCGAAGATACAGCAGAGAATGTAAATGAATCTGTTTCTGTGGATAAAGATGGAATTGTGACTGTAACTTTGAACAATATTGATGTGGAAAAAGAAAATATTGTGGATATCGATTTTAGAAATTCTTTAATTGAAAAAGTTGCAGGAACAATTCTTTTTGGAAAAATGGATGATTATAACAGTTTTGAAAATCCGTCAAAAGTAACTGAACGAGATTTTGAAAGCTTTGAAAATGGCGAAAATAAGCTAAAAGTAGCTCTTCCACCCTGCAGTATGGTTTCACTTAGGATAAAACTTTCCTAATTTCTCCAATGTGCACATAAACCCAAAAGTCAACAAATATTAATAAATATTTTATAGTTTATTTATAAATAGTTATCCACAAAGCTTTTTTCAAGAATGGCTTTTTTTAGACTTATACACGAACTTATCCACATTGTCCACAAAAAAGAATGCTTTACAAGTGTATTTTACACAACAGAAAATAGCTGTTATTTTTTGTGCAGAATAGCTAAAAGACCAAATTTTATAAAAAGATTAGGATTCAAGAGTGTTATATGATGGCTAAATTGTCAGATAAATGATATAATATATTATACATTTTAGTAGCAAAGGGGATGATTGCATGAAATTTACAATCGTAGGAAAGAACATTGATGTTACACCAGGGCTACGTGCAGCGGTAGAGGAGAAAATAGGGAAACTTGAAAAGTATTTTACTCCTGACACTAATGCCAACGTCACATTAAACGTCGATAAGGAGCGACATAAGATTGAAGTGACCATTCCTGTAAAAGGCAAGATCATTCGTGCTGAACAGGTCAGTAATGATATGTATGTTTCAATAGATCTTGTTGAAGAGGTTATTGAGAGACAGCTTAAAAAGTACAAGAGCAAACTTGTGGATAAGCAGCAGGCAGAGGCCAGTAACTTCAAAAAAGAATACATTGAAAGCGAATACGTGGATGACGATGAAATTCGAATTGAACGTATGAAAAAATTTGATCCAAAGCCAATGTATCCGGAAGATGCTTGTGTACAGATGGAACTTTTGGGACACAATTTCTTTGTATTTGTTAATGCTGAAACGGATCAGGTCAGCGTAGTATATAAGAGGAAAGGAAATACCTACGGCATTATTGAGCCTGAAGTGTGAACTCGTTAATTAAATAACAATTCGTTAATTAAATATCAATTTATTGAGATTTTATAAAATAGCTCCCTGGGTGGAGCTATTTTTTATTGCATTTGCCCATATGGTGTGCTAAAATTATTCTGTTCTGATAAAAATTTATCAAGCGATTCTAAAGTAAAAACTAAATATGGACATAGGCATGTCCCAAAAAACGGAGGTAATACTTTATGGCACAGAAAGTAGTTTTAGCAGGTGCAGTGAGAACAGCTATTGGCAAAATGGGTGGAGCCCTTAGCAACACTCCTGCAGCAGAACTTGGTTCAATCGTAATCAAGGAGGCACTTAACCGTGCAGGTGTTAAGCCTGAAATGGTTGATGAAGTACTTATGGGATGCGTTATCCAGGCTGGACTTGGACAGAACGTAGCAAGACAGGCTTCTATCAAGGCTGGTCTTCCAATCGAGACTCCTGCAGTTACTATCAATGTAGTTTGTGGTTCTGGTCTTAACTGTGTCAACATGGCAGCTGACCTTATTAAAGCTGGCGAGGCTGATATAGTTGTTGCTGGTGGTATGGAGAACATGTCTATGGCTCCTTATGCACTTCCTAATGCACGTTTCGGATATCGTATGAACAACGGAACAGTTGTAGATACAATGGTAAACGATGCTCTTACAGATGCTTTCAATCACTATCATATGATGATCACAGCAGAGAATATCTGTGATAGATGGGGACTTACAAGACAGGAACTTGATGAGTTCTCAGCAAACTCACAGCAGAAATGTGAGAAGGCAATGGCAGAAGGCAGATTCAACGATGAAATCGTTCCTGTTCCTGTAAAAGTTAAAAAAGAAATGGTTGAGTTCAAGGTTGATGAGGGCCCTCGTGCCGGCACAACAGTAGAGACACTTTCAAAACTTAAATGCTGCTCTGGTAAAGAGGGCGGACTTGTAACAGCCGGTAATGCTTCAGGTATCAATGATGGTGCTGCTGCAATAGTTGTTATGAGCGAAGAGAAGGCAAAAGAACTCGGAATCAAGCCTATGGCTACATGGGTAGGCGGAGCTCTTGCAGGTGTTGAGCCTGAAATTATGGGTATCGGACCTGTTGCAGCTACAAAGAAAGTTCTTAAGAAGACAGAGCTTTCACTTGATGATATCGATCTTATCGAGGCTAACGAAGCATTCGCAGCTCAGTCAGTTGCAGTTGCCAAGGAGCTTGGATTTGATATGAATAAGGTTAATGTCAACGGTGGTGCTATTGCACTTGGACACCCTGTTGGAGCATCAGGATGCCGTATCCTTGTAACTCTTCTTCATGAGATGCAGAAGAGAGAAGATGCAAAGAAGGGTCTTGCAACACTTTGCATCGGCGGCGGAATGGGCTGCGCAACAATCGTTGAGCGTTACGAATAATTTAAGGGGGAAAACAAAATGGGATTTGTTAATTGTGAGTTAAAAGATAACATAGCAATCGTTACAATCAATCGTCCTGAAGCACTCAATGCTCTTAATTCACAGGTTCTTGATGACCTTGCTGCTACATTCGATGCAATCGACACAAATGTAGTAAGAGCAGTTGTTCTTACAGGCGCAGGAGAGAAATCTTTTGTTGCCGGTGCTGACATCGGAGAGATGAGCACACTTACAAAGGCTGAAGGCGAAGCATTTGGTAAAAAAGGAAATGATATCTTCCGCAAGATTGAGCAGTTCCCTGTTCCTGTAATTGCTGCAGTAAACGGATTTGCTCTTGGCGGTGGATGCGAGATCTCAATGAGCTGTGATATTCGTATCTGCTCAGAGAACGCTATGTTTGGTCAGCCTGAGGTTGGCCTGGGAATCACACCTGGATTTGGCGGAACACAGAGACTTGCTCGTCTTATAGGCGCAGGAATGGCTAAGCAGCTTATTTACACAGCTCGCAATATTAAGGCTGATGAAGCTCTTAGAATTGGTCTTGTTAATGCAGTTTATCCACAGGAAGAGCTTATGGCAGCAGCAGAGAAGATGGCTTCTCAGATCGCAGCTAATGCTCCTATCGCTGTTCGTGCATGCAAGAAAGCAATCAATGATGGACTTCAGACAGATATAGATGAAGCAATTGTTATCGAAGAGAAGCTCTTTGGCTCATGCTTCGAGACAGAGGATCAGAAAGAGGGAATGGCTAACTTCCTCAGAAAAAAAGATGATCCGGCAAAAGTTAAAGTTGTAGCTTTTAAAAATGGCTGAGAGAACCTGGCGAAGTATTTTTGAGTCTGGTTCGAACGTGTTCCGGCGAACGAAAGTGAGAGCGGAACTTCCTTATAAACATAAAAAAATATTTTTTTAGGAGGATTTTAAAATGAAGGTAGCTGTTATTGGCGCAGGTACAATGGGTTCAGGAATTGCTCAGACATTTGCTCAGGCTGAGTCTGTAGAGAAGGTTTATCTTTGCGATATCAAGACTGAGTTTGCTGAGGGCGGATTAGCTAAGATCAAAAAGGGTCTTGATAAGCAGGTTGCTAAGGGAAAGAAAACTCAGGAAGATGCTGATAAGATCATTGGAAAGATCCAGACAGGTCTTAATGACATCTGTGCTGATGCTGATCTTGTAGTTGAGGCTGCTCTTGAAGTTATGGATATCAAGAAGAACCTCTTTAAGGAACTTCAGGACAACATCGTAAAGAATCCTGATTGCATCTTTGCATCAAATACATCATCTCTTTCAATCACAGAGATCGGTTCAGGTCTTGCAAAGCCTATCATCGGTATGCACTTCTTCAACCCGGCTCCTGTTATGAAGCTCGTTGAGGTTATCCAGGGTGCTAACACTCCTGATGATATGGTAGAGAAGATCAAGAAAATCTCAGAAGACCTTGGTAAGACACCTGTACAGGTTAATGAAGCAGCAGGATTCGTTGTAAACAGAATTCTTGTTCCTATGATCAACGAAGGTATCTTCGTATATTCAGAAGGCGTTTCAGATATCCAGGGTATCGATACAGCTATGAAGCTTGGATGTAACCACCCAATGGGACCATTAGAGCTCGGCGATTATATCGGACTTGATATCGTTCTTGCTATCATGGACGTTCTTTATTCAGAGACAGGCGATTCAAAGTATCGCGCATGCCCACTTCTTCGTAAGATGGTTCGTGGTAAGAAGCTTGGCGTTAAGACTGGAATTGGTTTCTACAACTATGCAGATGGAAACAAGGTTCCTACAGATCGCGCCTAACTACATTATAGATTTAAATGATTAATATGATTCGGAGGAAAAAATAATGGATTTTCAGCTTGATCAGCAACATGAAATGGCTAGAGCTCTTTTCAAAGAGTTTGCAGAAAAAGAAGTTAAGCCACATGCAATAGACGTTGACGAGACAGAAGTATTCCCTAGGGAAACAGTTGCAAAAATGCAGAAATACGGATTCATGGGTATTCCGATTCCAAAGGAGTACGGCGGACAGGGTTGTGATCCTCTTACATACGTTATGTGTGTAGAGGAGCTTGCAAAGGTTTGTGGTACAACAGCAGTTATCGTATCTGCTCACACATCACTTTGCTGTGATCCTATCATGACTTATGGTACAGAAGAACAGAAGCAGAAATACCTTGTACCTCTTGCTAAGGGTGAGAAGCTTGGTGCTTTCGGTCTTACTGAGCCTATGGCTGGTACAGATGCTCAGGGCGTTCAGACAAAGGCTGTTCTTTCAGAAGATGGTAAAGAGTGGATCCTTAACGGTTCAAAGTGCTTTATCACAAACGGTAAGGAAGCTGATATTTATATCATCATCGCTTACACAGATATCGTAGAAGATAAGAAGGGCAGAAAACAGAAGAAGTTCTCAGCATTCATCGTTGAGAAAGATACTCCTGGATTCACTTTCGGAACAAAAGAAAACAAGATGGGTATCCGTGGTTCATCAACATATGAACTTATTTTCCAGGATTGCCATATCCCAGCAGAGAACCTTCTTGGCGCAAGAGGAAAGGGATTCCCTATCGCTATGCACACTCTTGATGGCGGACGTATTGGTATCGCTGCTCAGGCTCTTGGTATTGCTGAGGGCGCCCTTGACAGAACAGTTGAGTATGTAAAAGAGAGAAAGCAGTTCGGAAGAGCTATCGGAGCATTCCAAAATACACAGTTCCAGCTTGCAAACATGGCTACACAGTGTGAAGCTGCTAAACTCCTTGTTTACCAGGCTGCTGATGCAAAGAAGAATAAAGACTACTATGGCGTTGAAGCTGCAAAGGCAAAACTCTTTGCTGCAGAGGTTGCTATGGATGTAACTACAAAGGCTGTTCAGCTTCACGGTGGTTACGGATACATCAGAGAGTACGAAGTAGAGCGTATGATGCGTGATGCTAAGATCACAGAGATCTACGAAGGTACATCTGAAGTTCAGAGAATGGTTATTTCCGGAGCATTACTTAAGTAATCAGTTAGCGAAGAAAAATATAAGGAGAAAATACAATGAAAGTAGTTGTTTGCATTAAGCAGGTCCCTGATACAAAGGGCGGCGTTAAGTTCAAACCCGATGGAACATTGGATAGAGGTGCAATGCTTGCTATCATGAATCCTGATGACAAAGCAGGACTTGAGGCAGCACTTAGATTAAAAGATCAGTATGGAGCAGAGGTTACAGTTCTTACAATGGGACTTCCTAAGGCTGATGCTGTTCTTAGAGAAGCTTTTGCTATGGGCGCAGACAAGGCAATCCTTGTCACAGATAGAGTACTCGGCGGCGCAGATACATGGGCAACATCTTCTACTATTGCTGGAGCACTTAGAAATCTTGAGTATGATCTTATCATCACTGGCCGTCAGGCTATCGATGGAGATACAGCTCAGGTTGGTCCTCAGATTTCTGAGCACCTTCACATTCCTGTAATCTCATATGCAGAAGAGATCAAAGTTGATGAGAAGGCTCGTACTGTAGAAGTAAAGAGACAGTTTGAAGACAGATATCACATCGTAAAGGCTAAGATGCCTTGCCTTGTTACAGCTCTTTCTGAGCTCAATGAGCCCAGATATATGACTCCAGGCGGAATTTTCGATGCTTTCGAGAAGGAAGTTACTGTTTGGGGCAGAGCAGATCTTAAGGACGTTGACGATTCAAACCTTGGTCTTAAAGGATCACCTACACAGATCGCTAAAGCTTCTGATAAGGTTAAGAAGGGTCAGGGAGAAAAAGTTGCTCCTGATTCAGCTGAAGAAGCAGTAGATTATATCGTAGGTAAGCTTACAGAAAAGCACGTCATATAATATTTTTAAATGAAAAGGAGAAAAGTCATGTCTTTAGAAGAATATAAAGGTGTATTTATATTTGCTCAGCAGGTAGACAATGAACTTTCAAGTATTGCACTTGAACTTCTGGGCAAAGCAAAGAGTCTTGCAGAAGACCTTGATGAGAAAAAAGTTACAGCCGTACTTCTTGGTAGTGATGTTAAGGGGCTTGTAGACAAGCTTGCTGAGTATGGCGCAGATAGAGTTATCGTTGTTGATGATCCTGCTCTTAAGGATTACAGAACAGAGCCTTATACACACGCTCTTGCATCTGTAATTGATGAGTTTAAGCCTGAGATCCTTCTTGTTGGCGCTACAGCTATCGGAAGAGATCTTGGCCCTAGAGTATCATCAAGAGTACATACAGGCCTTACAGCTGACTGTACAAGTCTTGATATCGGTGATTTCCCTCTTGAGCCTTCACCAGTTAGAGAGACAAAGCACAAACAGCTCCTTATGACAAGACCTGCATTTGGTGGAAATACAATCGCAACAATCGCTTGTCCTGATTTCCGTCCTCAGATGGCTACAGTTCGTCCTGGTGTTATGCAGAAGATTGATCCTATCAAGGGCGCTAAGGCAGAAGTTGTTGAATTCAATCCTGGATTCGAAGAGAACGACTGCTACACAGAAATTCTTAAGATTGTTAAAGAGGCTTCTTCAGTTGCTGATATTCAGGCAGCTAAGATTCTTGTATCAGGCGGCCGTGGAGTTGGCAGCGCTGAGAATTTCAAGATTCTTGATGATCTTGCAGAGGCTCTGGGCGGAACAGTTTCCTGCTCACGTGCAGTTGTAGATTCAGGCTGGAAGCCAAAGGATCTTCAGGTTGGACAGACAGGTAAGACAGTTAGACCTCAGCTTTATTTCGCAATCGGTATTTCTGGAGCTATCCAGCACGTTGCAGGTATGGAAGAGTCTGATATCATCATTGCTATCAACAAAGATGAGAATGCGCCTATCTTTGATGTAGCTGATTATGGCGTAGTTGGAGATCTTAACAAGATCGTTCCTGCTCTTACAAAGAAGATCAAAGAAGCTCTTGCTGCAAAGAACTGATAAATTGATCATTAAAGGCCGGTGCCATTTGGGTGCCGGTCTTTTTACTAGAAACAAACACAGATCGGTGGATGATAAAAAGCTAAAAAACAATTTTTATTACGTTGAGTCTGCGCTATTAAAATGATAAAATAGAAGTGGTGTACATTACTTCTTTTATTTTAGAAAAAATGGAGGAACAGTTATGGCAAGAAAAGTAGTTTTGGCCGGAGCATGCAGAACGGCAATCGGAACAATGGGTGGAACATTATCAACTACACCGGCACCGGCTCTTGGAGCAATTGTAATAAAAGAAGCATTGAAAAGAGCAGGAGTTAAGCCGGAGCAGGTTGATGAAGTATATATGGGTTGTGTAATCCAGGCAGGCCTTGGACAGAATCCGGCAAGACAGTCAGCAATAAATGCAGGGATTCCTGTTGAAGTTCCTGCAACAACAATAAATGTTCTTTGCGGATCAGGACTTCACTGCGTAAATCTTGCAGCAAAGCTTATCGGAATGGGTGATGCTGATATTATCGTAGCAGGTGGAATGGAAAACATGTCAATGGCACCATACCTTATGCAGCAGGGACGTTATGGATACAGAATGGGGTCAGGAGAACTGCAGGACGCTATGATCAAGGACGCTCTTACAGACGCTTTTGGCGGATATCACATGGGTATTACAGCCGAGAACATTGCAGAGCAGTGGCATCTTACAAGGCAGCAGCTTGATGAGTTCGCAGCATGGTCACAAAATAAAGCCGAGAAGGCAATTGCAGAGGGAAAATTCAAGGAAGAGATTGTTCCTGTAGAAATAAAGAAAAAGAAAGAGACAATTATTTTTGATACAGATGAAGGACCAAGAAAAGGTGTTACAGTTGAAAGTATTTCTCATCTCAAACCTGCATTTAAGAAGGATGGTGGGGTTGTTACGGCTGCAAATTCATCAGGAATCAATGATGCAGCATCTGCAATAATCGTAATGAGTGAAGAGAAGGCAAAAGAACTGGGTGTTAAGCCTCTTGGAACGTGGATTGCAGGAGAACTTGCAGGTGTTGAACCAAGCATCATGGGTATCGGACCTGTTGCTGCAACTCGGAAAGTAATGAATAAGACTGGCCTTACAATTGGTGACTTTGATCTTATTGAAGCAAATGAAGCTTTTGCAGCACAGTCTGTTGCAGTACAGCATGATCTTGGATTTAGCAATGATGTCCTTAACGTAAACGGTGGCGCCATTGCACTTGGACATCCTGTTGGATGCTCAGGTAACAGAATCCTTGTATCTTTGTTGTACGAGATGCAGAGAAGAGATGTTCACAGAGGACTTGCTACACTTTGTGTAGGTGGCGGAATGGGCTGCGCAGCTATAGTTGAAAGATAAAGTATTTCTTTTTTATTCGGAGGGCATATGGCGGATCGCTCAATACTTGTTGTAGATGACAATGAAATAAACAGAGGCATTTTAGGAGAAATATTTAAGGACAAGTACAATATCCTTGAAGCTGGTGATGGGGTTGAAGCTATAAAGATTATGGAGCAGAATAAAGATAAGCTTGCTGCAATTCTGCTTGATATCGTCATGCCAGAGATGGATGGATATGCAGTTTTGGAGGCTATGAGCAACAAGGACAATCTCAATGAGATCATTCCTGTTCTCATGATAACAGCTGATACATCCACTGAAGCTGAGAGAACCAGTTACCAGAAAGGCGCAGCGGACGTTATACATAAGCCCTTTGATCCTGTTATTGTTGATAGAAGGGTTTCAAGAACCATTGAGCTTTATGACCATAAAAATAATCTTGAGGAAAAGGTCGATGATCAGTCGAGGGTTCTGAAAAAGCAGTTTCTATATCTAAAAAAACAGGAGGAAAAGCTAAAAAACAGTAACGAGCGTGTTATTGATACCATAGCAACAATTGTTGAATTCAGAAGCATGGAGTCAGTATACCATCTAAAACGAGTAAAGGGCATTGTGCGTATCCTGGCTCTTGTTGCTATGAATAATTACCCTGAGCTTGGGCTTACATCTCGTTTGGTGGAAGTTATCACTCAGGCATCAGCTATGCATGATATAGGCAAGATTTCTGTTCCTGATTCAATTCTTTTAAAGCCCGGAAGGCTTACTACAGAGGAATTTGAAGTCATGAAATCTCACACAACGAGGGGGGCTGAGATAATTGAGATGCTTAAGGATATTCAGGATAAAGAGTATTACGAAGTATGCCTTGATATCTGCAGGCATCACCATGAGAGGTACGACGGAAAGGGCTATCCTGATGGTTTAAAGGGAAAAGAAAATTCCATTGCCGCACAGCTTACAGCTTTAGCAGATGTATATGATGCTCTTGTAAGTGACAGAGTGTATAAGGCAGCTTATCCTGTGGATAAAGCTTTTAATATGATCAAAAATGGTGAATGCGGAGTATTTTCACCAAGCCTTATGGCATGCTTTGAGTTTGCAAGAACTGATATGGAAAGACTTATCGCTGAAACAAAGGCCGAAGAAATGGCTGAAAATGGCGGGTATTCTCCATATGGAAAACCTGTAGGTAAAATATAAAAAATAATGTTGACAAAAAGCCGTGCCATGCATATAATATATTTTGTTGTCGATATGGCACATGTGCGTGTAGCTCAGCTGGATAGAGCGTCTGGCTACGGACCAGAAGGTCGTGGGTTCGAATCCTGTCACGCACATTAAGAGATGCATCTGATTCAGATGCATCTTTTTTTGTACCCTTTTGTTTGTTATAATCGGAGTTATGATGAAAAAATATGATTTAATTTGTCCATGCCACTTTGGCTTGGAATCCGTTTTGAAAAAAGAAATAATTGACCTTGGCTATGATATCACGGAGGTATCAGACGGAAGAATCTCTTTTGCAGGAGATGCTGATGCTGTATGTCGTGCCAATATCTGCCTCAGAACGGCAGAGAGAGTTCTTATTAAAGTCGGAAGCTTTCATGCAGAGAGCTTTGAGGACCTTTATCAGGGGGTAAAGGCTCTTGCATGGGAAGAATTCATTCCTGAAAGAGGTAAGTTCTGGGTAAAAAAAGCTTCAAGCGTTAAAAGCAAGCTCTTTAGCCCATCTGATATCCAGTCTATTGTCAAAAAAGCTATTGTTGAGAGAATGAAGCAAAGCTACAACACTGACTGGTTCAAGGAGGATGCAGAAGAATACCCTATCAGGGTCTTTTTTATGAAAGATGAGGTCACGGTAGCACTTGATACTACAGGCGATTCTCTCCACAAAAGAGGCTATAGAAAACTTGAGTCCAAGGCGCCTATTGCAGAGAATCTTGCGGCTGCGCTTATAATGCTTACTCCGTGGCACGGAGACAGGATTTTGGTGGATCCATTCTGCGGAAGCGGAACTATTCCTATTGAAGCTGCCATGATAGCAGCTCATATTGCCCCCGGCATAAACAGACATTTTACTGCTGAAAAATGGACTAATCTGATTGATCCACAAAATTGGGATGACGTTCGGGAAGAGGCAAAGGAAGAAATATTGCCAGATATTGAGACAGATATTCAGGGGTATGACCTTGATCCTGAGATGGTTGAGATAGCAAGGATAAATGCCAAAAAGGCGGGAGTAGATCATCTGATCCATTTTCAGGCAAGGGACATCGCTGATCTTAGCCATAGAAAGAAATATGGATTCATCATTACAAACCCTCCATACGGAGAGCGAATTGGCGATCAGAAGGAACTTCCTTCTCTTTACAGAACGATTGGTGAGCGATACAAAGGACTTGACGCCTGGTCAATGTACCTGATTACAGGATTTGAGCAGGCTGAGAAGTATATTGGCAAAAAAGCTGATAAAAACAGGAAAATTTACAACGGCATGATCAAAACATATTTTTATCAGTTCATGGGACCAAAGCCTCCGAAAAGGAGCAGTAATTAAGATGTAAGAGTCTGCTTTTAATGGGGGGAAGATTATGGATAACGGGCAGATGAAAAAGGTGGCTATAAAAGCCGGCATTTTTGGAGCAGTTTCTCTTGTGGTGATGTTTCAAAGGGCTGCCACCAAGCATATTCTGATCACAGATGCTGCGGGAACGCATATAGACAGGGCTAGTACTGCAGATTCTTATAATATACTGATTGATCGAAATGTCGGCAATGGCCAGTCGGGAAAACTCATAATACCATTATCAAAAACTGTAAGCTCTGATGATATTGTACTTGAGGAAAGATATATAGATCATGAACTCAGAATCTATATAGATAGCAGGGAAGAGGGCTTTTATCTTGATAATGCTGTTGTTACAGACATTGACATATTAAAAAGCGCGGTGTGCATCGCTGAAAATGACAGTGGTAGCGTATGCCTTGATTTTGTGCTTGATGGATTATATGCAAGTTCCAGTTCCCTTACTGAGTCCAGCACCATAGAGGTTGAGTTTGCAAAGCCAAATGAGACTTACGATGGAGTGGTTGTAGTGGATCCTTGTGCAAATGATATCTACGGAACTGACGGGGCTATAGATATTGCATATGAGTTAAAAGAAATTTCAGCAAAAGATGAAGAAAATAATCTTAAGATATTTTTTACTGATCTTTCTGGAAAAAATGTTACGGAAGAAAGAAAGTCTGAATTTGTAAAAGAGGCTCAGGCTGATTTGGTTGTGGCCTTAAATGCCATGAAAAAAGATGATTTAAATGAAGTAAAGGTGGCTGCCTATTACAATAGCAAGTACTTTTTACGAAGGCTGAATAATGCTGAATTTGCAGATATGCTTGAAAGAAGTACTGCGGAAAAACTTGGTGCTGTTGCTGAAGGCGTTTATGAAGCCAAAGAGGATGATTTATTACTTCATACGGCGGTCATACCGGCGGCAAGGTTATACGTTGAATATGGGGCTGCTGATGATGAAAAAAAGGCTGCTGAAGGAATTTATAATGCTATTTTAAAAGCATATGAAGCTGTTAATAAATAGTTGGGAGAATTATATGAGAATTGTATTTGCAACCGGAAATAATAACAAAATGAGGGAAATCCGAGAAATACTTGGTGGACTTGGCATGGATATTCTGTCCATGAAGGAAGCGGGAGTAGACGGGGATATAGTGGAAGATGGAACCTCTTTTTCAGAAAACTCTATGATAAAAGCAAAAGCTGTTTATGAAATGATCAGGGAAAAGAGCTCTGAAGAAGCTATGGAGACGATTGTTCTTGCGGATGATTCAGGCCTTGAGGTTGATTATTTAAATGGTGAACCCGGAATTTATTCTGCAAGATATATGGGCGAAGATACATCTTATATTATAAAAAATAACAAAATTATTGAAAGACTTGAGGGCGTTCCGGATGAAAAGAGAACGGCGCGCTTTGTGTGTGCCATTTCGGCGGTATTGCCTGATGGAAAGTCCTATTCATGCCAGGGCACAATGGAAGGCAGAATAGGCTATGAAATTGCCGGAGAAAACGGTTTTGGGTATGATCCTATTTTCTTTTTACCTGAATTTGGAAAAACTTCTGCAGAAATCAGCCCGGAGGAAAAGAATTCCATCAGCCATAGGGGAAAAGCTCTTAGAGAAATGGCAAAGTTACTTGGGGAAGGAATTTGATTTATGCATAAATATTTGGTTGTGAGTGATACTCATGGCAAAGATGATAATTTTTACGATGTTTTAGATCTGGAAGAACCATTGGATGGGATAATCCATTGTGGGGATTTTGAAGGCTCAGAAGGCAGATATGCACTTGCTGCCAACTGTCCTGTATATTTTGTTGCAGGCAATAATGACTTTTTTTCTGAGCTTAACAGAGAACTTGAATTTACTTTTGATGGACACAAAGCTTTTTTGACCCATGGACATAACTATATGGTTTCAATGGATCTTGATTATATTCGCAGCGAAGGAATTGCAAGAGGAGTTGAAGTTGTATTTTTTGGTCATACTCATAAACCTGTTGCAAAGACTATGGGTGGAATATACTTGTTCAATCCTGGGAGTTTGTCGTATCCTAGACAAGAGGGCAGAAAGCCAAGCTACATCGTGCTTACGACCGATGACAGCGGCATTATTAATTACGAAATAAAGTATTTATAAAAATGTTAAAAAAATTACAAAAAATGTGTTGACATTTGGTTCCAAATCAGTATATAATAAATCTCGCGTTACGGCGAAGGGCTTTAAAGCAAGACGGGGTGTGGCTCAGTTTGGCTAGAGCACCTGCTTTGGGAGCAGGGGGTCGCAGGTTCGAATCCTGTCACCCCGACTCAAGTTTTTGAACTTGAAATATTAGCCTTGTCGAAACGCAAGATGCGAAACAGTTTCATTACGAAATGTTTTGCGGGTGTAGTTCAATGGTAGAACACTAGCCTTCCAAGCTAGATACGTGGGTTCGATTCCCATCACCCGCTGCATGTGTCCGTAGCTCAGCTGGATAGAGCAACGGCCTTCTAAGCCGTGGGTCGGGGGTTCGAATCCCTTCGGGCACATCTATTTTTTTGAGCAGAGTACTTGCCGTTTTTATGGCTAGTGCGAGCCATTGGTGGACATTGACAGATGCATTGTTAGTGTAGCACCGCAATATGGTGGCTATAGCGTAGTTGGTTAACGCGCCAGATTGTGGTTCTGGAGACCGAGGGTTCGAGTCCCTCTAGCCACCCTGCACGAAAGTGCGTTGGGCTATCGCCAAGCGGTAAGGCACAGCACTTTGACTGCTGCATACGACGGTTCGAATCCGGCTAGCCCAGTTAGGCGTAACAGGATATCATATTGCGTCGAAAATTTGTTCATAGTAATACATGGGATACTAGCTCAGTCGGTAGAGCACTTGACTTTTAATCAAGTTGTCGGGGGTTCGATTCCCCCGTGTCTCATTTCAAAAGCCTTGTAAACTATATGTTTGCAAGGTTTTTGTTTTGCCACTTGTGTGTGCATAATTTAATTGTTCTTGATTTTTTTAGGTGCATTTATGACAAAAGGTTCTATTTCAAAAAATCTTATTTTATTCGCAATCCCACTTTTTTTAGGGCAGTTATTACAGCAGTTGTATAATGTGGTCGATTCTGTTGTAGTTGGTAACGTTCTTGGTAAAGAAGCTTTGGCAGCTGTCAGTACTACAGGAAGTCTTATTTTCTTAATGGTTGGCTTCATTAACGGCCTTTTCATGGGAAGCAGCGTTATCATTGGCAAAAGGTACGGAGCCGGTGATGAAAAAGGCGTATCAATCGCAGCTCATACAGGAATAACTTTCTCTATACTGATGGGAATTGTGCTTACTGTATTTGGCTATTTCTTTACACCTGTACTTCTTAGGTGGATGGGAACACCTGAGGATGTAATGCCTAACTCTGTCATGTATTTCAAGATTTATTTCCTTGGTGGACTTGGAAATGTATTATATAGTGCCTGTTGTGGCGTGTTTCAAGCCATGGGTGACTCAAAGAGGCCACTATATTATCTTATGGTCAGCACAGTTTTGAATACGATCCTGGATTTATTGTTTGTAAGGGATCTTGGATTTGGAATTGCGGGAGCGGCTCTTGCGACTGTTATTGCTCAGTTCGTGAGCGCACTCTTAGCATTTGTGAAGCTCACACAGGTTCAGGGACCGCACAGGATTGATATAAGGAAACTTAGAATGGATCCTGAAACGATAAAAAAGGAGCTTATGATAGGTTTTCCTACAGGAATACAAAATAGTGTCATTGCAATTGGAAATGTCGTTGTACAGTCAAATATTAACGCATTTGGATCAGCTGCAATGGCAGGATGCGGAAGTTACTTTAAACTCGAGGGATTTGTCTTTTTACCTATAACCTGTATGTCTATGGCCCTTACTACATTTGTGAGCCAAAATGTAGGCGCAAAAGAAATTAAGCGAGTTAAGAAGGGGGCTGTTATTGGAAGCGTTATCAGTGTGAGCTGTGCAGAGTTTATAGGACTTATGGTATTTTTATTTGCGCCGGTATTTCTTAGGATGTTTTCATCAGAGCCGGAGGTTCTTTTGATAGGAGCAACTCAGGCAAGGACAGAGAGCTTGTTTTACTGTCTTCTGGCTTTAAACCACTGCCTGGCAGGAATATACCGAGGAGCTGGAAAAACAACGGTGCCGATGGTCGTTATGCTCTCTAGCTGGTGTCTTCTCAGAATAACCTATATTACAATAATTGTAAGGATAATTCCTGTTGTTAACGTGATATTCTGGGCTTATCCACTGACATGGTCTGTGAGCGCAATAATCTTTATCATTTACTATTTCAAAGGCGACTGGCTCACAAAGGTTTTTGAGAATAATACTTGAAATTAGTTTATAAACTTTGTATAATCAAATTTGTTCGTGTTACACGGATATGCGGATGTGGCGGAATTGGCAGACGCGCTAGATTTAGGTTCTAGTGTCTCCGACGTGCAGGTTCGATTCCTGTCATCCGCATTATTGTTTAAGGTTGTATGTGGTTATCCATGTACAACCTTTTTTCATGTAATTGTTAAATACAAGTAATACATAATTTTGCCATAAGTAAGATTTGTTCGTATAAATTACTATACATTCTTGAATCAACAATTCAAGAATGCATCAACCAAGCCAATTTAAATCGACTTCGTCGATGAGGCTTGGTTGACTCTTCACTCATATTCTCACGAAATCCGCAGTATATGCGGATTTCTGGAATTTAGTTCAAGATGTAATAACTTCGTAGATAAAGGTAAATATATTAGCCTGATAGCCGAGAAGAAAAAATACCAGGGGGTAATTGATATGAGCAGATTATTTACTAACTTTATGGCGGACCTTTATATGAACACAGTATTTGTTATCTCCATGATGATTGATGTTCATAGGTTTTTAAAAGAAGAAAGGAAGGCAAAGAGCAGAAAGCTTATCCTTTCAATCTAAACATAGAATCATAAGCCTTTATATCTTTTTGACAGATATGCAGACAGAAGTATCAGTCCGAGGGTTTCCGTGAAATGATAAATTATGGATGTCCATACTATTCCGATTTCATGGCCCATCAGATACACTGTCTGCATTTGTAATATCGAAAAAGAAAATAAAAATAAAACCAGTATGATCAGTGATGCAATCTTGAGATATTTATCATTAAGAAAGATACCGGTCATGACAATTCCAAGAAGTATAGCCACAAGAATCTCGATGTATTTAAATCCATGAGTCATGTTGTAAAGCAAAATAAATGTGCTGTCTGTTAAGTCACTTGCCTGATCAAAAATACTCATCAATATTGCAATGAATCTTCTGTACATTATAGATGTAAAGTCATAGATAAGTTCTGCACAGATGAATATAACAGCCCAAAGCTGTAGCAGTCTGCTCACAGAGCTGGCAGAAAGTGTTGCCAGATTCTTACCAAGGTATTCCTGCTGTAAAAGACCTATTTCATTCTGATCATCTTCAGGAATCAAGTTCATATAGTGCCATAGTTGTTTCCAAGACAAATAAAAAATAAAGAAAATAATAAGAATCTGCAAAACAGAGCTTATTATCTGACAGGTCCAAAGCATTGAATCGAGCATGTTTGGAGAAGTTGATGAACCATTGCTTAGAAGAATCCTTATGGCACCTTCAATCAAGGCAGCGAATATTTTAATTATGGCAACTGAAAGAATTGCCCTTGATAGTATGTGTTTTTTTACACTTATGTACATTTCTTTATAACCTCACTATTATTAATCTTACTTCAATTATGTCAGCACGGTCAAATTGTGATAAAATACATCCTTATGAGAACAAGTAATAAAACAATTAATAAAATAACTGAAGGCCCCATAGTTTCAGGAATGTTGTCTTTCTTTGCAGCGCTTCTTCTTGGTGCTTTTTTTCAGCAGTTCTATAACACTGTTGATGCAATCATAGTTGGTCGTGTGGTAGGTGCAGATGGGCTTGCAGCAGTGGGTGGCTCGGCAGCTATGATTGTTAGCCTTTTTGTTGGCTTTTTCCAAGGACTTTCGACAGGAGCTTCCGTAGTAATTGCTCAGTTCTATGGCGCATCAAGAGATGATGAAGTGAAAAGAGCTGTTCATACTTCAATTGCCATGGCTGTCATTGGAGGCATTATAATCACTGTTATAGGACTTTTATCTGCCTCATGGGTAATTGGTATCATGAAGACCCCAAAGGAGATTATAGGGGCCTCTACGGCTTATTTAAGGATATATTTTCTAGGTATGGTCGCCAATCTGGTTTACAATATGGGGGCCGGAATATTGAGAGCTGTAGGAGACTCCAAAAGACCTCTATATGTCCTTATTATCAGCTGTTTTGTAAATATCTTCCTTGACCTTTTATTTGTTATAGGCTTTAAAATGGGAAGCGTAAGTGTGACTATGGGCGTTATAGGCGTTGCAATAGCAACGATTATGTGCCAGATATTAAGTGCTGCGATAGTTCTTTTCATGCTTATGCGAAGCATTGGCACATACAGGCTTTATCTAAAAGAGATAAGAATTGACCCTGATATGCTCCAACGAATCATAAATATCGGTCTTCCTGCCGGCATTCAGACTACCATGTATACTGTTTCCAATATGCTTATACAGACAGCTATAAATGAGGTCGGAAAAAATGCTACAGCAGCATGGGCAGCATATGGTAAAATCGACGTTCTCTTTTGGATGACCATAAGTTCTTTGGGAACGGCTGTAACTACCTTTGCAGGGCAGAATTTTGGTGCAGGCAAAAATGACAGAGTTCACAAAAGCACAAGGTACGCCTTTGTTATCGCATTTATAATCACAATTCCTTTAAGTGTTCTTCTATATTTTTACGGTGATCTTTTCCTAAAAATATTCGTAGATGACATAGAAGTAATTGAGGTAGGAATTCAAATGATAGAATATCTTGCTCCGTTTTATTTTACCTACATAGGCGTGGAAGTGTTTTCAGGAGTACTTCGTGGGATGGGGACAGCTGTAGTACCTATGCTTATTACTTTGAGCGGAATATGTGTCCTTCGAGTCGCTTGGATACTAATTGCATTTCCTCTAAATAAAACAATCGAAACGATAGAATTTAGTTATCCACTAACCTGGATAACGACCACGATCTTATTCACAATTTATTATATTTATTACACTAAAAAACACAGACTTTAAAGAAAAATGGGGAACTACATTTTTGAGATAAATTAAAAAAGTTCAAGCTGAATTATAGAAACAGAAAGACCACCGATTAGCCGGTGGTCTTATTTTTGAAAAGATTTATGTAGTTAGTTACCAGCTGCAACGTTTTCAGGAACTGTGTCGACTACAGTTTCAGGTGGAGCTTCTGCAGCTGCTTCAGGATTGGCGGCAGCGGCAGCGGCCTGGGCTGCAGCCTGTTCGGCAGCAATTATCTCATCAATGCCTTGCTGAGCCATAAATTCTGCTGTATGGTGGCATGTGTTGAGAACAGTAGTAGTATTACCATTTTCATCTGTAACGGTAGTATATGCAGAATTAGTAGGTGTATAGTTTACAAATCCTGACTGAAGTGCTGCAGGTACTTCAGGAGTGAGTTCAAATACACCGGCTGTCTTAAATGGGCAGCTTTCAGTGGATGGACAACCATCTATTGCACACATTGTTCCTGCATAATGAACATCACAGCTTTCTGTAGGTACGGTACCTTCTTCGAAATATTCAGTGTAAAGAGTACCGTCGCAAAGACCTGCAATTGGCTGTTTACCTGATCTTGAGCAAACTGTTGCTGAAACAATACCATCAGGGATGCTAAATGATGAGTATGGAAGATCGGCGTGGATTTTTTCCATGACCTTTCTCCACATAGTTTTGGAGAGGTTCTTTTCAGCCGAATTGGTCATCTTTGCATTGTTGTCATAACCGGTCCAGGTTGTTGCAGTGTAGTAGTTAGTAAATCCTGCAAACCATACATCTACATAGTCTGAAGTTGTACCGGTTTTACCTGCTATTGCTGTTGTACCGAAGTTTACTGAACCACCGGTACCGCTTGTAACAACGTCCTGCATTGCGCTTGTAAGAAGGAATGCTGTTGTTTCTTTTAAAATTCTCTTTGAGTTAGCCTGTGTATTATCAAGGATAACATTTCCATCGTGATCAACAACCTTAGTGTATAACTTGGGTTCAATATAAACACCACCATTTGCGATGGCAGCATATGCTGCATTAAGCTCAAAGTTTTTAACACCTTTTGTAAGACCACCAAGAGCAGTTGATTGCTGTATGTCTGAAAATGTCTTACCGTTAATTACTTCTTTTTCAACGATAGTTGTGAATCCGAAATTCTTAAGGTAATCAAATGCAAGTTGAGGAGTGATGAGGGTAATTGCTTCAACAGCAATAACGTTCATCGAATCTCTGATTGCAGCTCTTACGTTGTTGAGACCTCTATATTCAGATCCCCACCAGTTTCTTACAAGAGTTCCGTTTGAATAAGCAAACGGAGCATCATTAAATACTGTGGCAAGCGTGAGACCTGCACTGTCGATACCAGGTGCGTATGTTGAGATAACCTTAAATGTTGAACCGGGCTGTCTGTAAGAATCAGTAGCTCTGTTTAAGGTTCTGCTGGCTGTTTTGGCACCGCGTCCTCCGACCATAGCAACGATGTAGCCTGTGCTTTGTTCTTCGATAGTAAGTGAAACCTGTGGCTGAGGAGTGAGATTTATCTTTTCACCAAGAACTGTATCACCTTCTGACATAACAGCTGCCTTGTATTCTTCTATAGCAGCGTCAGCATCTTCTGATGAATTAAAGAGCATGTTGAAGCTGCTTTTTTGCTCTTTGAAGTAGCTTGTAAACATCTCACTGCTGTAGTTTGTCACTGTGCCATCAGCTGACTGTACAGACAATTCATAAGCAAGAAGGTACTTAGTTCCCTCAGGGTAGTTGCTTTCGTCTGTGTAAACTTCATCACAGATTGCCTGGATCTTGGGATCCTGTGTTGAATAAATCTTAAGGCCGCCACTGTAAAGAAGTGTATATGCCTGAGTCTCATTATATCCGGCATCAATAAGGTCTTCTAATACTTCATTTGTAAGAGCATCTACAAAGTAAGAGTTAACGGTTGAATCACCGCCAGTCTCCTGATTTACATTCTGGATTCTTGCATAAACATCATCTGCCATGGCTGAGTCATATTCAACCTGTGAAATATAACCTTGTTCAAGCATTTTTCTAAGAACTTTGTTGCGGCGCTCTGTGTTGTTTTCAGGGTGTGTAATCGGATTAAATCTGCTGGGGTTCTGAGTGATTCCGGCAATAACAGCACACTCTGAGAGGGTAAGCTCGCTGACGGATTTATTGAAGTAGCGAAGTGATGCAGCCTGAACGCCAAGAGTGTTTGAGCCAAGGTTGATAGTATTCATGTAGTTGATCAAAATATCATCCTTGCTCATTTTCTTTTCAAGCTGTATCGCAAGATACTGTTCCTGTATCTTACGCTTGACACTTTGAAGCTTTGTTTCATTAGTCCAACCTGAAAAAACGTTGTTCTTAAGAAGCTGCTGTGTTATGGTACTGGCACCTTCAGAGAAATTACCGGTTGTGATACCTCTTACTGCGGCACGGATAATACCCTGGATATCAATACCATTGTGCTCATAAAATCTTTCATCTTCGATGGCTACAAAAGCGTGTGCCAAATTCTCGGGAACCATATCCATAGTTACAGGTATACGGTTAGAATCTGTGGATACAAGCTTCGCAGTTTGATTTCCTTCTGTGTCATATACAAAAGTTGAGAAACCGGATGGAGTGACATCAATATTTGTGATATCAGGTGCAGTGGCGATTATGCCGTTGAAAACACCTATTCCGGCGCTTGCTCCAATAATAAAGAAGCCTATTATCAGAGAAAGCAGAATATAGAATCCGAAAAGACTAAATTTCTTTCCCCATTTATCGGTACCGGAGTTAAGTTCTTTTGCCTGATTTACGATACCTCTTTTTCCGTAATTCATACATTAACCTTCCTATAATTAGTCCATTTTAACCAATAAAGTATAACATGAATCCTTGGGATAATAAAGAAATGGGGCGAAAATTAAGAATTGTAACAATTATGCCACATTTCTGATATAATTTAGCACATGAGTGAAAGAGAATCTTATAAAGTATTAATTTCAAATGGATGCGGTGAGATAGTCGAGAAAAAATCGCGCTTTATAGCCAATGCTTTTCCTGTGGAAAACCAGCAGCAGGCAGATGAGAAAATTGCTGAGATATCTAAAAAGTACTGGGATGCAAGACATAATTGCTATGCTTTTGTTATAGGAAAAAACAGTGAGAATACTAGATGCAGTGATAATGGCGAGCCTTCAGGAACAGCAGGAAAGCCTATTCTTGAAGTTATAAAAGGAGCAGGGCTTACCAATACCCTTGTAATAGTAACAAGATATTTTGGGGGAGTTTTGCTTGGAACAGGTGGCCTTGTAAGGGCTTATACCCAGGCTGCACAGGCCGGAATCGCAGATGCCCGGATCGGTGAAATGGTATATTCCCAGAAGCTCACCCTGGAAGTTGCCTATAACATGGTAAATAATGTTCAGTATTTCCTTGGCCAAAACAATATCACCATCGCAGACGCACGCTACGAAGCTAACGTTCAGTTTGATATTTGCGTAAAAGAAGCAGATGTAAAACGCATAACTGACGGCCTTACCCAAAAATGTGAAGGACAGATAAGCATTATAGAAGGGGATAAAGGATATTTTCGGCAGTAGATGTATTCTATATTAACATCGTAAGCTCGGAGACACTGTGAAAAATATTTTTTTCATTTTCAGAGCAACTTACAAAATTTTATGCTGTAGATTAAGGGAGAGTATTCGGATAAATGTAATTAGCATACATCTGAATACTCTTTCTTTGTATATGCGTGAGTGACTTCTCTAACTCTCTAAAAATTTTAGATTGCGGCTACGTACGCCACCATTGACTGAGACTGAGGAAAACGCTTTGGTCTGCGAGCCGACGGTGAGGATGATGGGAACAGTAGATCTTATCTCGCCGTCGGAATCAGCATTGTAGCGTTTTCCTCAGAACCCGTCAATGGCAAGCACCTGCGGTGTGGCTTGGAATTATTGCCTCAGGCTCTGAATCCAGGAACAGTAGTGGTGGCTACTTTCAAGGACGTATGTGACTATATGTCTGCGTCTGCGTCTTTCAATGTAAAGAGAGCGAAGATTCTGTTTTGGAAATATAGCCAGATTTTTGAGCTTACGACACCATGCGACAAGGCTTTTGACTTGTGATTTTGGGCACATACGGCCTTATTTGAGGTTACCACACCATTATATAGAGATCATATGTCTAAAGTTCACTCATCCAATGGATGTGGCAATCCATTTTTTCTCGTATATGCCC
>NZ_FOXO01000043.1 GCF_900115735.1 Butyrivibrio proteoclasticus
AGGCGGAGGGTTCATTTGCAAATGTAAAAGAAGACATGAACTTCAGAAGATATTTGTATAAGGGGACGAAGAATGTTCTTGCACAAAGTGTGTTGCTTGCAATCGGATTCGATATCAATAAACTGCATCACAAGATCATGGCCGGCCGAACAGGAACTCATCTTTTTGAGCTAAAGAAAACGGCATAATTTTTGATCCTTAAAAATCAAACTCCTGTATCTGATCCGAAGATATCTTCGGACTATTAAGTTACTCTAAAAATATGAGATATGAGCAGAAAGCAGATATAAGTACCGATTTTTAGGCCTGAAAAAGGGCCATCGCCCAGATGATTCAATCATCTAATGCGACAGCCCCATTCACTTTACTGAGGAAGTCTATCCGAAAATACCAGTAGATTTGCTGTTGCTTTCTCTGATTCAGTAAGTGGCTTGTACTCACCTGAATCATATAATTTATCCAGTACAATCATAGCAATAGTATTATCAACATACCATTTTACAAATTCAAACACTATAAAGTCCTGCATCTGTGGCGGATAATTCTTTGCAAGCATAACAGCCTGCTCTATAGCAATCTTTGCAAACTCATCAAGCTGATCCTTATCTGGAGAAGGGATTAATGCATCAAACTCTTCCATGGATTTCTTGACAACCAACACATTTAGTTTGCCATCATCTGTTATAAAACCTCTCTCACGAAGACGCTTGAACTTTTCTTCATTTGCCTTGTTGTCCTCGATGTCACCGCAGATTACTTCATATATGGCATCGTAATCCGTATTGAGGTTGTTTTGCCACATCCCTTTACGACTGGAAAATCTGCTGTCGTTTGACCATGATTGGACTGCAGGGTACTTCCATGCATTTCGCGTCATTGAACCGCAGGCAGTGTAATCTCTGGTACTTTCCTCTATTGTTGGTTTAAAGTCAGGATCAATAATCTCCGACTTAAGATTTACAGTAACATAGTATTCTCCACCATCAAGAGTTTTAACAAGATATGGAGATACGTTCTTTTCAATAGGCAGATTGCATTTGTTTGTTATGGAATAAAAGATTGATGTTGCTTCAAAAAGCTCCCAATTATCGCCAGGAATATAAACATCTGTAATCTTCTTTAATGCTTCCTTTACCTTAGGAACATAGTTTTTTAGTAAACTATCTGCAACTTTTATCTTGCTCTTGAGTATCTCTTCTTCCTGCTCCAGGCTGCGTTCCTTTGGAGTGAACTTTACATATGTGGTATATCTTTTCCCACTTGTTTCTATCAAGAATCCGTTCTTTTCAAGGACTGTAATTCTGTCTTCTAGGTAAACAGGTGTCATGCCCATCTCTTCAGCAATACCTTCCTTGGTTTTTGGACTATCATAAACACTGTATACAATGTTAAGGTTAATCTTGTCGTTCAAATAAACATCCGGACCGCCTTTCCTACCTGGCTGTCCATTATGATCTACACTTATAGCTTCGATTGGTGAGATTCCCAAACTTCCTACTTTTCTTTCCATAAAAAAATTCTCCTTCAAATCATTTCTGGCCTTATTCAGATGCCATTTTACTGTTCCTTCCGAAAGATTCTCTTCAGCTGCTATTTTCTGAATAGATTTTCCTTCGTAATAAAATGAATAAATGATCTGTCGTCTTTTTTCAGAAAGAAAGCCAATCTCCTGGCGGAGTTTCTTGAGATCTTCATCTTTTTCTCCGAGGTTGTAGTTATCGTAATAAGTAAGTTCCATTCCGTCCAAAGAAATGCCTTGGTGCTTTTTTGTACTATTTACATATTTGGCATAGGTATGCTCGCAAATACGCCAGACATAGCCTTCCACGTTGAATACTTCATTAGCCTCAAGTAATGATAAATACACTTCTTTTACCATCTCTGCCGCAAGTTCTTCCGATTCCTCAAGGGAAAATGCTTTCTTTACTGCAAATCCGTAGATTTTTGGAGAGTATTCTATTATAAGTTTGTCTGCTTTTTCCTTGATCATACTCATTCCCCAACATATCATTTATCCGTACCAGCGCTGTACGGATATATAGTGTAAGAAAAATAAAAAAGGTTGGTGAAAAAATAAAAAAATTTCAATTAAGTGCAAAAAATATTAGTGAAAATCTTAACCACAACAGAATTTAAATCTTTATTCAGAGAAGCTCTTTGCTCTGAATAATTCCACTACTTCTCCGGAAGAGATGCATTTTTTCTGACATAAGAAATAGACTCAATCCAGCTTTCATAAGAATTTTGTACCACATATGGGTTATTTTATGTGGTTGTTTTTGTGTTTATCAAGTCTCCTCCAAGAATTTTCCCATCATTACGAAATTTTTAGTTTCATAATAGGAAAGCTTTGAATAAAAATGCTTGTGCATTTCATCATTAACACTGTTCAACTCTATGATAGAAGCTCCACTTTTGACGGCTTCCTGCTCCAGTATCTTTAGAAAATCTGTACCATATCCTTTTCCTTGAAAGCTTTTAAATATAACAATCTCTTCCAGAAAGTAACCTATTATATCATCAAATTCCTTGAAATATCCCATCAAATAGCCTGTTATGGTGTTACTGTCATCTAGCTGGACCATACACATGGAGTCTTCCATTGTTAATACCTGATGGATTCTTTTGTATGCTTTTTCAAATGTCCAGCAGCAGTTTTCGACAGTGTTATAGTATTCGATGTTCCTTTCAACCACACATTCTAAATCTTTTTCTGTCATCATTCTGTAATTCATGATTCACCTGCCTGCTATACTTTTTCAACAAGGATTATCTTATCATAGTCACGCAAATGGACAAAATGAATCCATACACACAAAAAAATCGTGAATTTTGGACAAATAAAAAATTCCGAAAAGCCTATAAATACTAGGCATTTCGGAATCAAAAGGTTAGAGCGATAGACGGGGCTCGAACCCGCGGTCTCGACCTTGGCAAGGTCGCGCGTTACCAACTACGCCACTATCGCATATATGTAAAGTCGCTTTCGCGACAACAAAAATAATATTAAAGCATTAGTATTATCATGTCAAGAGTTTTTTATAAAAAAATTCTTCTATTTAATTCTAAGTAAGCTCCTTCAGATATGGAAGAAGATTCGCAAGTACACCCTTATATTCATCAGCAAACATATGCATTTTTTAATCATTTGAACCTACTGCTTTTTGAAAAGTTTCGATAACCGCTTCCATATCAACATCAACGCCAAAGCTCGCAAGACTCTTAAGCGGCATTCCTTTTATCATTTCAACAAGCATCATATCAGGATTTTCTTTGTCTGTAGCTGCAGCGAACATTCCGGACTTTTGGGCAAGTTCGTTCATCATCTTCTCATATGCCTTTGCAGTTCTCGGATCAGTAGCCAGTTCCTCAATAGTAGTTGCTCCATCAATCTTAAATGGTGGCAGTACTCTTGTTTCATTCTGCACAGAAGCGCTGCACAAAATATGGTCGCTGGAATCTCCGACTAAGATCTCGTAATTTCCTGAAGGAGCATACCATCCCTTCATATCACTGTTCCAGTAAGCCAGGCTGCGACTATCGATTGTTATACTAACCGTCTTTGTTTCTCCCGGATTTAAAGAAACTTTCTTAAAGCCCTTTAGCTCTTTTACCGGTCTACCGGAAGTGCCTGTGCGGTCGCTTACATATAACTGAACAACCTCTTTTCCCACTCTGTCTCCGGTGTTGTTAACATCTACAGAAACTTCTATTTCAGAATTGTCAGTCATTATGCTGCCGGAAAGCTTCAGATTATCAATCTTAAATGTTGTATAGGACAAACCATGCCCAAATGCCCATCTGACAGGCATTTTCTTGGTGTCATAATATCTGTATCCTACATATACACCCTCGGCGTAATCAATTGTTCTTCCATCACCGGGGAAATTCAGATAACTTGGGTTATCCTCAAGATGACACGGGAAACTCTCTGCAAGGTGCCCGCTTGGACTTATCTCACCAAACAAAAGCTTGTCTGTAGCCTCACCAACTCCCTGTCCACCAAGGTACATTTCAAGGATTGCTCCCACATTATCTGCCCAATCTGCTTCGATAGGACTTCCGTTATGAAGTACTACCACTGTATTTTTCTGAACTTTTGCTATCTCTTCAATAAGCTTTATCTGGGCAGAAGGAAGCTTCATATCTGCTCTGTCATACCCTTCAGACTCTATAAAGTCAGGCAGACCTGCAAATATAACTGCAACATCTACAGATCTTGCCAGTTCAATTGCATCTGTCAGATCTTTTTCGGTTATGCTGTCTGCATCGATTGGAAATGCCGGAGCAAATTCAACGTTTCTATTTCTTTTAATCGCTTCATCAAGAGCACTTACTACTTTTGAAGAATTTATATGACTGGAACCGCCGCCCTGGTATCTTGGTGTTTTGGCAAATCCGCCGATGTAGGCAACCTTTTTGTCTGCAGCAATAGGGAGTACTCCGTTATTCTGTAAAAGAACTGCACATTCACCTGCAATCCTGACAGCCTTGTCATGATCTTTATCTCTGTCAAATACTGCGTCAGCGTGTTTGCCATGGTTATCCACAAATCTGTAGACTATCTCCAATATCTTTTCCACAGCTGCATCAAGCTTGTCCTCTTCGAGAGCACCGCTCTTTACTGCTTCTACGATTTTTTTATCGTTGAGCGTTCCGGGGCCCGGCATCTCAAGCTCAAGACCTGCCTTTATTCCCTGCACTCTGTCATCTACAGCGCCCCAGTCAGTCATAACAAAGCCTTCAAAGCCCCACATATCTCTGAGAACATCTGTCAAAAGATATTTATTATCCGAAGCATATGTGCCATTTATCTTGTTATAACTGCACATAACCGTCCAGGGCTGAGACTTTTTTACTGCTATTTCAAAGGCAGGAAAATAAATCTCATGAAGTGCCCTTTCGGAAACCTCAGCTGAGGTGCTCATTCTACGATATTCCTGATTGTTTACTGCGAAATGTTTGATACTGGTTCCTACATCTTTTGACTGTACGCCATTTATATATGACGCAGCCATCTCACCAGCTAAAAATGGATCTTCAGAAAAATATTCAAAATTACGTCCGCACAAAGGACTTCTTTTGATATTAACAGCAGGACCAAGGACAACACCTACATTTTCAGCCTGGCACTCATTGCCGATTGTTTCTCCCATCTCTCTGATAAGATCCACGTCAAAGCTTGCAGCTGTTGCACATGCAGCAGGAAAACAAACGGCTGAGATACTGTCATTGATTCCAAGATGATCAGCTTCTTCTGCCTGTTTGCGCAGACCGTGAGGTCCATCGGATACCATGATTGCAGGAACTCCTAAACGTTCCACTGCCTTAGTATGCCAAAAATCGGCTCCTGAACACAGACTTGCCTTTTCCTCAAGTGTCATGTCCTTGATTATATTTTTTATTGAATTAGACATTTTATTACACTCCTAAATGTAAAAACTACACTTTATCAACAGTCAAGTAGTGAAATATAGCTCATTATAACAAACACTTTTTTGTTACATCTCATCGCAGACCTGATAGATTACAAACTTCAGATGTTTAGTCACAATATAGCTTAAATACTCGCTTTCTTTATCTGCCCTCTATGCTACTACACCACTTTTACACCACTTTCTCCATGAGCGCCATTGCTTCAGTGAGAGTATCGTCCTCGACATGACAGTAAAGATCCATAGTCATCTGAAGAGAATTGTGACCCAGAATCTTCTGAAGAACCTTGGGTTGCATTCCTCTTGCAATAGCTTTGGTCGCAAAGGTATGCCTAAGTCCATGTGGCGTAAACGGCGCAAAATTCAAGCCAGGATTCTCACGATTGATTTTGTCAACAATATAGCGTATGGATCCTCGTATATTTGCTTCATTGATCGGATTGTTGGTCTTACTGCAGAAAACCAGATCTTCCATTCCGGGCCTAGGATTATGCCTGATTGCAACACGCTCTTTCCATTTCTTCTGTTTAAGAAGTGCCTCTTTAACAGCAGACGTCATCGGTATGCTTCTCTTCCCCGCCCTGGTCTTTGGAGGATGAAACTCATAAATACCAACTCCACCATTAGGCAGATAGCATAGAGTTTTGTTTATCTCTACCATGCCAGTGTCAAAATGAACACAATCCCAGTTTAATCCGAGTATTTCACCCATTCTCATTCCTGTCCCCAGCGCCACAACAAAGAAGTTATGCATCTGGTCTCCATCTGTGCTGTCTAGAAGAAGTGAAATCTCTTCATCTGAAAGAATTCTCTTTTCTGCCTTCTCATCATTATCAATAGTGGTGTTTATGCCAAAGGCCACGTTCTTCACGAGAAGGTCTGTTTCTACCGCACGATTGAGCATATCTATAAGAACACTCTTGCAATCATCGCGCATATTATCCGTCTCAAGCTTGTTAAATGCATCCTGTAGTATTACAAGATTCAGTTTATTTAGCTTTCTCCATCCAAGATCAGCTCTTAATCTGTTGTAAATAACTCCGTAAGTTCTGATTGTTGTATCTCTGCAGTGCTTCTTGCAGGTAGTAATCCACTTATCGTACCACTCGTCAAGAGTAATAGTGCTGGTTACAACGTTGATCTGCTTCTCATCCTCGTATTGCTCATCTCGTAGCTTTTTTGTTATCTCTGTGACTGTATTAGCATATATCGTCTGCCTTTTACCAAAGCGATTTGTAAAGCGAGCCTGATATAAACCATCCTTTCTCTGGGTAATACCCTTACCCAGTTCTTTACCATTTAATGACTTTCCCATTCTATCTCCTTTCGTGAGATCAAAATGGGAGCCTACAACTATATAAAGTATAGCAGTAGGCTCCCTTTGTCTCAATTCATTTTTACGCTGCGTTTCTGTCAATCCACTTGTCCAACTTGTTCTTGTCGGCGTACCATCTGTTGCCAATCTGTACCCCAAATCCGTTCCGACCACGTAGTAATTCTCTTGCCTTAGTCTTGCCAATTCCCATATACTGGCAAAACTCTTCAATATTCAATAATCTCTTTTCCATATTGTTATTCCCCTCCATTGAAAAGAGCCGGCAGGAAGGTGATAAACTCACTCCCATAAACCGGTTCTAAAAAATTTTCACTTATTACAGTTACAAAATACTTTTATTTTTATCAGTTTATCGGTTTATCAGTTTATCCTGTCAGGTGAAGGGAATCTCCATCTGTTCAGGAACCGGCATAAAGCCATCAGGATCTGTGACCTCCAGCGGAGCGCCTTCTCTGACCCATCCACGCTGCTTGCCATAGTCAAAGAAGTCATGACTCGATACTCGTTTCCATCCCGGGATGTTATCCATGATGTTCGCTATCAACCTTGCTTCACCCTGTTTGGGTTTGTCAAAAAGACTGCTATGCCCCAGTGCTTTATAGAAAAGCATCTGAACACATACATAGTTCTCTTTAGTCGCATCGAGGAAATCCCGTATCTCAGTTTCCATAGGATCTTCTGGAACAAAATCTTCCTGAAGGAGTTCCAGTTCTTCCTGCATTTCTTTTGAAAGAGTCAGAGAATAATCTCCTGACCTGAATATCACCATCATCTCAGCCCACATCTGTTCGATATATCTTCTGGATTCTTCTTCATCATCGAGGATGTGTACCTCAGCAAGTGAAGCGTGACATTCAATAGGAATAAATCTTCTGTTTCCGGATTTATCCGGTGGAAGGAACTGTCTTTTATTAGATGTTCCTGCAAATACACACTTTCTTGGATGCTCAGATACAAATTTGTCATATCTTATGCGATATACATCCACCTGTCTTGTTATAAAAGCTTTGATCTCCTCAGCGTTTGATGCTCTTACTGTAGCAAGCATCTCCGCCATTTCTACTATCATGTGCCCCTGAAGCTTTTCAAAAACATCATCGCCTTCAAGGTTCTTGAGGTCATCAGTGAAATACCTGTCCTCTATAGCAAGGAATCGCAGAAATGTTGATTTGCCTGCTCCCTGACCACCTACAAGACAGATCATATAGTCAAACTTGTGTCCGGGATCATACACTCTCGATATTGCACCAAGCATGAATATTTTGAGTGCCTGATAATTGAGTTCGGACTCATCAGCACCAAGGAAGTGGTGTAGAGCATGACGCACTCTTTCGGTTCCATCCCATACAAGCGACTCCCAGTACTGCTTTATTGGATGATAGGGATTATCAAAAGAAACCGTCTTTATAGCCCTTTCGATCTTCCTGTCATCTTTCAACCCGTAATGAACTTCAAGATAAGTTATAAGATTTGCCACATCAACATCTGTTAGGGCGGCAGTGCTTCTTCTCCATGGCACAGGTTTTATGATGTCCACCCTTTCATTCAGCTCATTGAATCTTATTGCATCCTTAAGCACCGGATCTTCCCGTAGTACTGTTTTACAGTTGTTATTTGTCTGAAGTGGGATCCCTTTAGGATCTGTTTCAAGAAGCTGTTTCACCTTCCTGCGCCTTTCTGAAATCTCATCATTATCAGCCTCATTATTTGTGCCTCCATCTGTAGCAATTTTCTTAGCCATGCGCTCCATGAATCCAGAAGCAAAAAGCACAGTGGCCATTCTTTCCATTTCTTCATCAGTTAAAGTTTTTAATTCGTTCCCCAATACGTTTTATCTCCTCTCCATAAGTTTCCAGTATTTCAATCTGTTCAGTTCGTTCTCCAAATAACAGAGCATCAAGAATTTCATTTACAAAATCCAGCTTATCCAATGCCTCCACGAAAAAAGGATGCCAGTCGGCATCCCCTTCGTCCTTTGGTTCATATTCTTTTTTCCAGTTCCACAAAAGCCTGTGATACTTTGAAAGAGTATTGATGGCATCCCTCCTTACGATATCAAACGCTCTTACGACCTCGCGTCTGACAGTAAGTTCTTTTCCCTGACGAATCTGTTCTTCAGATTTGAAAGTTCTATGATTAGCTCCAATCTCTAATCTCAGATAAAAATCCTCATTCAGCTTTTTTACTGAATCGATTGCCGACAGTCCAAAGTGGTTTGAAACAAAATCTATCACATCCCCATCCGCTCCACATCCGAAGCAATGATAGCGCTTATCCACCTTCATGCTTGGGTGTTTATCATTGTGGAAAGGACAGCAACACATCCCTTTGCTGCCAACGTCAATACCATAATGCTTAAAAGCATCCACCGCTGTAACCATTTCTTTGACCTCATCAAATACACTCACGTCCATACCTCCCTCACAGGCACTGTTCATGCTTTCTTTTCCTTGAAGGCACATCCAGTTCCTTTGCTTTTTCTTTGGCAATCTCTTCTTTTTTCTTATTAAGGATTTCAATAAGACTTGGTCTTGCTGCTTCAGCTATTTTATTTAGAAGGTGTTCTTTCTTAGTAGTTGAAGTAAAAGATCTTTTCAGAGATTCCACAACTCTTGTCTTGATTCCCGATAGCCTTTTCTGCAGCTTATCCAGTTGCTCTACAGCAAACCTTCCAAGAGCCTTTGTGATGAGATTATCTGACTCAGTAATCTCAGCTTTTAACTTAGTGATCTCCTTTGTCTCTTCTTTTCTAATATTCTCAGCAATCTCATCAATGATGGTTTCACATGCCTTATCATAGGCAATCTCTGTGACATCATTTATAAAGACATCCACTTCTTCAAGCTGTAACTCTTTCTGAAGTTTTTCATCATCCAACTCCTTGATTTCTTTTTTGAGGTCATTTCTTTCTTCAATCAGAATGCTGTTATCAATAAGGAGCTGTCCATTCTCAATCTGAACATTCTGATTTTTCATATTGATCTGGCTTGTGATGAACTCCTGCTTTTCCTGATATTTCTTCCCGCCATAGATAGGTTCTACCTCAATATCGATCCCATGCTCTTTGCATTTCTCCAGAAAGATGGCTCTGCACTCCTTATCAAAAGTCATCTTCCTGTTGTTATACCTTCCCGGTTCGCTCCCCTTATCAGGAAGTTCAAGCCCCATCCTCCTGCAGGCTTCTTCCTGCTGGGGCATATCAAATCCATACTCATCAGGAGCAAAGAACACATGGCGCTCATGGATGTGAGGAGTCTTCTCATCAATATGAAGCCCCCAGTCCATGGTCCTGCAGTACTCTCCAAACCTTTTGTCAATTTCCTGCATGGTCTCGGCAACTACCATCGCAAGTTCCTTGTAGTCGACCGTACCATCGATGTTCCCGATCTGATAGATTGTTTCTTCAGGACACCACTTTTTATTAGTAACTACTTCTTCCATAGTCTTGATCCTTTTCTTGTGGCCTTCCTTTCTGTGTCTTTCATTCTGTGCATCAAGCCATCCCGTGAACTGCTGCTTGTAAAAGAGAAGCTCCACATCCTTAAAAGACATCCAGTCATCCGGTCTATCTTTATGGAAAGTGAATCCCTGATAGCAGTTCCAGTAAATGTTGTTGGGCGTCATCTCACTGTTGATGTCAACAGCATTATCAAGATCAAATTCGCGGTCATTGTGCTTCGGATTATAAGTCCCGTGTGCTCCTGATCTTCCATTGTGCCTTGTAGCACGCATCATAATTTCTTACCTCCATTAGTTGTTTATTTTTTAAAAAGCCTTGTCAGCCGAGGGAACCCCCAGCCCACCTGCCACCATCCAGAGCCGACAAGTAATACCCAGTACGGTGTGTCGATACTCAACACACCTCCCTGGGCCAAGGTTTCACCCTGGACCTGACAAAAGGGCTTAGCCCCCTTGACCCCTTGTTCAGAAAATGCTGCGCTCGCATTTTCTGAAGACGCTGCTATTCACAGCGTCACGCTTTCACAAACTCTGCTGTTTGCCCGTCAGCAAAGTTTGTAAAAGCTACGGAACAAAATCCTGCGCATGGATTTTGTTCATGATGGGCAAATCAAAAGTCACCAGCTCTTCATCGAAACTGGTGACCATTCATTTGCTCATCATCAAAAAAACATTTCTTAAGTGCCGTCTCCCCTCCTGAGTTCCTGACAAGTATCCTCTGGTTCCGTTAGCCATATAGACTGTTTTGGGCTTTGTCGTTTTTCTATCCTTGGCTCGCTCCGCCTTCCGGTATCATCGCTTAGCTTCCCTGAAATAGTATTCATTTGGAACGATCATGTAGTTTTTACATTTCTGATTGTCCCAAAATGGAGAAGCTCATCCCGTATATCCCTTATGTAGGATTTTTTCTTTCAGGAATCGTTTTTCCGAGATTACGGAAACGGACCGTTTATGAAAAGAGCTATTGATGATATACTTTCTTTTGTCATTATCAGCGGAGGAAATTAATTTGAAATCGCATATAACTTTACAAGAGAGATTAAAAGATTTAAGGACAGAGAAAGGACTTACCTTAAAGGAGCTTGAAGCCAAGACCGGCATTTCAAGTTCAGCCCTTGGAGAATATGAGACAGACGAAAACAAAGGCATACCTCATTATGTTCTGGTTGCCCTTGCAGATTTTTATAATGTAAGTCTTGATTACCTTTTTGATAAATCAGAGGTTAGGGAAAATACAAATAGAGATATCACTGAACTAAATCTCAGCGATTCTGTTCTTGATGTACTGAAAAGTGGTACTATCAACAATAGGCTTCTTGGAGAAATCATCTGTCATCCGTCTTTCAAAAAGCTCATGGCGGATACTGAGATTTTCGTAGACGGAGTTGCTTCCCAATCTGTCCAATCTGTAAATGCCTACGCTGATGTATTAAGAAAACGGATCATGGGAGAATTCAATCCATCTGCTGACGATGCAGGGCTTCTTGTTCTAGATGCCTGCACCATTGAAGAGGAGCGTTACTTCCTTAATAAGCTCCAGCTTGACCTGGAGCCTATTGTAAAAGATATCCGTACCGCCCATGTAAGTGATAAAGAAACAGCCACGGATACAACCGTGGCCGATAGAGTTAATGAATTATTTGATAACGTTAAAAAGCATAAAGATGATTTCATGAGCATTCTTACCTTCCAGTTCTGCAGAGAGCTTGGCATGAACCCTAAGAATCTTTCGCCTTTGGAACTTGAAACCCTTCAGGGAATCTTTGCCAGATCTAAGAACTATAAGCAGGTCATGAATTCAAGAAAGAACAAAAAGAAACACAAATAATATCATGTTTATTGTTTTTTTGCTTCACCATACAAAAAAGCATTTCGTAAGCATGGAACAATTTTGTCCATAAAAGCGAATACTTCCTCGGAATCTGTCACTCCTTTTGGACGAAACATTCCTGACCTGATATCATCTACTGTCCATGTATATGATGTACCAAGTGAAAACACTTCATGCAAGAATTCACTATATGCTGCGTCGGATACATCACATCTTTTGATGCCCGGAATAGACTCAATTATCTCCCATTTCAATGTGGCTATTTTGTCCCTAAGCTCCTCGGTAAGCTTATATCTATCTGCAAGGTCACAGCTATCATAATTGATATTTTCACCGATGTTCGCATAGTATCTATTGCCTGATCTACACAATGCTATCGGAACAATATCTGCACCACACTCTATAGCAAGCTCAACTGCTCCAGGAAATAATGGATTTACCAAGGCGTTGGGACTGATGTTTTGTACTCCTTCCGGAAAAATGAGCAGATTTCCTCCCTTCTTAAGCAAATCTAACATTTGCGCTTTCGCTGCAATTCTGTCCTCTTTAAAGGAAACATCCATCAGAATTACGCCATTTGCTTGAAGTAAGAATCCATCTAAGCTGCGATATAACTCTCTTGGGTCACCAAGAACCAACCAGCAAGGCTCATGTATTGATAAAAAAGACATCTCTATGTCAACACCACCTATATGCGTTGGACAAAAAATGATGGGGCGCCTGTCTTTCTTTCTTCTATCATGAACGATTGTCAGCTTTCTTCCTGAAAAAAACTGATTACACCACAAAAGTGGCATTAGAATGCGATGTATCAGTGAATGAAAAGGAATCCTCCTGACAACACCGCCATATTTCCTGTAGCGCTCAAGTCGTTTCTCACGGCAATATTTTTCACATTCTTCTTGATTTAGAGATAGCATATAGAAAAATGATCCTAAAACTTTGAACACAACAGTGACTCCTTCACATTATGATTCGCGTTTCTTAACTAATCTGCCGCATAATCTATCAACCTAATTAATTATCATTGAAAAAGTTTTATATCCTGTTCATATTGTTCCATTTAATTAGCCTTCTTCTCCAATACTCTATAGTCTATTTTCCCAATAGAAGTTAATGGTAAGCTGGGAATATAGTTATACTCCACTGGAAGTGCATATTCGGGTAACTCCCTTTCGCATATGCTTCGTAATTCATCAGTTAGCCCCTCCGACTCTTTTACGCCATTTTCAAGTACAATAAAAGCTACTGGTAAGCATCCTTCCGAATGAACAGTATCGCTATGACCTACAACACAACAATCCTTGACCGCTTCATGTTCCTCAAGTACATTTTCAATCTGTGTAGGGAACACCTTAAATCCATCATGCCTAATTATCATCCGTTTCAGCCTCCCCTTGATAAAAAGACATCCATCTTCATCAATGTAGCCAAGGTCTCCAGAATGAAGCCATATACTTCCATCCTCATGTTTTTTCAACACTTCTTTCGTCGCTACATCATTATTATAATAGCCCAGCATAACATGAGGACCTTTCATGCATACTTCGCCTTCTTGATTATAGGTTAACTCTTTTCCCGTTTCCTTATCAAAAACAGATATTGTCGTGTGAGTGAATGGGATTCCTACACTGCCTGTTTTATTATATGTCATTTGAGCAGATGCCGCTGCTGCTGCACATATTTCGGTCATTCCGTAGCCTTTAATTAAATTTGTACCACAACCATGACTCAATAAGAATGAACTGATTTCTTTTTCATGCTCTTCTTTTATCCCATCACCACCAACTACAGGAGATAAAATAAAAGACATATCCAAATTCTTAACCTTTTTGCTATCTACCACTTTCTGATAATGAGATGGTACGCCTACAATATGTGTCGGTTTATACTTTATCAGCAATTTGTCATAAGTATTGGGATCAAATTTAGGTATAATTATTAGTTCCATACCAATGCTCAATGGCAAATGGAGGCTATTACATATTCCATAGGCTATAAAAGGAGGCATAATGCCAAGCCATCTGTCTCCTCTATTAAGACAAAAACCGCTTAGATCACACTGCTTAGCACCAGCATTGATATTTTCATTTGAAAGCATTACCCCTTTTGGCATACCGGTTGTCCCTCCGGTATGCACTATAACGCAACACTCGTTTTCTATATAATCAGTGTCTGTAAGATTTGTTTCCTTGCCTGAAGCTATAAACTCTCTCCATGTGAAACATCCAGTAGCAATACTAACCTTATTTCCCATAAGATATAGATGTCTTTTTATAAATGGTAATGAGTCAGAAGGAGAAACTACAATTATATTTTCAATAGTTGTCCCGACCACAGCCTGTGCTACTCTGCTGTATGCCAAGTCTATGACAACCACTACCTTTGCAGATACTTCTTCTATGTAATTCCTAATCCCCTCTATGCTGGTTCTTGGATCAATCATATTGGAAATTGCCCCAATACGATTAAGGCCATAGAACGTATATATTATCTCAGGAAGTGTTACGGATACAACTGCGACGATATCTCCTTTGCGCACTCCCATATTACTAAATGATTTTGCAGCACCTTCTATATTTGAAAACATTTCCCCATAGGAAATATGACTATCAAAATAGTTAATTGCCACATCATCTAAGTTGTTTTTATTATTATTCCAAATATCATCGTATATTTTACATTTTGGTAAAATTGAATTTATCGCTTCGGAACTATAATATTTTAACCATGGCTTATCAATTGAAGGATATCCGCTTAATTCCATTCTTCTCACCTCAACTCTATTATCACTTATAACTAATGTTTAAAGATATAGCTTGTTTGCTAGGTTACCTGCTTTTTCGCATCATTATATTGCGTTTCAAAAATTAGACATTTTGAAACAGTATTATTAAAATGAATTCAAGTAGAGTTTATGGAATTTTATAATTGCCAGAACGGCATTTTTAGATGTTTCAGATTGCCTACTTTTCGGAACATGATTTTTGAATAATTATCCCGTTTTGTTTTTCTTTGCACCTACGATAGAAAGTAGTATGCTTCATTCCAGCTTTTTCAGCCGCAACTCTGGACGATACTTCTCCGGAAATCCACTTATCAAACCATATATCAAAATCAGTTGTAGGCTCAATTTTTTCTCTTCCAAAATGGATTCCTTTAGCAATTGCTATGGCTATCCCTTCAGCCTGTCGCTGTTTAATGAAGTCTCGCTCGGTCTGAGATACATAGGCCAGAAGTCTAAGCAAAATATCTGCTATCAATACTCCTGCAATACCATCAATCTCTTGAGTAGTATTCAAAAGCGGAAGATCAATAACCTCTATATCCACACCTTTGGTTCTGACTATCTTTCGCCATTCCTCAAGAATTTCCTTGTAGTCTCGTCCAAGTCTGTCAATGCTTTTTATAACCAGAAGATCACCCTTTTTAAGCTTTTTCACCAACTTCTTGTAACTTGGTCGGTTAAAGTCTTTACCAGAAAGTTTGTCTGTAAAGATATTCTTTACATTCACACCATATTCCAGCATCGCTTCCATCTGTCTGTCTGTTTTCTGTTCCTTTGTGGAAACTCTCACATATCCATACTTTGCCATGGAATGCCCTCCTTTATATCCTGTTTAATATAAAAGTAGGCAATCTGAACATCATTGAAATAATGTGTACTTATTTTAAGTACATAATGCAATTATAGCATCATTCAATACTTAAAATGTACTTATATCATGTTTTTTAAGTATGGAGAATTTGACTTATGAATAAAGAAAAGGATAAACACATAGGTTTACGCATAGATTCGGAAACACATACCAAATTAAAAGATCTTGCCGAGTACGAGGGACGATCCATTAACGGAGAGATCATCTATCTTATACGTCAGGCAATCAAAAAAATGGAGAATGAAAAATAAAAGCGATCCCGATTCTCACACACGCTCCGGGATCGCTTTTTTAGTATTTACGTACTTCTCTTATGTTCTTTACAGTACTCAGCCCTATCTCGCACTGCCTTCACAGTTTCAGCGCGAACAGCCTTCTCGATATACGCTGATAGCATAATCTTATTTACCTTTTCATAGGTATGGTCAATCATGTTCCTGAACTGATATAAAACACTTGTATCTAGCGTTTTACTAAGCTCATTCTTGCTCTCTGTTGTAAGGTGCTTAACCTCCTCACCGATCTGAGCCATATACATAGCACACAGATCAAAAGCCATTTCATCATTACAAATGAAATTCTTTGCTTTCTGCTCAAAAGAAACATCGAAGCGACTCACTACATCTTTTATCTTCTTCTGATTCTTCATTATGCTGAGCAGTAATGCCACATCTCTGCTATATGAAGCACTACTCAAACCAAATTACCTCCCGGTTCACAGTTTTATATACGGAATCCTCATTTATTCCCAAATCAAACTCTTTTGCAATATTATCAAGCTCGATATCCTCTTTTCTGAGGAGTGGAAGGAATAATATGTCCACTTTTCTTTTAAACAGATCATGAAGATAGCTCTTTATGAAGTCTATCGCATCAAGTGAAAAGCCATCAGAATCTATTACAAGATCGATATCGCTATTCTTTTTTTCTTTTCCCAACGCAATAGATCCGGCAATACCAAACTTAAGACTGCTGATCGGAATATCATTAACGTCATTCCCGGCTATTCTCTTCTTGATCTCTGGGATAGTACGAAGTATTTCGTCCCTAAGCATAAAGAGCCTCTCCTTTCTACAAAATTTCTCCAAAATATATATCGGATTATTCTCTTATAAGTATTATAAAATATCACATCGCCCACAATCAAGTTGCCAGCTCCCACTCGGTCTCCAATCTTTCAAGAGTTTCTACTACACCATTTACTACACCATTTTTATAAAAAATTATGGTATTTTGCGATAAGTTACGATACTTTTATTTTGTTGCTCATCAGCTATATCACCTGAAAACATCAGCTTTCGTGAACATTTCAGGGCCTTACATCTCATCACAAACCTGGAAGATCACGAATTTTAAATAATAAGATGAAGTTCCGCCAACCAAAATCGGGTGGTCAGCTGCCTGCTGCCTGAACTCAACCTGCTTTATTCTCTTATGAGCATCGTGGGCTGCATCAGCAATTGTCTTAAGGAACAACTCTTCATCCATAAAATGTGAGCATGAACATGTGGCCAAAAATCCGCCGTTTTTAACGAGCTTCATTCCACGCATATTTATCTCTTTATATCCTGTAGCTGCTTTTTTTATTGACGCTCTGGACTTTGTAAAAGCCGGAGGATCAAGGATTACCACATCAAAGAGCTCTCCCTTTTTCTCGAGATCCGGCAAAAGTTCAAACACGTCCGCACACTGGAATTTTGCTATGTTTTCAAGGCCATTAAGAGCTGCGTTTTCTTCAGCCTGCTTGCAGCCAAGGTCTGATGCGTCTACACCAAGCACAGATTCAGCGCCTGCTGCCGCGCAGTTAAGTGCAAAAGAGCCAGTGTGTGTAAAGCAGTCCAATACTTTTTTACCCTTACAAAAAGATGCAATTGCCTTTCTGTTGTTCTTCTGGTCAAGGAAAAATCCGGTCTTCTGACCATTTTCAACATCTACGTAGTACTTAACACCATTCTCTGTAATGATGACCTTTGTATCGAACTCTTTTCCGATAAAGCCCTTTGTTCTCTCAAGTCCCTCGAGCTCTCTTACCTTGGCATCACTTCTCTCATAGACGCCCTTAATCTCAATGCCATCTTCCCACAGAACTTTCTTGCAAAGATCAATTATGAGCTCTTTCATCCTGTCTGTTCCAAGAGCAAGTGACTCTATTACAAGAACATCTGAGAATTTATCAATTGTTATTCCGGGCAAAAAATCTGCCTCACCAAAAATAAGTCTGCATGAAAGCTCATTTATCGGCTCGTTGGTCGCAAGTACAGCTTTTCTGTACTCCCAGGCATCACGGATTCTCTTTTCAATGAGCTCCTCTGTAACTGGGTTCTCTTTTCTGCGGGACATCATTCTGATCCTGATCTTGGACTTAACATTGATGAAACCATACCCCATGAAATATCCATCGAAATCATGAAGCTCAATAATATCTCCATTTTCAAAAGAGCCTTCAACTTTATCTATTTCATTGTCATAAACCCAAAGTCCGCCCTTTTTAAGCTCTCGACCTTGTCCTTTTTTTAATATGGCTACTGCATTTGAAACACTTATTTTTGACATTTTAATTCCTCTTAATTTACTGCTCACTTTTAATAAAATTTTAAATTATATGTTGACAATACACTAATTTTATTCTAAAATCAATTCGTTGTCACAGATATGACAATAATACAAATGCGATAGTGGCGTAGTTGGTAACGCGCGACCTTGCCAAGGTCGAGACCGCGGGTTCGAGCCCCGTCTATCGCTCTTCTACCCAGATTTTACTATCTGGGTTTTTTATTATCGAGGCGTGGCTCAGTTTGGTAGAGCGCTGCGTTCGGGACGTTGCGCCCGAAACCGATTTTTCAACTCAATAATTTTTACCACGGGGTGTGGCTCAGCTTGGTAGAGCGCGTCGTTCGGGACGACGAGGTCGCAGGTTCGAATCCTGTCACCCCGATTTTTTATGCTCTAATTCTACCATTTTTCTACCATTTTCCTTTTATTCTTCAGAAAAATATCTGATAACACAGAAAGCTCTCTATAAACTATATTCAATTGTTTAGTTACTGGTCGTTGTCATGTTCGGAATAATCCTTAAGAGGAATAATTCCTGTCATTGTATCTGAGATTTCTCTCTTAGCCTCTTTATCTTTTACTTTTGCATATATTTTAAGAGTGGTATTGATGTCTGCATGTCCAACCCACTTCTGAATGCTCTTAACATCCTTATTCTGATGGACGAGAATCGATACGCATGAACTTCTAAGACCATGAAAAGTAATATCCTGAGGCAGTTCAGGAATCTTCTTAATCAGTTTGCAAAACAGCTTTGACGGATAATCCGGATAAAAAAGCGACCCATCAACATGTTTGAAGATGTAGTCGCTTTCATGGTAATTGTTTCCGAACAACTGTCTATATTCAGTTTCTTTTTCCTTTAACCTCTTGAACATTGCAATCTGTTCATCTGTCAGAGGATACTCTCTTGCGCTGGAGTCAGTCTTTGTTGAATTAACTCGATTGATAACTGTTCCTCTTGTAACAGTATGGTTGATGCTCATGGTCTTGTTCTTGAAGTCTAAAGCTGACCACCTTAGCCCGAGAAGCTCCTCGCGCCTGAGTCCAAAGAACAAAGTAACATAGAACAGTTCGTAAAGTTCGTGGTCCTTTATTACATCCAGGAAATGCTGGGCTTCTTCGTAGGAAAAGAATTCCTCGTCTGTGTCTTTCTCTTTGGCATACCTATTTGCCAGGTTCTTATTGATCACAACTTCTTTGGCTGGATTTGAAGCAATCAAACCCTCCTTTATAGCCTGCTCAAGGATGCTGCTCAGAAGTACTTTCGTATCTTTGACAGTTCTGTACTGAACATGGTAGGCTGTGAACATGTCATCAAGAAAGTTCTCGACCATAGTTTCATTTACATCTTTGACTTTAGTATCACCAAAGTAATTTTTGATTCTGTTTGTTCTATAAAAATAAGAAGAAAGGGTTGTATCTGAAACCTCTCTCTTCTTCTTTTCAAGAAAACCATCCGCATATTTACTTAATGAAATATTTCTGTCTGTGCTTTTAACTTCCTTTTTATTAAGAAGCCTGCTTCTCATCTCTGAAGCTTTTTTGATATTCTCGGGCGTATCTTTTAGCCCGGTGGATATCCACTGCTTTTCGAAGGTCTTGCTGCCATCCTTAATTATATAGTTATTCTTGATAATATATAGATAGCCGCTTCTGCCCTGGATACCCGTAGCTCTTTTGCCGCTTTTCTTAGGTCTTGCCATTCTCAGCTTGCCTCCTTAACAAATTCTACATCGGGATACATGAATTCCAGAAGATATAACTTTGGAATTCTGTACTTCCCGGCAATCATCATAGATCTGATTGTGCCATCCTTCAGATAGTCATAGACCTTGTTCCTTCCTATCTTGAGGATTTCCTTAACATCTGTAGGTGTGAGTATATCATTATACCCAACTAACATATTCGTGTATTCCATGTCTGCTCCTTTCTTTGTTCTTCTTCATTTCAGCTACGATTTCCTTTACCGCTTCATATGGTGTGGGGTCTTTGACTCCACACGCATCTCTGAAATCAAGAAGTTCTTCCTTTAGTTTTCGGTTTGCTCTTTGTCTGTTTCTGTTTTTCATTTTCCTCCTTTCTGAGAAACACACTTCTCCCGTTCTTTTGTGGTATCGGCGACATCTGTATCAGGAAACGCCGGGCTCTTTGCGACATCCGGATTCCCGGGAAACGCTTTTTGTTGATGAACCAGTTTGTTTTATTCTGTTTTCTTGGTTCTTGTTAAGAACATTTCTGTTCTTTAATTGTACTATATCATTTTATCTGGTTCTTTGCAAGCACTATAACGTGCTTTTATAAAAATGTTCTCTATATGTCCTTTTTTGTGCTTCATATCTGTTATAATCTGTGCTACCATATCAGTAATGAATTGTTAATTATCAGTAATGGAGGAATCCGCATGATTACTATAAGCAAAGCATTTGGACAGGATCCGGTAGAGTTCAATGACGAAACTGCTGCAGACAGAGTTGGGGCAAGAATACGCACCATAAGAAATGCGAGAGGATTGTCGCTTGCTGAACTTGGTGAAAAAGTTGGGTTAAATGCCGATAGAATGCAGAAGTATGAAAACGGGGCAAGAAAGCCAAAAACAGATATGCTCAAAAAGATTGCGGAAGCACTTGGTGTAAGTACGCTTGCATTGGCAGATCCGGTTACAACCAGTTATATTGGCGCCATGTATGCTATGTTTGAACTTGAGCATAACTTTAATATGAAAATCGAGCCCACAGATGAAAATCATGTACCCGGATTATGTCTTACGGTAGATTTTAAGGATAGTCTCTATGAGTACATGAAAGACTGGTATGATGTATACGCCCAGATGAAGTCCGATCTCGAGGTTGCTAATTCCGAAGAAGAAAAAGCGGAAATCATAAATGCCTACCATAATTGGGAATGGACTTATCCACAAGGAATTGTTGATAAGACGGAGAAGAGCCTTGAAAAAGCCCGCCTCAAGAGAAAGATAGCGGAATTACAAGAACGATACGATCAGCTAGATCAGAATGATAGCGACATAGAATAGAGGAGATTTATCTATGGTATCTAAAGAGTACTTTGGAGAAGATAAAAAAATAGAATTCAAGCAGGAAATCCCTTCAAAACACGAGAAATTTTTAAAGGATATTATTGCTTTTGCTAACACGAGTGGTGGAAAAAGCATAATTGGAATTGTTGATGAGACAAAAGAGGTTGTAGGTATTGGTGACCAGAGCCCATTTAAGCTCTCTGATTCAATTTCATCAATGATTTCAGATTCATGTACACCGCTTATTGAGACTGATATTTATCCTCAGTCAGTGGAAGGCAAGACTGTTCTTGTAGTTGAGGTTTTCCCGGGAAAACATAGACCTTACTATCTGGCTAATAAAGCAAAAGAAGATACTTCATATGTAAGGGTCAACGGTACCAGCAGACCGGCTGATCCTGTTACATTAAAAGAACTTGAACTTGAAGGGGCCAGCCTGTCATATGATTCAATGCAAGAAATCGGCATTGATTATGACGAGAAAAAAGCTCTCGAGTTATGCAGAGTGGTAAAAGAAATTGCTATATCTAATTGTGAGACAGAGGATGAGAAATTAGCTGTAAAAGATATGACCATAGGGAAACTCGAAGATATGGGTATGCTTTGTCGAAGCGGAAGAGATTTAGCGCCCACACATGCATTTTCTTTAATGACAGATAATCACTCTCGTTTTGCCAAGATACAATGTGCCCTGTTTAAAGGAAATGACAGAGACATTTTTATTGATAAAAAAGAGTTTGAAGGTCCTATTTATGAGCAGTTATCTGATGCATTTCAGTTTATCTTGAAGCATATTAACATTGGTGCTGAGGTCAATGGGCTCTATAGTAAAGATGTCTATGAGCTCCCAATAAAGTCAATCAGAGAATTGGTTGCCAATGCAGTTATTCATCGAAGCTATTTAGTCGAATCTAAGATACAGATTTCCATTTTCGACGATAGAATTGAAGTAGTATCGCCAGGAACGCTTTATGGCGGAATGGATTTTGCAACCATGAAAACCGGAAGATCAAAATGCAGAAATCAGGCCATCGCTGATATGTTCCAGTACATGCACATAGTTGAAGCGTGGGGAACCGGTATTCCCAGAGTTATCACATCATGTAAGCAGTATGGTCTGCAGGAACCTGTTTTTGAGGAATTTGGTGACGGAATCAAGGCTACTGTTTATAGGTTGCAAGCGGCAAAAGCAAGCGACAAGCGGCAAAAGCAAGCGACAAGCGACAAAACCAAGCGACAAGCGAAAAATATAAGCGGCAAAGCCAAGACTACTGAAAACAAAGAAGTGATAGTTGCTTATATTACTAGTCAGGGAAATGCCAAAACATCAGAGATTGCTGAGCATATTGGTCTTAGCCAGCCGAGAGTTAGGGCTATACTATCCGATCTTGTAGCTGAAGGAATAGTTGAAGCTGAGGGAGAAAGCCGGGCACGATACTATAGAATTCGATAAGAGATTCTCCAGCAGTTCGTTGGACAGATAGAATTGAATCAAGCTCAGGCATCGCCAAACTTCGTGATGAGGTTAAGGTAATAGTTGCTGTAAAAAGTCAAGATAAGGGAAAATACCGCTTTGTCAGCAAATAAAACATCACATAAAGCTGAACCAAGTTGGTTCAGAAATCAATTAACAAACGGAAAAGATTTTTAACTTCTATGAATTAGTAAAGGAGAAGATTGATTTATCCATCATCAATCTTCTCCCTTTTTATACAAACATCATCAGTTTAATATAATTAGTTTTCTAACGTGTATCCATACTTAGAAGCTAGATACAAGAATCCGACAAAACCGTTTTCGTCTAATAATGATAACGCGTCAGTACCGGCAGGAATTGTAACGATTACTCTGTCTCCTTTATATTCTCCGTCAAGGAAACTAATCTCAAGTGTTACATCAGGTCTTTCTGCTAGGGCATCCATTACCATCTTGTGGAAGGAAATGAAACGTGATGTTTCAATCTTCACTGTTGCTCCTTGCCCTGCTTTTCTAATTTTATCTGTAGTATTCTTATTGAACACATAGTAAGCAGTTATAGGCACTCTTGTCTGAATATCTCCGCAAATGTCACATTTGTACCTTAACTCGCCATCACTATCTTCCGTTGCTTCTATAGTTTCCCATACATAGTGGTGTGTATGAGCTTTTTCTTTGCTCTTTGAGTCATCCTTCTTTGAAGGTGATGAATTCTTTGTCCATGTGATCATTACAGGTGAAAGACCGTTAAAATGTGTGCTGATACCTGAAGAAGTGTTTGTTGTACCAGGCTTCTCTATTTCTCCGGCAGTCTTGCCGTTAGCACTTGTTCCAATCATATGGGCAACGCTAAAACTATATTCATCGCCATTGGTTCCGTCAGGATATGGCAATACTACATCAATGCCCTCTGCAGGGAAGTTCTCAGCAGTTGCTGTAGTCCAGGTTGAACCTCCGTCAGTTGAAACCATCAGTTTGACATCGACAAGTTTCGATCTTTCTTTTTCTTCTTCTGTTGTAATTGAAAGAACTGTTTCCAGAGCATCTTCAATTTTTGATACTGTGTTGAAATCGCTGTTTTTCAGGTCATCAGAAATGCTGTCATCAGACAGATCTTCGACTTCTACCTTTGTTTCTTCAGACGGCTCAGGTCCTTCACTGATTGTATAAGTTGTAGATGCTACTGAGCTGTCAGTCATTCCTTCTTTGACAGCGATTGCCTTGATAGTCGTGGTCTCACCTACAGTGATTGCACCACTGTATGCTGTGCTTGAAGCAGATGGAT